>NZ_JBIVRQ010000016.1:0-103640 GCF_044755745.1 Micromonospora sp. NPDC092111
CGCCCCGCGCCCCGCGCCCCGCGCCCCGCGCCCCGCGCCCCGCGCCCCGCGCCCCGCGCCCCGCGCCCCGCGCCCCGCGCCCCGCGCCCCGCGCCAAGATCGTGCTACATCATTGATGTAGTTGCCTCACTCACCCGAAGATGCCACTACATCCAGGATCGAGCACGATCTTGGTGCGTTTCCGCGTCGAGCACGATCTTGGTGCGTCTCCGCATCGAGCACGACCTTGGTGCGTCTCCGCGCGGAACCCGCCGGCTCCCGACTTGCGAGGGAGCCGGCGGGCGGGGGTCCGTCCGTCAGCGACTGGTGCAGGTCACCGGCGGGACGCCGTTGGTGCCGGTGGCACTGGCGAGGAAACCGAGGCTGGTGGTGGCCCCCGCGCCGAGCGCACCGTTCCATCCGGCGTCCTTCACCGATACGGCGGCACCGGTCTGGGTGTACGTGCCGCCCCAGAGCTGGCTGATCTTCTGGCCGTCGGCGAACGTCCAGGTGAGCGTCCATCCGGCGATCGGTGTGGTGCCCGAGTTGCGTACCGTCACCTCACCCTGGAAGCCGCCCTGCCACGTACCGGTCACCTTGTAGGTCGCCGCGCAGCCGCTGGACGGCGGCGGGGTGGTCGGTGCCGGCGTGGTGGGCGTCGGGGTGGGCGTGGTGGGCGTCGGGCTCGGCGAGGTGGGCGTCGGGGTGGGGGTGGTCGGGGTGGGCCCGGGGGTGGTCGGGGTCGGGGTCGGCGTGCCGCCGAGTCGGTCGGCGACCAGGATGCCCCGGCCGTTGGTGCCGAGGTAGACCCGGCCGTAGACCCGGGGGTCGCCGGTCAGCGCCTCACCCGCGTTGCCGTACTGGTGCTGGTCGTCGTTGATCCGCACCCAGCCGGCGCCGGCGTTGTCGGACCGGTAGACGCCGGCCTTGCCGTCGACCGTGCCGACGGTGAACAACGCCGGGTACGTCTGCCCGGGGGCCGCCTTGCCGAAGCCGACGTTCACCGCCGACGACACGGTGGTCAGCTTGGCGAAGGTGGCCCCGGAGTCGGTGGAGTGCCACAGACCGCCCTCGCCGGCCAGCCAGACGTCGCCCTCCTTGCCGGGCAGCGCCTTGAACTTCACGTTCCCGGTGGTCGGCAGTCCGGTGGCGGCCGACGCGGTGAAGCTGGTTCCGCCGTTGGTGCTGAGGTAGAACTTCCCGCCGCTGAAGCCGTAGAACTTGTTCTTGTTGACCCGGTCGGACTCGACCACCGCGTTGGCCGGGATGCCGGTCGCCGCGGTCCACGAGTTGCCGAAGCCGACCGAGCGGACGACCTGCTGGCCGGCGTCGCCCGGGGCCCAGACGAACTGACTGCCGTCGGCCGCCGCGGCGACGGTGCCGCCGTTGTTGATCCCGGACGGCTCGCTGCCCTGGAACCAGTTCGCCCCGCCGTCGGTGGAGAACGCGACGTGGCTGTCGTTGGGGCGGTCCGAGTCGGTGAAGTTGCCGGCCCGCACCATCGTCGCCGGGTTGGCCTCGGCGTAGTCGAGGCTGGTGGTGCTGGTGAAGTTCGGCTGGGTGAACATCATCGACGGTACGGCGTTGAGGTCGGCGTGCCGGAAGCCGCCGATGTCACCGAGCGCGCTGACCAGTGGCGCCCCGGACGGCGGGCTGACCAGGTCGAGTACGGCGGTCTCCTCCAGGCCCTTGACCATCGGCTTGATGGTGAGCTGGCCGCCGGTGTCCCACTTGGTCAGGTCGGTGCTGCCGTAGATGGTCGCGCCGGTGCCATACAGGAACCGGTTGGAGTCGAACGGGTCGATCTCCAGCGACTCGTTCATCCAGCCCAGCTTCGGGGTCTCCTCCGGCGGGGACGGGTTGCTGCCGAAGGTCAGCCACGGCACCGAGCTGACGTCCATCGTGTACTTCTTGGTCTTGTTCGGGTAGCTGCCCCAGTCCCAGATCCGGGTCCAGGTGGCGCCCCCGTCGGTGCTGCGCCAGAAGATGGCGTCCGGCCACCAGGAGATCTGGGTGGCCACCATCAGGGTGTTCGGCTTCTGCCGGTCGATGGTCAGGCCGGTGTAGCCGAAGTAGGCGTCGGTGCTGGACGACGGGACCGGGCTGATCTGGGTCCACGCGCCGGTGGCCCGGTTGAACTTCCACACGTCGCCCTTGGCGCCGTCGTACGGGCCGCCGGTGTCGCTGGTGGCGATGTAGAGGAAGCCGCCGACCGGGTCCACCACGCCCTTGTGGGCCAGGTAGCCGGTGGGCTGGCCGGCGATCCGCTCCCAGGTGGTGCCGCCGTTGGTGGTGCGGTAGACCGGGTTCTGCTTGTCCGCCACGCCGACGTAGATGGTCTGCGTGGCGTTGCCCGTCGCACCGGTGCTCTTGTCGAAGCTGACCCAGGTCAGACCCTGGTTCTGGCTCTGGTAGCCGCTGGCGTCGTTGGGGTCGGCCCGGTAGTTGCCGACGTTCGGGAAGTTCGCCACCTTGGCCCAGGTGGCCCCGTAGTCGGTGCTGCGCCACAGCCCGTTGCCGCCCTCGGCCCCGTAGTACAGGACGCTGTTCCGGTTCGGGTCGACCGCCAGCCGCTCCCCCATGCCCCGGCCGGGCATGTTGCCGCCGTTCTTGAACGGCAGCGCGGTGGCCTGCCAGGTGGCGCCCTTGTCGGTCGAGCGCAGGATGGCGCCGTTGTTCGGGTCCCAGTCGTTGGTGTACATGCCGACCGCCGCGTACACCCGGTTGGTCTGCACCGGGTCGGTGGCCAGGCTGACCACGCCGTTGTAGCCCCACCTGTCGGCGCCGACCCAGTCGAGCAATGGCGTCCAGGACTGGCTGGCCTGCTCCCACCGGTACGCGCCGCCGATGTCGGTACGGGCGTAGGCCAGGTTCTTCTCGGTCTGGTTGAAGATGATGCCGGGGACGAAGCCACCGCCGTCGATCCGGACGTTCTTCCAATTGTACGGGTCGGCCGCCGCCGCGGCGGCCGGGGTGGACGGTGCGACGGTGAACTGGACGGCCACGACGGCCGTGGCGGCGGCCAGCACGGATGTGACCGCGCCGACGAGACTTCTCCGCATCTGCGGTTCCTCTCGGGATGCCAGGGTGGTGGGGACGCGACGCCCGAACCGGGGACGTCGACGGGTGCGGAGAGCTGCCCTGGCTCCCCGCCGGCACGCATGGCTCCCGCTGCCGAGGAAGGCATCAACAGTAACCGCTGCCCCGGCGAATTAGGAAGCGCTCCCAACTAACTCGGTCAGAAGAGCTGGTAGACGATGCCGTCGCCGACGTTCTCGCGACCGATCCCCAGCCCGTCCACCGGTCGGGCCGCCACGTCCGCCCACGGGGTGCCCGGCGCGTAGCCGGGCAGCAGCACCACCGTGCGCACCCCGGCCTGGCGCAGGTACGCCACCGAGGCGGCGTCCGGGAAGGTGGTGCTCGCCGCCCGGATCCGCTCCTGCGACTGCGGGGTGAACGAGGCCAGCCCGTTGACCACCTTCGGGAACCCGTCGGTCGACCAGAGCATCACGTGCAGCTCCCGGATGCCGTCGCTGGGCAGCACCAGCGCCGGGCCGGCCAGCCCGCGCAGCGCCGCCGGCTCCGCCGGCACCGGCACGTGCGGGGTGCGGTTGACCCCCTCCAGCAGCACCAGCGCCACCGGCAGCACCAGCGCCCAGCGGGCCAGCCGGACCCGACGGCCCGCCCGACCCGGCCCCGGCTCCGGGTCCCGCACGGTCAACGCCCCGGCGGCGAGCAGGCCCAGCAGCAGCGTCGTCCAGAGCACCAGCCGGCCGGGGGTGCGCACCCCGTCCCAGCCCGGGGCGTACCGGACCAGGGTCACGTACCCGGGCTCGCCGTCGCCGCCGAACGTGGTGCCCGCCGCGAGGGCCACGCTGACCAGCGCCGCGCCGGCCAGCGCCAGCCGGTACCGCAGCCGCCAGGCGGAGAAGAAGAGCCCGGCCACCGCCAGCGACAGCAGCACCACCCCGGGCAGCAGGGTCATCTCACCGGCGAAGCCGAGCGTGGCCCGGGCCGCCTCGTGCCGGGGGCCCCACAGCCAGGACTCCGGCGGGGCGGTGACGAACCCCCGCCACGGCGGGGAGAACATCGCGATCTGCTCCACCGTCCGCCGGCCGGCCGGGTGCCGGGCCACCACCTCGAAGTACGGCGCGGCCATCGCCAGGGTCACCCCGGCGAACGCGATCGCCCCGGCCAGGTCGGCCAGGAGCAGGCCGCGCGGCACCGGCGGCCGGACCCGCCGCCGCCACCAGACCCAGCCGTACGTCGCCGCGCCGCCCAGGCAGAGCAGCGCCAGCACGTACGCGAAGGGCAGGCCGATGCCGAAGCCGAGGGTGACCTGCCAGGCGGCGACCGCCCAGCCGGCCGCCGCCCAACCGGGCCGGACCCGGTCGGGCCGGTGGCCGTGCCGCAGCGACCAGCCGTGCCCGCGGGCGAGCATGGCCAGCGCGAGGGCGATCCCCCCGACGCTGAGCACGTGCAGGTGACCGGCCTGGGCCAGCTTCCAGGGCGCGTACGCGAACGACACCCCGGCCAGCGCGGACCCGGCCCGCCCCGCCCCCACCTGCCGGGCCAGCGCGTACGCCCCGACGAAGGCCAGCGCGTGGGTCAGCACGTAGAGCAGGTTGTAGCGGACCACCGCGGCCACCGGCCCCTCGCCGACCAGGCCGAACGGGGCGTAGCCGAGCAGGGTGTCCGAGTAGGCGTAGGTGTACGGCTCGGGGAAGAACGTGTTGGAGTGCCAGAGCCGCAGCGGGTCGGTGAGCAGGGCGTGCCCACCCCACGCCACCTGCCACGCCTGCAACGTCGGATCGCCGGTATCCTGCGGGATCGTGCCGGCCGGATCGCGCAGCGTCGGCCAGGTCAGCGCCACCGCCAGCAGCAGCGCGGCGAGCCCGGCGAGGGTCCACTCGTGCCGGGCCAGCCGCCACGACACCGCCGCCACCCGCCGGCCCGCGACCCGCATCCCATCGATTCCCATCTGTCCGCCCCCGCCTTTCGCCGACCGCCAGAGTGCCCGAGTCCGGTCCGCTTGTCGACGCCCCGCCGGGTCTGCCCCACCCGACCCGGATCACCCGGGTCGGGTGGGGGTGACTCACCCCGGCCGGCGGCAGCATCGCGGCTGGCGGGCCGTAACCGCCCGTCCCCGTGAGCGGGAGGAGGGACGCCGATGGCCGGCGCGATCACCGTGACCCGTACCGACCAGGACATCCAGACCGACGTGCTCGACGAGCTGACCTGGGATCCCCGGGTGAGCCCCACCGAGGTCGGAGTCACCGTCACCGAGGGGGTGGTGACGCTGACCGGGTGGCTGGACAGCTACGCCGCGAAGTGGGCGGCCGAGCGGGCCGCCCACCGGGTGGCCCGGGTCCGGGCCGTCGCCAACGACCTCACCGTCCGGATCGGCCCGTCGGCCGAGCGCACCGACCCCGAACTCGCCGCCGCCGCCCAGCACGCCCTGGAGTGGGACGCCTTCGTGCCGGTGGAGGAGCTGGAGGTCACCGTCGCCGCCGGCTGGGTGACGCTGCGCGGGGCGGTGGAGTGGGAGTACCAGCGCCGGGCCGCCGAGCGGGCGGTCGGCCGGCTGACCGGCGTACGGGGGGTGGGCAACGGTCTGACCGTCCGGCCGGCCACCGCCCCCACCGGCGTGGAACTGCCCGAACGGATCGTCGACGCGCTCGCCCGCAGCGGAGCCGTCGAGCCGGACCGGGTCAGCGTCCGGGTGTACGGCGACACCGTGCTGCTGGACGGCCTGGTCCACTCCGTGCCGGAGCGCGACGAGGTGGAGCGGGTGGTCTGGTCCGCGCCCGGTGTCCGGGAGGTGCACAACCACCTGACGGTGGCCCGCTGAGGACCACCCCGGCCGGGTGATCCGCCGTCACCCGGCCGGGCGGGAGGGTGGGAGACATGACTGATTCCGACGGGCTGATCCGGTACGGGAGCCCGGCCCCCGACTTCACCCTGCCGGCGATCCCGGACGGGCGACGGACGGGCCCCGGGCAGTTCCGCGGCCGGCAGGTGGTGGTGGGATGAGCACGCCGTTGCAGGTCACCGCCCGACTACGGGTGCCGGTGACCGAGGTCGACCACATCCGGGGGGCGGCGGACGCGCCGGTCACCATCGTCGAGTACGGCGACTTCCAGTGCCGGTACTGCGGGGCGGCGTACCCGAACCTGGCGGAGCTGCTGCGCCAGCGCGGCGACACGGTACGGCTGGTCTACCGGCACTTCCCGATCGACAACATCCACCCGTACGCGGAGAACGCCGCCGAGGTGGCCGAGGCGGCCGGGCGGCGGGGCCGGTTCTGGGACATGCACGACTGGCTCTACGAGCACCAGGACCAGCTCGACCCGGTGCACCTGTCGCTCGGCGTGGCGCAGCGGGACATGCCGCCGGACGAGGTCGGCGCGGAGGTCGACCGGCACGCCTACGGCGACCGGGTACGGCACGACTTCGTCGGTGGCATCCGCAGCGGGGTGAACGGCACCCCCACCCTGTTCGTCAACGACGACCGGCACGAGGGCGGGTACGACCTGCCCGCGTTGCTCGCCGCCGTCGACGCCGCCGCCGGCGCCTGAACCCACCGGCCCCGCCGCCCGGTCGCACCCCCGGGCGGCGGCCCGGCTCAGATGAGCCGCAGCTCGCGGGCCCGCCGGACCGCCTCCCGGCGACGGGTGGCGTCCAGCTTGCGGTAGATGTTGCGCACGTGCGTCTTGACCGTGTTGACCGACAGTGACAGCTCACCGGCGATCTCCACGTTGGACAGGATGCTCTGCAGGTAGCGCAGGATGGTCAGCTCCCGCTCGGTGAGCGGCTCGTCCAGCGCCCGCTGCGGCCCGCCCGGCGACCGCTCGGCCGGGTCCCCGCCACCACGCGTCAGCTCGCTGACCACCGGCCAGTGCGCCGTCCCCGAGTCGAGGTGGGCGGCGAGCAGGTCCCGTACCGCCGGTTCGGCCCGGGTGAAGACCCGCCGGTGGCCCTGCCGGCCGGCCAGGTCGAGCACCCGTTCCAGCAGCCGTCCGGCGCGCCGGTCGTCGCCGGCCCGCCCGGCCAGCACCGCCGCCAGCACGCCCGCGCCGAGTCGTACCGGCAGCGGCCAGCCGGCGGCGTCCGGCGCGTCCCAGTCGGGCAGCGCGTACCCGGCGGCCCGGACGTCACCGGCCCGCAGCTCCACCCGGGCCAGGGCCGACGCCAGCACCGGCGCGGGGTCCGGTGCCCCGGTGGCGAGCAGCCGCCGGGCGGTGTCCAGGTCGCCCTGCTCGCCCCGCAGGTCCGCCTCCAGGGCGAGCAGCCGGTCGGCCAGCTCCCCGCCACCGGGCAGCTCCTCGCGGGCCCGCAGCACCACCTCGATGGCGGCGGCCGGCTCACCGGCGTCGCGCAGCAGGGCCGCCCGGCACAGCGCGGCCACCGCCCCGACCGCCGGCCCGCCGTTCGCCGGTCCGGACGCCGCCAGCTCGGCGGTGGCCTCCGCCGGCTCGTCCCGGTACACCGCCACCAGGGCCAGCGCCAGGTGGGCGTACCCGCAGTCGGTCCGGCTCGACCAGCCCTGGCAGGGCGGCATGGCCAGGGCGGCCCGGGCGGTCTCCTCGGCGGGCACCAGGTCACCCGCGACGGCGTGCAGCAGGGCCGCCCGGGCCGCGCCGACCAGCTCGGTACGGGGCCGGTCGGCCTGCCGCGCCGCCGCCAGCGCCCCGGCGAACCGCGCCCCGGCCGCCCGCAGGTCCCCCTCGGCCAGGTCGGTCAGGGCGAGCGCCGTACCGGCCACCGCCCGCACGTCGGCGTCCTCCCCGGTGCGGGGGTCGTCGTCCGTGGGGAGGCCCGGGTCCGGGCCGGGCCCGTCGGGTCGCCGGCCCGCCGTCGGGTCGTCCCCGGGTCCGTCGCCGGTCGGCACCCGGGCCGCCATGGTGGCCAGCAGCCGGGCGGCGGCCCGGCGTACCTCCGGGTGGTCGCCGGCCAACCGGGCCAGGGTGAGTTCCAGTGTGGTGGCCAGCCGGCGGAACCGGTCGCGGCGCGGGGCCGGCAGCGACCGGGCCGCCGCCATCGCCTCCCGCAACCGGGCGGTCGCCGCCGCCGTGTCCCCCGCGTACGCCCGCTCGACGCCGGCCGCCAGCGCCAGCTCCGGATCGCGGCGGACCGCCTCCGCCGGGGGCGGCGCGGGCGGCGGGCCGGCGGACGCCGCCCGCTCGTACGGGACCAGCTCCGGCCAGTGGGTGAGCAGCAGCCCGGTGGCCCGGTCCCACTCCCCGGCGGTGAGCGCGTGGCGCAGCGCCTCGGCCGGCCGGTCGTGGTCGGCGTACCAGTCGGCGGCCCGCCGGTGCAGGTCGCGCCGGTCCCGCTCGGCGAGCCCGGCGAGTTCGTCGCGGAGCAGGTCGGCCAGCAACGGGTGCGGCCGGTACCAGGGCGGTTCGCTGTCGTCGCGGTGCAGGAAACCGCCGTCCCGGGCCAGCCCGGCCAGCAACTGCCCGGCGTCGGTGCCCCCGGTCAGCGCGTCGGCCAGGTCGGCCCGGACCGCCCCGCCGACCGCGCACCGCCGCAGCAGGTCCCGGGCCGTCGCCGGCAGCCCCGCCAGCACCTCCGCCCGCAGGTACGCCGCGACGTCCGGGTGGTCCCCGCCGAACCGCTCCGCCCACCGCTCCGGCTCGGGACGTCCCCGGGCGGCCAGCGCGGCGAACCGGAGCCCGGCCGGCCAGCCGCCGGTCCGCTCGGCCAGCCGGGCGACCGCCGCCGCGGGCAGCGGCACCCCGTGGGCGACCAGCAGGTCGGCCACCTCGTCGGTGGTGAAGGCCAGCTCGTCGGGGCCCACCTCGGACAGGTCGCCGGCCAGCCGTAGCCGGTGCAGCACCGGCGGCAGGTCGACCCGCGCCCCGACGACCAACCGCAGCCGCCCGGCGGAGTGCCGCAGCAGGAACTCCAGGCCGGTCAGCACCGCCGGGTCGGCGACCCGGTGCAGGTCGTCCAGGACCAGCCGCACCGGGCGGTCCCGGGCGGCCAGCGCGGCGGCGAGCAGTTCCAGTTGGTCGGGGCGGGGCGGGGCGGCCGGCACCGGGGCGTCCGGTTCGCCCCGCGCCGCGCCGCGCAGGGCCGCCGCGAGGTACGCCCAGAGTCGCTGCCCGCTGTCCCCCGGCTCGACCTGCACCCAGGCCGGCGACTCCTCGCCCGCCGCCCGCGCCCAGGTGGCGAGCAGGGTGGTCTTGCCCCAGCCGGCGGGGGCCCGGACCAGGGTGAGCGCCCCGGCCACCGCGTCGTCGAGGCGGCGCAGCAGCCGGGGCCGGAGCAGCACCGGCGCGGGCGGCGCGGGCGGGGCCAGCCGGGACGCCAGCAGCGGCGGACCGGCGGACGCCTCGGCGATCCCGTCGCTGCTGCGCTGCTGCGGCACCCGTCCCACCCCCAGTCGGCGCGTTCCTCCCCCGGTCGGCGGCGGTTACCCGGCGCGGCCCGGTTCACCCCTTCGGGACGAGCCCGGTTCACCCCGCCCCCGCCGACGATGGTCGTTCGGGCGGCCGGACGCGCGTGACCGGCCGCCCGCACACCGGTCGCGGCGCGAGAGGCAGGTGGTACGGATGGGACGGCTGGCCCGGGGCGGGTGCGCCCTCGCCGGCACGGCGCTCGGCGCGGTGGCGGCGCGCGCGGTGGTCGTACCCCGGCGACGACGCCGGCCACGCGTGGCGGGTGACGACCCGAGACCGGCCCGCTGGCAGGTGGTGACGGTCGGCGTACCGGCGGCGGAGCTGCTCCCCGACGGGCGGTGGCCGGTGCCGCTGCGCCCGCTCGACGGGGCGGTGGAGCTGTACCTGCGGCCCGCGCCCGGCCGGCGCGGCACCGAACTGGCGGTCCGGCCGCTCGGCGGGGTGGCCACCCTGCCCGGGATGGCCGCCCACCTGGTCGGCGACGACCCGGGCGGCTACCTGCGGAACGTGCTGCGCCAGGTCAAGCAGCTCGCCGAGACGGGCGAGGTGCTGCGGGCCGATCGCGCCCCGGTGGACCGCCCGGCGGTGCCCGGGTGAGGGCGCTGTGCTGGGAAGGCGCCGGCCGGCTCGCGGTACGCCAGGTGCCCGACCCGGAGCTGCGCAACGCGCACGACATGATCGTCCGGGTCCGGCGCAGTGCCACCTGCGGGGCCGACCTGCCGCTGCTCGCCGGCCGGCAGCCGCTGCTCGACGTCGGGGACGTGCTCGGCCACGAGTTCCTCGGCGAGGTGGCCGAGGTCGGCCCGGCGGTACGCCGGCACCGGGTCGGCGACCGGGTGGTGGTCTGCGCGGCGGTGGCCTGCGGGAACTGCTGGTACTGCCGGCAGGGGCTGCACTCCTGCTGCGACAACGGCGGGACCGCGCCGGCGGTCACCGAGTCGGCGTGGGGGCAGCCCACCGGCGGCTGCTACGGCCAGCCCCGGGCGACGGGCGGTTTCGCCGGCAGCCACGCCGAGTACGTCCGGGTGCCGTACGCCGACGTGGGGGCGTTCGCCGTGCCCGAGACGGTCAGCGACGACCGGGCGGTCTTCGCCTCGGACGCCGCCCCGGCCGGCTGGATGGGCGCCGAACTGGGCGAGGTCCGTCCCGGTGACGTGGTCGCGGTGTGGGGCGCGGGCGCGGTGGGTCAGCTCACCGCGCAGGCGGCGACGCTGCTCGGCGCGGACCGGGTGATCGTCATCGACCGGCACCCGGAGCGGCTGCGGATGGCCGAACTGCACACCGGGGCCGAGACGCTGCACTACGAACACACCGACGTCCCCGCCGAGCTGCGGGAACGCAGCGGCGGCCGGGGCCCGGACGTGTGCGTGGAGGCGGTCGGCGTGGCGGACGGTGGCGGGCGGCCGGTGTCGCTGGCCGACCGGTTCACCGGCCGGGCGGGGGTGGTCGAGGACCCGCTCGCCGTCCGGGAGGCGGTGCACGCCTGCCGCAAGGGCGGCACGGTCTTCGTCACCGGCACCTTCACCGGCTTCGTCGACGCCTTCCCGCTGGGCGCGGTGATGAACAAGGGGCTGACCCTGCGCAGCGCCCGGCAGCACGGCCAGCGGTGGATCCCGATGCTGCTGGACCGGATGGCCCGCGACGAGCTGCGCACCGAGCACCTGGCGACCCACCGGCTCCCCCTGGAACAGGGGCCGGCCGGGTACGCGCTGTTCCGGGACCGGGCGGACGGCTGCGTCCGGGCGGTCTTCACGCCACAGGGGTGAGGACCGGTCGCGGGTGGCACACTCGGCGGATGCGCGACGACCGCCCGTACGACATCGTCCTGTTCGGCGCGACCGGCTTCACCGGCGGGCTGACCGCCGAGTACCTGGCCCGGCACGCCCCGGCGGGGCTGCGCTGGGCGATCGCCGGCCGCAACCCCGCGAAGCTGGCGGCGGTCCGGGACCGGCTGGCCGACCTCGACCCGGCCCTGGCCGGGCTGCCGCTGCTCACCGCCGACGTCACCGACGCCGGGTCGCTGCGGGTGGTGGCGGAGAGCGCCCGGGTGGTGGCGACGACCGTCGGGCCGTACGTCCACCACGGGGAGCCGCTGGTCGCCGCCTGTGCCGCCGCCGGCACCGACTACCTCGACATCACCGGCGAGCCGGAGTTCGTGGACCTGATGTACGTGCGACACCACACCGAGGCGGTACGCACCGGCGCCCGGCTGGTGCACGCGTGCGGGTTCGACTCGGTCCCGCACGACCTGGGCACCTGGTACACCGTCAAGCAGTTGCCGTCCGACGCGCCGATCACGGTGGACGGGTTCGTCCGGGCGGGCGGGCGGTTCTCCGCCGGCACGTACCACTCGGCGCTCACCGCGTTCTCCCGTACCGGGGAGGCGGGCCGGGCCGCGAAGGCCCGCCGGGCGGTCGAGCCCCGGCCGGCCGGACGCCGGGTCCGCGCGGTGCCCGGCAAGGTCGGCCGGTCGGCGGCGACCGGCATGTGGGCGGTGCCGCTGCCCACCATCGACCCGCAGGTGGTCCGCCGGTCCGCCGCCGCCCGCCCGGAGTACGGACCGGACTTCCGCTACCGGCACTTCGCCGCGGTGAAACGGCTGCCGACGGTGCTGCTCGCCGGGGCGGGGATGGCCGGGGTGCTGGCCCTGGTGAAGCTGCCGCCGACCCGGCGCTGGCTGCTCGGCCGGCTCGCCTCCGGGCAGGGGCCGAGCGCGCAGCAGCGGGCGAGGTCGTGGTTCCGGGTGCGGTTCGTCGGCGAGGGCGGGGGCCGCACGGTCCGCACCGAGGTCTCCGGCGGCGACCCCGGGTACGAGGAGACGGCGAAGATGCTCGCCGAGTCGGCGCTCTGCCTGGCCCACGACGACCTCCCGGTGACGTCCGGGCAGGTGACGCCGGTGACGGCGATGGGCGACGCGCTGCTGGACCGGCTGGTGCGGGCGGGGATGACGTTCCGGGTGCTGGAGTCGCGGGGCTGACCGACGCGACGGGCGGCGGGCGAGGTGAACGGCGGGCGACCGGCGGCTTGACCCTCGACCTGGTTGAGGCGACAGCATCAGGGGCGTGGAGAGCGAGTTGCGGAGCATCGGCGAGTTGGCCCGGGCCAGCGGCCTGACGGTCAGCGCGCTGCGGTTCTACGACCGGTGCGGGGTGCTGACCCCGGCGGTGGTCGACCCGCTGACCGGTTACCGCTGGTATGCCGACGCGCAGGTGGCACCGGCCCGGCTGGTGGCCGGCCTGCGCCGGGTCGGCATGCCGCTGGCGGAGATCGCCGCCGCGCTGCGGCTGCGGGACGAGCCGGCACAGGTCGGGCAACTGCTCGACGCGCACCTTCGCCGGCTGGAGGACGGTCTCGCCGACGCCCGCCGTGAACTCTCCCGGATCCGCGCCCTGATCGATCCCGAGGAGAACCCGATGACCACCCGAATCGTCCTGTCCCGCGCCGAACTGGCCGCCGCCGTCGACGCCGTCCGGTTCGCCGTCGGCAGCGACCCCGAACTGCCGGTGCTCGCCGGCGTACTGCTCGACGTGGAGCCGGACGGGGTACGGCTGGTCGCCACCGACCGGTACCGGCTGGCGGTGGCCCGGGCCGCCGGCCGGGTGGACGGCCCGGCGGTCCGGGCGCTGCTGCCGGCGGCGTCGATCGACGAGATCCGGGCGCTGCTGGACACCGGCGCCGGGCTGACGGCGGAGGCGCACCTGACGGTCGCCGAGAGCCGGGTCACCGTCACCGTCGCCGGTGCCGTGGCCAGCGCGACGGTCCTGCCGTACGAGTTCGCCGACTACCGCCGGCTGCTGCGCCGGCCGACCGGCGCGCCGGCCCGGCAGGTCCCGGTCGACGTGGCGACCCTGCGCGCCGCGCTGCGGGCCAGCACCCACACCGTCACCCGGGTACACGACGGGGTGGCGCTGCCGGTGACCGTGCTCGGGGTGGACGACCGCAACGGGCTGCGCCTGGTCGACGCGGCCGAACTGGCCGGGCCGGGCGGGGACGACCTGCTGGTCGGGGTGAACGGCGACTTCCTGCTCGACGCGCTGGACGCCGCCGGTGGCCCGCAGTTGGTGCTGGAACTCGACGGCCCGATCGCCCCGCTGGCCGTGCGCCGGCCCGGCGACGAGGACACCTTCTCGATCCTGATGCCGATCCGGCTCTGACCCGCGAAGGTCGGGACCGGGCTGGCGTGCCCTCCCGGGGCCGTCACGGAAGGTGACGAGCGCCGGCCCGGTGGGGACGTCGACATCGACGGCTCCGCCGGGCCGGGCCGGGGGCGAAAGGCCGCGACGGTAGCATCTGGGGGTCTCACCTGACTGCCTGGACGGAGGCGTACGGAGCAGCATGCTCGACATGGAGTTGATCCGGAAGGATCGCGAGGCGGTGGCGACCGCGCTGGCGAAGCGGCTGGATCCCGCCGAGGTCAATCGGGTGCTGGACGAGATCCAGCGGCTCGACCAGGAACGCCGCGCCCTGATCACGGAGATCGACGCCGAGCGGCAGCGCCGCAAGGCCGAGGCCCGGGCGTACGCGCAGGCGAAGCGGGCCGGCAGCACGCCGGAGTCCGTCGCGCCGGAGGCCGAGCGCAAGCAGCTCGCCGAGCTGGAGTCCCAGCTCGACGAGGTGCAGGCCCGGCTGCGGCGGACGATGAGCGAGCTGCCCAACCTGCCCGCCGACGACGTCGTCCCCGGCGGCAAGGAAGCCAACCGGGTGGTGAAGACGTTCGGCGAGCCGCCGGTCATCGAGAAGATCCGCGACCACGTGGAGCTGAGCCGCGCGCTCGGTCTGGTCGACCACGAGCGGGGCGTCAAGCTCGGCGGCTCCGGCTTCTGGATGTACACCGGCCTGGGCGCCCGGCTGGAGTGGGCACTGCTCAACTGGTTCATCGACGAGCACGTCCGGGCCGGTTACGAGTTCCTGCTCCCGCCGCACCTGCTGCTGGACACCGCCGGCTTCGCCGCCGGCCAGTTCCCCAAGTTCTACGACGACGTCTACCACCTCGACCGGGAGTCCGCCCCGCGCGGGCAGTTCCTGCTGCCCACCTCGGAGACGGCCATCCTCGGCGCGTACCAGGACGAGATCCTGGAGACGCCGAAGCTGCCGCTGAAGGCGTTCGCGTACACCCCCTGCTACCGCCGGGAGGCGGCCGGTTCGCACTCCGACGAGCGCGGCACCGTCCGGGGTCACCAGTTCAACAAGGTGGAGATCTTCCAGTTCACCCTGCCCGAGCAGGCCGACGCGGCGCTGGAGGAGATGCTCGCCCACGCCGAGAGCCTGGTCGAGCGGCTGGGCCTGCACTACCAGCGCAGCCTGCTCTCCGCCGGTGACGCCAGCGCCTCGATGAAGAAGACCCTCGACATCGAGGTGTGGATGCCGAGCACCGGCAAGTACAAGGAGGTCTCGTCGGTCTCCTGGGCCGGCGACTACCAGGCCCGCCGGGCGGCCATCCGCTACCGCGAGCCGGGCGGCAAGCAGACCCGCTTCGTGCACACCCTCAACGGCTCGGCGCTGGCCACCAGCCGGCTCTTCCCGGCCATCCTGGAGCAGTTCCAGCAGCCCGACGGCTCGGTGCTGGTGCCCGAGGTGCTCCGCGACCGGCTCGGCACCGACCGGCTCACGCCGATCCGCTGACTGTCCCGCCCGTCGGCCGGGCGGCGGCAACCGGGAGCTACCGGCTGCCGCCGCCCACCGCACGGCACCGCGACGGCCGCGCCCCCGCATCCGGCCTCGGCCGCCGCGCTACGCCCGCCCGGGGTCGTCCTCGCGGGTCCGGCTGCGACGACGCAACGCCGCCACGGCGAGCAGCACGACCAGCAGCCCGGCGAGCACCAGCGGACCGGCGGTGTCCAGGGTCGCCACCAACGCCCGCTGGAGCCGGGCCGCGCCGACCACCACCGGGTCGCCGAAGGCGTCGTACCGGCCCTGGGCGAGCCGGACCTCGTACCAGCCGTACCAGGCGACGTAGCCGCCGGCGACGAGCAGCACCAGGCCGCTGAGCCGGGGCATCCACGCGGCGACGCCGCGCAGCCCGGCCACCACCCGGCCGCGCAGCAGCGCCACGCCGAGCGCGGCCACCGCCACCACCAGGCCCATCCCGATCGCGTACGCGACGAAGAGCGCCAGCCCGCGCAGCGTCGAACCGGCCCGCAGGCTGGTCACCACGATGGCCAGGAACGGCGCGCTGGCACAGCTCAGCGAGGCCAGCGCGTACGCCATCCCGAACAGCGCCATGGACGGCAGCGAGCGGGTCAGCCGGGGGGCGCGGGCCGCCGGGCCCGGGGTGGGCAGCCGCCGACCGGCGAGCAGCCAGCAGCCGAGCGCCAGCAGGCCCAGCCCGAGGGTCACGGTCAGCCACGGCAGCCGGGGGCGCAGCCAGCCGGCCAGCGGCGCCACGGCCAGCCCGAAGGCACCGAAGACGACGACGTACCCGCAGGTCAGGCCGGCCGCCGCGGTGAGCGCGCGGCCGATCGCGCCCCGGGTGTCCGCCGGGCCGGCGACCAGCAGCGACAGGTACGCCGGCAGCATCGCGAACCCGCACGGGTTGACCGCGCCGAGCATGCCGGCGGTCAGCGCGAGCAGCAGCGGGCCGGTCATCAGCCGGCCAGCGCGGCGACCCGGCGGGTCAGTTCCTCACCGTCGAGGAAGCCCTGGTGGACCACCTTCCCGTCCCGATCGATGATCAGGAAGGTGCTCTGCTCGACGATCTCGAACCGGCGCCAGAGGGCGCCCGCCCGGTCGTCGAGCTGCGGGGTGCCGGCGAGGTCGAACTCCGTGACGAAGTCCTTCATGGCCTGCTGCTCGCCCAGGCCGGCCACCCCGACGATCGGCACGGTGTCCCGGTAGTTGGGGGCGATCTCGGCCACCGACCACGCCTGGCTGGCGCAGGTGGCGCACCAGGGCGCCCAGAACCACAGCACCACCGGCCGGCCGGCCAGGGTGGCGGCGGAGAACGCCGCGCCGTCCAGGGTCTTCCCGGTGAACCGCAGCACCTCGGGCACGGCGGCAGGTGCGCCCGGCCCGGCGGGGGTGCCGGCGGGCAGCGGCGCGGCGGTGCCGACCGGGACGGCGACCTCGGCGGCCGGCTGCCCCGGTGCGGGACCGACTGCGCACGCCGAACCGGTCAGCAGGGCGCCGACCAGCACGGCGGTGGCGGCGAGCCGGCCACCCGGTCGGCTGTGCGGGTACGACGACCGCATCCGCGTCTCCTCTCGGTGGGCTACTTGGCCTCGACCAGCCGCAGCGCGAGTTCGGGGCAGACCTTCACCGCCTTCATCGCGCCCTCCTTCAGCCAGGTCGGCACGGGGGTGGACGGGAACGCGGGATAGCCGTTGCCGTCCAGCCGGATGAAGTCCGGCACGACGTGGGCACAGAGCCCGTGCCCGTCGCAGCGGGACCAGTCCAGGGTCAGCTTCCGGGGGTTGGCGTCCGGGGCGCCGGGCAGCCCCATCACGCCCTTGACCCGCTTGCCGCAGCCCTCCCCGGTGGTGTGCTGCTTCAGGTCCTCGGCGAAGACCTCCATCGCCGAGAGCGCGAACCGGGACGTACCGTCGGGGTGGCTGCACGCGCCGCGACCCTTGACGTCGCCGGCGGCGGCCCGGACGACCTCCACCGGCGCGCTGCCGGAGACCGCCAGGTCGACGGCGCGGGCCAGGTCGGGCAGGCCCCGCTTGCACGGCCCGCACTGGCCGGCGGACTCCCCGGCCAGGTAGCGGACCACCTGCGCGGCCTCGCCGAGCGGGCAGGTGTCCTTGCCGAGCGGGACGATGATGCCGGCGCCCAGGGTGCCGCCGACCTTGGTGAGGCTCCTGCGGGTGACCTCGGCCCGCTGCGCCGCCTCCCAGGTGATCCACCGGCCGTGGTAGCCGCCCATCAGGATGCCCGGCCCCTCCGGCACCTCGCAGAGTTCGAGGATCTCCCGCAGCGGGGTGCCGGCGGCGCACTCCACCACCGCCGGGCGCTTGGCCTGGCCGGTCACCGTGAGCAGCACGGTGCCGGGTTCGTCGTCGGTGCCGAGCGCGGCGTACTCGTACGGGCCGAGCCGGGCGGCGACGGCCACCTGGGAGTACGTCTCGGCGTTGGAGAGCAGGGTGGGCAGGTTGCGCACGCCCGAGTCGCTGGACCGCTTCTTGGTGCCCGGCGGGATGTGCGGCAGCCCGTTGATGCCGTTGACCAGCGCGCCGCCCTCGCCGGAGATGAACCGGTGCGGCACGGTGACGATGCTGGTGGGCACCGGCATCCGGCGTTCGGCGAGGGCCTCGGTGAGCGAGTCCCGGCCGACCAGGTCGTCGGCGACGCAGAGCACGATCTCCTCCGCGTCCAGCGCGTACGCGGCCAGCGCCGCGCCGTCGAGGATCAGGTGCGGCGCCCGGGTGAGCAGCACCTTGTCCTTCCAGCTCGCCGGCTCCCCCTCGGTGGCGTTGACCACCACCACGGCCGGGAGGTCCTGCCGTTCGCAGGACTCCAGCACCGCCTTGAACTTCCGGAAGAACGGGAAACCCGCGCCGCCCTTGCCCTTGAGCTGGATGCTCTCGGCCAGCCGGAGCAGGTTGGCCGGTTCCATCGGCCCGATCGGGCCGTGCGTCATCTCGTGTGCCATCAGGTCGAGCCGGCCGAACTCGGCGAACCCGGCGGTGAGCCGGGGCTCCCCGACACAGGCCACCGGGGGCACCTTGGTCCGCATCACTTGGCCTCGCCCCGCAGCCCGGCCCAGTACGCCCCGTCGACGGCGTCCGCGTTGGCCTTGCCCTTGCGCCGGCCCCGGCCCTCGCTGGTGGCCCGCATGGCCCGGCGCGAGGCCAGGTCGACCAGGGTCGGGGTGTCGTCGACCGGGAGGTCGTCGGCGACGTACCGGGCCGGCGGTCGCCAGTAGTCCGGCTCCTCCGGCACGTCCTCCTCGACACTGTGCCGGCCGGACCCGCTACGCGGGACGGCGGAGATCGGCTCGGCCGAGACGGGCTGGCTGGACTCCCAGCGGCGCGGGCTGTCCCACGGCTCCTCGGGCTCCTCGGTGCGCCGTCGGGGCGGTGCCGAGTAGCGGGCGGCCAGGTCGTCGTCGTCCTCCCGGCGGGCCCGTCGGCCGGTGGAGACGGGGGCGACGTCCTCGTCGTCGAGCCGGGCCCGGCGGCCGGCGGAGACCGGCGCGACGTCGTCCTCGTAGCGGGCCCGCCGGCTGCCGGAGACCGGCGCGATGGCCTCGTCCCGACGGCGGCTGCCGGAGACCGGCGCGACGTCCTCGTCGGCCCGGCGGCGGGCGGCCGGTTCCAGGTCGCGCTCGCGGCGGGGGGCCGGCTCCGCCTCCTCGGCGTCGCGGCGACGGCCGCCCCGGACCGGTTCGCGCAGGGTGCCCGGCTCGGGCACCACCGGGACGGTGAACCGGTCGGGGTCGCGTCGCCGGGCGATGCCGGTCGGCCCGTTCCAGGCGGGCGCGAGCGCGGTCTCGGCCCAGCCGCCCCGGCTCTCCGTCGTCTCCTCGTCCTTCCGGCGGCCGAGCCCGCCGAGCAGCGACCGGCCCTTGCCCTCGTCGGTCGCCTTGGCGGTCATCGCCTTGTTCAGGGCGGCGGCCTGCTGCTGTTCCCGGGTGCGCTTGCCGAGGTAGACGGAGAACCGCACCATCAGCGCCACCACCACCAGCAGCACGCAGGCCAGGTAGCTGAGCACCACCCAGGACTGCGCGGTACGGCCGGCGTTGAGGCCGTGGACCAGGGCGAAGGGCCAGGAGACGTACGCCAGGGAGTGCAGGCTGCGCCAGAACCACTTCGGGCCGACACCGGCGAAGCGGACCCGGACCAGGCCGGTCCAGAGCACGCTCACCATGAGGAAGGCGGCCACCGTGCCGAGTCCGACGTAGAGCCCGCTGCCGCCGATGAACGGGACCAGGGCGTCGGTCGGGCCGGCCCGGCCGATCGCGACCTTGGTGATGACGTGGAACACCAGGCCGGCGATGCCGAGGATGCCGGTGGCCCGGTGCGCGGACTGGAGCAGCACCCGGTGCCGGATCAGGAGGACCAGCCGGTCGGTGGCGAGCAGGCCCATCATCACGGTGAGGCTGAGCGACACCAGGGCCACCACGCCGGCGAAGAACTCGGTGAAGAAGAAGCCGTACGCGTACATCGCCGCGCCGTTGCCGGTCATCTCCACCCCGGCCCAGAGCAGGCCCAACGCGGACCCGACCATCAGCGCCATGGCGGACTTCGACACGGTCCGGACACCACGGCTGCTGGTGGTGGTCCGGACGGTCGCCGCCTTCTCGTTCTGCTTTGCCCGGGCCATCTGCTCCTCGATCGTCTAACGGCGGCGCCACCACCGGCCGACCCTGCTCCCACCTCCAGTACGGACGTCCGGCGCGTACGGATCAGTGTGGGTGGCGAATTTCTCGACGGATCCGTCGAACCGTCCCGCCCCGGCGCACGTGTAGCGCCCAGCGCAACGACGCATGTACATCCGTTGACAGCTCCTGCAATACGCTTGTAACCTTTCCGAAAATTTTCAGCCCCGACTGCAAGAACCCGTCAGTCGGAGCCCTCCCCCGCGCTGCCACCATCCCCCCGACCCCCAGGAGTACCGATGCATCGACGTCGATGCCGCTCGGCGATCCTCGCCCTCGGCGCGCTCGCCGGTCTGCTCGCACCCATCGCCGTGGCGGCACCCCCGGCCGCCGCCGCGCCGTCCGGCACCAAGAAGGTCATCGCCAACCTCTTCGAGTGGAACTGGCCCTCGGTGGCCACCGAGTGCACCACCGTGCTCGGCCCCAAGGGGTACGGCTACGTCCAGGTCTCCCCACCTCAGGAGCACGTCAAAGGCAACCAGTGGTGGGTGGCGTACCAGCCGGTCAGCTACCGGATCGAGTCGCGCAAGGGCACCCGCGCGCAGTTCCAGTCCATGGTGAACGCCTGCCACACGGCCGGGGTCAAGGTGATCGTCGACGCGGTGATCAACCACATGTCCGGCCAGGACGCCGGCGGCACCGGCTGGGCCGGCTCGACGTACGGACACTACGACTACCCGGGCATCTACCAGACCCAGGACTTCCACCACTGCGGTCGCAACGGCGGCGACGACATCGCCAACTACAACGACCGGTACGAGGTGCAGAACTGCGAACTGGTCAACCTGTCGGACCTGAAGACCGAGTCGGACTACGTCCGGTCGAAGATCGCCGGATACCTCAACGACCTGCTCTCCCTCGGGGTGGACGGGTTCCGGCTGGACGCCAGCAAGCACATGCCGGCGGCCGACATCGCCGCCATCAAGGGCAAGCTCTCCCGCTCGGCGTACCTGGTGCAGGAGGTCATCTACGGCGCCGGTGAGCCGATCCAGCCGACCGAGTACACCGGCAACGGCGACGTGCACGAGTTCCGGTACGGCAAGGACCTGGCCCGGATGTTCAACAGCGAGCGGCTGGCGTACCTGCGGAACTTCGGCGAGGCGTGGGGCTACCTGCCCGGCGGCTCGGCGGCGGTCTTCGTGGACAACCACGACACCCAGCGTGAGGGCGGGGTGCTGACCTACCGCAACGGGGCCGCGTACGCGCTGGCGAACGCGTTCATGCTGGCCTGGCCGTACGGCTCGCCGACGGTGATGTCGAGCTACACCTTCGGCAACAAGGACCAGGGGCCGCCCTCGGACGCCGGCAACAAGACCCTCAACACCACCTGCTACTCGGGCTGGGAGTGCGAGCACCGCTGGCGGGTGGTGCAGAACATGGTCGGCTTCAACAACGCCACCCAGGGTGCCGCGGTCGCCAACTGGTACGACAACGGCTACCAGCACATCGCGTTCAGCCGGACCGGCAAGGGCTACCTGACCATCAACGACGAGGACGCGGCGGTCAACGGCCGGTCGTACTACGCGGGGCTGCCCGCCGGCCGGTACTGCGACGTGATCCACGGCGACTTCAGCGGCGGCTCGTGCACCGGGCCGGTGGTCACGGTGGACTCCGCCGGCTGGTTCGCCGCCAACATCGCCGCACACGACGCGATCGCCATCCACGTCGGAGCCAGGCTGTCCTGACCCGCACCGACCCTCGGGGCCCTCGTCCGGGGCGAATCACACCGGACGAGGGCCCTGCCGCTTAGAGTTGTTTGGTGCTTTTCGACCGATTGAGTCAGCGCAGGGGGCGCGGCCCGCTCGCCGCCGTCCTCGGCGTACCGGCGCTGCTGGTGCTCGCCCTGCTGGTCGGGGCGGCGCTGCGGCACGACGCGCCCGCACCGGCCCGGCAGGCCGCCGCACCACCGGCGCCCACCACCGACGCCGCCGACCCGACGGTGCCGGCCGCCGCGCCGGCCCCCGCCGGCCTGCCCGTGATCGACTACGACCCGGCGCCCGCCGGCTTCCCGGCCGACCCGCACCCGCTGGACGTCACCCCGCTGACCGAGGGGCTCACCCCCACCCGGAAGATCGCCGCGTACGACGCACCGGGCGGACGGCCCCGGGCCCTGCTCGCCCCGACCATCAACGGCGTCGGGCTGACCATGCCGGTGGTGACACGCCGGACCGGCTGGACGGCCGTCCTGCTGCCCTCGGCCAGCCGCCGGGTGGCCTGGCTGCCCGAGGGCGGCTGGACCGGTGCCGCCCTGCGCGACCAGATCGTGGTGGAGCGCCGGGCGCACCGACTCACCTGGTACCGCCACGGCCAGCCGCTGCGCTCCTGGCCGGTCAGCCTCGGCCAGCCCGGCCAGGCCACCCCGCTGGGCCGGACCTTCATCCTCGGCCGCACCCCGCCACCCGAGGAGGTCTACGGCGGGGTGGACGTCTTCGCCCTCGGGGCCGTCCCCGACGACCCGGACGCGGTGCCCACCGGCCTGCGGGGCGCGCACATCGGCCTGCATAGCTGGCAGGACGACGACACCCTCGGCCAGGACGTCACCAACGGCTGCATCCGGCTCACCCGCAGCGCCCAGCGCGAACTGCTCGCCGAGGTTCTCCCGGGCACCGAACTGGTCGTCGTCGACAGGCTCGCCACCCCACCCCCCACCGGGACACCTGCGGCCCGGGGGAATCGGGCGGCGTCCGGAGGGTAAGCGGCGGCGTCCGCGCGTACACGACACCGGGGAGGACACCATGGCAACCGCGCCGACCGGACGGGTCGACACGATCGTGCTGATCCACGGGCTGTGGATGACACCGCGTAGCTGGGAGGGCTGGGCCGGCCGGTACCGCGCCCGTGGCTTCCACGTGCTCACCCCGGCCTGGCCGGGCCTCGACCGCGAGGTGGAGGCGCTGCGCCAGGACCCGGGGCCGATGGCCGGGACGACCCTGGGTCAGGTGATCGACCACTACGCGGCGGTGGTCCGCGACCTGCCGCACCCGCCAATCGTGATCGGCCACTCGTACGGCGGGCTGGCCGCCCAGGTGCTGGCGGACCGGGGTCTCGGCGCGGCCACCGTGGCGGTCGCCCCCGCGCCGGTCAAGGGGGTGCTGCGACTGCCGATCAGCACGCTGCGCGCGGCGTACCCGGTGTTGCACAGCCCCGCCAACCGGCACCGGGCCGTGCAGATCAGTCCGGACGAGTTCCGGTACGCCTTCGGCAACACCCTGCCCCCGGACGAGTCCGACCGGGCCTGGCAGCGGTACGCCGTGCCGGCGGTCGGGCGGGTGCTCTTCGACGGGGCGTTCGCCAACCTCGACCCGCGTTCCGCCGCGACCGTCGACACCGGCCGGGACGACCGGCCGCCGCTGCTGCTGATCGCCGGCGGCGAGGACCACGTCGCCCCACCCTCGCTGGTCAAGGCGAACGCGGGCCTCTACCAGAAGTCCCGGGCGGTGACCGCGTACCACGAGTTCCCCGGCCGGTCGCACTTCACGGTGGGCGCGCCGGGCTGGGAGGCGGTGGCCGACTACGCGCTGGAGTGGGCGGTGGAGACGACAAGTACGTCGGTATCGGCAGGAAGCACCCCCCGCCGCTGAGTCAGGTGACGACGAACCGGGTCGGCTCGCCGAGCACCGCTGCCGCCCGGTCGACGTCCGCGAGACGAGCGGCGAGGGTGGCAGCGGCCAGGCGCCTCGGCAGTGCCGCGCTGAACTTCAGACCGCCGAGGGCCTTGTCATGGATCTCGGGCAGGCAGAGACGGTCAGCAGCGTCGGCGGTGGCTACCCGCCAGGAAGCGGGGGTGACGTTCTCCCGCAGTCGGATGCTGCAGTCATCGAAACGCTCGACCGGATCGATCACCTCGCCCAGAGTGGCGGCGAGTGTGGCATTCGCCCGGAAGCCCGCCCAGGTCCACCAACGCAGATCGCCCTTCCTGTCGGGAACGATGAGGGTTCCACCCGGGTGTACGACGTGCAGCTTCTCCTCGCGTTCTCGTGCCAATCGCTCCGTTGCCCGACGGGTGAGTGCTATCGGAGGCTCCGCACCGAGCAGCACCTCACGAACTGCCCGGACCAACTCGAAATTGAGGTACGCCCACCCTCCACCGGACCAGCGGGCTCGTCCGCCGCTGTCGGCGGCCTCGACGAAACACCGCCGGCGACGCCAGTCGATGTAGGTGACCCGCCAACTCCGCCCGCCGAGCAGGAGTCGACGCTCACCCTTGACCTCCTCGGTGAGGAGGCTGGGATCGATCCGTCCCAACTCGCTGCGGCCGAGCAGCACGGTGAACTCGGGGGGGCCGGTGAAAACGGCCGTCATCTCCATGAAGTGCCGCCGGCCGAAGCGTTCCTCAGCAGCCGGTCCGATGAACAGCATGCCGCCGTCCTGATCGAGGTAGCCCTGCTCGACCAGATGTCGGACGATCGGCTGGGCTTTCCCCTCGAAGGGCTGGAGCCCGTTCCAGGCGTGCGCCCACAACTGGTCACCGACCTGGTGTTCCTGTAGGCACAGGGCGAGAATCTGTTGGGCGACGATGTGTCGGGGCTCGGGCGGCGCGACCACCGGTTCGACCCACCCCCGTGACCAGAGCAGCAGCAGGGCAGCCGCCTCGACCAGCGCCTTTCCGCTCAGAGTGAGGAAGAGACAATTGCGGCTGCTCCCCGAGCGTCGTCCGGTCCGACCGAGCCGTTGCAGGAACGACGCCACGGTGGCTGGCGCGTCGATCTGGATCACCCGATCCAGGTCGCCCACGTCGATGCCCAGCTCAAGCGTGCTGGTGGAGACGATCACGCAGTCTCGGGCCGCACCGAACGCCTGTTCGGCTCGACGGCGTTCGTCGGCGGACAGTGACGCGTGCGAGAGAAAGGTGGTCACCCCTTTCTCCCGCAGTAGCTGACCGAGTTCTTCGACCGTCTGCCGGGATTCGCAGAAGACCAGCCGTTTCTCGCCCCGGTGCAGGCCAGAGATCACCGTGGCGGCGTTGGCCAGCGAACCGACGTAGTCCAGCACGATGTCGCCTGGTGGTGCCTGGTCGACAGCGACTACCGTTCCGGGTGCCACCACCTGGGCCGGACGGAGACTTGCCCCCGAGCCCTGCAACCAGGTGAGCAGCTCTCGCGGGTTGCCGACCGTGGCGGAGAGTCCGACCCGTTGCAGCGGCCGACCGGCCAGGCGGGCCAGGCGTTCCAGTACCGCGAGCAGGTGCCACCCTCGGTCGTCCCCGGCGAAGGCATGCACCTCGTCGACCACGACCGCCCGCAGGCCGGAGAAGAAGAGCCGGTGGTCGACCTTCGTACTGACCAGCATGGATTCGAGCGATTCGGGCGTGGTGAGGAGGAGGTCGGGTTGCTCGTGGAGCATCGCCCGTCGACGCGAAGCGCCGACGTCCCCGTGCCACACCCCGGCCCGACGGCCGAGCCAACCGGCGTACCGCTCGATGCGCGGGTGGAGGTTGTTGAGTAGCGCCTTCAACGGGGCCAGGTACAGCACGGAGGTGCCGGTCCACCGCTGTTCGGCCATCCGGGTGAGCAGCGGAAAGAGCGCAGCTTCGGTCTTGCCACCGGCGGTCGGTGCCAGTAGCAGCGCGTCCAGGCCGTCGCTGACCGGCGAGATGGCGGCCCGCTGCAACTCCCGCAGGTCACGCCACCCGAGGGTGTTGACGAGGTGGTACACCAGGACCGGGTCCAGGTCCGCCGGCACCTCAGATCGACAGTTCGATGTCGTCGACAGCGGAGGCGGCAGGGGCGGCAGGGGAAGCAGCGGCGTTACGTTCGACCTCCGTCAGCTCATCGGCCCGCAGGGTCATCTCGTAGTGCCGCCGTGGGTCCCAGTCGGCGAACTGGTCCACCCGGTCGAAGACGTCCGCGACGAGCTTCTTGAGATACACGCGGGGCGCGACGCCGACCTGACCACCCAGCGCGCCGGTGACGGCCCGCGCCAACGTGACCAGATACTCGTCGTCCACCCGTGCGCTGACCTGCCCGCTGGCGTAGATGTCCCGGACCCGGCGGCCGAGTTCCACCAGGGCATCCACGGTGAATCCGGGTAGCCGCAGTTGGGTGGCGCGCGGGTTGTCCCAGCGGGGGTCCGGACCGAAGTCGGTGGCGAGCCGCTGGGCGAGTGGGGCGAGTCGTTGGACGCCCTGGGGTCCGTCGAAGAACGCGGGGGTCCCGGTGATCACCAGCAGCAGGCCGGGGAAACGGTCCGCGTGGATCTCGTCGATGAGCTGCCGCAGCGCGTTCAGGGCCTTGTCACGTGCGTCGGAGCGCACTCGTTGCAGGGTCTCGACCTCGTCGAGCACCAACAACAGCCCTTGGTGGTTGCTGTCCCGAAGCACAGTGAGCAGGCCCCGGAGAAAGCTCAGCGCGGCGTAGTGGTCGAGGTCTCCCTTGACCCCGGCGGCCCGGCGGGTGGACGCCGCGACGTGGGGCTGCCCGCCGAGCCAGGCCGCCAGCCCTTCGGCGACGCGGTGGTCTCCGGCGGCGGTGGCGGCCCGGTAGCCGCGCAGCGCCGCGGCGAAGCCCGGGGTGCTACGCGAGATGTCGCCGAGCCGGCGTTCCAGCAGTTCGCCGACGGCCCGCTCCAGCGCATCGGCGTCGTCCTCGGCGGCCGAGCCGGCGGCGAGCACGTCCTCCTCCAACGCGAAGATCCAACCGTCGAGTACGGGCCGGAAGGCGCTCGGTGCGAACTGTTCGGTGCCGAGGTGCTCGACCAGCCGTCGGTAGACGGTTTCCATCCGGTGCAGGGGCGTCTCCAGTTCGGAGATCTGCACCTCGGCCGAGGCGAAGCCGCGCCGCTTGGCGTGCTCGGCCAGCCACCGGGTGAAGAACGTCTTGCCGGCGCCGTACTCGCCGCGTACGGCCTTGAAGACGCTGCCACCGCCGGCTACCCGCTCGAGATCCTCGTCGAGGGCGGCGGTGAACCGGTCCAGCCCCACCGCGAGCGCGTCGAGTCCGTTGGTCGGGACGACCCCACGGCGCAGCGCGTCGATGATGTCCCGGCGACGACGGGCCGACAGCTCGACCGTCACCGCGCCTCCAGTTCGAACTGCTCGATCAGCAACGCCCGGTTGAGGTGAACCGTGCGGCCGTCCGGGTCGAGGGTGAGAACCGGGTAGCCCTCGACCTGGAGCAGTCGACGCAGGGCGGTGACGGTTCCGGTGATGCGGTGGGCCGGAATCCCGGCGCGAGCGGCGAGTGTGTCGAGGGTCGCCCGGTCCCCTCCGGCGAGCAGGGTGCCCAGCAGCGAGGCGACCCGCTCCTGCGCCAACGGTGTCCTCGGGTCGCGTCGTTGGGCGTACCGTTCGCTGGCCAGCAGGGCGGCCACCAGGTCGGGCGGGGCCGGTGCCGGCGGCGGGACCTGGGCAGCAGGGACAGCTGTCAGGTCGAACAGGCTCGCGGGCTGTTGTTGCTCCACGGGGCGGCGTGGCCGACGCCGGTTCGTGGTGGCGGATGCCGACGGGGGCGACGGTTCGGCCAGTGGTTCCCGCCACCAGTCGGGGCTGGCCACCGGGCCACCTGACCAGCCCGACAGGGCGGCATCGTCGCCGGCGGTCAGCACCAGCAGCGGGATCACCGCCTCCGCCGGTGCGGCACCTCCGTGGTAGCCGGCCTTACGCGGCCCGTACCGGACCTCCTCCCGCCAGGGCAGGATGATGCTGCCGTCACCGAGCGCCACCCGGCTGCCGGACACGGCGACCTCGGCGTCACCGGCCGGTTCGGTCGCCGGACGCCACCGGTTCTCGCTGCTCGTGCTGGGCAGGACGATCGACTCCGGCCCCCGGTCGACGACGTGCCCATGGTCGGAGACCACGACCACCACCCGGTCGGCGGCGGAGGCCAGGAGGTCACCCACTGCGGTGATGGTGTCCTCGCCCCAGACGGTGACGCCGGGCTCGCTGCGGTCGAGGGCGTCGTCGATCGTGTTGATCACGGCGGCGATCACCGGCGTCGCCGGATCGTTGAGCGCGGCCAGCACCTCGGAATCGAGCGCGGCCCCGGCTCCGGCCCGCAAGGCCGCCTTGTGCAGCAGCCGGCCGGTAGGGAAGCGCTGCTGGAATGCCGTACGTTCGGCCTGCTGCCGACCGGCGGCGATCCGCCCACTCAGCAGGCTGCACCGGCTGGCCTCGGTGACGGTGGGCAGGGCCGCCAGCACCCCGGTGCGGGGTCCTCCGTCGGGGGTGAGTTCCAGCCAGGTGCCGGTACGGGTGATCGACTCTGCCAGTTCGGTGGCCGCCGCCACGCCCATCCCGTCCAGGACGAGCAGCAACACCCGTCGGCCCTGATCCAGGATCGGCTGCACCACCCGGTCGAGCACGTCCTCGACGCGCAGCAACGCGCCCGGTGCCGTCTCGGCGCTGGTGGCGACGGCGAGCAGGGTGGCGAACTGCTGGTCGTGCCGGCTTCGGCGGGCGTCCACGGCCCGGTGCAGCAGCCGGTACGCCTCGGCGACCTGCGGGTCGGCGTCACCGGCGAAGAGGTCGAGCCGGGCCCGGTCGACCCAGCCGTCCTGGCGCACCTGCCGGTGCAGCGCGTCGAGCAGGGTGGCCGGTGGCGGGCCGTCCGGGCTGCCGAGCCAGCGCAGCAGCCGTACGGCCATCCGGGCGGTTTCCAGCCGACGTGGTTCCGCGGCGCGGTGCGCCTCCACGGTGGCGAGCGCCGACTGGGCGCGGGCGACGGCAGCGGGCAGCGCCGTCCCGCCAGCCGGTACGGCCAGCCGTACGGCGTCGGCGAAGGACCGTAGCCGCTGGAGGAACCCGCTGGGCAGGACAGCGGACGCGCCGAGTAGCCCGGTGATGCCGATCTCGGCGGCGATGTTCTCGGCGCGGCGGAGCATCCGCATCGCCTCGTCGCGACCGTCGTCACCGGAGTCGACGGTGCGGTAGACCCACGCCTCGGCGGCCCGGTGCAGGGATTCGGCTTGCGGCGGGTCGAGCCGCAGTCCGCCGAATCGTGGTTCGAGCCGGGTCCGGCCGATCGCCGCCGCCACTTCGGCGGCCCGATCGCTGCCGGCGGGCCAGAGCAGCCCGGCGAGCAGCCCCAGCGGGATGACGTCCACTCCGTGACCGGCCCGTACGGCGGCCATGATCGGCACGGCGACGGGACCGGCGGTCCGGACGAGGTGTGTGGTGATCCCTTCGGCGACGTCGTCAGGGAGCGTGCTGAACCCCAGTTGTCGGCACGCGTCGGCGCTCCACTGGACCAGGCCGCTGTCGTCGAGTTCGGCGGCGGGCAGGCTGAGGAGTTCCGCGGTGAGGCTGCGCAGGGCGTGGTCGCGGGTGAGGATCGCGCCGGGTGGGGCGGGCCAACCGTCGGCGGGCGAGTAGTCGGTGAGGGCGTCGGCGACCCAGCGTCCGACCCGGACCAGGGTGGGGTCGAGCGCGGTCACCCCGCCGAACAGTTGCCGGACCAGGTCCCACGGATCGATCTTGCGGACTTTCTGCCTGCTGAGGTGGGCGAGGAGCCCGTCGCCGAGTTCCGAGTCGGTCAGCTCGGTCAGCAGCACCAGGCGTTCACCGTCGACCCGGTCGTAGAGGGCGGCGCGGGCGGCCAGCGGCGTATGGCAGGGGACGACCCGCACCTGGCGGCCGTTGATGCTCAGCACTGGTTCGGTCGGCCATTCGGGACGGGCGGTCAACGCGATGACGTACGCCGGATCATCCTCGCCCAGCCATGCCTCGACCTTGCGCCGGACCGCGTCCGGCTGGGCCACGCTCACCGGAACGCTCATGTTCCCGCCTGCCCGCGTCGGACGCCGAGCACCTGGCCGGTCACCGGATCTCCCAACTGACGACGACCCGTCGCCCGGCGGAGATCTCGGCCGCGATCTCGGCGGAGACCTTCTCCCAGGTGTCGGCGTCGGTGACCTCGCGCCGGGTGGCGAGCACGCCCGGCCCGGGATCTGCCAGAGCAGTACCGCCCGACCCGACGCCGACGGGCCGGGCAGCCGCACCGTCGTCCGGGCGGGTACCGGTCGGCAGCCCGGCCACATCGTGGCCGGTCGGCGTCCTCGGCGGCGGCACGGCGGAATGATCCGTGGTCGCCGCACCCGAGGCCAGCCCTCCGGGGTCCGTCGTGGCCGAGGCCGATCGCACCACGGGGTCGGTCGCGGCGGCGGTCGGATCGGCGGGTGCGGTGCCGGGTGCCGCCGCCGGTGCGGCGGCGAGCAGCGCCGCCGCCGCGTCGACGGCCGTCTGGAGCGCGCCGACCAGATCCTGTCCGTGCTGTTCGTGTCGGGCGACGGCACGCAACTGTCCGATGATGGTGCGGGCCTGGTCGTCGTGGGCCGCGCGGGCGGCGATCGCCCGGAGCATCGGCCATTGGGCTCGGACCAGCACGCCGCTGATCTCTGCGGCGTCGCTGAGCACCTCACCGACGGCCTGGTCATCGACGTCGCCGAGGTCGGCCCGTGCGGTGGTCTCGACCAGCACCACGTCGTCGCGCTCGGCAGCCATCTCGGTGACGAGCCGGGCCGCACGCCGGGCGGTGGCGAGCCGGCCGGTGGTGGCGGCGGAGTCCAGACCCAGCTCCTCGGCGTGAGCTTCGAGCGCCTGGACGAGGTCGACGGCTGCTCGCTGCCGTACCTTCGCCGACTGCCGTAGCGTGCCGGCGAGTTCGCCGAGGTTGGCCGGGGTACGCCAGGCGGGCAGCACCGCACCGAAGAGCGCCGCACCCCGTCGCACCGCCTCGATCCAGGCGTCCTCGTCGGGCATCGGGGGGTGCCGCAGCTCCAGTTCGTCCCGGACGAGGGCGAGCTGGGTCACATCGACCTTGCCACCGCGCTGGTACCAGGCGAGCTGCTGTTCGAGTCCGAAGACCATGATGATCAGGTTTTGCAGTTCCCGGTCGAAGCCGAACGCCGCCGGCTCGTCGATGAGACGGCGCAGCACGTGCACCGGGAAGTGGTCGGTGTAGCCCTCGTTGGCGGCGGCCTGGAGCAGGTGCTGGCTCCACCGGCAGGTGGAGGTGTTGAGGACGTACCGGCCGTCGGTCAGTTCGCCGAGGCGCAGGTTGTTGCAGACCCGGCGGAGGGTGCGCTGGTCGGCCGGGTTGGGCACGCTGACGCCCCGGGCCGGGTCGGCGGCGGCCTGCTTGGCGTACTCCAGGATCTTGGTCAGTTCGCCGCGGGTGATCGGCTTCTCGTCGTCGGGCAGGGCCGGTCGGCCCGGGTAGGACCAGGTGAGCAGTTCCCCGGTGAGGTTGGTGAACGCTTCGGCGAGGGTGCCGCCGCGCGGGTCGCCGACGTGCAGGCCGTCGGCGAGGGTGTGCAGGACGCCGATGCTGTCGTCCTGCACGTCGGTCCCGCGTGAGGTGGCCGACCCGTACGCCTGCATGAGGGCGCTGATCAGCGAGCCGCGAAGCTGGGTCTGGCGCTGCTGGAGGTAGACCCGGCCCTGTTGCCGGTCGGCGAGCGGCCAGTCGGCGGCCAGCGAGTTGAGCCGGTCGCCGCTGCCGTTGCCGAGCAGGTAGTTGATCCTGGCGAGCTGGCCGACCTTGTCCATCAGTTCGTCGGTCAGATAGAACGGCAGCCAGAAGACCGTCCGGGAGCCGCGTTCCAGGCTCTCGATCCGGGAGCGGTCGGCGCTGCGTTCGAAGCGCTGCGGGTCGAACGGGTAGTCGATGATGATCCGCCACGCTTCGCCGCTGGCGAGCAGCGCGGCGACGGGCATCGTGTCGGTGTCGCGGACGTTGCCGAACTTGACCTGGACGGTGTGCGACCGGCCCCGCCAGGCCCGGGAGTAGAGCAGCTCACCGAGCTGGCCCTCGCTTCCGGTGATGCCCATCTCGGCGGTGACCAGTTCCCGGATGAGCTGCTGCCGGACGCCGGTGGTGGTGGCCTCCCCCTCGGGGACGAGGTCGAGCAGCTTGTCGTAGTCGACGGTGTGCAGCTTGAGGGAGACCACCGGGTCGGGGGTGGTGGTGAGGTGCAGTTCACCGGCCGCGTCGGCGACCCGGTTGAGCCGGTTGAGCACGATGGTGCGTTCGTAGCCGGGGATGGGCGAGCTGATCGAGCCGAAGTTGAGCGCGTGCAGCTTGCCTGCGGTGAGGTTGTGCAGGGCGGGCACGTCGGGCACCAGCGCGCCGAGCAGCACCGTCTTGATCAGCTTGTCGTCGAGCTGGAACTGCGGGTGGGTGGCGGCCTGCTCGGCTGCGATGCCGTTGAGGTGCAGCAGGATCGGGCGCAGCTTCTGGGTGTAGAGGGTGCGGGCGGATTGGAAGAGCTGCTTGAGCTTGGGTCGGTCGGGCAGTTCGCCGTGCAGCACCAGCGGATCGAAGAGGGCGGCCACCCCGATCAGGTCGTTGACCCGCAGGGTGTCCCGGCGCGCGACGAGCAGCTCGGTCATCACCTTCAACGCGGTGCGTTCGCGCTGCAACGCCTGGGAGAGCGCGACGAGGGTCGCCACCAGCGCGGGCGAGAAGGGGTAGAGCTTGCGGAAGGCGGCGGCGTCGGAGCCGATGCCGGCGTCGCCGTACTGCGCGCCGAGCAGCAGCGCGTCCCACACCTCACGGTTGCCCCGGACGGCGGCGAAGGCGTTGTCGAGCACCGCCCGGCCGTCGCCGATCGGCTTGAGCAGCCGCCGCTCGGTGATCTCGGGCAGGTTGGTGTCGGCGAGCGCGATCTCCCCGAACCTGCCCTGCACGCTGCGCATGACGTGCGCCAGGGCTTCCCGTTCGGTGCCGCCGACCTGCGGGCCGAGGAAGTCCTCCAGGTTGCGCTGCCGGGCGACGAACGAGATCAGCGGTAGCGGCCGGGTGGCGTCGGCCGACTCGACGAGCTTGTTGAGCTTGGCGCCCTCGGTGTTGACGAAGGTGTGGTCGCTGATCTTGGTGGAGAGCCAGAGGATCAGCTCGTCGAGGAAGAGCACCAGGGCGTCGTACCCGAGGGACTTGGCGTGCCGGGTGATCACGGCGAGGCCGGTGTCCAGGTCGAGGTACTCCCCGCTGCGCACGGCACCGGTGAAGAAGGCGCTGGTCAGCGCGCTGACCAGCCCGTCACGCTGCTCGGTGCCGGGGGCTGCCGCCGCCGCGTCGGCGTAGCTGTCCGGTGTCCAGCCGGCGGCCCGCGCCATCTGGGCGGCGAGCCCACCGCCGCCTGCCGGTGCGCCGCCACCGTCGCGCAGGGCGGCGAAGAAGGCGTCGTCGCCCATCCGGTCGCGCAGCCGCGCGGCGTCGTCGAGCAGCGCATCCGACCGGTGTACGGCGGGGACCGGCGCGTCCGGGTGCAGCGCGGTGATCTGGTTGAGGTAGCCCTCCAGGATCGCCTGCTCGACCGAGCGGGCGTCGAGCATGTGGAAGGTGAGGGTGAGCAGCTTCCGGTCGCGCAGCCAGGGGTCGGCGGCGAGGACCGGCTCGGCCAGCCCCCGCACCTCGCGGGCCTCCGGGTTGTGCGCCAGGATCTCCCGCAGCACCGCCATGAAGTGCGACTTGCCGGAGCCGAACGAGCCGTGCAGGAACATGGCCTGGGAGCGGCCGGTGGTGACGGCGTGCCCGACCCGGCGCAGCGCCTCGGCGAAGTTCTCCCGGAGCTGGTCGGTGACGACGTACCGGCGCAGGTCGGCACCCTCGGCGGCGCGGACGACGAAATCACCGTCTCCGACCGAGGTCGGAATGTCGATCACGTCCCGCAGCAGGGTCATCGCCGCTCCTCGCACTCACTGCTCCCCGTCACCCCGGCGTCACCGGAGACCCGACGATCCTATGTCCGAACGATTCGGACAGGCATTCCGCCTGTTGGACGCTCGTGGCATGGCGGGACGGCGGACCGGCAGCGGGCGGCGGTCACCGCCACGGACGCCGCCGGGAGCACTCGCCGTCGTGGTCGGGGCGGAGCAGGCAGCGCCGACCGCCGGTCAGCAACCGGTCGCAGAACACCCAGTGGCGGACGTTCTGGTCGTCCTCGGCGGAGACGGTGGTGCCGCCCGGGTCGGTCTGCGGCAGGACGTGCGTCCAGTGCGCCACCACCCGGGCCAGCCGCTGCGCGGAGAGCAGGTCGTTGGCGACCACCGGCAGGTGGATGACGAAGCGCTCGGTCACCGGTCCCACTCCCGCTCGTTGCGGGCGTGCGTCCGCTTGGCCTGCAGGTGGCACAGTGCGATCCTGATCCGGCTGGTCTCCCGACGGCTCTGCCCGAGCGCGTCGTAGACGGTGGCCAACTCCTCGGCGACCTGGTCGAGGAACTCCCGCACCTCCTGCGGGTCGAGCCCGCGCCGCCCGAGCGGTGCCGGCCGGAACCGCCGCTCCCGCACCTGCCAGGGCAGCAACCGACGGGGTACGGCCACGCGGCGCTCGATCGACACCTGCACCGGTCGTCGGCCGCCTGGAATCCGGCGGCGGAAGAAGTCGCGCATGACAGGACCTGCCTTTCATCGAGATTGACCTGTGGAGGGGTGGGTCCACCGGCCCGCCGCGCACCGGCGGACCCGCCCCGGCACCCACCACCGCAGCCCCGATCAGCAGTACGACAGCAGGGCACACATGGCCGCTGAGCAGCGAGAACTCCACAGTGACCGCAGAGGCAGTCAAGCACTACGTCCAGATTGAATGCAACGTCTAACAGAACTCACTCTCTGGAGATCTGACCTCCGAAATCAAACACTCAGTGACGCGTCTATTGTTTCTGATACAGAATTAGCGTCTAATTGGACGGAGCACACGTCAGCCATGACTGAACACGGAGGCACCGGTGTCACAGGCGGTAGCGGGATCGACGATGCTCCGGCGACAACTCGGAAGAAAACTCGAAGCCCTCCGCAAAGCTGCCGGGCTGACGATGGAACAAGCGGCCGAGCAACTGGACCGGGCGCGGGCGACCCTCTACCGGATCGAAAACGGCGCTGAGAACGTCCGCTTTCGCGCGGCGGACGTCAGGGAGATGCTCACGCTCTACGGTGCGAGCGACGAAGACACCGAACTGGTGCTCGCCATGGCAGCCGCCACCAGGGAGAACAAGAACTGGTGGCACGACTACATCGGCTCCGGCCTGCCCCGCTGGTTCCAGCTCTACATCGGACTCGAAGCTGCCGCATCCAGCATCCGGAAGTACCAGCCCGAACTGGTGCCCGGCCTACTTCAGACGCGCGCCTACGCGCAGCAGGTCTTCCAGATGCCCGGCGGGTCGATCGACGCCGATGACCGTGACGAGCAGCAGCGCGCGATCCAACTCCGAGTGGAACGACAAGGGCTGCTCACCCGGTTCGCCGCACCACAACTTAGCGTAATCATGAACGAGGCAGTGTTGCGTCGTCCGGTCGGCAGCGCCACGATCATGGTCGAGCAGCTACACCAGATCCTGAAGGCTGCGGAACTACCGAACGTAACCGTACGTGTGCTGAAATTTTCTGCGGGATTGCATGCCGGGGCGATGACCGGACAATTTTCGATCATGGACTTCCCCCTCGACGGAGGCGGCAAGGAGGTAGAGCCACCGGTGACTTACCTTGAGGCCGCAACCGGGGCTATCTATCTCGACAAGCCGCACGAGATCTCCGCCTACAACAGCATCTGGGCCGATATGGCAGACCGAGCGTTGAACGAGTCCCAGTCCAAGAGTTTCATCCGGCAGATCGCAGAGGAGTACGCCCGTGCCTGACCTGACCGATGCCATCTGGCGCAAGTCCACCCGAAGCAACAACGGCGGCGACTGCGTCGAGGTCGCCGACAACCTTCCCGCCGTCGTCGGGCTCCGCGACAGCAAGGACCCGACCGGCCCCACCCTCACCTTCGCCCCGAACGCCTGGGCAATCTTCGTCCAGGGCATCAAGCAGCAGCCGTCCCAAGGCTGAGCGGGACCGGCCGAGCCCGGCTGCCCTGCCACCCGATACGGTGCTGGTTGACCAACGGGACGGGTCCGAAGGGCAGCACGGGTAGTGAGCGAGTACCAGTACTACGAGTTCCTGGCGGTCGATCGGCCGCTGACCGCCCACGAGTTGGACCAGGTGCGGTCGCTGTCGACCCGGGCTCGGATCACCTCGACGAGCTTCGTCAACACCTATGAATGGGGCAGTTTCCGGGGCGATCCGCACCGGCTGGTGGCGAACTACTACGACGCCTTTCTCTACTTGGCCAACTGGGGCACCCGCCAGCTCATGATCCGGCTTCCCGCCGGCTCACTTGACCTGGCAACCGTGCAGCGGTACTGCGATTCCGAGGCGGCATCCGCCCGGAAGGCCGGCGACCGGATCGTCATCGATCTCACCGACGATGACGAGGAGGGCGAGTGGGGGTGGGACGAGGACGGGGAAGGACGACTCGCCTCGATCATCCCGGCCCGCGCCGACCTGGCCGACGGCGACCTGCGGCTGCTCTATCTGGCCTGGCTGCTCGCGGTGGGGCGACACGAGATCGAGGACGGCGAACCGGAACCGCCGGTGCCGCCGGGCCTGGGCACGCTGCCCGCGTCACTGGCGAGCCTGGTGAAGTTCCTGCGGATCGACACCGACCTGCTCGCCGCCGCCGCCGAGACGAGCCCGCCGCTGACCCGGTCGGAGCCGCCCCCGGCCGAACTGCGCCGCTGGCTGCACGGCCTGCCGACCGGCAAGAAGGACGAACTCCTGTTGCGCGTGATGCACGACGGGGACGTACCCGTACGGGCAGAGTTGCGGCGGCGGTTTCGGGCCGCCCACCCTGCCGGCGCACCGACGGACGACCCGGCCGACACCCGGACGGCGGGTCAGCTCCGCAAGGCCGCCGGTACACGGTGGACGGAACGTCAGCGCGTCGCCCAGCAACAGCGCGCCGCCGAGCAGGGCCGCCAGGAACGCGCCGAGCAGGCGGCCCGCGAGCGCCGCCTGATCCAACTGGCCGCCGCGCCGGAGCAGGCGTGGCAGCAGGTGACCGCGCTGATCGAGACGAAGAAACCACGCGAGTACGACGCCGCGGTCAAGCTACTGACCGAGCTTGCCGCCCTCGGCGAGCGCGACGGCCGGCAGCCGGAGTTCGCAAAGCGGGTCCAGCTACTGCGTCAGGCACACCAGCGCAAGCCCAGCCTGATGGACCGTTTCGACCGCGCCGGCCTGCCCACCGGATAGGCCCCACACACCGTCACCGCCGCCAACCACTCGCTGCCGTGGTCGGGCCGACCACCGGGACAGCACGGGAACGCCGATCAGTTCACTGCCGTGACGGTCGCGGGCAACTCCGAGAATCGGGCGGCTCTCGTCCAGGCCGCGTCCCGCCACTGGCAGTGTTTCAACACCTCGGCCGGATCGTCGGTGGTGCTGAAACCCATGAAGCGATCGTCGTCGGTGAAGTGCAGGAACGCCACCACCTGCGAGTCGAACAGCCAGAAGTCGTACTGCGGCAGGGTCAGTTCAGCCGCCCGTTCGCGTTCGAGATAGCGGATGTCCTCGCCCACCGCCAGGTTGTGCGGTGTCACCGAAATCTCGAACCGAAGGTAGTCGCTCGGCGGCTCGTCGATGACCCGGACCCGCTCCACCCTCTTGCCCGTCGACGTCTCGGCCTGCATCAGATCGAGCCACGACCGAAGCCACTCGATCCCCGGATCTCCCCCGGCAAGGAACGTCTGGAACGACTCGTCCTCGGACGGCAGGCCGTATGAACGGCGGACCTCCAGCTTGAAGGCAGCGTGGCAAAAGTCCTCGAAGAGGCGTTGGAAAGCGTTCGGCTCGGTGATAAGCAACCCCATCTCCATCCGTCTTGTCAATCCAGGGGTTCAGTTCACCGGGAACAACGACGACCCAAGGCAGCCCGATGCGGCACTCGCCCCTGCCGGCAGACGTGACCGGCCCGCCGGTCCAATCACGGAAGTTCGGGCACACCCCGCAACAGGGTCAGTGCCGACCGGTCGGAGCTGAGCTGCGACAACTCGCCGTCGATGAAGGTGGTGAAGAAGGCGGCCGGTGATCCCATGTAGGCCGGTTGCTCGTCGGTGTGCCACTGGTGCAACCACGGCTCGATCTCCGCCAGCCCGGCGAGCAACGGCAGCAGCCGGTGCGCCGGCCACGCCTCCTGCGTCTTGCGGTCGAGATAGACGGTGGCGAGCGCCTGCGCCTGCGCCAGGTGGTCCCATCCGGCCCAGCCGAGCAGCCCGCTGCCGTCGCTGTCCCGATCCGCCTGCGGGTAGGAGATGAACCGTTCCTTCGGCACGTCGAGCTTCCCGCGCGCCCTCCAGAACGACGGCCGGGCGAAGTCCGCCGAGGTGTACTTCGGCGGCACCTCGATCGTGACCTGCTCCCCCGCGTCCTCCCGGCGCTGCAACGCCCACGTCCGCTCCCACTGCGCCCGCTTGCGCAGCCCGGACGGCTTGTACCGCTGCCCCGGCAGGTAGGGCACATGCTCGTCGGCGAGCAGCGTGCCCAACGTCCGGGTCAGGTCGTAGCTGTCGTGCCCGACCCACAGATCCAGCACCGCCCGGAAGTCCTGATCGGCGCGCAGACGGTCGGCGAGCTGCGCCACCGACAGCGGTGTGGGCGTTGCATCCCACAACTCGGGGGCCTCCAACCGGTCGAGCAGCCAGTCCCGCAGCGCGGCCGACTGCATCTTCTCCCACCCGTCGGTGGACCAGCGCCGCTTGCACTCCGGCCGCTCGATCAACCCGATGTGCCGGTTGGCCCCGATGGCGGCGATCCGCCGCTCCACCAGCGCCCGGTACTCCGGCGGCCACTCCGCCTTCGGCCGGTCGATCGGCTTGGACCCGTGCCGGTTGAACCACTCGGTCCGCGCTCCACTGGTGTGCAGCACGATCTCGAAGGCCCGCTCCCCCAACGCCAACTCCGGTGGGTTGTCGCAGGTCAGATCCTCGTCGATCAGCCCATAGAGCCGGTAGACCTCCCAGTCCAACTCCTCCTGAAGCGCGATCATCCGCGCCCGCACGGAGTGGTACTCCGCCTCAGCCTCCGCGAGCCGCTGCCGACTGGGCACCCCCGAAGCGGCCACCGCCGCCGGGCTCAAGCTGGACAACCGCTGCGCCAGCGAGTCAATCTCCCGCGCCCTCCCCAACGGGTACGTCTCCGGCAGCGGAAACTCCTCCAGCTTGGTACCGGTGAACTCCCACCGGTCCATCCACGCCTCTGGCTGGATTCCTCGACCGATTCCGCTACCCGCCTTACTCTGACTGACCTGCTTCAGCCAGAAGCAGGCGGTCGAACTGTTCAGCACCCCGAGCAGCCACAGGTGATCGTCCTCCGTCGCCCCATCCGGAAGCGTAATCACAGTCACCGAATGCTTGTTCACGCGCCCTGAACGATCCAAACAGAAGCTGCTATGGGTGGCAACCAGAGGAAATGATATCACCAGCGGAGCATCGATCTTCGACTGGTATACTTCACGCCATTCGAGCCAGGATACACCTCGGTCGCGAAGAGATACGCTGAAGCGCTTCCGTAGATAGAGCACCTCTCTCAACCCCCAGAGATACCGCCTGGTCTTTTCGATGAGAACTTCATTAAACGCACACCCATCGATATATGGCGAGATCAGCCAAACCGGCCTTTGAATTAACCAATCGCGAATCTCGGACCCCTCGACCGCAGCTTCCAATCTATCTACCTTGGAACGCACAGCACGATTATCTTCTGCAAGATAGGCCGAATCCTCTCCCGTGATTACCGCCAATCCCATTTCCGAGATAGCGTCACCGAGACGCGATCCCCCCCACCTCAAGGCCATCATGAGGTCAATCGCGCCACCACCAGCAAGACTCCAGGGATGAGTTGCAAATTGGGCACGAGGCAAATCAGTGACACCCAACCAATCGGACTCAGATCCGGGATGGTCAACCTGGTCTACAATTGCCTGCCAGACAACTCCTTTCGGTCGATTACTTCCGTTTGACGGCTCCCCACGCAACCCGAGAACGGCACGCAGGGTAGACGAACGGCGGGTTCTTTTAGCCCGCCCAACCAAGATAACGGTTGGCGTGCCGTGATGCGGGATATAGGCACCGGAGGTGTCGATGACTTCGGTCAACTCGACTTCGTGGGCGAAGTAGTTCTCGATGAGTTTCTTGCCGAATTCTCGTTTCATGAAGGCGTTGCCGGTGATCTGGCCGACGTAGCCCGCGCCGTCTCCGTCCTGGTCGGACCATTTCGCCAGGTCGAAGAAGCGCTTGGCGAACGGCACCGTCAACGCGTACTGCCGGTGACAGACGGTCTTGTAGATGCTGCGGTAGAGGCCGTTGCGGGCGCTGTCGGCGACGGTGATGTAGGGCGGGTTGCCGACCACCACCGTGTACTGGTTCTCCGCCAGGTAGTCCTTGAGCAGATCGGCGTCCTCACTCTCGTACGCGAAGATCTGCTTTTGCTCCTCGGCCCCTGCCTCGCCGCGCTCCGCCAGTTGCGCTTCCAGCACCTTCATCAGGTCGCCCTGGGCGCGCGAGCTGAACGCCCCCCACGGGAGCAGGGAGTCGCCGGTCGCTACCCGGATCGGCCAGGCGGGGGTACGTTCCAGTTTGGTCAGCCCGCATGCCTTCATGGCGGCGATCAGCAGCCGGAAGCGGGCGATCGCCACCGCGAAGGGGTTGATGTCGACGCCGGTGACCTGGCCGAGTGCCCGTTCGGCGAGCACCCGCACGTCGGTGGCCGGCTCGCGGTCCTGCCACTTGCGCAGCAGCCGGTGGAACGCGCCGAGCAGGAAGTGGCCGGAGCCGCAGGTCGGGTCGATGACGCTGGTGGAAGGCAGGCCGAACTCCTTGACCGCCGGCTCGAAGGTGCGGTCGAGGATGAACTCCTCGACGAACTCCGGGGTCTGCAACAGCGCGTACGTCTTCTTGGCGTGCATCGACATGTCCTGGTAGAGGTCACCGAGGAAGCGGGTGTTCAGGTCGTCGCGGCGCAGCGACTCCTGCCCGGCCCCCCGGCGGAAGAAGTCGCTCAACTCCTCGGCCGCCGGGCCGGAGATGTCGAACCGCCACACCGGGTTGTGCTGGTCGAAGATCTTGCCGGTGGCCTTCAACCCGGCCAGATACCGGAACCCCTGCCGCAGCCAGTCGCGGTCGTTGTCCCGAAAGTTCTTGATCAGGTACGCCTGCCGGTGCTGCACCGCCCGGTCGGCCGGCGCGGCCGGATCGGCACCGCCGATCCACAGCCCGTCGACCAGTTCGTTGTCCTCGCAGAACCGGACGAACACGCAGCCCAGCACCCAGGCCACCGCCGCCTGGTCGAGCACGTCGTCGAGCCAGGTCTCGAAACTCGCGGCGACCCGCTCGGCATCCTTGGCCTGGTCGTGCTCCCGGCGCAGCTCCGCCCGCAGGCCCGGCGCCTCCGCGACCTGCCCCCGCAGATCATCCACCAAGGTCCTGACCTGCGCCTGCAACGCCTTCAGCTCGATCACCGCCAGATTCTATGGTCTGTCGCCTTGACCACCACTACTCCGAGTCGTCGTCGGCCACGCCTTCCAGGTTGTCGCCCAGCCGCACCCCGATGCCCTCGGCAAAGACCCGCAGCCGCTCCCCCAGGTACGCGGTCCTGTCCGCGACGAACAACTCGCCGTTCTCCTCCTTGAGGCGGTACCAGGCCGAGACGGGGATGCCATGACTCTCGATGATGCGCCGCGCACCCGCCGACGAGTAGGGGCTCTTGCCGCCGTCATCGAACAGTCCACCGCCGTCGACCGCCAGATCGGTCAGCGACTTCTCCAACCCGATTCCGGCGACTGTGGGTAGAACCAGCTTGTTGGCCGGTCGAGAGTCGTTGGACAGCACCGAGCGGTACGCCTGGGTCACGCTGGAGGCCAGCAGCCGAATCACATCGAACGGCTGACCAAGAGCGTCCAGTCGATCGGGCAGCCCGTCGGTGGCTTCCCACGCGACATAGGCCAGGGTGCGGGCACTGTTCAGATTGAAGGTGTCGGGCATCGGCTGGACAGCACCAACGTCAAGGCTCAGCGGAGAACGTCTGTCGGCGAACTCGCGCATCTGCGCAAGTGCCGAACGCAGCAGCGTGGAACTCGCGCCGGCAAAGGTGCCAGCCCAGGAGGTGACCCAGAACCAACGCCTCAGCTCGAATCTCTGACCATCGTCCGGCTGCGGGCAGTGGTGGAAAAACTTCGCCAGCACCACGAGTTGGTGCGCATACGGCAGGAGCCGCGCCAACGGCAGACCGGACCAATTCAGAAGTTCGACCGCCCGGTGCACCGCCTGCTCAGCCGCCGGCACGGCATCGACCAACCGGTTTTGAAGCCGCCGGGCCATAGCCTCCCACCTCGGCGTCATCACGTCCGGCTCGTCGGCGACCGCCAGCACCACCCGGAAAACGGCCAGCCGTGGCAGCTCACCGAAGCCGGTGCTCGCCACCGACGCGACGATGTCGTCGACCCGGTTGGCGAGTGTGCGCTGCCCTGGACGGTGAGTCAGAGCGGAGATGACCTGGTCGGCGTCCATCCGGACGCCCTTGCGGTTCAGCCGTGTGTAGACCTCCACCGCCCGCTCAAGATCACCGCCTTTGATCTTGATGAGGCTGAGCTTGTAGCCCTTGATCCGCTGAAGGACCCGATCGGCCTCCCGGACCAGACGATCCGCCCTGTCCCGCCCTACCCGGTATTCCAGATTGCGCGAGAAGTTCAGGAAGTCGAGAGTGCTGGCCACCGAGCGAACAGGAAGGTAGTGATCCGGAGCCGGAGCTGGCGGGCTGCCTGCCGCCCGATGATGGCGATAGCGTTCCGTATCGCTCTTGGGGGACAGGTCACGGTAGATCCGCCACTTCCACTCCCGCTGGTCGTCCGGCCGGGGCGGACGCCCCAACCGACGCAGCACTCCAAAGAGCGTGGACAGCCGCTGATGCCCGTCGAGTACATAGGCTACGGATTCGCCCGGGGGTGGTTCATCCACGGCAACGTCGCCCACTGAGTTGAGAGACTGGATGGGTTCCACCGTCTCCCAGATCAGCACGCTGCCGATCGGATAACCACGCTCGATGCTGTCGAACAGGTCGAGCATCTGCTCAGGACGCCAGACGAACGGGCGTTGGAAGGCAGGCACCCGCAACACGCCCCTGCCGATGTCCTCCAGGACCATGTCCAGATGAAGGACGAGTGGCTCCAGGCGGCTCTCGCCTCGCTCGCTCAGCATCCCGCCAGTGTCCTACAGGATCTTGTGGATCATCGCGAGCACCTGCCGCAGCTCGGCGACGACATCGGGACCCAGCTCGTGGAAGTCCTGCTCTGTCAAGGTCATGCCAACCGGCATCAACGGTGCCGGCATACTGCCGTCTTTCCCGACAAAGTGGTGCTTGAGATGCTGGTATCCCCGCTGCTGCGGGATCCCGTTGCGAAGATCCTTGATCTTCGCTGTCTTGTATGGAAAGTGTCGCTCCCACACCCGGAACGGCACGTAGTTCTCCACCATCCGCCAGGTGAGCATGTGGACGTGCGGCACCCCGCCGTCCAGGGCCTTGCGCACCTTGCCGTCGTTCGGGCTGGGCCTGGTGGCGTCGGCGCGGTCACTGTCGATGAGCATCGCGACCCGGACCAGCACGGAGAAGTCGACGCACTCGTCCACCGCCAGGTCGGCCATCTGGCCCGTACCGCCGCTGTGGCAGAACTTCAGCCACCGCTTTCTGAGCGCGTGGGCCACCCGCTCGTCGTTGAGCGCGTCGGCCACCGCCCGGACGAATCCGCCGTCGCCAACCTTGTTCTCGACGACCAGCACGGCCGGCTTTCCCAGGTCATCGGCGGCCGGTCCCACGTTGGCCTGGGTCACCCTGACGGGCTGCGCACCGCCCGATCGAGTAGGCGCCTGGCCACCCCGGTCGGCAGCCGCCACCATCGCCTTCTGTGCCCAGAGCTTCAAGTCGGGCGCCTTCACCCTGGCGGCGTACAGCTTCGCCACGAACGCCTCGGCGCGTACCGCCTCCGGCGCGGTGGGCAGCCAGTCATGACGACCCCGGGCGACCAGTTTGAGGATCTCGATCACCGGCAGGTGATCGCCACCGTCGAAGACCTCGATGTCAATCTCAAGAAGCATCGTCGAGCCGCTCCATCTGGGCCGCCGCCAGCTTGCGGACCTCCTCGTAGTCCTGCGAGAAGTAGCCGTCCGGCCAACTGTCGTCGAGGTTCCCCAACTCGTCGATGTCGACGTGACGCACCACCGACGCGCCGTCCTGCTGCTCGACGACGTAGACCTTCACCATGTCGGAGGTGATCCTGTTGTCAGGCTCCGCGATGCGTCTACGAAGCCGCAGCAGCAGGGTCTCGCTGTGCGTCTCGATGAGGAACCGGGTCTTCGTCGCCAGCGCCGTGTTCAGGTAGAGATCGGCCAGCTCGGCTTGCGCAGTCGGATGCAGGTGCATCTCGGGCTCCTCGACGATCTGCAACGGCGCGTGCTCAGGCTCCCCACGCAGTTCGTCGAGGGCGCACTGCACCAGGATCGGCAAGACTTGGACCAGGCCGGTGCCGGCGTCGGCCAGGTTCACCCGCACCTCGCTGCCCCGGCGGGTCAACACCGTCGACCAGAGGGGACCCGCCGGGATCTCGGCGATCCGCCAACCCGGCACGATGGCGGCCAACAGCTCATTGACCCGGGCGACCACCGCGCCGCCCGCCCGCTTGGAGTCGTCGGCGAGGATGCCCGGCATCCCCTCACCCTGCACACCCAACTGGGTTGGCGACCCCAGGGGGAGCCGATGCTGCCGCGACACACGCTCCCGGTACGGGCTCAGATAGCGGATCGGCCCCAGGCTCAGATCAAGGCCACCCAGGTCCCGGAGCCCTCGGACGGTGGTCAGGTCGGGCACCAACCCCCGGAATCCGACCCGATGGACGACCGGAGACTTCCCGACCCTTCGGATTTCGTACTCCAACTCCTCCCCCCGCCGGATCTGCGGAAGCGGCGTGACCGCGATCCCGTCGATGTCCGGCGTCTCGTTACGGCCCGCGCCCACCAGCCGAGAGGAGACCATCATGGCCCTGAGCTGCGGAGACAGGAGGTCGAGGCTCGACACCACCGCGCTGTTGATGCTGTCGACGTACTGGATCTCGGCCTCAAGGGCAAACCGCGCCTTGCTCTCGACCGTGACGCCGAGTTTGATCGGCCGGCCGGTCAGGTGGTCGTGGAACAGCTCTCGGAAGTCGTCGACGATGTCCGGCCCGAGCCGGTCCAGGTCGAGCGGCGCGGTGCTGGCGGTGTCGAAGCCGGTGGCGATGACCAGTGGGGCACGGGTCAGCACGCTCTTGCCCGAGTTGTTCTTGCCGAGCACCACCGTCACCGGGGCCAGCTCGATCTCCTGCCGGTCCCGGAAGCAGCGGTAGTTCTCCAGCACGATCTTGCTGAGGGGCATTCACATATTTCTAGCAGCGCACCGGGGCAGGAACCGCCCCACAAGGTGTCGGCAACGCGACAGGGCACGATTCCAAACTTGGCTTGCTATCGAATCAGCATGAACTTGATACCGTCACTCGGGCCGGCAGACGAGGAGACCCCGTGTCCCGCACCATCATCGACATCGACGACGAACTGCTGGTCACGGCAGCGAAGATCTTCGGCACCACTACCAGAAAGGCCACCGTCGACGCCGCCTTGAAAGCAGCCGTCGACCGGCAGAAGCGGCGGGAGTTCGCCGACTGGCTCAAGAGCGGCGGGCTGCCCGGCCTGACCGGGCAGCCCGCGGCGACGCCGGACGCAGCGTGAGTCGGGCGTCCTACCTCCTCGACACCGCGGATTGATCAGCGGACCCTCGACCCCATCTCCCCCGCCGTTTCGATCCACTCGTCGGCGAGCCAGAGCGCCTGGCTGGCCGGGGAGGTCAGCGGCAACTGCACCCCGTCCAGCACCGCCGGGTCCAGCCGGCGGGCCGGCACCAGCAGCAGCCGGGCCGCCGGGCGGGGCCGGGTCGGATCGGCCAACTGCTGGAGCAGCCCGAGCTGCCCGTACCGGGCCAGCGGTGCGGCCTCGGTGATCAGCACCGGCCCGTCGGCGGCGTCGATCGCCGCGCCGATCGCCGGGACCACCTGATGCCGGACGAGATCCACCAGGCTGCGGAAATCCGCGTCCAGCGGCACGCCGTTGTCGGCCGCCAGGATCGCCTCCCACGGGAAGCCCAGCGTGCGCAGCCGCTCCAGCAGGATCGCCGTGACGTCCACCTCGGTCACCGGCAGCCGGGCCAGCAGCGCCCGCCGGGCCGGGGCGAGCCGACGCCACGGCGCCAGCACCGCCAGGAAGGCCCGCCGGTCGAGCGCCGAGGCCAGCCGGTCGCCCACCTCGTCCACGGCGGTGAGCCCGAGCAACGGCGCGTGTTCGGTGCCGGTCCGGGTACCGGTCACCGACGCCGCGGTGAGCTTCGGGCCGTACACCCGGTCGTTCGAATGCCAGGTCAGCGGCACCTCGGCGGTCTTGAGCAGGTCGGTCAGCGTGGGTCGGTCGGGCACCCGTTCTGCCCGGGGGAAGCGGCTGTGCACCCGGTCACGGAGCTGCTGGGCACCGAGCCGCTGGCCGATCAGGCTGCCCACCGACAGCCGCAGCGCCCGCTCCGCCGGCATCCCCACCGGATAGAGCTGCCCCTGCGGGTTGACGTCCACCCGGTCGTTGCTCCCGGCCGCCGCGAGCTGCAACAGCCGCAGGTCGGCCACCGCCGGCATCCCCGCCGGCACCGGCAGCCGGCGCAACTCCTCGACGGCGCGTTGCCGGGTCGGCAGCGGATCGGCGGCGGCCAGCTCGGCGGCCCGGCCACCCAACTCCACCACGTACCCGAGGAAGTCGGCGGCGGTCACCGCGGACGCCGGATCGTCCGGCTCCCGGCCGACCAGGACGGTGCCCGACGTCCGGAACCGGTGCATGGCCACCCGGGCGTCACCGCCGGTGCTCAGCTCGGCCTCGACGGCGGCGCGCACCAGCCCGACCGCCTGCGGCAGCCGCTTCGGCGCGGACGTGTAGGAGCCCCTCGCGGCGATCAGTGCCTGGGCCAGTTCCTCGGCCGACATCACCGCGCCCCGGGCATCGAGCAGCGCCACGATCTCGTTGCGCACCGCCACCAGCGCCGGCAGGCCCAGCCAGGTGCGGGCCTGCGTGCTGAGCAGCTTGGACACCTGCGGTTGGGTCCGGTCGGTGGCCCGGGCGGCCTCCGTCTGCGCCGGCCAGCACAGGAATGTGCCGTCGGCGGTGGGTGCCTGCCCGAGCAGCACCGCCAGTGCCCGGTGATTACGGGACGTCGTGGCGGGCAGGAGTGTCGCGCAGAGTGCCTCGACGCCCTGGGCCAGCGGCTGTTCCTCGGCGACCGCCGGCTCGCCGGCTCCCGGCAGCACGGCCCGCAGCGCCCGCGCCTGGGCGAGAATCTCCTTGCGGGTGGCGTCCGGCACCCCCTTCGCCCGGGTCAGCCTCGACGGCTCGGCGTCCAGCAGGTCGCCGACGGTGTGCAGGCCCAGCCGTTCCAGGGCCGAGCGGGCCCGAGCGGTCAGCTCGGTGGCCTCCAGCGGCGACCCACGGGTCAGCCCCACCGCCGCCGGCACCGGCCCGACCGGCGTCACGGCCGGCTGCGGGACCTGCTGGAAGATGGCCCGCCAGGCGTCGGTCATCTCGTCGACGGTGTCGAACCGGGCCGCCGCGTCCCGAGCCAGTGCACGGGCGAAGAACTCCACCAGCCGGTCGGCGACCGCCGGATCGAACGCCGCCGGATCGAGGGTCACCTCGTCGCTGATCACCGCCGGGTTCGCGTTGTCACCCCAGCGGGGCAGCGTCCCGGTGGCCATCTCGTGGAGCACCACGGCGGCGGCGAACCGCTCCGCCGCCGCGTCGTAACGCAACCGCCGCGCGGAGCCGAGGAACGGGTCGATGTAGCCGACCGTACCGGCGGCGAGCTGGTCGGCCGGCGTCGACGACAACGAGAAGTCGAAGACACACAGGTGCGGCTGCTTGTCCTTCGGTCGGGGCCGGGCGGCCAGGTTCGCCGGCTTCAGATCCCGGTGCCAGACGCCCTGGCCGTCCAGGAAGTCGACGATGTCGAGCAGGTCCCGTCCGTACCGCTCCAGCAGGTCCAGCGCGAGCCGACCCCCGCGCAGTTCCTCGGCGAGGGTCCGCGAGCCAGCGCTCTCCATCAACAGGGCCGTCCGGCCGCCGACCCGCACCGGGCCGTCCACCAGCGCGGCCACCTGGGGATGCTTCAACCCCGCGAGGGTACGCGCCTCCGCCGTCAACCGCTCCTCGTGCTGCTCGTCGCGGGCCACCTTCAACACCAGTTCCCGGGCTTCCCCGGCCCTGCTGACCAGCAACGCGACGGCGGTGGCACCGGAGCCGAGCCGGTCCTTCACCTCCAGACCGCCGTCGAGCAGGTCACCCCGGTGGGCGGCGAGCGGATCGGCCACCGGATCCTGCTCGGGGGCGGTCAGCTCCTCCCAGACCTTCTCCAGGCCGGCACGGAAGTCCGACACCCCGGCGAGCCGCTGCGCGGGATCGCCCCGGGTCGCGTCGTACACCAGTGTCACCAACGTGTCCGGCATGCCGTCGACTGCCGCATCGAGGTGCAGGCCGCTGTCGCGGACCGCGTCGACCAACTCCTCCGGGGTCGCGGCGGGCACCACCCCGGCGAAGATCCGGTAGGCCAGCGCGCCGAGGGAGAACACGTCGAGCTGATGACCGGGCAGCCGGGCGGCACCCCCCGCCTCCGGCGCCTGATAACGCCGCACCTCGTCGTCGAAGAACAACTCCAGGCTGGCCGGGTCGCTCGACGGGCCGAGCCGGGTGAGCTGGGTGCTGCCGGCCAACCGCCCACCGGTCTGCCAGTCGGTCACCACCAGCGTCGGACGGGAACCGTCCGGCTCGCCCACGTAGATGGCCCGAGGGGCGAGTGCCCGGTGGGCCAACCGGCGCGAATGCGCGTAGTCGATGATCTCGGCGAGATCCTGCACCAACTGCAACCGCTGGGCCAGCGTCAACGTGTCGCCACGGCGCAGCAGCCACTGGTCGAGGCGTACCCGGTCCGGCTGGTGGTCGAAGACGACCGCCGGTCCCCACGGGTGCTCGACCAGGTCGTGCGCCCGCGCCACGCCGGGGTGGTGGATGCCCTGCAAGAGCCGGAACTCCCGCTCGGCCGCCTTACGGATCGCCGGCACCTCGTGCTCGGCGGCCCGGCTGGTCAGATAGAACCGGACCCGGCGCACCAGCGAGGTGTCGAGCACATGCCCGGCCAGGAAGTCCTGCCAGCCGAGGCCCTCCGCGAACGGCTTCGGGTACAGCAGGAGCTGGCCGACCTTGCGGTCCGCCACCGACGGCCGGATCTTGGCGCCTCGTACCAGCTCGACGATCTGTCTGCCCCGCGCCGCGTCCACCCGGTGCGCCGGGTTACGCGCCGGGGCGGTCAGCGCCTGTTTGAGGCTGGGCAGCCCCGAGTCGTGCCCGTGCAGGCCGTAGACGTGCTGCCCGCCGATCGCGTCCAGGCTCGCCCGCATCCCTCGGGCGTGCAGGAACACCGCCGCTCCGACGTAGGGGGCCTCGGCCTCCTGGCCGTGCTGCCGGGCGTAGTAGCGGATCAGGCTGGCCAGCCGCTTCGCCTTCCGATTGGCCAGAATGTAGGGGTTGTCCTCCGGAATGAGCCGGCTGTTGTCCATCCGCCGTACCCACTGGGTGCCGTCGCCCCGGATCTCGCCCCGCCAGTGCTTCAACTCCAGCACGTACAACCCGCTCGGGGTGAGCACCAGGGCGTCGACCTCGTTTATCGTCCCGTCGGCACCGACGAACTCGACATTCGCCCACACATGGTAAGGGTCCGCGTCGGGCAGGTAGCTCGCCAGGTCCCGCAGCCCGTCCTGCTCGTGGACGTAGGAGCTGGCGTTGATCTGCTCCCAGCGCGGCGAATCCTCACGCATGCACCGACCCCTCCATCTCTGGCAGCACCCATGTTCACGGCTCAGCCACCGCACCATACCGGTCCGCCGTCCGCCCATGTCATCGCTGACGCGGCCGGCACTTCCACAGGCACACGGCACTCCCGGCATGACGGACGTCGCACGGGGTATGCCGAGGGCATGAGGGCGAGCTTCCGGCTTGGCCGGATCGCGGGCGTACCCGTCGGGGTCAACTGGAGCGTCCTGGTCATCTTCCTGCTGATCGCGTGGGCACTGTCGGCCAACCAGTTTCCCCGGTCGTACCCGGACCGACCCACCTGGGCGTACGTGCTGGCCGGCCTGGCCGCGGCGGTGGTCTTCTTCGTGGGCCTGCTGGCCCACGAGGTCGCCCACGCGGTGGTCGCCAAGCGCAACGGGATCGCCGTCGAGGGGATCACCCTGTGGCTGTTCGGCGGGGTCTCCCAGTTGAAGGGCGAGGCCCGGGACCCGGGGGCCGAGCTGCGGATCGCCGGGGTCGGGCCACTGGTGAGCCTGCTGATCGGGCTCTTCTTCGGCGCGATCGCGGTGGTGGTCTCCCTCGCCGGTGGGCACGGGCTACTGCTCGGCTCGCTGGCCTGGCTGGCCGGCATCAACGTGCTGCTGGCGGTCTTCAACGTCCTGCCGGCCGCCCCGCTGGACGGCGGCCGGCTGCTGCGTGCCGCGGTCTGGAAGGCCACCGGTGACCGGACGAAGGCGTCGGTGGTGGCCGCCCGCGCCGGCTGGGTTCTCGGCGTCCTGCTGATCGGCGTCGGGATCTGGCAGTTCCTGACCGGCTTCGGGGTGGGTGGGCTCTGGCTGGCGCTGATCGGCTGGTTCCTGATCGGCGCGGCCGGGGTGGAGCAACGCCAGGCCCGGATGGGCAGCGCGCTGTCCGGCGTCCGGGTGGGCGACGTGATGACCCCGCAGCCGCAGACCGCCTCGGCGGAGATGACCGTCGCCGACTTCGTCGACCACTACCTCTTCGCCTACCGGCACACGGCGCTGCCGCTGACCGAGGACGGCCGGCCGGTCGGCCTGGTCACCCTGGACCGGGTACGCGGCATCCCGGCCGACCGACGCGCCACCACCACCCTGGCCGAGGTGGCCTGCCGGGCCGACGAGCTGGTGCTGGCCCGGCCGGAGGAGCAGCTCAACGACCTGCTCCCCCGGCTCGGTGAGTGCGCCGACGGCCGGGCGCTGGTGGTGACCGACCAGCAGTTGGTCGGCATCGTCTCGCCCAGCGACATCAGCCGCGCGGTGCAGCGCGGCAGCCTCCGCGACCAGTTCGCCGGTGGCGGGCGCGGCTAGCCGGCGACCCGCTCCACCGGCACCCACAGCTCGGCGTCCGCGTGGGTGCCGTCCGCGGAGATCCGGGTACGGGAGATCTCCGGTCCCGGCCGGCTGCGGTACGGGTTCGACGGGAACCACTGGGTGAACACGTCCCGCCACAGGTACTGCACGGCCGCCGGGAACTCGCCGGAGGTCTCGAAGACCGCCCACGTCCCCGCCGGCACCTCGGTCGAGTCGAGGTCGTCCGGGGCGTCCGCCCCGGTCACCGCGCCGTACCAGTAGTCCAGTTCGACCCCCTCGGACCGGTCGTCACCGAGCCCGTCGCTGACGTTGACGATCCCGGCCGGCTCCTGGTCGGACAGGGCGGCGATCCGGGCCGCCGTCTCCTGGTCGACGCTGCGGACGAACTCCACGATCGCCGGGTTCATCCCCTGGTGCACCAGGGGCACCCGGGCCCGCCGGCCGACCAGCCGGAACGCCGGCTTCTCCACCATCCGGTATCGCATACTGCCACTCCCTTCGACGACGAGCCGGAAGGACAACCGTTGCTGGGAGTTCAGCGCGGCCCCGGTGCGCCGCGCCTCGCCCGGTCCGACCCCGTGCATCGCCCGGAACGCCCGGGTGAACGCCTCGGTGGAGCCGTACCCGTGGCGGACGGCGACGTCGAGCAGCGTCCGCTCGCCGGCCAGCACCTCGGCCGCGGCGACGGTGAGCCGCCGCCGGCGGACGTACTCCGACAGCGGCATCCCGGCCAGCGCCGAGAAGAGCCGCCGCAGGTGGTACTCCGAGGTGAGCGCGATCCGCGCCAGGTCGGCCACTTCGACCGGTTCGTCGAGGTGGCGCTCGACGTGCGCCAGGGCGTCGTTCAGCCGTTCCAGCACCTGGTCTCCTTCCTGTTTGCGTACTCCACGCTAGGCAGCCGGGAACGGCCAGACCCGACTTCCGGTGCCCGCTGCGGTCGGGGTGACCGGGCCGGGGATGCTGCGGTGGGTGGGTCAGGCGCGGGGGAAGTAGCGGTCCAACCGCTCGGTGCGGAACGTGCCGGTCGGATCCCACTCGGTCAGCAGGGCGGTGAAGTCGGCGTACCGGGGGTAGGCGGCGGCCACCGTGGCCGGGTCGAGGGTGAAGACCTTGCCCCAGTGCGGGCGGGGGGCGAACGGGGCGAGCCGCGCCTCCACCTCGGCGACCACCCGCTCCACCGCCGCCGCGTCGTCGGTCCAGGTGAAGTGGACGGCTAGCGTGTCCCGCCCCTGGTTGGGGCTGAGCCACAGCTCGTCGGCGGCGACGGTGCGCAGCTCGCAGACCTGGAGCACGGTGGCGATCCGGTCCCGGATGCCGTCCAGCGCGGCCAGCGCTCCGGCCGCCGCCGCGCGGGGCAGGTGGTACTCGGACTGCAACTCGTCGCCGCTGCTCGGGGTGAAGCCCAGCCGGAAGTGCGGCAGCCGCTCGTGCCAGGGGCCGGGCTCACCGAGCTGCGGCGTGCAGTTGACCGGGTCCATGCCGGGCACCGGATGCGCCGGCCGGTCGGCCGGGGTGGTGCCGAGCCAGTCCTGTTCCGGCGGCGGCCGGTCGGCGAGTTGCTTGCGCCACACCTGGTCGATCCGGGACGACCGCCAGGAGGTGAAGCCGCTGACGCTGTACGCCGAGGCGAACGCCGCGTCCAGGGACGCGGCGGGCAGGTCCTGCCGGACGTACTGCCGGACGGCGAAGGTCGGCACCACTTCCAGGGTGACCCGGGTGACGACGCCGAGCGCGCCGAGGGACACCACCATGCCGGCGAACCGGTCGCCGTCGGCCCGGCCCACGGTGCGCAGGTCACCGTCGGCGGTGACCAGTTCCAGTCCGGCCACCGCGGCGGCCAGGTTACGGTTACCGTCCCCGGAGCCGTGGGTGCCGGTGGCCACCGCCCCGGCGACCGAGATGTGCGGCAGCGAGGCGAGGTTCGCCAGGGCCAGCCCCTCGGCGTGCAGCCGGGTCGCCACGTCCCCGTAGCGCAGCGCGGCGGCGACGGTGACCGTGCCGCGTTCCCGGTCGATCTCGACGGTGGGCGGCAGCCCGGCCAGCGAGACCAGGTCACCGGTGGTGTCGCCGAGCCGGTTGAAGGAGTGGCCGCTGCCGACCGCCCGGAGCCGGTCGCTGCCGGCGACCAGCCGGCGCAACTCGTCCACCGAGGTCGGGCGGTAGAAGGCGCGGGCGGCGTAGCGGACGTTGCCGGCCCAGTTGCGCCGCGCGACAGCGGTCACGAGGTGGCCCGGTCGGCCGGTGCGGCGGTCACGACACGGCCCGGTCGGTCGGTTCGGCGGCCAGCGCCGCGTGCAGGGCCGTCAGCGTCTCGTCCACCTGCACCACGTCGTAGCCGCGCAGGGCGACCGGCAGGCCGGTCGCGCGGGCCTCGGTCAGCTCGGCACGGGCCGCCCGGCGCTGCGCCGGGTCGCCCGAGTCGAGTGCCGCCCGGGCGCGGTCCACCAGCGGTCTCACCACGTCGGGACTGTACCCGCGCAGCACGGTGGTGAAGTCGGGGACCGGGAATCCGTCGTCGCGTCGCGCGTCGCGGAACCGGCCGCCCGCGTGCCCGGCCAGCGCCGCCGCGATCTTCTCCGGGCTCTCCCGGACGTGGGCCAGGTCGAGCAGTTCGATCGCCGGCCGGCCGTCGAACCGGGCACCCAACGGCAGCCCGGCGGTGGTGCCGGGAGCGGGCACCGCGAGCAGCCGGGGCGCTCCGGTGCCGGGCGGCGGACGGTCCAGCACCACCAGGTCCAGCTCGGCCCAGCCGAACCTGCGGCGCAGGCCGCGCGAGCGGACGGTCAGGCCCTCCGCGTCGATGACGAACCGGAACGGTCGCAGGGTGCCGACCAGGCCGACGACCCCGAGCGCGATGCCGCCGACCGCGACCAGCGTGCGCAGCAGCCCGCCGCCGACCGCGAGCAGGACGACCCCGGCGAGGACGCAGACCGCCGGCAGCACCTGCCGCCCCGGTTCCCGATGCAGCTCCACGTCGTCTCCCCCGTCCGTGAGAGCGGTCCGCTGCGCCGTCCGGCACGGTTGACGTCGGATTCCCCGGGGAATCATGGCTCGATGAGCAGCTACCGCGACCCCATCCTGCACGGTGACGTCTACCCGTCGGAAGAGGAGATCGACCCGACGGGGGTCGGCCTGGAGCCGGCGAGCGACCCACCGGCGGCGTACCCGGAGCCGACCATGCCGGACAGTGACCGGGACGGCCGCCCGGACACGGTGCTGCCTGAGCCGGGCGGCACGGATCGGGTCCGCTGACCGCGCCGGCCACCGTCACAGCCGGGGCATCACCTCGGCGGCGACCAGCTCCAGGTGGTCCAGGTCGGCCAGGTCGAGCACCTGGAGGTAGATCCGCTCGCTGCCGGCGGCGGCGTACCGGCCGATCGTGTCGACCACTTCGGCCGGGGTGCCGGCGAGGCCGTTCTCCCGCAGCTCGGCGGGTTCCCGGCCGATCGCGGCGGCCCGCCGGGCCAGCTCGGCGTCGTCCCGGCCGCAGCAGAGCACCAGCGCGTTGGACCAGCGCATGGTGCCCGGGTCGCGGCCGACCGCCGCGCAGGCCGCGCGGACCCGGTCGAACTGCGTCACGGTGTCCTCGACCGAGGCGAAGGGGACGTTGAACTCGTCGGCGTACCGGGCGGCCAGCCGTGGGGTACGCCGGGGGCCCATGCCGCCGAGCAGGATCGGCGGGCGGGGCTGCTGCACCGGCTTGGGCAACGCCGGGGAGTTGCTGACCGGGTAGTACCGCCCGGCGTGGTCGAAGGTCTTGCCGGCCGGCGTCTCCCACAGCCCGGTGACGACGGCGAGCTGCTCCTCCAGCCGGTCGAAACGCTCCCCCACCGACGGGAACGGGATGCCGTACGCGGTGTGCTCGTCGGCGTACCAGCCGGCGCCGATGCCCAGCTCGATCCGGCCGCCGCTCATCTGGTCGACCTGCGCGACGGTGATGGCGAGCGGGCCGGGCAGCCGGAAGGTGGCGGCGGTCATCAGCGTGCCGAGCCGGATCCGGGAGGTCTCCCGGGCCAGCCCGGCCAGGGTGGTCCAGGCGTCGGTCGGGCCGGGCTCACCGGACACCGCACCCATCGCCAGGTAGTGGTCGGACCGGAAGAACGCCCCGTAGCCGGCGTCCTCGGCGGTGCGGGCCACGGCGAGCAGCTCCTCGTAGCTGGCGCCCTGCTGGGGTTCGGTGAAGATCCGCAGTTCCATGCCCCGAGCATAGGGAGCCGGCCGGCGGCCCGCGCCCGGTGCCAACTCCTGACGTACTCTTTGACAGAATTATCCCCTGAGGAGCATATTGCGGTGGTGCCCGTCGACGCCTTCACCGTCCTGGCCGACCCGACCCGCCGCCAGATCCTCGACACGCTCCGGCACGCCGAGCGCAGCGTCAGTGAGCTGGTCGACGCGCTGGGGGTGAGCCAACCGGCCGTCTCCAAGCACCTCAGGGTGCTCCGCGAGGCCGGTTTCGTCGCCTGCCGGCCGGCGGCGCAGCACCGCATCTACCGTCTCGACGTCCGCGCGTTCCGCGCGGTGGACGGCTGGCTGGAGCCGTACCGGCGGATGTGGACCACCCACCTGGACACCCGGGGACGCCAGCTCGACCAGGAGTGACCCGGACCCGGCGCGATGTCCCGGCCGGTCGGTGCCGATGTCCCTGGCGGTCGGGACACCCCGTCGTCCAGGGTGAACCGACACCGTGACCGAGGAGGCCCGATGGACGACCGGCAGCGCGCCGACCTGCTCCACGCCGTACGCCGGCTGGCGCCGGAGCTGACCGCTCGGGCTGGCGAGATCGAGCAGGCCCGGGAGATCCCCGCCGACCTGCTCGACGCGCTGCGCGCCGCCGGCTGCTTCCGGATGTTCGTCCCACGGGAGCACGGCGGGTACGACGCGGACCTGCGTACCGGCCTGACGGTGCTGGAGACGCTGGCCCGGGCCGACGGGTCCACCGGGTGGACCGTGATGATCGGCGCGGAGACCCCGCACCTGCTGGCCCTGCTGCCCCGCGAGCGCTTCGACAAGCTCTACGCCGACGGCCCGGACGTGGTGGTGGCCGGCGGTTTCGCCCCGCAGGGACGGGCCGAGCCGGCCGACGGCGGCTACCGGGTCAACGGGCGGTGGGCGTTCGCCAGCGGTTCCCGGCACGCCGACTGGATCTTCGGCAACTGCCTGCTGACCGTCGACGGGCAACCGCTGCCCGGCGAGGACGGCCGTCCCCCGGCGACCCGGTCGATGCTCTTCCCGGCCTCCCGGGTGACCGTGCTGGACACCTGGCAGGTGCTGGGCCTGCGCGGCACCGGCAGCCACGACGTGCTGGTCGACGACGCCTTCTGCCCGGCGGAGCAGAGCTTCGACCTGTTCACCGGGACCCCGTGCGTGCCGGGGCCGGGGTTCGTCGCACCGCTGGTCCACTTCGTCCTGCACCTGGGCGCGGTCGCGGTGGGCATCGCCCGAGGCGCCCTGGACGACACCACCGCCCTGCTGGCCGACGGTCGGCAGCGCCTCTACGCCCGTACCCCGCTGGCCGACTCGCCGGCCGTGCGGGAACGGCTCGGCCGGGCCGACCTGAACGTCCGGGCGGCCCGGGCGCTGCTGCACGCGCTCGCCGACGACCTCTGGGCCGCCTGCGCCGACGACCCGGCGGCGATCCCCGACCTGCACCCCACGGTCTCCGCCGCGCTGCCCTGGGTGACCGAGGTCTGCGCGGCGGCGGTGGACACCTGCTACCGGGCCGCCGGCGGCGGGGCGGCCCGGGACTCGTCGGTGCTCCAGCGCCGGTTCCGTGACATCCACACCTTCGCCCAGCACGCGGCGGCGGCCGAGGGCTGGCTGGCCAGCAACGGCGCGCGGCTGCTCGGTCGGCCGGTGGAGCTGGCCTACTGACCGGTCGCCCGCCGGTCACCGTCTCCTCCGGACGGCCGGTGGGCAGCCGCGCCCCCTCGGCCGGCGGGCCGGGAACCGCCGCTGACGGACCCGGGCGGGGTGCACGGTCAGCGCGCGGTCCGGGGCCGGGGAGGGGTCCGGCACCGGGAGGGCCGGGCGTCGGTGAGGGGCCGACGCCCGGCCCCACGCCGTCACCCGTACGGCCGGGTCCGGTACGCGGCGCGGAGCGCGGCCAGCCCGGTCGCCTTCGGCGACAGCGTGCCCCAGCCGGAGTTGAAGTAGTTCGTCCGCACGATCCGGGGTCCCCGCTCGGCGTTGAGCTGGGCGATGGCCGGCGGCACGGTGGCGATCCAGGCGGCCTGGTCGGGGAACTCGGCGACCCGCACCCCCCACTCGGCGACGATCACCGGACGGGAGAGGGCCACCGGCCCGAGGTCGGCCACCGCCCAGTCCCTCGTCCGGCGGAACCGGCCCAACGCGGTGTCCGCGGGGTCGGTGGCGTAGACGTTCCACTGGAGGAAGTCCAGCCTGGACATCAGCGCCTCCGGGTGGGTGCGCTGGTAGCAGGCCCGGTCGAAACCACCCGAGCCGACCGAGAAGGTGGTGCCGGCCGGCAGTCCACGCGCCCTGAACCAGTTGACGACGTACGTCATCGCCTGCACCGACCGGGCGTCCGACTCCGCCCAGGTGTACGGCACCCCGGACTCGGTGGTGCCGAACTCGTGGTCGGTGTCCAGTTCGGCGGCGAGCTGGATGTTCACCCCGAAGCCCATCGTCCGGTACTGCGACAGGGCCCGCGCGAGCAGCCCGTCGCACTGGCCGGCGAGCACCTGGCCGTAGCCGTACGCCTTCGGCCAGGTCGTGCCCGGACGCTGCTGGATGGTCATCGCCGGGGCCGGCACCGTCCAGGTCACCCCGTCGACGGTGAACGTCTGGGCCCCGGTGGTGGCGCTGCCGTACGCCTTCAGCTCCAGCACCATGTTGACCGCGATCCCCTTGCCGCCCAGGGCCAGCAGCCAGGGCTTCTGGTAGCCGGGGAAGGTGTAGCCGTCGGCGAGACTGCGGTACTGGGTCAGCGAACGGAAGTTGCCGCCCACCAGGTCCGCCGTGGGGTCCGCGTTGCCGGCGAGGTAGTAGCCGCCCCACACCGGCCGGGCGACGGTGAAGTCGGCGGCGGCGCTGGCGGTACGCCCACCGTTGTCACGCACCGTCACCGTGACGCGGGGCATCACGCCACCGCCCGGTACACGGCCACCGCGCCGGTGTCCGAGACCGTGCTCCAGGTCCGACCGGAGTCGTCGGCGACGGTGACGGCGAGCGGATCGATCACCGCGGCGACCGTGACCGGGGCGCTGCGGTTGCCCTGGGAGTCGGTCACCACGATGGTCACGGTGACGGGCCGGTTGTCCGGGTCGGCGTAGCTGACGGTGAGCGTCATCTGGTCGCCCGGTGAGTAGGTCGAGGCGTTGAGGCTGGCGGTCACGGTGGGAGCGGCCATTGCGGCCCTCCTCTTGTGCTGGCCCGGTCGGACCCGCGGGTCGACGACCGGAGGGTGGTGACGTCGTTGTCCTGACGCAGGCACCCACCGCGTCCCCGGCGACCGGGACGGCGCGACCGGGACGCGGTCGGACCGGCCGGACCGTTGTCCGCCACGACGACGGCGGCCGGGCTCGGCGATGGCGGCTCAGCCGGCGACGACCTGTCACCCACCGGGCCGGAAAAATCGGATGTGGCCCGCACCCGCACCTCTCCACCTGCACAAACAGTGCTCCGCCCAGGCCCCCGGCGTCCTGTCGGCTATCCGTCAGCCCGGTCCGCGACGGCCCGGCGGCTGCGGTGCCGCCCGCCCCGGTCAGCCGGCCCGACGCCGGCGGGTCAGGTGGGCGCCGAGGCTGACCAGGGTGGTGCCGACGGCGGTGCCGACCAGGACCAGGACCGCCCCCACCGCCCACAGCCCGGAGTCGTCGGTCGCCGCGGCGCGCCCGGCCCAGGCGGCGGTGAAGGCCACCGTCATCACCGGCGCCACCAGCAGCGGGCTCAGCAGCCACCCGGCGACGGCGGCGACCACGGCCAGGGTGAGCACCGCGCCCACCACCTGCCACACCGCGTACGGGCCGCTGGTCGCACCGGTCTCCGGGTCGGTCGCGTAGCCGCTCTCCCAACCCAGCCAGGCCGCCCACGTGCCGATGGTCACGGCCGCGAGGATCAGGCCGCCGAGGAGGGTACGCGCACGCGTCGTCGTGTTCACGCCCCGATCATTCCCGGCCGGACCGCCTCGGGCCATGAGCACCCGTACCCACCATCGTCGTGGTCGACGGCCAGCGGGGCGAGGCCGGTGCCGGCGACGACGACGGACGGACGTTCGCCCGGCGCTACCTGAAGCTGACGTCCGACCACGCCGCGCCGCTCGACCGGCTGGCCGCCGTGGCCGGCGCGGACGGCAGACCGTACGGGAGCTGACGGAACACGTCGAGCCGCTGAGCCGGCGGGCACTGGCGATGGCCGGCCCCGAAGGCTGACGCCCAGGTGTCCGAAGCACGACTGACCGGGAGCCCTCCCGCAGGTCGGTAGGTCAGCCACCCCGACTGGCGGGAACCCCTGCCAGCAGGGCGGACACCAACCGGTCGAGCGGTCGGGACGGCCCCGGACGGGGCTGGGCGGCGGCCGGACGGTCGACCAGTGCGACATTCCTGCCTCTGGCGCTGGCCACGCGCGGTTCGTAGTGTGTTCGGGTTCGTCCGACGCGGCTTGCGGGAGGGTTGAGAACGCTGGAATCCGCCGTCCTCCTGGACCTTCCTCGCGCCCGGCTCCGACCGGAACCGCCGCCCGCCGACAACAGCCCGGTCGGTTCCGGTGACCCGGCATGAGCCTTGCCCGCCAGCTCGCGGGCCTGCCGGCCGATCGGGTCGTCCAGGTCGTCGGGGTGCCCACCGGCATGATCGCCGCAGCCGCCACCCAGGGGGTGGCGGGCCTGGCTGCCGTCGTACTCGACCCCGGCCCCTGTCGGACGCCGACCGCCGTCGTCCGGGCGGTTCTGGACGAGTTGGAACGGGTGGCGGTCGCGCTGCTACCCGGGTGGCTTCCCGAGGCGGCCGAGATCCACCGCTCTGATCCGTTCGGCATGGCCGCCGTCCGCGCCGCCGCCGTCCGCCGGGCGCACGGCACCGCGCATTTCGCGCCCTTCCTCGCGCAGCTCGCCACCGTGGCACTCTCCGACAGGCGACCGTCCGTCAACACGTTCTCGCGGGAGATCCGGTGTCTCGGGCTGGTCCGGGTCGTGGCGGAGGGTTTCGGTCGGCCCAGGCTCAGTCTGCTGATCGAGGTTCCCGCCGGTCTCACCGCGGCCGGCGAACAAGCCGTCGTCGCGGGTGCCGAGTGGTTGGCCCACCACGGCAGGGCGGGAGTCTGGCTGGCCGGCACGCCGCTGCGCCAGGTGGACCGGGTGGTCTGCGCACCGCTCAACGGGCCCCCGGGCGACCGTCCCCCGGTGGTGGCGACCGCACCGCCGGACGTGGTGGGCCGGCCGCATCCTGGCAGCGCGGCCGAGACGGCCCTTGAGAACGCCCTGGCCGCCGAGAGTTGGGCGACGGGTCGGATGTGGAACCAGTACCACCAGTCGCACCCCCTCAGCGCACCGGTCTGTCTCGATCTGCTCTGGCCCGCCGAGCGGTGCGTGGTCGAAGTGGACGGGCCAGAGCACTGCCGTCCGGCCCGGTTCGAGGCCGACCGGCAGCGCGACGTCCAGTTGCAGTTGGACGGCTACGCCGTCCTTCGCTTCACCAATGCCCGGATCAGCCACGACGTCGGCTCGGTGGTGCACCAGATCGGCACCCTGGTCCGAGCCCGGCGGCGGGACACAGCGGAAGGAAGATTCCATGCCCGGCGATAACCTCACCCCGAGCGAGAGCGCGATCCTGGTCGTGCTGATGGCGGAGGCGCGCGAGATCACCAACACCGAGCTCAGGGAGAGCTACCACGTCGACGTCCGGAAGGAGTATCGCGACAAGCTCAACAGGCTCGGGTACGTCGAGAGTCGCCGCATCGGCCGCACGTATCTGCACCAGCTCGCGGACGGAGGCTGGGTGCGGGTGCAGAGCGACCTGGACTTCGACGCCCGGGGTGCCCGGGCCATCGGCGGAGCACTGGTCGCCCTGCACCGGAATCTGCGGGACCGGATCATGGCCCGTAGCGACTACCGCTCGTTCGGCGAGATGTTCGCGTCGACCGAGATGCGGACGCCGGCACCGCAGGCGGACCAGCAGCGAAGCCTGGCGAGGCGGATCCGGGTCACCTATGCGGCGCTGGCCACCGAGCCGGGAACGTGGGTCAGCCTGACCCGCCTGCGACCGTTCTTCGGCGACGTCAGCACGGCTGACCTCGACGAGGCGCTGCGGCAACTGGAACGGGAGGCGGACGTCGACATCGCCCCGGAGTCCAACCAGAAGATGCTGACCCCGGACGACCTGGTGGCGGCGCTGCGCCTCGGTGGTCAGGACAAGCACCTGCTGGCGATCGGGGTGTGATGACAGAGGCGGAACACGCTGCCCTGGCGGCACTCAGGTTCAACTGGGCGCCGGTGCCCGACGATGTCTGGCGACCGTCACCCTTCCACGTGGAGGGCCTGCACACCGCGGTGGTCCGCGACGTCCTCGATGGTGTCGCCGACGCCCGGGACAGCGCCGACGGCAGCCCGCTCGGGCTCGTGCTGCTGGGCCAACGCGGCTCGGGAAAGACCCATCTGCTGGGCTGGATCCGCCAGCAGGTGCAGGACCAGGGGGGCTACTTCTTCCTGGTCGGTCTGCTCGACGCGCACGGTTTCTGGGACAGCGTGCTCACCGCCATGCTCGACGGGCTGTCCCGTCCGGTGCCCGGCGGCGAGACCCAACTCCGTCTGCTGCTGCGTGGGCTGTCCTCGATGGTCGGTGCTCCCCGGGCCGCCCGGCGAGCGGTCATGGGTGAAACCGAGCTGACCCGGACCGCCCTGGACGCGTTCGTCGAGGGCCTGGCCGCATTCGACCCCCATGTGGCCCGCATCTGCCGGGAGACCGCTCGGGCGCTCGCGCTGAGCGCGTCGGAGGACGTCACGCACCGGGACATCGCGGAGAACTACTTCGCCTCCGGCGAGGAGGAGGAGAAGGGGGAACGAGCGGCCTGGGGTATGCGTCGCGTTCCCCGGACCGCGCAGCAGATCGTCCAGGAACTCTCCTGGCTGCTGGCCCTCACCGGCCCATCCGTCGTCGCGGTCGACCAGATCGACACCCTGATCGCCCAGTCCGTGATCGTCGGCGACACCGAGAACGCCCGGCCGGACGTCCGGGACGACCCGGAGCAGGCGGCGGTGCACGCCCGCATCGCCGACGGCCTGATGTCGCTGCGACAGGTGACCCGCCGCACGCTCACCCTGGTCGCCTGCCTCCCCACCTCGTGGACGATCATCACCAGCCAGACCGTGGACACGGTGAGCGACCGTTTTCGCAGGCCACCCCGGCTCACGACCATCGACAACGCCGACCTGGCTCGGGAGATCATCGAGCGGCGGTTCTCGGTCCGGTTCCGGGAAGTCGACTTCGTGCCCCCGTACCCCTCGTGGCCGGTGCATCCGAGCGCCTTCGTCCAGGCCGGCGGGATGACCCCGCGACAGTTGCTCATCAACATCGACCGGCACATCCGGGCCTGCCTCGTCGCCGGCGAGGTTCGGGAGCTGAGGCACCTCGGCGATCCGCCGGCCGCAACGCCGCACAGTTCCGGCACGGTCCCCGCCGGTGACTCGACCGAGAGCCTCGCCCGGCTCGACAGCCGGTTCGCGCGACTGAAGACCGAGGTCGACGTCGTCGGCCCGATGCGGCGCGACAGTGAGGACAGCATCGTCCCCAGCCTGCTCGCCGCAGGTCTCGCGGCATGGGTGATGGAGCGTGGCGAGGCCGGCGGGGCGTTCAGCGTCGACCCGCCCCCCAGCGCCCAACCGCCGCTGCACGCCCGGCTCCGGCTCACCCTCGACGAGGCCACGGAGGACCAGGTCCACTGGTGCTTCCGGGCGATCAGCGAGGAGCACCACTCCGTCGCCGCACTAGCCCGGCTACGGAAGGCATGCACTGCGACCGGCCTCGACGAGCGGGTGACCAAGCGAAAGCTCTTCCTGCTGCGCAACGGCGCGTGGTCCACCGGCGCCAAGACCCAGCAAGCGATCAGGGCCTTCGTCCAGGCGGGAGGAGCGACCCTGCCACTGAACGACGAGGACCTGCGGGTTCTCGGGGCGCTCCAGGTCCTGCTGGCCCAGTCGCCGGCCGGCATCCAGGGGTGGCTGATCGCCCGCCGGCCGACCCGGGACCTCACTGTGTTGCGGCTCGCTCTCGGCACCGTCGCGGACTGGCTCCCGGCCGAGCCAGGCGAGGGCCGAGCCGACCCCGACCCGGTCGCGCCGGACGACAACCGGGCCGACCCCGGCGCGGTGGGACCTCGGCGAACCGGTCCCTCGTTCGTCGTCGGGCACGACCACGGCAGCGGCACGCCCGTGGAACTCTCCCTTGAGGCGCTGCGGAAGCACACCACCATCTTCGCCGGCTCGGGCTCCGGCAAGACGGTGTTGATCCGCCGGATCCTGGAGGAGTGTGCCCTGGCGGGGGTCTCCGCGATCGTCCTCGACCCCAACAACGACCTGGCCCGGCTCGGCGACGAGTGGCCACAGCCGCCAGCGGACTGGGGCCCGGGAGACGCGCAGCGGGCCAAGGAGTATCTCGCTCGGACCGACGTCGCCGTCTGGACCCCGCGCCGTTCCTCCGGTCGTCCGCTGAGCCTCCAGCCGCTGCCGGAGTTCCGCAGCGTGCTCGACGACCCGGACGAGTTCCACGAGGCGGTCGAGACCGCCGTCGCGTCGCTGGCCCCTCGGGCGCAACTCACCGGTCGTACCAGCAAGGCCCACCTGGGTCTCGCGGTGCTGCGCAAGGCCGTCGAGCACTATGGCCGGCGGGGCGGCAACCGGGTCCAGGGCCTGATCGACACCCTCGCCGATCTGCCCGACGGGCTGGTGGACATCGACGCCGCCGACAAGATCGGTCTCGGGCTGGCACAGTCGTTGGCTGCGGCCATGGTCAACGATCCCCTGTTCGGCGGAGAGGGCAGCCCGATGGACCCGGGGCTGCTGCTCACCCCACCGCCGGGAATGCTGGCGCGGATCTCTGTCGTCAATCTCGTCGGCCTGCCCTCCGACGAAGCCCGACAGAGCTTCGTCAACCAGCTACAGATGGCTCTCTTCGCCTGGATCAGGAAGAACCCGGCGCACGACCGGCCACTGCTCGGGCTGCTGGTCATGGACGAGGCGCAGACGTTCGCCCCGTCGGGCACGATGACCGCCTGCACCCACAGCACGGTGACCCTGGCCGCACAGGCCCGCAAGTACGGTCTTGGCCTGATCTTCGCCACGCAGTCGCCGAAAGGGCTGCACAACCGGATCCCGGGAAACGCGGCGACCCAGCTCTACGGACGGCTCAACAGCCCGATCCAGGTCGAGGCCGCACGCGAGATGGCGAAGGCGAAAGGCGGCGACGTCGCCGACATCTCCCGGCTCACCACCGGCGAGTTCTACCTCGCCGCCGAGGGGGCCGCGCCGGTGAAGATCCGCGCCCCACTCTCCCTGAGCCACCACCCCCGCAGCCCGCTCACGGTCGAGGAGGTACTGGACCGGGCGCGCGCCGGGCGGTGACGGTCGGATGTGGACCGGCCCGGACCGCCGGGTGGGCGATCGGTCACGCGGGCGACTCGGCCGCGAGCGGCGGGACCGCCACCGCATCCGGCCCGGTGGGGAGCGCCTGCCGCCGGATGCCCCGGACGAGCAGGTAGCCGATCATCCAGAACTCGCCCACGGACGCGGGGACCGTGAGGGCGCTGGCGAGCGCCCCCGCCCCGGGAGCGAGGTATCCGGTGAACGCGCTGAGCAGGTAGCCGAGGCCGCCCACGACGAGGGTCCAGCCGAGGGCCCGGGGCATCCATCCCGACCGGTGTACGCACCAGCCCATGGGGATCAGCCACAGGCCGAAGAACAGTGCGCCCACCGTCCACAGGTTGCCGCTGACGAGGTACAGAAGCTGGGTGGTCGTCGCGGCGTCACCGAGCGGGGCGAGCGCGACCTCGGTCGCGGTCGCGAGGAGTGCGGCGCTGCCGAGGATCGCGATGGCGTTGACCAGGCCGAAGGCGGCGATGCTGCCGGCGGCGACGGTGTCGACCGTGCGGAACAGCCGGTAGAACCAGACGGCGGTGAGCGCCTGGGTGAGCACGACGAGCAGTTCGAGGACGATCCCGGCGCGGGCGAGCGATTCGTGCTCGACCAGGCGGGCAAGGGTCGCGGCGGCGTCGCCGGCCACGAAGAGCTGCGGCCGGATGAGCAGGAAGCCGAGTGCGCCGGTGACGGCGAGCCCGAGATAGAGCAGGCCGGTGGCGCGGGCGGTGCGGACCAGTGGGTGCACGGTGGGCTCCTTCGACTGTGCGCGCGGGGGTGGTGGGCCGCGCATCCCGCGATGCCGGCAGGCCGGAAGCACCACCTGCCTTACAGCGTAAGGTGGCCGGGCAAGATGAGGACGAGGTCAGGATCCGGATGCGAACGAAGAACCCTCGGGAGCCGCTGAGCCGCGAGCGCGCCCTGGCCACGGCGGTGACACTCGCGGACGCGGAGGGGATACCGGCGCTGACGATGCGCCGACTCGCCGCCGAACTCGGCGTCGAGGCCATGTCGCTCTACCACCACCTGCCCGGCAAGGAGGGTCTGCTCGACGGCCTCGCCGACACCGTCGTCGGTGAGATCGACGTCGCGGTCGGCCGCGCCGCCGTGACCGGGACCGGCGGCGACTGGCGTACGGGGCTGCGGCGGCGGTTCCTCGCCGCACGCGAGGTCATGCTGCGGCACCCGTGGGCGCCCGCGCTGCTCGGCTCACGCCCGACCATCCCCACCGGCGTGTACGCCTACTACGACGGAATCCTGGCCACCCTGCTCAGCGCCGGGTTCTCCCACCGCCTCGCCCACCGGGCGCTGCACGCGTTCGGCAGCCTGGCCCTCGGGTTCACCCAGGAGGTCTTCCGTCCCGCGCGGGCGGGCGGGAACACCGATGTCGACGGCGCGGCGGCGGAGCTGGCCGCGATGGCCGAGGCGCTGCCGCACCTGACGGCGATGGTCGCGGCCGAGGCCCACGACCCGGCCGACCCCACGCTCGGCTGGTGCGACAGCCAGGTCGAGTTCGAGTTCACCCTCGACCTGCTCCTCGACGGACTCGAACGGGCCCGCCGCTGAGGCGGCCGAGGCGGGCGGGCAGCGATTCCACGGGTGGTCCCGGAGCCTGTTCCTACCGTTCGCCGACGAGGACCGGAGGACCAGCGTCACGACCCACGGGTGGTGGGGGCGAACGCCCGCAGGGTGGCCTCGACCAGCGCGTCGGCGTAGGTGTGGTCGAGTGGTCCGGCCCGGTGCAGCCACCGTTGGGTGAACGGGGCGTAGAGGAAGTCGAGGCACAGCGCGAGATCCGCGTCGGGGTGGAGTTGGCCGGCGCGCTGCCCGGCGCGCAGCCGGGCGAGCTTGGCCTCGGTGAGCGGCTGGTCGACCTGCTCCCGGTAGAGGCCGGCCAGCTCGCGGTCGACGGCTGGGAGGAGCTCAGCCGACTCGGCGACCGTCCCGCCACCGTCCACGGGCGGTGAACCCGGCCCACCGCCGTACCCTTCGCCCTGCTGGCCGCCGCGTCGTGGACGGAATCAGGTGGTGAGCGTGGTCAGGGCGGCCACCAGGTAGAGACAGCCGCCGGTGGACACCGCGATGCCGGCGACGAGCGGCGCCCAGGCCACCAACCTGGCGATCGGCGACCAGCGCGGGGCGCGACCGGCGAGCAGCGCGTACCCCCGGACGGTGATCACACCGACCGCGGTCAACGTCGCCGCCATCCCCACACCGAAGGCCGCGACGAGCAGGACCGCGTACGGTGCCCGACCGGTGAGCAGCCCACTGACCAGGACCAGGAAGGCCGACGGCGACGGCAACAGCCCACCGGAGAGGCCGAGCGCGACGAGCCCCCGCCGGGACCACGGATCGGTCGGCGCGCCGTCGGACGCCGACCCGTGGCTGTGGCTGTGACCGTGGCTGTGACCGTCGCTGTGACTGTGACTGTGACTGTGGCCGTCGCCGTGGCTGTGGCTGTGGCTGCGGCCGGTCAGGTGGCGGTAGGTCAGGTGCAGCCCGACCCCGACCACCACCAGTCCGGCGAGGGCCTGGAGCCAACCCGTGACGGACTCCGTGCCCAGGCCGGCGACCCCGCTGACGCCGACCCAGGCGAGCGCGAGGACCAGCACGGAGAAGGTGTGCATCACCGCCACGATCACCCCGAGCCGCGCCGCGTCCCGGTACCGACCGTGCGTGCCGACCAGGTACGCGGCGGTGATGCTCTTGCCGTGCCCGGGGGCCACCGCGTGCGCCGCCCCGACGCCGAGCGCCACCAGCAGGGCGAGCCAGAAGACCACACCGCCGTCGAAGAACGCGACCAGCCGGGCGTCGAGTCCGGTCAGCCCGTTCACCGCCGACCTCCCGCCCGCCGCCGACGTACCAGCAGGACGGCCAGGCCGCCGACGGCCGCGAGTCCGGTCCCGGCGGCGACCGCGGTGACCGCCCCGGGCCGGCCGCCGCCGGTGGCGTTGACCCGCAGGTCGTGGCTGCTCCCGGTGGCGGTGAACAGCGCCCGGGCCGGCGTCATCGGAGTCCTGGCGGTGACCATGGTCCGGTACGCCGGGTTCAGGTCGGTCAGTGCGCTGAGCGTGAGCCGGACCTCGGTGACCGGCCCTGGGCAGTCGAAACGGAACCGCGCGCCCTCGGTCAGCAACCGCTCCAGCGGCAGCAGCTCCGCCACGCAGGAACGGTCGGCCTGCTCGACCTCGACGTGCCGGAGCAGGTACTCCCGCACCGCCGGCGAGCGTTGCAGCTTCTGCTCTCCGGTCAGCGCGGTGTCGACGGTGCCCGCGGTGGGGTCCTCGAACGCGCCGGCCGACTGGCCCAGTGCCACCCAGTCGTCCTCGGCGGCCTGCCAGACCAGCGTCACCCGAGCCCCGTCGACGCTGATGTCCGCGGTGGACGGCGGACCGAACGGGTGGGCGGCGGCCGGTGCGGCCGGACCGACGGCCGCGCCGAGCGCGGCGACGCCGGCCAGCAGCAGGCCGACCAACCGGCCGCCGGTCCGGGGCGTGCCGGCCCGGACCCGGGTACGGATCCTCACGTGTTTCTCCCTGCTCGTGCCGGCTCGGGGCGGGCCGGCCGGTGCCGACCTGCCCGCCCCGGCGTGGCTTACTTGGTGACGGTGATGATCGGGCTGGTGATCTTCTGGTGGTCGCTGGTCAGGTAGACCACGTGGGTGGAATTCTTCTTCGCGGTGGGCGGCAGTTCGAAGCTGTAGCTGAGTCGGCCCAGCTCGTCGGCCGTCTTGTAGCCGATGAAGACGCCGTTCTTGCCCTCGTCCGCCTTGGTGTTGCGCAGGTAGACGGTCACCTTCTCGCCCGGGTCGTAGCCGTACGCGGAGACCTTGACCCGACCCTCGGTCTCGACCGTGGTCTTGTTGACGGTGACCTGCTCGCCGACGGTGTTCTCCGGCGTACGCAGCTCGTTGACGGTCCGCTCGCCGGCCGCGTTCTTGCGGATCAGGAAGCCGTCGTGGTGCTCACCGTTGGCGTACCGGGCCTCGAACCGGATCTGGTCCGCCTGGACGTCGATGAGCTGGTAGAGCTGGGTGTTCTGGCTCTTGCTCACGACCTCGGCGCCGTTGCCGGTCCAGTTCTCCCCGTTGTTCAGCGCGTACATCTTGCCGCCGGAGACGGAGACCACGTAGGCCACCCCGTTGTGCACGGTGGTCGACTGGCGCTTGGCCGCGACGTTGCCCCGGCCGTACGAGTGGTCGTGGCCCTGGAGGACCAGGTCCACGCCGTACTTCTCGAACAACGGGCCCCACTGGTCCCGGACGGTCGGGTTGTTCCGGGTCCCGGTGGTCGAGTAGACCGGGTGGTGGAAGGTGACCACCGTCCACTTGTTGGGGTTGTCCCGCAGCAGGCCCTCCAGCCATGCGGTCTGCGCGGCCATCAGGGTGCTGTTGCTCTGGTAGTTGGTGTCCAGGCCGATGAACCGGACGCCCTGGTAGTCGACGTGGTAGGCGGTCTGCTTCAGCTCCGGGTTACCCGGCCCGTTGTCCGGGTACGGGAACTGCGGACGCCAGAAGGAGGAGAGGCCGCCGCTGTACTCGTGGTTGCCCGGCACCGAGATGTTGTTGACCTGGCTGTCGATGAAGCCGCCCGCCCGGAACCACTGACCCCACTGCTCCTCGCTGTTCGCGGAGTCGATCAGGTCGCCGGCGTTGACGATCACCTTGGCCTCGGGCCGGTCGGCGAACGCCTGACGGAACACCCGGGGTACGGCCGAGTCGATGTAGTTCTGGGCGTCGCCGTAGTAGATGAACGAGAACGGGTCGAAGGAGCTGTCGGCGGTGGTGAAGTCGGTCCACTCGCTCCAGTTGGTGCCGTCACCGACCCGGTAGGTGTAGCGGGTGTCCGGCGTCAGCCCGGTGAACTCGACCGTGTGGTAGGTCGAGGCGTAGCCCAACGAGGTGTTGACCGACGTGGTGGAGCTGGCCGGGACGGTACGCACCGAACCGACGGCCGGCGTCACGTCGCCGAGCGCCCGCGGCGCGGCGAGGATCTGCGCCTGAGCCCACTCGGCGGTGGCCTGGGCCCGCCAGGTCACCTTCTGCGAGGTCGCCGGAGTGGTGGTGGGGGTGAGGATCACCCGGTCGGGCATCGGCGACGGCCGGTGGATCTCGGCCGCCGGGTACTTGGCCGGGGCGGCGTCGCCGAACGCCGCCGGGGTGAGCGCGAAGCCGCCGACGAGCAGCGCCGCTCCGCCGGCCGCCACGATCCGCGTCCGTCGGGACATGGTGATCCAGGGTCTACTGCTGGAATTCACGGTGGAGAGCCCTTCAGCAAGGTGGATGCGCCCGCCGACGATGTCGTGGCAGGCCATCGCATTACCGGCCGGTGAGTGGAAGCCGGAACGACATCCAGCCGGACGCCGGATGAACTCATGATCCAGAGCTGCCGGTTTCGCCACCGGATAACCAGGGCGTTCCCCACCGGACACCAGTTGTCGATCTTGGGTTCACCGGGTTGGACCTACCATGCGGCAGCGCGGAACCACCCGCGTGACCACCGACGGAACGGACCTGCGATGACCCGGACAGCGGTGGACCGGCCGCCGCACCCCCGGTACCGAGGCTGGGCGCTGGTCGCCGCCGTCCTGGCACTGGCGGTGTTCCCGGCCGCCGAACCACGCACCACGGTCCGCCACAAGGACGACACCTTCATCACCGCGCAGACCACCGGAATCCTCAACATCGAGGGCGGCGAGTGCTTCACCGACCCGACCTACTCCCGCCGGGCCGGCGAGGTGGTGGTGCTCTACCGACCGTGCGAGGAACGCGCCGAGAACCAGTCGTACGCGTTCCTGCACGCGGCCGACGGGCCGTGGGACCGGTCGGCGCTGGCGGCGTTCGCCTGGACCGGATGCGGCGACGACTTCGCCCGACGCTGGACCTCCCGGGCCACCTCCGGGCTGGCCTACTATCCGGTCCTGCCCACGGCGGAGACCTGGGCCGACGGCGACCGCGACGTCATGTGCGTGGTGTACCGGCCGGGCGGCCAGCTCACCCGATCGCTGGTGCCGCTGCTCCGGTGACCACCGGCGCAGGTAGGCGGCAACCCGCACCTGTCCAGACAGGTAGCCGACTCGTCCGATCCTGATCGGACTCTCCACCACCGGGCTGGCCAGGCGTACGGCGAGTGGTACACGATGTACCCGCCCGGAGGTGGCCCGATGGTCGACCAGCCCTCAACTCCCGGTCAGCGCATCCCCTCAACTCCCGGTCAGCGCGTCGAACGGCTCCGCCGGGCAGTCGGCCTCTCCCGGGAGCGCCTCGCCGGGCTCTCCGGACTCAGCCCGACGACGGTCAAGTTCATCGAGAAGGGCCGCAGGTCGCTGACCTTGCAGGCGGCCCAGCGCCTCGCCCCACACCTCAGCGTGCGCGACCTCGGCGACCTGTTCGGCGCGGGCGTGACCCTGTCGCTGGACGGCCGGCCCCGCCACCCCGCCGTCGACGACGTCCGACGCGCCCTCACCGCCTGGCACATGCACCATGTCCTGCCCCGTCCTAATCTCGCGAAGGTCGCCGTGTCGGGCCGACCTTATGCGCGCCAGCCCTTCCGTGCCGGCCGATGCCCGAGCGAACGAGATCGCCGCGTGCGGAAGTGGCTGCGGTCGTGGCGCAGACACACTGTCATGTCGGGCGCTTTGACCACACCAGTTCGCCGGGCGGGCGGGCAGCACGGGATACGCCAGGATCGGCACCGCCGGCGTCCCGCCACCCGCAAAATCCGGCGACATCGACGGCCGTCCCCACCAGGATGGCCGGTATGGAACAGGTTGAAGTCGTCGTCGCGCACAGCCAGCGCGCGACGCTGCGCGTCGGCGACGTGTTCCTGAAGGTCGACGGCGACCCGGCGCACGCCGACATCGAGGTGCGGGCGATGGCCATGGTGCCGATACCGACCCCGGCGATCCTCTGGCACGAGCCGCCCGTGCTCGCGATCGCCGCCGTGCCCGGCAAGGCGCTCGGCCTCCTCGGCGAACCGTCGGCCGCGTCGCCAGCGGCGTGGGCTGCGGCGGGTGCCGCCGTACGGAGGCTGCACGATGCGCCGTTGCCGCCGTGGCCGGGGCCCAGGCTCGACGACGTGGCGGCGGAGCTCGACAGCGAGTGCGCGTGGCTGCTCGCCAACGCCGTGCTGCCCGCCGAGGTGATCCGGCACAACTACGAGATCGCCGAGGCCGCGCTCCGTCCGTGGAAACCGGTGTTCATCCACGGCGACCTGCAGATCACCCACGTGTTCGTCGACGGCGACGAGGTCACCGGCGTCATCGACTGGTCCGAGGCCGCCCCCGGCGACGCCATGTTCGACCTCGCCACCTTGACGCTCGGGCACGAGGAACGCCTCGACGACCTGCTTGCCGGCTACGGCGCCGGCGCGGACCGGGACGTGATCCGCGCGTGGTGGTCACTGCGCAGCCTGGTGGCGTCGCGCTGGCTGATCGAGCACGGCTTCGATCCGGACGCGCCGGGGTGCGAATTCGACGTACTCAGATCCCGGATGCAGGAACCCTAGGGTCCGTCCTCAGGAGGCGGCGGGACGGTGCCGCGCCTGCTGGACACCCGGGCAAGGTGGCAATCGTGTCGGCTGACCCACCAGGCTGCCCGGGTTGGTGGGCGTGCGGTCAGAGGTGAGTCGATGGCGCGTCACCGCTTCGCCGGGAAAATCCTGGAGCGGTGGTGGCGGCACCACTGGTTGACTGTCGACCGTGGTTACGGGCAACGACATCGACGCGTACCTGCTCTGCGGTACGCCGCGGACTGGAAGCACGCTGCTGTGCGGGCTGCTACGCGACACCGGGATCGCCGGTCGGCCGGAGTCCTACTTCCGGCTGCCGGGCGAGCAATCCTGGGCGGACCGCTGGCACCTGCCCCGCGACGACGTCGGATCGTTCGACTACCGTGACTTCGTCCGGGCGGCGATCGCGGAGGGAAGTACCTCGAACGGCATCTTCGCTGCCCGGGTGATGTGGGGAACGCTGGATGAGATGGTCGCCAAGCTCGGCGCCGCACATTCTGATTCTCGGTCCACCGGCGCCGACCTCGACCTTCTGAGTCGAGCCTTCGGCCGCGTCCGCTTCGTCCATTGCTGGCGTGAAGACACGGTGGCACAGGCCGTGTCATGGGCGCGCGCTGAGCAGACTCGGTTCTGGCAGCACGGCGACGCTGCCCTGCCCGACCACGAGCCCCGCTTCGACTTCGAGCAGATCCACGACCTCGTCCAGACCATTGACGAACATAACGACGCCTGGCGGAACTGGTTCACGACGTACGACGTCCAACCGCACAGCGTGCGCTATGAAGACCTGACCACCGATATCGACCGGGTCACCAGCGGCATCCTCGGCTTCCTCAGCCTGGACCCCCCGGCAGGGCACGCGTTCGTCCCTCGTCACCGCCGGCAGGCCGACCAGCTCAACCACGACTGGGCTCTCCGCTACCGCGCTCTCGCCGGTCAGTGAAGTGGTCGGGCGTCGCTACATCTGGTTCTGCGTTGCCCGGGTCATGAACTGTTGGTGGCCGGAGGTACCACCACACGAACCAATTGACGACCGTCGCCGGTGACCCGCTGCCGCTTGCGACGTCTCAGTTCGGCCGTCCCGAGGTTCGGTGGCCAGACGACCGACGTTCCTGGTTCCAGTCCAGTCCGCTACCGGTCAACGTAGTGGTAACGGCAGGCGATGATCTCGACGTCGTCCTTGGTGATCCGATACACCAGCCGGTGTTCGCGATCGATGCGGCGGGACCAGAAGCCGGACAGCTCCCCCCGAAGGGGCTCCGGCTTGCCGATGCCCTCGTATCCGTTGCGCATCACGTCCGCGATGAGGTCATTGATGCGCTTGACCAACTTACGGTCTGTGTGGCTGAGATACTGGCTCCACGCCGTCGCGGTGAAGACCAGCCTCATGCGACGTCGCGCACGGTGGCCGGGTCGATCAGATCCCTCTCGGCCGCGTCGCCCTTCTCAAGCTCTGCCATCGATCGGCGCAGCGCGCCGGCGTTGCTCGGGCTGCGCAGGAGATACTCGGTTTCCTTCATCGACTCGTACTCCGCAAGCGGCACGATCACCACGGGATCGTGGCCCGACCGGGTCACCACCACTTCCTCCGCGTCGTTGATCACGCTGTCGAGTTCGGCGGCCAGGTTCTGCCGTAGCTGGGTGAAGTTCACCGTCCGCATGACCACCTCCAGGGCAAGTACAGAAAATTGTACCTCACGTGGGTGGTCCGGCCAGGTTTGCACGGAAGATCAACAAGTGGGGCGGGCGGGACTCGAACCCGCGACCGAGGGATTATGAGTCCCCTGCTCTAACCCGCTGAGCTACCGCCCCGATACCGAGCCGGATCGTAACCCGCCCAACGGATCACCGGCCACCACCGAACCGGTGCCGCGTCAGGATCGCCGGCCGGCACGATGGGCTACGCGAGAATAACAGTCAGCAGCCGTCGGGGAGGCACCCGAATCAGCCCACCGCGCGCAGTTCCGCGAGCACCGCCCCGGCCGTGCGCCAGCCGCTGGCCAGCGCCCCCTGGATGGACGGGCTGTCCCGGTGGTCGCCGGCCACGAAGAGCCCGCCGCCGAGCGCCACCGGCTTGCGCAGCCGCCCCTGCGGGGGTGGTGCGGCGGGCAGCGCGTCGGGGATGGAGACGGTGGTCAGGTGCTCCCAGTCCGCGGTGGACCGCCCGTAGAGCCGGTCCAGCTCGGCCCGGATCTCCGTCTCGGGCGGGGCGGACGGGCCGACCACGGAGGTCGCCACCAGGTGCCGTCCGGGTGGGGCGTACGACGGCGCGGCCCGGCTGACGACGACCGTGTTGGCGACGACTTCCCGCCGGTCGCCGTCGACGAGCAGGATCGGTTCGTCCAGCGGTGCCTCGGCGGTGCTGTGGTAGTAGGTCGTGTAGTGGTGGGTGCGTACCCGGGCCAGGGTGGGCAGCAGGGTGGCCGCCGCCGGCGGGTCGACGGCGACCACGACGGCGCGGCAGCCGATGTCGCCGGCCTGGGTACGGACCCGGCCGGGCGCGACCTCGGCGACCGGGGTGTGCCGTTCGATCAGTTCGGCGGGCAGCGGGGCGGCGATGGCCCTCGGCAGCGCGGCCATCCCCTGGGCCGGCAGGCCGATCCGACCACGGGCGAAGGACCGCAGGACCATCGCCAGGACGTGGCTGGAGGTCTCCAACTCCCGGTCGATGAGGACGCCGGAGAGGAACGGCCGGATCAGCTCCTCGATGATCGTGTCGGAGAGCCCGGCCCGGCGCAGGGCCGCCTCACTGGTGGTCTCCGGCGCGGTGAGCAGCCGGGTCACCGGCAGGGTGGCGCAGCCGGCAGCGAGGGCGGCGAGGCGCAGCCGGTCGCCCAGCGACCCGATGCCGGCGAGCACGGTGGCCGGCGTGCCGCCGGGTTCGCGTACCGGGTTGACCAGCCGGTGGAGGTGGTCGCCCCGGCGGACCAGGACTCCCGAGGTGAACCAGCCCAGGCCGAGGGTGGCCAGGTCGAGCAGGGTGCCGAGCCTCGGGTAGCCGGTGTTGAGCACCTGGAAGCCCCGGTCCAGCAGGTAGCCGTCGACGGCGTCGGTGGCGACCCGGCCGCCGAGCCGGTCGCCGGCCTCCAGCAGCCGCCAGGGCACGCCGGCCCGGTGCAGCCGACGGGCGGCGGCCAGCCCGGCGAGGCCACCGCCGACGATCACCACGTCGGTCTCAGCGAGCATGTCCGGTCTCCGTCCCGGACCGGACCGCGCGGGACAGGCGTCCGGGCCACCAGACCTTCGGCCCGATGTCGTACGCCAGCGCGGGCACCAGCAGCGAGCGGACCACGATGGTGTCCAGGAGTACGCCCACCGCGACGGCCACGCCCAACTCGACGAGCACCACCAGCGGGAGTACGGCCAGTGCGGAGAAGGTGGCGGCGAGCACGATGCCGGCGGAGGTGATCACCCCACCGGTGACCGCCAGCCCGGCCAGCACGCCGGCCCGGGTGCCCCGCTTGACCGACTCCTCGCGGACCCGGCTCATCAGGAAGATGTTGTAGTCGATGCCGAGGGCGACCAGGAAGACGAAGGCGAAGAGCGGGAAGGACGCGTCGACGCCGGGGAAGCCGAGCAGGTACTTGAAGATCAGCGCGCAGAGCCCGAGGGTGGCCAGGAACGACAGCACCACGGTCGCGATGAGCAGCACCGGCGCGACCAGCGCACGCAGCAGCAGGGCCAGGATGACCGTGATCACCACGAGCACGACCGGGATGATCACGTTGCGGTCCCGGGCGGCCGCGTCGGAGGTGTCCACGTCGATCGCGGTGAAGCCGCCGACCACGGTGTCGGCGTTCGGCACCTGGTGCACCGCGTCCCGCAGGTCACGGATGGTCTGCTCCGCCGCGTCGCTGTCCGGCGGGTCGGTCAGGGTGGCCTCCAGTTGCACCCGGCCGTCGACCACGACGGGCGGGGCCTTCGGGTCGGGTGGGCCGGCCTGGTCGCGCTGGGTGACCGGGCGGACGGCGGCCACCCCGGGTACGCCCTGCGCGACCTGGGCGACCTGCGGGGCGCTCTCCCGCCGGGTGAAGATCGTCGCCGGGCTGCCGGTCCCCGCCGGGTAGTGCCGGTCGATCACCTCCTGCCCGGCGACCGAGTCGGTGCGGTTGGTGAACATCTCGGACTGGCCGAGCGTGGTGGCACCGATCTGGGTGAGGCCGATGACGAGCAGCGCCAGCACCGCCGCGGTGGTCAGCCAGAGCACCCGGGCCCGGCGGGCGACGAAGCCGGCGATCCGGCTCCACCCGCCGTGCTCGGCCTGCGGGTCGGCCCGGTCGACCACCGGGGTACGCGGCCAGAACGCCCACCGGCCGCCGAGCACCAGCAGCGCGGGCAGGAAGGTCAGCATCACCACCAGCGTGGCGGCGATGCCGACGGCGGCGACCGGGCCGAGTCCCCGGTTGGAGTTCAGGCTGGACAGCAGGAGGCAGAGCAGGCTGACGATGACGGTGACGCCGGAGGCGCCGATGGCCGGCGCGGCACCCCGCCAGGCCGCCTTCATGGCGTCCCACGGGCGCTCGTGCCGGTGCAGCTCCTCCCGGTAGCGGGCGATCAGCAGCAACGCGTAGTCGGTGCCGGCGCCGAAGACGAGCACGGTGAGGATCCCCTGGGCCTGCCCGTTCAGCGTGATCACGTCGTGCTTGGCGAGCTGGTAGACGAACACGGACGCCAGCGAGTACGACATGCCCGCCGCCAGCAGCGGGAAGATCCAGAGCACCGGGCTGCGGTAGACGATCAGCAGGATGATCAGCACCACCACCAGGGTGACCAGCAGCAGCGGCCCGTCGATCGCGGTGAAGACGTCGATCAGGTCGGCGAGCAGGCCGGCCGGGCCGGCGACGTCCACGGTGCTGCCGTCGGTGTTCTGGCCGACGATCCGCCGAAGTTCGTCGACCACCTGCCTGATCTGCTCGCCCTCGGAGTTGTCGATCGGCACGATCACCTGGAGGGCCTGGCCGTCCTGGCTGGGCAGCGGTGGGGGCAGCGGCCCGACCACCCCCTTGACCTGGGCGAACTGGGCGGCGTCGGCGGCGGCCTGCTGCTTGTCGGCGGCGGTGATCCCGCTGCGGCGCTCATAGACCACCAGGGCGGGGGTGGTCTGCCGCGCGACGAAGCCGGCGGCCAGATCCTGCGCCCGGGTGGCCTCGGCGTCGGCGGGCAGGAACGAGGCGTTGTCGTTGGTGGCGACGTCGCCCAGCTTGCCGGCGTACGGCCCGGCGATGCCGCCGACGAGCAGCCAGCCCAGGACGACCGCCGCCGCGATCAGCGTGGCCGCGCCCCGACCCCGTCCACCGGCCATCTCCGGTCCACCCCTCAGATCGACGCGCCAATCGACGCGGCGGGAGTTCACGTCGACAGCGACCATCCTGCCGCCCGAATACGCCACCCGGTGCCGAAACCGCCCAGACCATCTGGACCTGAGGACGTAGACGATTCAGGCGCAGCCGGACTGGCCGACGAGGGCAAGCGGCGGGGACGGGGCCCGGACAGGAAGAACGCCCGCCGGCTGGGCCGACGGGCGTGATGTGGAGCTGAGCTCCCCCGTTTGGACTCGAACCAAAAACCTGCCGGTTAACAGCCGGCTGCTCTGCCAATTGAGCTACGGGGGACTGCTTCGTCGCGTCGATCCGGATCTCTCCGGCGCTCGGCGACGGCACAAGAGTACAGGACATCCGGGGGGTCTGGTCCAGGGGGTTACCGCATCTACCGCTTCCGACGGGAGCGCCACCATGGACGACAATAATGCAGACAAATCGTCATCCCGGCACAAGCAGGTATGAGCGCGGAGCAGGATGGGTAGTTAGCTGCCGACAGAGAAGGTGGGCGCGACATGGTCGGTCCCGACCGGAGCGAATCCGGGCGGGGACGGCGGAGCGTCAGGTACGGAAGGAGCCGCCATGCGCGGAAAGATCATGTTTCTTGGCGGGCTGGCTGCGGGCTTCGTCCTGGGCGCCCGTGCCGGCCGGGAGAAGTACGAGGAGTTGGTCGTGCGGGGCCGCAAGGTGCTCGACCACCCGACCGTCCAGGAGGCGGCGGGGGTCGCGCAGGCCCAGGCGACCCGCCTCTACAGCGAGGGCAAGGACAAGCTCGGCCAGTCCAAGCTGGGTGAGAAGCTCAGCACCAACGGCACCAAGCAGGGGCTGACCGCGGCGGACGACGCGTACGCGGGCACCCCGGCCACCGTCGGCGCGAAGTCGGGCGTCAGCTCGACCACCGCGTCGCCCAGCACCACCCCGAAGCCCAAGGCGCCGGGCACCGGCGCCAACGGCAGCACGCTCTGATCGTCGGCACGTCGTCGGGCCGGTCGCCGGGTGGCGACCGGCCCGAGGTGTGTCTCAGTCCCGGCCGCTGCTGAACGCCGCGTCGAACGCCGCCGACGGGGCGTCGAAGGCGAGCCGCCGGACGAACTCCAGCGCCTCCGGCGCGCCGAGCAGCCGGTCCATCCCGGCGTCCTCCCACTCCACGGAGATGGGCCCGGTGTAGCCGATGGCGTTCAGCGCCCGGAAGCAGTCCTCCCACGGCACGTCGCCGTGGCCGGTGGAGACGAAGTCCCAGCCGCGCCGCAGGTCCGCCCAGGGCAGGTGGGAGGCGAGCCGGCCCCGCCGCCCGTCGCCGGTACGCACCTTCGCGTCCTTGCAGTCGACGTGGTAGATCCGGTCGGCGAACTCCAGGATGAAGTTCACCGGGTCCAGCTCCTGCCAGACGAAGTGCGACGGGTCCCAGTTGAGGCCGAACGCGGGCCGGTGGCCGATCGCCTCCAGGGTCCGCTTGGTGGTCCAGTAGTCGTAGGCGATCTCGCTGGGGTGGACCTCGTGGGCGAACCGCACCCCCACCTCGTCGAAGACGTCCAGGATCGGGTTCCACCGGTCGGCGAAGTCCTGGTAGCCGCGTTCGATCATCGACGGCGGCACCGGCGGGAACATCGCCAGGGTGTGCCAGATGGACGACCCGGTGAAGCCGACCACCGTCTTCACGCCGAGCTTCGCCGCCGCCCGGGCGGTGTCCTTGATCTCCTCGGCGGCCCGCTGCCGGACGCCCTCGGGTTCGCCGTCGCCCCAGATCCGGGCCGGCAGGATGTCCTGGTGCCGCTCGTCGATCGGGTGGTCACAGACCGCCTGGCCGACCAGATGGTTGGAGATGGTGAAGACCTGCAGGTTGTGCTTGGCCAGCGTCTCCCGCTTACGCTCGACGTACGAGTCGTCGGCGAGGGCCTTGTCGACCTCGAAGTGGTCGCCCCAGCAGGCGATCTCCAGACCGTCGTAGCCCCACTCGGAGGCGAGCCGGCAGACCTCGTCGAACGGTAGATCGGCCCACTGGCCGGTGAAGAGCGTGATCGGTCGCGCCATCGTCTGTCTCCCCTGTAGTGATGGGGATTCCTGAGCGGACCGGGGCGAGGGGACCGGGCCAGGCCGGTACGTCGACGGCCGTGACGGGTCACCGGTGGGTGCGGACGCACCTGGGCCCGACGGGTTGCGCCTCCCGTCGGGTCACCGGCCACCGCACGGTCGCCGCCCCCACTCTAGGGCCCCCAGCCCGAGCACGGAAGTGCCCCACCCGTGCTGGCTCGACGGTGATCAAGAGGTTTACGTCATGGCGGGCGGGGCCGCCTGACGCAAACCTCTTGATCACCGCTCCGGGATGCCGGGCTGGGTGCGCGGGCTGGGGTGCTGGGCTGGGTGTCGGCTCGGTTGGGGGGGTGGGTGGGGGTTGGGTGGGTGGGGGTTGGGTGGGTGGGGCGGGGGGTTAGGGGAGGGTCCACTTCTGGTTGGCGGCGGCGGTGCAGGTCCACAGGTTCACCGGAGTGCTGTCAGCCGAGTTGTTCCCGGACACATCCAGGCACTTACCCGAACCAGCGTTACGCAACGTCCCGTCCGCCTGCCCAGACCAGTTCTGCGCACCCGTGCCATTACACGTCCAGAGCTGGATCTTCGTACCATCAGCAGTACCCGCACCAGCAACATCCAGACACTTACCCAACGCCTTCACCGTGCCATTCGGCGTCACCGCCCAACTCTGCGCGGTACTGCCATTGCAGGTGTAGAGCTGAATCTGCGTACCGTCAGCCGTCGCACCACCCCGCACATCCAGACACTTGCCGGCCAGCCCCCGCACGGGGCCGGTGCCGCCGCTGCCGCCGCTGCCCTTGACCAGGGTGAAGTCGTCGACGTCGAAGAGGCCCGCGCCGGAACCGGTGAAGGTGAGGTAGAGGTTCTGCGGGCCGGACGGGACGCCGGTCAGCGGGGCGGTGACGTCGGCGTAGGTGGTCCAGCCACCGGTGTTCGGCACCGCCACCTGGCCGAGGACGGTGCCGGTGGCCGAGCCGGTGCGGAACTGGATCGTCCCGCCGGCCCCACCGGAGACCACCCGGGCCCGGACCGAGGTGACCCCGGTCAGGTCCAGGCCGTGGTAGCCGGCCCAGTCACCCGGATCGATGTACCCGAGGGTCTGGCCGCCGTTGGCCCCGGCCTTGCCGTACGCGCTGACCCCGTTGGCCGTGCTGAACGCCTCGGCCTGCACGGTGGTGTTCCCGGCCGGCGGCGGGGTGCCGCCCAGTTCCTTGATCCGGATGTTGCGGAACGCGGCGTCGTCGCCGGTGCCGTGGTTCTGGATGCCGATGTGGCCGGCGAGCGAGCGGGCCGGGTCGGTGTTGGTGAAGTCGTTGATCTTCACGCCGTTGAGGAAGACCTGGAGCCGTTCCCCCTCGACCAGCAGCTCGTAGGTGTTCCACTCCCCCGGCGGGTTGAGCGCCGCGTCGCGGGCGGCCAGGTCGGCGGACTTGAACGTGTAGACCGCGCCGGTGGTGCGGTCGGCGGCGTCGGTGGCGTCGATCTGCACCTCGTAGCCGTTGTTCACGGCAGAGTTCGGGTCGGTCGACGGCGGGAAGCCGATGAAGACGCCGGAGTTGTCGTCGCCGGCCAGCTTCCAGTCCAGCTTGAGCGAGTAGTTGGTGAACTGCTTGGCGCTGTACCAGTACAGGCCCATGCCGCCGACGGAGGTGAGGGTGGCGTCGGCGTTGGTGAAGCTCCCCGGCCCGGCCTGGGACCAGCCGGTGGTGGAGCCGTTGTACAGGGTGGTGTAGCCGGTCTCCGGGCGGCAGTCGGCCTTCGTCCGGCCGGCCGCGTACCGGATGCCGCCGAGCAGGTGGGAGCGGAACGCCGGCTCGGCGTACGACGACTGGGTGTGCCCGCCGCCGGTGTAGAAGGCCCGCCCGCCGGTGTACGTCTTGCACCAGGCGTGCGGGTGGTCCGCGCCCATCCCCCCGCCCGAGTACGACGACTCGTCGAGGTTGGCCAGCACGTGCGCGGTGGACCGGGCGTTGGTCCGGTAGTTGTACCACTCGTCGGTGCGCGGCCAGGTCGGGCCGAGGTGCGCGGTGGCCGCGTGCGCCCGGTCCTCCACCCGGACGGTGGCCTGTTGGATCGCCGGGTGGGAGGCGAACCAGGCGCCGACCAGGTTGCCGTAGAACGGCCAGTCGTACTCGGTGTCGGCGGCGGCGTGCACGCCGACGAACCCGCCACCGGAGCCGATGTACGACTCGAAGGCGGTCTGCTGGGTGGCGTTCAGCACGTCGCCGGTGGTGTTGAGGAAGACCACCGCCTCGTACTTCGCGAGGTTGGCGGTGGTGAACTGGGCGGCGTCCTCGGTGGCGGTGACGGTGAAGCTGTTGGCCGCCCCCAGGTCACGGATGGCCTGGGTGCCGACCGCGATGGAGTCGTGCCGGAAGCCGGCCGTCTTGGAGAAGACCAGCACGTCGTACGGGGCGTCGGCGGCCGAGGCGGGGGTGGCGGGGGTGGTGCAGGCGAGGACGGCGAGGACGGCGGTGGCCGCGCCGAGGACGGGTCGGAGGAGTCTCATGTCGCTCTCCAGTACGCCAGGAGGGCGCGGGACCGGGTGGGCCGGTCCCGCACCCAGCAGGTCAGGGCAGGGTCCACTTCTGGTTGGCAGCGGCGGTGCAGGTCCACAGGTTCACCGGAGTGCTGTCAGCCGAGTTGTTCCCGGACACGTCCAGGCACTTACCCGAACCAGCGTTACGCAACGTCCCGTCCGCCTGCCCGGACCAGTTCTGCGCACCCGTCCCATTACACGTCCAGAGCTGGATCTTCGTACCATCAGCAGTACCCGCACCAGCAACATCCAGACACTTACCCAACGCCTTCACCGTGCCATTCGGCGTCACCGCCCAACTCTGCGCGGTACTGCCATTGCAGGTGTAGAGCTGAATCTGCGTACCGTCAGCCGTCGCACCACCCCGCACATCCAGACACTTGCCGGCCAGCCCGACGACCGGGCCGGTCCGCACCGTGGTGGCGGTGGTGTTCAGGGTGAACGCGTCGAGGTCGTAGAGCGCCCCGGCGCCGCCGGCGAAGGTCAGGTAGAGCGTGGTGGTGCCGGCGGGCGGGCCGGTGACCGTGCCGGTGACCGTGGTGAAGACGTCCCAGCCGCCGGTGACCGGGACGGTGGCCTGGCCGAGCACGGTGCCGGTGGCTGAGCCGGCCCGGAGCTGGAGGGTGCCGCCGGCCCCGGCCGAGGAGACCCGGGCGCTGAACGAGGTGACGTTGCCGACCTGGTACGGCGTGAACGCGATCCAGTCCCCGTTCTCGATGTTGCCGACGGTCTTGCCGCCCTCGGCGGTGGCCTTGTCGAAGGTGGCGATGCCGGCCGAGGTCTTGAAGTGCTCGGCCTGCCGGTGCCGGGGCTGGAGGATGTGCTGGGTGTGCGTGGTCAGCCCACCGGAGTCGGTGTACTCGGCGTCGAAGATGGCGAAGATGTTCGCCGCGTCGTCGTGCTCGCCGTCGACCGGGATGGTGATCTGGCCGGTGCAGCCGGCGACCGAGGTGATCTGGTGGCCGTGCTGGTCGTGGCCGAGCACGTAGGTCATCTTGACCTTGGCGCAGTCGATCGTGCCGTCCTCCGGGTCGGTGACGGTGATGCTGAACGGCACGGTGTCACCGAACGAGAAGAGCTTGCCGTTGCCCGGGTTGTTCACCGTCACCGTGGGTGCGGTGTTGCCGACGCTGATCAGCACGCTGGCGCTGCCGGTGGCCCCCTGCGGGTCCCGCACGGTGAGGGTGGCCGTGTAGGAGCCGTTGGCGGTGTAGGTCTTCGCCGGGTTGGCGGCGGTGGAGCTGGTGCCGTCGCCGAACGCCCACGAGTAGGTCAACGCGCCGCCGTCCGGGTCCGACGACCCGGCCGAGGAGAAGTTGACCGTCAACGGGGCGGCCCCGGAGGTCCTGTCGGCGCTGGCCCGGGCCACCGGGGCGCGGTTGCCGCCGGCGACGTAGTCGAACCGGTAGAGCGCCGAGTTGGCGTCGCCGTTGAAGTAGCCGGTGCCGTAGTCGAGCACGTAGTACGCGCCGTCCGGGCCGAACGCCGAGTCCATCACCTGCTTGCCCACCCACGGGAAGGCGTCGATGGTGCCGGGCGAGCCGTCGGCGTTGACGTGGATCGGCTTGATCCAGCCCCGGCCGAACTCGGTGGCGAAGAACTGCCCGTCGAAGGACTGCGGGAACTTCGTCGTCGAGGTGGAGGCGGCGTTGTACCGGTAGACCGGGCCGCCCATCGGGGACTCCGAGCCGCCGCCGAACTCGGCGGGGGTGCCGGCGTCACCGCCGTACCGGATCCAGGCCGGCTTCGCCGCCGGGAGGGTGGTCTGGCCGGTGTTGCGGAACGAGTTGTTGGTGGGGCCGCCCGTGCAGTTGTACTTGGCGCCGGTGGCGCCGGTGGCGAAGTCCCACTCGTTGTACGTCTCGGTGGTGGTGTTGGTGCCGGTGCAGTACGGCCAGCCGTAGTTGCCGGGCCCGGTGACCCGGTTGAACTCGACCTGCCCGCTGGGGCCCCGGGTGGCGCTGGTGGTGCCGGCGTCCGGCCCGTAGTCGCCGACGTAGACGATGCCGGTGGCCTTGTCGACGCTCATCCGGAACGGGTTGCGGAAGCCCATCGCGTAGATCTCCGAGCGGGTCTTCGCGGTGCCGGCCGGGAACAGGTTGCCCGCCGGGATCGCGTACGACCCGTTGGCGTTCACCTTGATCCGCAGGATCTTGCCGCGCAGGTCGTTGGTGTTGCCGGCGCTGCGCTGGGCGTCGTAGCCGGGGTTGCGGTTGGTGCGCTCGTCGATCGGCGCGTAGCCGGCGGAGTCGAACGGGTTGGTGTCGTCGCCGGTGGAGAGGTAGAGGTTGCCGGCCGCGTCGAAGTCGATGTCCCCGCCGACGTGGCAGCAGAGCCCCCGGTCGGCGGGCACGTCGAGCACGTCGACCTTGCTGGCCTGGTTGATGGTGAAGTCGGCGTTGAGGGTGAACCGGGACAGCCGGTTGACGCCCTGCCAGGCGGAGAAGTCGGTGCCGGTGGCCGGGGCGTCCCCGGCCGGGGTGGTCAGCGGCGGGGCGTAGTAGAGGTAGACCTGCCGGTTGGTGGTGAAGTTGGGGTCCACCCCGACGCCCTGCAAGCCCTCCTCGTCGTGGGTGTAGACGGGCAGGGTGCCGATGACCGTGGTGACGCCGGCGGCGTCGGTACGGCGCAGCGTGCCGTTGCGGGCGGTGTGCAGGACGGAGCGGTCCGGCAGCACCGCGAGCGACATCGGCTCGCCGGTCTCGGCGACTCCCCGGGCCAGTTCGACCTGCTGGAAGTCTCCCGCGCTGATGACGTGCGCGGCGGCGGGGGCGGGACCACCGAGGGCCGCCGGACCGGCGGTGAGGGTGACCGTGCCGGCCGCCGCGACCAGGAGCAGCGCGGCGGCGGAGGGGAACCATCGTCGGGTTCCGTTAACAATTAAGTCCTTTGTGGACATTACTGGCTGTCCCTTCCTGACGGATCACTGCCAGGGCGGGGCGCGTGCCGTCGCGCCGGATGCCGGATGCGTGGGGTACGACAGGGTCGGCCAGGTACGGGTCGGCCGCCCCCGTGACCTTCGGCCGGGGCGGGAGCCACGTGCCGGGAGGTCACCAGTCGATGGGTTACCGCGCCGCCGGTTCACCTCGACGAAACAGGTTCGTGATGAGACGAACATTAAGGCTTGTCGATTTCGGTGTCCATACCTTCTGCCGGACCGACCTGAACTTTTGCTCGTCCGACGAAAAGTTCGGGGCATCCCCACCGGTGGCGACCCGGTCGCCGGGCCTCAGCTCTGCCGGTGCACGGCCTGGTCGGCCAGGCCGGCCAGCGCGGACCGCGCCGGCTCCGCCAGCGGCACCTGGTCCAGGGCCGCCCGCGCCGCGTCGGCCCGGACCCGGATCAGCCGCTCGATCTGCTCCCGCGCCCCGGTGGCCTCGATGATCGCCCGGAGTTCGGCGGCGCCCGCCGCGTCCAGACCGGGGTTGCCGAACAGGTCGCGCAGCCGGTTGCCCTGCGTCCGGTCGGCGGCGTCCCGGGCCAACGCCATCATCACCGTCGGCTTGCCCTCGCGCAGGTCGTCCAGGACCGACTTGCCGGTCACCGCCGGATCACCGAAGACCCCCAGCACGTCGTCACGGAGCTGGAAGGCGTCGCCCAGCGGGTCACCGAAGTCGGTGAGCGCGGCGATCAGCTCCGGCGCGGCACCGGCCAGGGCCGCGCCGATCTGCAACGGCCGGGTCACCGTGTACCGGGCCGCCTTCATCCGGATCACGGTGAGCGCACTGGCCACCGAGCCGTCCCCGACGCCGGAGACCAGGTCCAGGTACTCCCCCGCGATCACCTCGGTACGCATCCGGGCGAAGACCGCGTACCCCTGGCAGACCTGCGTGGTGCTCAGGCCGCACTCGTGGAACATCTGGTCCGACCAGGCGGCGCAGAGGTCCCCGCAGAGCAGCGCGGTGTTCCGCCCGTACGTCTCGGGGTCGCCGCGCCACGCCGACCGGGTGTGCAGGTCGGCGAAGATCCGGTGCACCGACGGGCTGCCCCGGCGAAGGTCACTGCCGTCGAGGATGTCGTCGTGGATCAACGCGAACGCGTGGAACAGCTCCAACGCCGCCGCGGCCACCACGATCGGCCGGTCGTCCTCGCCGCCCGCACCCCGCCAGCCCCAGTAGCAGAAGAGCGGACGCAGCCGCTTCCCGCCGGCCAGCACGAACCGGTGCAGGGCGGTGAAGATGCCGCGCGGCGCGCCGTCCGGCCAGTCCGGGCCCTGCCGGTCCAGGAAGGCCACCAGCTCCGCGTCGAAGCGGGCCCGCAGCCCGCTGGCGTCGACCGGGGCGGCGGTGACCGTCACCGCCGCTCCCCCGGTCCTCCGACCACGTCGGCCGGGCGGGTGGCCGCGCCCAGGCCGGCCAGCTCCAGCAGCAGTCCCTTCACCTCGGTGGCGGCGAACGTGTCCCGGGCGACGGACGGGTCGGAGCAGAGCAGCACCGGGCCGTCCGCCGGGTCGGCCGGCAGCCGGCCGTGCGAGCCGCGCACCGCCTGTGCGCCCGCGTCCAGGCCGACCACGCTCATCAGGTACCGCATGCCGAGCTTCTTGCGGGCCAGCGCGACCGCCGCCCGGCGCTTCGCCGCCCCCGGCGCGGCCGGGTCGAAGAACAGCTCCGCCGGGTCGTACCCGGGCTTGCGGTGGATCTCCACGTTGCGGGCGAAGTCCGGGGCCAGGTCGTCGTCCAGCCAGTAGTAGTAGGTGAACCACGAGTCCGGCTCGGCCACCAGCACCAGCTCACCGGCGCGCTCGTGGTCCAGCCCGGCCGCCGCCTTGCCGTCGGCGTCCAGCACCTCGGCCACCCCGGGCAGGCCGGCGCAGAGCTTCGCCACCGCCGGCACGTCCGCCGGGTCCTTGACGTAGACGTGCGCGATCTGGTGGTCGGCGACGGCGAACGCCCGGGACGTCCACGGGTCCAGGTACTCCATCCCGGCCTGGGTGTAGACCCGCAACAGCCCCTCGGCGCGCAGCAGCCGGTTGACGTCCACCGGACGGGAGACGTCGGTGATGCCGTACTCGGAGAGCACCACCACGGTGGCGTCGGCGGCCCGGGCGGCGTCCAGCAGCGGGCCGAGCACCGCGTCCAGCTCGGCCGCCGCGGCGGCGGCCCGGGGCGACGACGGGCCGAAGCGTTGCAGGTCGTAGTCGAGGTGCGGGACGTAGACCAGGGTCAGGTCCGGGGCGTGGTCGGCGAGGATCCGCTCGGCGGCCTGGCAGATCCACCGCGACGAGGGCAGCCCGGCCCCCGGCCCCCAGTAGGTGAACAGCGGGAAGGTGCCGAAGGCGTCGGTGAGGGTGTCGCGCAGCTCCGGCGGATCGGTCCAGCAGTCCGGCTCCTTGCGCCCGTCGGCGTGGTAGACCGGGCGCGGGGTGACCGTCCAGTCGACGTCCGCGCCCATCGCGTACCACCAGCAGACGTTGGCCACCGTGTAGCCCGGCTCGACCCGGCGGGCCGCCTGCCACAGCTTCTCCCCGCCGACCAGCGCGTGGTGCTGCCGCCACAGCAGCACCTCGCCGAGGTCGCGGAAGTACCACCCGTTGCCCACGATCCCGTGCCCGGACGGCGGTTCGCCGGTCAGCAGGGTCGCCTGCGCCGAGCAGGTCACCGCCGGCAGCACGGTGCCCAGTTCGGCGGAGAAACCCTGCTCGGCGACCGCACGCAGCCGGGGCATGTGGGCCAGCAGCCGGGGGGTCAGCCCGACCACGTCCAGCACCACCAGCCGGCGGCTCATGCCGACACCTCGCCGCGCTCGGTGCCGCCGTCGCGCCCCACGGCGCGGTGTCGGTGACGCTCGCTCATCGTCGTACCCCCAGGATCGTCGGGACGGCTCGGCCCGCCGGTGTCAGGCCGAGGGTGACCAGTTCGTCGCGCGCGAAGGCCAGCTCCGCGGCGATCCCGGCGGCCAGCTCCGGGTCGGTGCGCGGACGCCGCGCCACCGGCAGCACCCCCCACGTGTACGTCTCGACGTCCAGGTGGTCGCAGCCGGCGGTGGGGCCGCCGAGCAGCGCGGCCAGCGCGCTGCGCAGCACCGGCAGGGTCGAGGTCAACGGCGGCTCGGGCGGGGCGTGCAGCGGCACGTGGTAGTGCACCCGCCACGCCCCGGGCAGCCGGGCGGCCAGCGCCGCGTCCAGGTCGTCGGCGGCGTACGCCGGGTCGGCCGGGTCGGCGGCGTGGGCGCAGCCGGCGGTCCGGGTCTGGTGCAGGAAGCGCGGCTCCACCCAGCGGCCCAACGCCTCGGCATCGGCGACCGGGTCGGCCGCCTCCAGGGCGGCGGAGACCTGCACCTTGACCACCGGCAGCCCGGCGGCGCGCAGCCGGACCAGCGCCTCGGCGGGCTCCTCCCAGGCGCAGGCGAGGTGGGCCAGGTCCAGGCAGACGCCGAGCCGGTCCGGGTCGAGGCCGGACAGCAGCGCGGCGGCCTGCCCGCTGCTCTCCACCACGCAGCCCGGCTCCGGCTCGAAGGCCACCCGCACCGGGCGGCCGGTGTCCCGCTCGACGGCGGCGAGCCCGGCCGCGAGGTCGTCCAGCCGGCGGCGGGCGGTGTCGGCGCGGGCCGCGTCCCAGGGCTGCCGCCAGGCCAGCGGCAGGGTGGAGACCGAGCCGCGGGCCGCGTCGTCGGGAAGCAGGTCGGCCAGCACCCGGGCCAGGTCCAGGGTGTAGCGCAGCCGCTCCGGGGTGGTCCAGTCGGGGTGGTAGACGGCGCCCTTGACCACCGGGGCCTGGAAGGCCGCGTACGGGAAGCCGTTGAGGGTGACCACCTCCAGCCCCCGGTGGGTCAGCTCGGCGCGCAGCCGGCGCCGGGCCGCCGGGTCGGCGGCCAGTTCGGCGGCGACCGGGGCGGCCAGCCACAGCCCGAGGCCGAGCAGGTCCGCGCCGAGCGCCTCCCGCACCGGTACGGCGTACGTGTCGAGCTGGGCGAGGATGCCGGCGGCGTCCTCGGCGGGGTGCACGTTGGTGCAGTAGCCGAGGTGGACGGTGCTGCCGTCGGCGTGCCGCAGCCGCATCAGTCGCCGCCGCGCAGGATCGAGTTGCCGGCGAAGGTGCCGCTGGCCGGCTGGTCCAGGTCGGTCAGGTCGAGCCGGCCGGACTGGCCGTAGAACTCCACCGGATTGCGCCACAGCACCCGGTCGACGTCGTCGTCGGTGAACCCGGCGGCCAGCATCGCCTCGCCGGTGGCCCGGGTGAGCAGCGGGTCCGAGCGCCCCCAGTCGGCGGCCGAGTTGACCAGCACCCGCTCGGTCCCGTACGTCCGCAGCAGCTCCACCATCCGGGGCGGCGACATCTTGGTGTCCGGGTAGATGGAGAAGCCCAGCCAGCAGCCGCTGTCCCGGGCCAGCTTCACGGTCACCTCGTTGAGGTGGTCGAGCGCCACCCGGCCCGGTGCGATACCGGACTCGGCGACCACCGCGAGGCTGCGTTCGACGCCGCGCGCCTTGTCCCGGTGCGGGGTGTGCACCAGGGCCGGCAGGTCGTGGTCGATGGCCAGGGCGAGCTGGGTGGCGAACGCCTCGTCCTCGGCCGGGGTCATGTCGTCGTAGCCGATCTCGCCGACCGCGACCACCGCGTCCTTCTCCAGGTAGCGGGGCAGCAGGTCGAGCACCGGACGGCAGCGCGGGTCGTTGGCCTCCTTCGGGTTCAGCGCCACGGTGGCGTGGTGCCGGACGCCGAACTGCCCGGCCCGGAACGGCTCCCAGCCGATCAGCGAGTCGAAGTAGTCGGCGAAGGAGGCGGCGCTGGTACGCGGCTGTCCCAGCCAGAAGGCCGGCTCGACCACGGCGCGGACCCCGGCGGCGGCCATCCGCTCGTAGTCGTCGGTGGTCCGCGACGTCATGTGGATGTGCGGGTCGAAGATGCGCATTCACGCCTCCCTGATGGTGAGCCGGTCGAGCAGTGCGGTCGCGTCGGCGGGGAGCTGCCGACCGGCGGCGTGCCGCTCCGCGGCGAGCGCGGCGAGCATCGCGGTCAGCTCCGGGTCGGCGCGGGTGTCCAGGTCGACGACGGCGGCCAGCGGCACGCCGATGAAGACGCACTTGAGCACCGCCTGCCGCCAGGCGTCCGGCGCCAGGTGCCGGGCGTACGGGCCGAGCGCGGCGGCCACCAACCGGGTGTCGTTGGTGCGGATCGCGTCGAGCAGCAGCGGCGCGCCGGCCGCACCGACGGGCAGCAGCGGCAGCGCCTTGAGCACCGCCCGCTTCTCGGCCGCGTCGCCGTGCCGGTACAGCGCCTCGGCCTGCCCGGCGATCCGGTCGGCGGGCAGCGCGGCCAGCAGCAGCGCCCGGGCCGCCTCGTCGGCGGTCCAGCCGGGCGCGGTGGGCAGGTCGTGCCGGCCGCACCGGCGGCCGGCGGCCGGGAAGTACCGCCCGACCGTGTCGGGTTCGACCGCGACGCGGCGCAGCGCGACGTCCAGCCAGTCACGATCGGGTACGCCCTCCAGCGCGGCCCGCAGTCGATCCGGTGTCATCCGTCTCTCCTCCTGAGGTGCTGGTCGGCGGTGGTCAGGTCGCCCCGGCGGGCGGGCCGGTCGCGGTGCCCCCGGTGGCCGGCCCGGTACCGCCGACACCGGCTCGGTGGGCGGCGGTGTGCAGGAAGCCCAGCGACCGGGCGGCCACGGTGGGCGCGGCGTGCGAGTGCCGGGGCAGCTCCACGGCGACCAGCCCCCGGTATCCGGAGTCGGCGAGGGCGCGCAGCACCGGCGGGAAGTCGATCTCGCCGGTGCCGAACTCCAGGTGCTCGTGCACGCCCCGACGCATGTCGTCGATCTGCACGTTGACCAGGTGGTCGGCCACCTCGCGCACGCAGTCCGGCACGGGCAGCGGCTCCAGGCAGCGGCAGTGCCCGATGTCGAGGGTGATGCCGAAGTGCGCCGGGTCGCCGAGGGCGTGCCGCAGCCACCGCCAACCGGCGATGTCCTCGACCAGCATCCCCGGCTCCGGCTCGAAGCCGAGGGTCACGCCGGCCCGGTCGGCGGCGTCCACGACGGTGGCGCAGCCGGCGACCAGCCGGTCCCGGGCGACGGCCGGCGTGACGCCGTCCGGGCGGACCCCGGCCCAGAACGAGACCGCCTCCGCGCCGAGGTCGGCGCCGATCCGGACGGCCCGGCACAGGAAGTCGATCCGGCGGGCCGGGTCGTCGTGCAGCAGCGTCGGGGCGTGCTTGTGCCACGGGTCGAGCAGGTAGCGGGCTCCGGTCTCGACCACCACGGCCAGGCCGAGCGCGGCCAGCCGGCGGGCCACCGCGGCCACCCGGCCGGCCAGGTCCGGCGCGTACGGGTCGAGGTGGTCGTGGTCCAGGGTGAGCGCGACGCCCCGGTAGCCGAGGTCGGCCAGCACGGCCAGGGCGTCGTCGAGCCGGTGGTTGGCGAACCCGTTGGTGCCGTAGCCGAACCGCAGCCCGCCCGGGTCCACCCGGCCGGACGGCGGGTCGGCGGGGCGCGGGCCGGTCATGTCGGGGAGACCTTCCGGGCCAGCCGTCCGCCGAGCGGCGCGGCGAGCGCGACCAGCCCGCCGAGCAGGCCGGCGCCGGCCCGGGCGGTGAGCGCACCCTGCAACGCGGGCAGCCCGGTGATCCCCGCGCCGACCGCCGCCCGGACCCGGCCGGGGGTGGGTTCGGCGACCACCCGCACCTGCGCGCCGCCGTAGCGGGCCACGTACCAGCCGGCCAGCGCGACCGGCAACGCGGCGGCGACCCGCCGACCGGCGGTGGCCGCCGCACCCCGGACGGCGCCGGCCGGCGCGCTGCCGGTGGCGGCCGGCGGGCCGGCGGCGACACCGGCCGGTGGGGCGGGCCGGCGCAGGGTGGTGGCGGCCAACGCGACCAGGGCGGTGCCGGCCAGGGTACGGCGGGGCAGCGCGGCGTCGGCGCCGGTCACCTCCCGGCGGGACAGGGCGGTGACCGTCCAGGTGTGCGCGGCCACGGTGAGCGCCGCCGGCAGGGCCCGGACCGGCCGGCCGCCGGACGCGCCGAGCAGCACGTCCAGCCCCCGGCAGGCGGCCATCACGGCGGGCCCGGCGGCGGTGTTCTTCGCCGCGAGGTCGTACCCCCAGATGGCGGCGGCGAGCGGGAGCGCGACGGCGGTGGCACGCCGGCCACCGGAGACGGCGGCCAGCCCCAACCCGGCGGCGGTGAGCCCGACGGCGAGGCCGGCGGCGGCGGTCGGGGTGACCCGGCCACTGGGGATCGGCCGTTCCGGACGCTCGACGGCGTCCAGCCGGCGGTCCGCCCAGTCGTTGGCGGCCATCCCGGCCCAGTAGAGCAGGACCGACGCGCCGGCCAGCCCGGCGGTACGCGGGCCGAGCGTCCCGGCCGCCGCCGCCCCGGCGACCACGTCGCCCGGCACGGAGAGCGCGGCCGGCGCCCGGACCAGCTCGGCCAGGTCGGCCAGGCCGGTCACCTGGCACCCCCGGCGTGCAGCTCCCGGGCGAACCCGACCAGCCGCTGCCACTGCTCGCCCAGCGAGTGGGTGGGCGAGTCGAGCGGGTCCTTGAAGAAGAACGCCAGCTCGGGCAGCGGGCCGGACTGTCCGGCGGCGTGCGCGGCGGCGGTGAGCCGGGCCAGGTCGAGCACCAGCGGGGCGGCCAGCGCGGAGTCGCAGCCGTGCCAGGTGAACTCCATCCGCATGCCGGTGCCGAGGAAGCCGGCGAAGGTGATCAGATCCCAGGCGGTCTTGAAGTCGCCCAGCTCCTCGACGTACTCGATGCGGGTGCCGCCCTGCGGCAGGTAGCCCAGCGTCTCGCCGAGGACCCGCTGCTTGCTGCCGACCTTGGCGGCGTTCGCGGCCGGGTCGGCGAGCGTGGCGCCGTCGCCGCCGCCGAGCAGGTTCATCCCGGACCAGGAGCGGACCGCCAGGTGACGCATCGCGAACATCGGCGCGAGCACCGACTTGACCAGGGTCTCCCCGGTCTTGCCGTCGTGCCCGGCGTACGGCAGGCCGCGCTGCGCGGCCAGCGCGGCCAGCGCCGGCAGCCGCAGCCCGGTGGACGGGGTGAAGTCGACGTACGGGCAGCCCGCCTCGACGGCCGCGTACGCGTAGAGCGAGCTGGGCGGCAGCACCTCGTCGGGGCCGGCGAGCGCGGCGCGCAGGGCGTCCGGGTCGGCGTGTCCGGGGTGCGGCGCGGGGGCCGGTTCGGTGGCGGAGACGTTGACCACCACCACCCGGTCCAGCCGGTGCCGGTCGCGGAACGCGGTGAGGTCGGCGGTGCTGGCGGCGGCCCGTTCGGCCTGGGTGCCGCCGGTGGGGGCGGGGCGCAGGTCGTCCTCGACGGCGGCCAGGTCGGCGGCGAGCGCGGCGGCCAGCCGGCCGGGCAGCACACCGGCGTCGGCGAGCGCCTCGGCCCGCTTGGTCAGCGGGGTGGTGGCCACGTCGTGACCGCCGAAGACCAGGTCGGCGAAGGCGGGCAGGGCGGGCCCGCGCAGTTCCGGCAGCTCGGTGACGCAGCCGGTCGGGCCGGTGAGGCCGGCCCGCAGGGCGAGGCCCCCGACGATGGCGGTGGTCGCGACCGAGCCGCGCGCACCCAACAGCCAGACACCCGTACGCATGGTGCTCCTTTCGTCGGGCGAAACCGTGTCGCAGGTCAATGTGGACCGGCAGGTGCTGATTCGGCGCGGGGTGGCCCCGTCCGCCCGGACGTCCGGGATGGCACCGGATACGGCGTCGACGTCGGCGGCACCGACGCCGCACCCGGCTCCCGCACGGCGTGCGGACGGGGCTGGTAGGCAGGGCCGGTTCGGCGTATCGGCCCTGCCTCCCCGCATCCGGCCACCGGGCGGCGGCGCGCCCCCGGCCGGACGTCTCGTGGTGGCGACCCGGTCCCGACCGTCGCCGGCCGGGGTTCCCGGGTCACCCGGGTGGGGTGGTCGGCCTTCCGGTGCGACCGGGGAATCCCGGTCCGGCCGCACCGGACGGCCGTGCTGCGCGTGCACCGGGCCGGGTGGCCCGAGCGCACGCCCTCCGTGCCGACCCCGGCCCGGCCGCGGGGCGCAACCGCGGCCGGTCCCTCGCCGGTCGGCGTCGGAGGTGGCTGGTCAGACGGCGAGCGCGGCCAGTGCCGGCTCGACGTCGGTCCATTGCGACCCGAGCTCTGCCGACCGGGTCACCGCGTCCAGCACGAGCTGGACCTGCAACGCGTCGGCGAAGGACGGCGTCGGGTCGGCGCCGGTGGCGACCGCCTCGACGAAGTCGCGCATCTGGTGGGTGAAGGAGTGCTCGTAGCCGATGATGTGGCCCGGCGGCCACCACGCCGACATGTACGGGTGCTCGGCCTCGGTCACCAGGATCCGGGTGAATCCCTGCTCGGCGGTCGGCCGGGCAGCGTCGTAGAACTCCAGCTCGTTGAGGCGTTCCAGGTCGAACACCACCGAGCCGAGCGAACCGTTGATCTCCACCCGGAGGGCGTTCTTGCGGCCGGTGGCGAACCGGCTCGCCTCGTACGTGGCCAGCGAGCCGTCGTCGAGCCGGGCCACGAACACCGCGGCGTCGTCGACGGTGACCGTGCCGGTCGCCGTCCCGCTGCCGTCGGCCTGCGCGGCCAGGCCACTGGAGCCGGCCGGCAGCGGCCGTTCCTTGACGAACGTCTCGGTGACCGCGCTGACCCCGGTGATCCGCTGTCCGGTGACGTACTGGGTCAGGTCGATGATGTGCGCCCCGATGTCGCCGAGCGCACCGGAGCCCGCCTTGTCCCTCTGCAACCGCCAGACCAGCGGAAACTGCGGGTCGACGATCCAGTCCTGCAGGTACGCCGCCCGGACGTGCCGGATCACTCCGAGCCGTCCCTCGGCGACGAGCTGCCGCATCATGGCGACGGCGGGCACCCGGCGGTAGTTGAACCCGCACATGGACCGGACCCCGGCGGCGCCGGCGGTGGCCGCGGCGGCGGTCATCGCCCGCGCCTCGGCCACCGTGTTGGCCAGCGGCTTCTCGCAGATCACGTGCTTACCGGCGGCGAGCGCGGCGAGCGCGATCTCGGCGTGACTGTCCCCCGGTGTGCAGATGTCGACCACGTCGATCTCGTCCGAGGTGACCAGGGCGCGCCAGTCTGTGGTGTGCGCGTCCCAGCCGAGCCGGTCGGCCGCCTCGGCGACCTTCGCGGCGTCCCGGCCGCAGACCATCGCCATCCGGACCCGGGCCGGCAGGTCGTACACCCGGTTCACGGTGCGCCAGGCCTGCGAGTGCGCGGCGCCCATGAACGCGTAGCCGATCATGCCGACCCGCAGTTCGCTGTGGTGAGTGGACAAGGTGGGTCTCCCCCCGTGTGTCAGAACCCGAGCTTGAGGTAGTTGCTCGCGTTCTCCTTGGTGATCGTCTCCGAGGCGAGCACGATCTCCTTGGGCACCTGGAGTTCCACCAGGTCGGACATGCCCTTGCCCTGGGCGATCAGGCGCGCCAGGGAGATGGCCGAGGAGGCCATCGACGGGCTGTAGGTCACGGTCGCCTTGAGCACCGTGTTGTCGGCCTGGATGTCCTCCATGGCCTTCTTCGAGCCGGCGCCGCCGACCATGAAGAACTCCTTGCGGTTGGCCTGGTTGACGGCGGCCAGCACACCGATGCCCTGGTCGTCGTCGTGGTTCCAGATCGCGTCGATCTTCGGCAGCGCCTGGAACAGGCCGGTCGCGGCCTGCTGGCCGGAGTCGGCGGTGAACTCCGCCGGCCGGCGGTTGGCCACCTTGAAGCCGGCCGTGGCGAGGGTGTCGGCGAAGCCCTTGGAGCGCTGCTGGGTCAGCTCCAGCGAGTCGATGCCGGGGATCTCGCCGATGACCGGGTTGCTGACGCCCTTGGCCTTGAGCTGGGCCACGATGTAGTTCGCGGCGGCCACGCCCATGCCGTAGTTGTCGCCCATGATCTGGAGCCGGTAGGCCAGCGCGTCCGGGAAGGCCCGGTCCAGGTTGACCACCGGGATGCCGGCCTTCATCGCCTCCAGGCCGAACGCGTTGAGCTCCTTGCCATCGTGCGGCAGCACCACGATGACGTCCGGCTTCTGCGCGACCAGGGTGGACAGCGCGGCCCGCTGAGCCGCGGCGTCCGCGCCCGCCTCGACGGTCTTGAAGTCCACGTCGGAGTACGCGCCGGCCTGCGCCTTGGCGTTGTTGGTGATGGCGGCGATCCAGCCGTGGTCGGCGGCCGGCGCGGAGAAGCCGATGGTCACCTTCTTGCCGGGGGCGCTGTTGCCGCCGGCGGCGTTGTCGGCCGCCTTGGTCTGCGCCGCGGTCGGCGCTGTCTCGTTGCTGGTGCAGCCGGCGAGGAGCACGCCGGCGCCGACCGCCGCACCGCCGAGGAGCAACCGGCGGCGGGACAGGTCACGGGGCTGGGTCATGACGACCTCCTGAATGACGGGTGGTGGGGTGAAAAAGGGTGTGCGGGTCCCGGCCACCGTCGGGTGGCCGCCGGAATACGGTCTCGGTTCGGTGCGGCGCCCGGCGGGCGCCGTCGGGTCAGGCGGTGGTGGCCCTGTTACGGCCGAGGAACTGGGTGAGGCTGCGGAACTGCACCTGCTGGATCAGGACGGCGCCGACGATGATGCCGCCCTTGACCATGTTCTGGGCCTCGGTGGAGAGGCCGTTGATGGCGAACAGGTTGGTGATGGTGGAGAAGATCAGCACCCCGAGCAGGGAGCCGATGATGGTGCCCCGGCCGCCGCTGAGCAGCGTGCCGCCGATGATGGCCGCGGCGATCGCGTCCAGCTCGTACAGGTTGGCCATGGCCGCCTGGGCGGAGTTGGCCTGCGCGGTCAGCATGATCGCGGCGATGCCGCAGCAGAGCCCGGAGAGCGCGTAGAGCAGCAGGGTGTGCCGGCGGACGTTGATGCCGGCGAGCCGGGCCGCCTCCGGGTTGCCACCCACGGCGACCGTACGCCGGCCGAAGGTGGTCCGGTTGAGCAGCACCCAGCCGGCGGCCACCACGGCGGCCAGGATGTAGACCAGCAGCGGGATGCCGAGCAGTTCGGTGCTGGCGATGCCGTTGATGAGGGTGTTGCTCGACACCTGGGTCTGCTTGCCGGAGATCTGCGCGGCCAGGCCCCGGGCCGCGACCATCATGGCCAGCGTGGCGATGAACGCCACCAGCCGGCCGTACGAGATGAGCAGCCCGTTGACCAGCCCGACCGCCACGCCGACCACGATCGCCGTGAAGATCATGCCGCCCGCGCCGTAGCTCTGGGTGGCGATCGTGGTGGCCCAGACCCCGGCCAGCGCGACGATCGCGCCGACCGACAGGTCGATGCCCCCGCCGATGATCACGAAGGTCATCCCGACGGTGACCACCCCGACCACCGAGGCCAGCTTGAGGATGGTCAGCGTGTTGCCCCACACCCAGTCGAGGTTGGAGTAGAGGTCCCAGCGGGTGGCGGCGCCGATCACGACCAGCACCACCAGCACCCCGATCAGGCCGAGGTTGCGCTTCGCGCCCTCGCCGCCGTCGCCGTGCCACCAGGACAACCGGCCCGCGCCGGGCTTCTCCTTGGCCGCCGCCGTCCCGGCCGGGTCGACCGGCGGGGACTGTGCCGGCAGGTCCGCCGGCCGGTCCGGCGTCGCGGTCCCGGTCGCCTCGCTCATGCCGTCACCTCGGTACGCTCACTGCGCTCGCTCATGCCGGCGCGCCTTCCATCAGAGACCCCGCCATGACGAGGTCGAGCACGGTGTTCTCGTCCAGTTCGCCGGCGGGCGCCTCGCGCACCATCCGGCCCTCTCGCATGACCAGCACCCGGTCGGCCAGTCCCAGCACCTCGGGCACCTCGCTGGAGACCAGCAGCACCCCGACCCCCTGGGCGGCCAGCTCGCGGATCACCCGGTACAGCTCGGCCCGGGCGCCCACGTCCACCCCCCGGGTCGGCTCGTCGAGCAGCAGCAGCCGGGTGTCGCCGAGCAGCCAGCGCCCGACCACCACCTTCTGCTGGTTGCCGCCGGAGAGGGTGCGTACCGGCCGGCGCACGTCGTTCGGCCGGAGCTGGAGGCTGTCGGCGATCCGTTCCGCCTCGGCCCGTTCCCGCCCGGCGTCGGTGAAGCCGAGGCGGGCGTACCGGGTGAAGGTGGCCAGGGTGACGTTGCGGTGGATCGGCTCGCCGAGCAGCAGCGCCTGGCTCTTGCGTTCCTCCGGGGCCATGCCCATGCCGGCCCGGACCGCCGCGCCGACGCTTCCCGGGCGCAGCGCCCGGCCGCCCATCCGGACCGTGCCGGACTCGGCCCGACGCGCGCCGTAGATGGTCTCCAGCAGCTCCGAGCGGCCGGAGCCGACCAGCCCGGCGATGCCGACGATCTCACCGGGACGGACGCTGAGCGAGACGTCGGCGAACTCGCCGGTCCGGCTCAGCCCCTCGACCCGCAGCAGCTCGTCGCCGGTGGCGGCGGCGGTCGGGCGGTCCGGGAAGACGTACTCGATGGTCCGGCCGGTCATCCTCGCGACCAGGTCGCGGGTCGGGGTGTCCCGGGCCGGCAGGTTCGCCGCGGTGGTCCGGCCGTCCTTGAGTACGGTCACCCGGTCGCCGATCTCGCGGATCTCCTCCATCCGGTGCGAGATGTAGATGACCGCGATGCCCTGGGCGGTGAGTTCCCGGATGATCCGGAACAGGTTGCCCACCTCGTCGTGGGCCAGCACCGCGCTCGGCTCGTCCATGATGATCAGTCGGGCCTCGTGGGACAGCGCCCGGGCCATGCTGACCACCTGCTTGCCGGCCGCCGGCAGGGCGCGGACCATCCGGCCGGGCGGGATCTCGCCGTGGCCGAGCCGGCCCAGGATCTGCCGGGTCCGCCGGGCCATCTGCCCGCGCCGGACGAAGCCGGCGACCTTCGGCTCGTGGCCGAGGAAGGCGTTCTCCGCGACCGACAGGTCCTCGACCAGGTCGAGTTCCTGGTAGATGGTGGCGATGCCGGCCCGCATGGCGGCCTGCGGGTTGGCGAAGTTCGCCGGTTCGCCGCGCCACTCGACCTGACCGGAGTCCGGCCGGTGCACCCCGGCGAGCACCTTGATCAGGGTGGACTTGCCGGCGCCGTTCTGCCCGAGCAGGCAGTGCACCTCGCCGGCCCGCACCTCCAACTGCACGCCGTCCAGCGCGCGTACCCCGGGGAAGGTCTTCACCACGTCGGTGAGGCGGAGCACCACCTCACCGACGACGGTGTCGTCGGGGGCGGCGACCAGCGGGGTGGCCCCGCCGGCGGGAGTCGACTCGGCGCTCATGATGCCTCCCCGAAGGCGACGTCGCTGGCGAGGACGGCCGCGCCGGCGACGCCGGCGCGCGGTCCGAGTTCGGAAAGGACGACCGGCAGGTTGCCGGTGGCCAGGGGCAGCGAGCGGCGGTAGACCACGCTGCGGATCTCGGCGAGCAGAATGTGCCCGAGGTGGGCCAGCCCGCCGCCGATCACGATCATCGACGGGTTGGTGAAGCTGACCAGCCCGGCCAGCACCTGCCCGACCCGGCGGCCACCGTCGCGGATGAGTTGGATGCAGGTGACGTCCCCCTCGACCGCCGCCTCGGCGACGTCGCGGGCGGTGACCGCGCCCCGCGCGGCGAGCCGCTCGGCCAGGGCCGGCGAGGCGCCGGTACGGGCGGCGGTGGCGGCCTCCCGGGCCAGGGCGGCGCCGCTGAACACGGCCTCCAGGCAGCCGGCGTTGCCGCAGGAGCACATCGGCCCCCCGGCGTCGACCTGGATGTGCCCGATGTCCCCGGCGCAGCCGTCGGTGCCCCGGTAGACCTCACCGCTGAGGTAGATGCCGCACCCTATGCCGGTGCCGATCTTGACGAAGAGGAAGTCGTCGACCGAGTGGGCCACCCCGCCGTGCCGCTCACCGATCGCCATGATGTTGACGTCGTTGTCGACCACCGCCGGGCAGCCGTGCTCACGGGTGAGCAGCTCGCGCACCGGGAACCGGTCCCAGCCGGGCATGATCGGCGGCGACACCGGCACGCCGTCGCGGAAGCTCACCGGACCGGGGACGCCGATGCCGACGCCGTCCAGCTTCTCGTACGCGCCGTCCACCCGGGCCTTGTGCAGCAGGTCGTTGACCCGGTGCAGGATGACCTTCGGGCCGGAGCGGATGTCGGCCGCCTCGGCGTACGCGGCGACCGGTTCCAGCCGCCCGTTGACCACCTCGACGTCGATCGAGCTGGCGCCCATGTCGACGGCGGCGAACCGGAGCCCGGGGTTCAGCTCGACCAGAGTGGAGCGACGACCGCCTCGGGAGGCGGCCAGCCCGGCCTCGGCCACCAGGCCCAGACCGACCAGCCGCTCCAGCTCGGCGAGCAGCCGGGGCCGGGGCATCTGCAACCGGTCGCCCAGTTCGGCCCGGGACGCGGGGCCCTCGTCGCGGAGCAGCCGCAAAAGCTGCACGTGCAGGGGGTCAGCCGTCCGCACGGGACTCACCTCCGCCTCAGGGTTCACATTGACGTCACGCCGTTGTGTTGTGTCCGACACAGTAGGAGACTTCCGTGGCACCTGTCCATAGCTTCAGTCGTTCCGACGCCAACTTTTGTCCGAACGAACAAAAGCTTAAAGTGGATCAAGAAAAGGTTGACCATCCGGCACGCCCGCGATACAGCCCGCCACCTGCGGCGGAACGATCGACCGGCCGGACACGGATCCGCCCCGCCACGGCGGACGTGACGGGGCGGAGCGGACGACGGATGGCCGATCAGCGACACCCGCCGCCCCTCCTCGTGTCGGCGGGTGTCGCCCACGAGATGCCCAGGTCGGGCCGCCCGCTAACCGCTCACCGGTAGAGCAGTCCCGCCATCCGCCGCGACGCCACCCGCAGGCCGAGCCCGGTCAGCGCGCCCAGGTAGAGCACGTCGAGCGCCCACCACCAGCCGCCCGCGCCGACGCTCACCTCCCGGATCAGGTGCACCGAGCGGTAGAGCGGGGTCACCTCGACCAGCCAGCGCAGCGCCGCCGGGTAGGACTCCGCGGGCACGAAGGTGCCGGAGAAGAGGAAGAGCACGAACTGGGCCGACCCCATCAGGTCGAAGTCCTGCCAGCTCCGCATGAAGGTGGAGAGCGCCATCCCGAGCGCGCCGAAGGAGAAGCCGACCAGCACGGCCGCCGGGAACGCCGCGACGGCCCGCACGGCGGTGGTCAGCTCCATCGCCACCATCACCACGAGAAAGGCCGCCGAGTACGCCGAGCCGCGCACCATCGCCCAGCCCAGCTCGCCGAGGGCGATCTCGAACGGGCGCACCGGGGTGGCGATGATGCCGTCGTAGAGCTTGAGGTACTTGAACTTGCCGAAGAAGTTGAAGGTGGTCTCGGCGAGCGCCCCGGTCATCGCGGACGCCGCCAGCATGGCGGGGGCCACGAACACCGCGTACGCCACCGGCCGGCCGTCGGGCAGGGTGAAGCCGTCGATCAGCCGGCCGACCCCGACGCCGATCGAGAAGAGGTAGAGCACCGGTTCGACGAAGCCGGAGACGAGCAGCAGCCAGTAGACCGGCTTGAGGGTCGCGATGTTGCGCTCGACCACCGAGGCCGAGCGGCGGGACGCGCCGGAGACGTCGAGCAGCCGGGGCAGGACGAGGGTGACCACGCGACGCTCCTAGACCACGAGCCGGCGACGGAAGACGCGGACCGCGAGCAGCCAGCCGGCCACCGCCCAGGCCGCCAGGTAGCCGAGGTGGCCGGCCGCCGACCACTGCGGCGCGACCCCGAGGGTGGCCGCCCGGCACAGGTCGACCGCGTGCCAGAGCGGGGTCGCGTACGCCAGCGGGCGCAGCGCCCCGGGCAGCGACTCGACCGGGAAGAAGATCCCGGCGAAGAGGGTCATCGGGATCACCGCGAAGCGGAACAGCATGGCCAGCCAACTGTCGCTGGGCACCACGGCGGTGAAGGCGAAGGCCGGCGCGGCCACGGCCAGGCAGAGCAGCGCCACGATCGGCAGGGTGGCCACCGCCCAGCCCGACCTCAGCGCCCCGAACAGCCCGGTGACCAGTAGGAACGCGGCGCTGGCGGTGACCGCCCGGACGAGCACGAAGGCCAGGTGCCCGCCGACGATGTCGGCGACCCGCAGCGGTGCCGCGCTCTGCGCGACGTACGTCCGGGTCCATTGGAAGTTGCTGAACACCGGCCAGGTCGACTCGCCGACCGCCACCTGGAGGGCGGTCGAGGCGAGCAGTCCGGGCACGATCCAGTCGAGGTAGCGCACCCCGCCGACGCCCTGCTCGACGTAGGCGCCGACGCCCAGGCCGAAGCCGAGCACGGTCAGCGTGGGCAGCAGGAACGAGGAGAAGACCCCGGCCCGCCAGGTACGCCGGTAGCCGGTCAGGTGGTGGGCCAGCACCGCCAGCGCCGGCACCCGGGGCAGCATCGGCCGAACCCGCGCCGGCCCGCCCGTCTCGACTCCCGCCCGGTCAGCCATCAGTCGACCAGGGTGCGGCCGGTGAGGTGCAGGAAGACGTCCTCCAGGCTGCTGCGCCGGACCAGGACCGAGGCCGGGGTGAGGCCACGCGCGTCGACCTCGGCGACCGCCGTGTCACCGTCGGGCACGTAGAGCAGGATCCGGTCGGGCAGCACCTCGACCCGCTCCCCCAGCCCGTCGAGCTTGCCGGCGAACGCCTCCTGCGACTCGGCGGCGAACCGTAGCTCCACCACCTCGCGGGTGGAGTGCCGCTCGATCAGCGCGCGGGGCGAGCCCTCGGCCACGATCCGACCGCCGTCCATCACCACCAGGCGATCGCAGAGCTGCTCGGCCTCGTCCATGTAGTGGGTGGTCAGCACCAGCGTGACGCCCTGCTGCTTGAGCCGGAACAGCCGCTCCCACACCAGGTGGCGGGCCTGCGGGTCGAGACCGGTGGTGGGCTCGTCGAGGAGCACGATCTCCGGCTCGTTGACCAGCGCGCGGGCGATGGTCAACCGACGTTTCATGCCGCCGGAGAGCGGCTCGACCCGGCTGTCGGCCCGCTCGGTGAGCTGGACGAAGTCGAGCAGCTCGGCGGCGCGCTCGCGGGCCACCCGGCGCGGCACCCCGAAGTAGCGGGCGTAGGTGGTGAGGTTCTCCTGGACGGTCAGCTCGGGGTCGAGGTTGTCGAGCTGCGGGCAGACGCCGAGCCGAGCCCGGATGGCGGTGCCGTCGCGGACCGGGTCCATGCCGAGGATGCGCAGCTCGCCGCCGCTGGGCGGGGAGATGCAGCCGATCATGCGCATGGTGGAGGACTTGCCGGCGCCGTTGGGGCCGAGGAAGCCGAACGCCTCACCGGGTGGGACGTCGACGTCGATGCCGTCGACGGCGGTGAAATCGTCGAACCGCTTCACCAGCCCTCGGGCGCGGATCAATGGCGGGGCGTCGGTCACCTGGCCGACCCTACCGACAACGTCCGACACCCTCGACCGGGTTTCGCCGGCCGGCCGGCGCGGCGGGTGGCTCGTCACGGAACGTATCAGTGCTACCGACGGTCACGGTGACGTGCGGCGATGCACGGGCGCCCCTGCCGGACGCACGGGCCGACGGCCGACCAGGACGACGGGCGTTGCCCGCCATACTGGACAGATCGTTTTCGGACGGGCGATCCGAACATCCGATGTCAATGGGCCTGTCGGAGGTATTTGTCGAATAGTTCTCGCAATTCGATTTCGCTGCGTGATTGGGGCCGAAAATCGCTTACCGAGAGCAATTGGCATCAGCAATGTTCCCTGGATTACACAATTCGCGTATCGTGCCGCCTCGTGTCATCCCTGCGCTCCCCCGACGGCCTGGCTCCGCAGCCTGCGCACCTGGCCCGGGCCAACCCGGCCGCGAAGGGCAGCAGCCCGGAGAACGCTTACCGGACCGCCCCGGTGCCGCCGCGCCGGGGCGCCACGAAGGCGTTGCCGGACCTCCTGGGCGCGAGCTGACCCAGGGCGGCGGGGGGGGGGGGCCCCCCCCCCCCCCCCCCCCCCCCCCCGCGACCCCCCCCCCGCGCCCCCCCCGGCCCCCCCCCCCCCCCCCCCCCCCCCCCCCGCCCCCCCCCCCCCCCCCCCCCCCCCT
>NZ_JBIVRQ010000016.1:103649-118597 GCF_044755745.1 Micromonospora sp. NPDC092111
GCGGGCCGGCCCCGGGGATACCGGTCCCGGCCCCCCCCGGGGCCCGCGGGGGGGGGGCCCCCGCCGGGGGGGGGGGGGCCGCGGGGGGGGGCGGCCCCCCGGGGGGGGGGGGCGGGGCCCCCCCCCGGCCCCCCCCGCCGCCGACCGTAGACCACCACCGGGAGACCCGCGTGCCGCTCCCCGAGCCCGCCACCGTACGCCGGCACAACCGGCCCGTCGACCACACCGACCGACTCTGGTCGGTGCGCACCCAGCTACTCGCGCCGATCCTGGTCGCCACGATCGGCCTGGTCGTGCTGGGCACCACCCAGACCGGCACCGCGCTGGACGCGTCCACCGACGCCGACCGGGCCCGGGTCCTGGCCGGCACCGCGACCGCCACCGTCCGACTGGTGCACGAGCTGGAACGGGAGCTCGGCGAGACCGCCGCGCTGCGCCAGCGGGGCGGCACCTCCGGGCGTCCACTGGTCGACGCCCAGCAGCGCCGGGTGAACGCGGCCGTCGACCGGTACCGGGAGGCCAGCCGGGACGCCCGGCGGGCCGCCCCCGACCTCGGCGAGGTGCTCGACGGCGCGGCCGGTCAGCTCGACCAGCTCGACCCGACGCGCAAGCTCGCCCTCGGGGCCGACACCGCCGATCCCAGCTACGGGACGATGGTCGAATCGCTGCTCGCGGTCGCCGACGCGCTGCCCGCCCAGGTACGCGACCCCGACCTGGCCAACGGTGCCCGGGAGGTGGCGGCGGTGGCCGCCCAGGAGCACCTGGCCGCGCTGGAACGGGACCTGCTGCGGACGGTCTTCGTCCGGGGCGAGCTGGCCCGGGGGGAACTGGTCCGGCTCGGCCAGCTACGCGGGGCGCAGGAGCAGCGGCAGGCCGAGTTCTCCCGGATCGCCGGTCCGCAGGCCGCGGCGGCGTACGCCCGGCTGCTCACCGGCTCGGACGTCTCGACCGCCCGCCGGATGCGGGACAGCGCGCTGAACGCCGAGGTGGAGCCGGCCGGCCTGAAGACCGACGGTGACGCCTGGTACGTCGCGCAGAGCGGGGCGATCCGCCGGTACAACCTGCTCGGCCGGGAACTCTCCGAGGTGCTGGACCGGGAAGCCGTCGCGCTGGCCCGGGACACCCGGCGGCAGGCCCTGCTCACCGCCGGCGCGACCACGACGGTGGCGCTGGTGTCGCTGGCCACGGCGGCGCTGCTCGCCGTCCGGACCAGCCGCCGGCTACGCCGGCTGCGGGTGGCGGCGCTCGCCATGGCCCACCGGGAGCTGCCGGACCGGATCACCGCGATCGCGGCCGGCGAGGGCGCCCCCGCCGAGGGCACGGCGGCCCGGCTCACCGCCGGGATCAGCCAGGGCCGGGACGAGGTGGCCCAGGTGGCGGCGGCGTTCGACACGGTGAACCGGGCCGCGCTGCGACTCGCCGGTGAACAGGCCGAACTGCGGCTGGACGTGACCCGGATGGCGGAGGCGCTGGCCCGCCGGATCCGTACGCTGATCACCCGGCAGCTCCGGCTGCTGGACGAGTTCGAGCGTGAGGAGCACGACCCGGAGGCGCTGGCCCGGTTCTTCCAGCTCGACCACCTGGCCGCCCGGATGCGCCGCAACGGTGAGAACCTGCTGGTCCTGGCCGGCGGGGAGCCCGGCCGGGCACTGGAGGGCGCACACCTGCTCTCGGACGTGGTCCAGGCGGCGGCGGCCGAGATCGAGGAGTTCCCCCGGGTGGAGATCGACGTACCGACCGCCGCCGTGCACGGCCCGGTGGTGGGAAACCTGGTGCACCTCATCGCCGAACTGCTGGAGAACGCCACCGTCTACTCGCCGCCGCACACGCCGGTGCACGTCGACGGCCGGCGCACCGTCGACGGGCTCACCCTGCGGGTGCACGACCAGGGCATCGGCCTCAGCACGGCCCGGCTCGCCGCGATCAACGAGCGGCTGCTGGCGCCGGCCACCCTGTCCAGCGCCGCCGCCGGCAGCATGGGCCTGCACGTGGTGGCCCACCTGGCGGCCCGGCACGGGGTGCGGGTGCAGTTGCACGACACCGGCCGTGGCACGGTGGCCCAGGTCGAGGTGCCGGAGGCGGCGCTGACCCGGGTGGAGGCGGTGGCCGTGCGGACGACGCCGACCCCGCGCGCCACGCAGCCGTCGGCCGCCCCCTGGTTCCGGCCCCGTACCGCCGCCGCCGGCTCGGCGGCCACCGTGCCGGGCGCGACGGTGGCGACCCGGGCGCAGAGCCTGGCCGGAGCCGCCCCGGCCAGCTTCCACCGGCCGGCGGCCCCGCCGCCGATGGTCGGGCCGGGGGCCCGGGGCCTACCGGCCCACGCCTCGGCGGTCCCGGGGCCGGCCGGGTCGCCGCCCGGTCAGCCGATGCCGCCGCTCGCCGGGTCGTCGACCACCGGGGCCGGCCTGCCACGCCGGATCCGGGGCGGCCAGCTACCGACCGCGCTGCACCAGGCTCCGGTCCCGCCCGCCCCCTCGACCCGGCCCGACGACCTGCTCGACCCCGAGGTGGTCCGGGCGCGGCTGTCCGCGCTCGCCGAGGGGGTGGCCACCGCGATGCGACGTGGCCAGCAACCGACACATCCCAGGAGAACCGAATGATCCCTTCCGTGAGCGCCGGGCTGGACTGGCTTCTGGCGAACTTCGCCCAGCAGGTCCCGGACGTCTCGCACGCCCTGGCCGTCTCCGGCGACGGCCTGCGGCTGGCCGCCTCGCCCGACCTCTCCCCCGACCAGGTCGACCAGCTCGCGGCCGTGATCAGCGGGCTGGCCAGCCTGACCGTCGGGGCGGCCCGGCTGATGTCCGCCGGCCGGGTACGCCAGCAGATCGTCGACATGGACGGCGGGGTGCTGCTGGTGATGGCGGTCGGCGAGCGGGCCCTGGTCGGGGTGTTGGCCGCCCCGGGCTGCGACCTGGGCCAGATCGGCTTCGAGACGGCGACGCTGGTGCAGCGGGTGGCGGAGGCGCTGGAACCGGCGGTCCGGGCATGATCCCGCGCCCGCTGCGGACACTGGCCGCCCTGCTGGTGGCCGCGCTCGCGGTGGCCGGCTGTGCCGACGCCGAGGCCGCGCCACCGGCCTGGCACGGTGGGCGGATCTTCCTGGCCACCGGCAACACCACCGGCGTCTACTACCAGCTCGGCGGCGGCTACGCCGACGTGATCAGCCGGCACCTGCCCGGGTACGAGGCCCGGGCCGAGCCGACCGGCGCGTCGGTGGAGAACATCAACCGGGTGGCCGGCGGGGACATGGAGATCGCGTTCAGCCTGGCCGACACGGCGGCGGACGCGGTCGCCGGGCGGGGCGCGTTCACCCAGCCCCAGCCGGTGCGCGCGCTGGCCCGGGTGTACCGCAACTACACCCACGTCATCGTCCGGGTCGACGCGAAGATCGCCAACTTCGCGGCGCTGCGCGGGAAGCGGGTCTCCACCGGTTCACCGAAGTCCGGTACGGACGTCATCGCCGGACGGCTGCTCACCGTGGCCGGCATGGACCCGGACCGGGACGTACGCCGGGTGACGCTCTCGCTGCCGGAGACCGTCAAGCGGATGCGGGCCGGCACCCTCGACGCGATGTTCTTCTCCGGCGGCCTGCCCACCCCGGGCGTGGCCGACCTGCTCGCCGGCGCGCCGGGGACGTTCGAGCTGCTGCCGACCGCCGACCTGATCGAGCCGCTCAGCGCGAAGTACGGCTCGGTCTACACCACCGCCGAGCTGCCGAAGGAGACCTACGGCACGGCGACCGACACCCCGACGGTCACCGTGGCGAACGTGATCCTGGTCAGCGCGGACATGCCGGAGCGGCTGGCGTACGACCTGACCCGGCTGCTCTTCACCCACCAGGGCGACCTGATCGACGTACACCCGGAGGCGGGCAACTTCACCCGGCAGAGCGCGGCGGGCACCGACCCGATCCCGCTGCACCCGGGGGCGGCCCGGTTCTACCGGGGCGGCTGACCGACACGTCCCGCCGGCAGCTCGCCGCCGGGATCAACATGATCAACTCAACGTCGCCGACACAGCGGTATCCGTCCGCTCCGATACCGCCGGATCAGCGATGTTGCGCACCGCACGTCGACACCTGGCTGACGTCAGGCGTCGGCGGGTGCGGTGGCGGCGCGGGCGGCGGCGACCAGCCGGTCGGTCTCGGCGCTGACCTCGTCGTCGGACGGGGTGCCGGGTTCGTAGCGCACCGTCCAGCTCAGGCCGTCCACCCCGGCCACCCGGCGGGCCGCGATCCGGCCGGCGCCGCCGGGCACCGGCTCGGACCGGGTGTACGCCACCGAGCGGGTCACCCGGGCCCGCACCTGGTGCGGCAACTCGCCCGGGTCGAGCAGCAGGTACGTCTCGGCGGGGCAGTCGGCCACCACCCGGTAGCCGTCCCGCTCGGCGACCGTCTCGGCGGGGGTGACGGTCAGCTCCCGCCCGGACCAGACCGCCTTGAGGATGTCGTGCCAGCCCAGCCGGTGCCCCCGGCCGGGCAGCCAGAGCCCGAGGTTGCTGGCCACCACCACGCCGTCGCCCTCGCCGTTGCCGGCGGCGGCCCAGGCCAGCACCCGCTCGTCGGCGGCCAGTGGGGGCCGGGCGGCGGGCGGCAGCTTCGGTTTCCGGCCGAACAGTCCCATCACAGTCCTCCCGCGGCCTGCTCGCGTAGGGCCCGCGCGTGCTGTTCCAGCGAGAGCAGTTCCCCGAACAGCGCGAAGTACTCGTCCTTCTGGGTCACCGGGTTGATCCGCTGGATCTTGGATTTGAGGTCCCGGATCCGGCCGGTGACCGAGCCCCACTGCAACCGGGCCACGGTGATCGAGACGTACCGGGGGTCGGGCTCGCCGTCGATCCGCAGCGGCTCCACGGCCAGCTCACCGACGAGGGCGCGGGCGGCCAGGTCCTCGCAGGCGTCCCGGACCGACTCGATCCAGACCGCGCCACCGGCCGCCGTGGCGACCCCGCCGGCCGAGGCGATCGCCGCCCGGACCGCGACGTGCACCGGGTGCCGGTACTCGGCGGCCTCGACCGCGTCGAACATCGGACCGGCGAGGACCGGCTCCTGGAGGGCGAGCTTCAACGCCTCCCGTTCGACCATCGACTGCGGGCTGTCCGCGTCCGGCGCGGCCGGGCGGGTGCGCGCCCGGGCCGGGGCGGCGGCCTCCCGCTCGCCGGGGCCGTTGGCGGCGGCCAGCACCGCCCGCTGCACCGGCTCGATCTCCATGCCGAGGTCACCGGCGAGTTTGCGGACGTACTCCGGGCGCTTCTCCCGGTCTTTGATCTTGGCGACCAGCGGGGCGGCCCGGCGCATCGCCTCCACCCGACCGTCCACCGTGTCCAGGTCGTACCGGTTGATCACGTGGCGGAGCGCGAAGTCGACCAGCGGCTCGCGGCGGGCCACCAGGTCACGGATCGCCAGGTCACCCTTTGCCAGGCGCAGCTCGCACGGGTCCATGTTGTCGGGGCTGACGGCGATGAAGGTACGCCCGACGAACCGCTGGTCGTCCTCGAAGGCGCGCAGCGCGGCCTTCTGGCCGGCGGCGTCCCCGTCGAAGGTGAAGATCACCTCGCCGGCCACCGCGTCGGTGTCGAGCAGCAGCCGGCGCAGCACGGCGATGTGGTCGGCCCCGAAGGCGGTGCCGCAGGTCGCCACGGCGGTGGTCACCCCGGCCAGGTGGCAGGCCATCACGTCGGTGTAGCCCTCGACGACGACCACCTTGCCCTGCTTGGCGATCTCCCGCTTGGCCTGGTCGATGCCGTAGAGCACGTGCGACTTCTTGTAGATCGGCGTCTCGGGGGTGTTGAGGTACTTCGGGCCGTCGTCGTCGTCGAAGAGTTTCCGCGCGCCGAAACCGATCACGTCGCCGGTGATGTCCCGGATCGGCCACATCAGCCGGCGGCGGAACCGGTCGATCAGGGTGCCCGAGCGGGACGGCCGGGACAGCCCGGCGGTGACCAGCTCGTCGTGGCTGAAGCCCTGCTGGCGCAGGTGCTTGGTGAGCAGGTCCCAGGCGTCCGGGGCGAAGCCGCAGCCGTAGCGTTCGGCGGCGGCCCGGTCGAAGCCGCGCCGGGCCAGGAACTCCCGGGCCGGGCGGGCGCCGGCCGTGGTGAGCTGGGCGCGGTAGAACTCGACGGCGGCGGCGTGCGCGGCCACCAGCCGCTGCTTCTGCCCCTGCTGCGGGCGGGCCGCCCGGGGGGTGGCCTGGTCGCCCTCGACGTAGCGCAGGGAGATGCCGACCCGGTCGGCGAGCCGCTCGACGGACTCGACGAAGCTCAGGTGCTCGGCGTCCATCAGGAACTTGATCGCGTCGCCGCCGACGCCGCAGCCGAAGCAGTAGAAGACGTTACGGGCCGGGGAGACGTTGAACGACGGGCTCTTCTCGTCGTGGAACGGGCACAGACCCTTGAGGTTGCCGCCGCCGGCCGACCTGAGGGTCACCGTGTCGGAGATGACCTCGGCGATGGAGGTGCGCTCGCGGACCAACGCGATGTCCTCGTCCCGGATCCGCCCAGCCATCTCCTGCCACCCCCTCGGCGTACATCCTGCCCTGCCGCACCGACGATCCGCCGCCGGGGGACGGCGGGTGGCCCGACGCCGCCGCGCACCGCGTCGACGGCTCAGCCGACGGCGGCGGCCTCCTCGGCCTCGACCTGCCGGGTCCAGTCCTGCTTGGTGGAGCGCCAGCCCTCGTCGTCCATGCCCCGCCGCCAGTAGCCGGAGATGGACAGCGCCTCCCTGGGGACCCCGCGTTCGACCCGCAGCAGCCGGCGCAGCTCCTTGACGAAGGTGGCCTCGCCGTGGACGAACGCGTGCACCCGGCCGGGCGGGAACTCCAGCGCCCGGACGGCCGCGACCAGCGCCTCACCGACCGGCCGGTCGGCCCGGTGCAGCCAGGTCAGCGCCACCGCGCCGGGACTGCGCAGCGGCTGCTCCTCGGCGCGGTCGGCGACCTCCACCAGGACGACCGCCGGGGCGCCGGCGGGCAGCCGCTCCAGCGCCGCGCCGATGGCCGGCAGGGCGCTCTCGTCGCCCACCAGCAGGTGCCAGTCCGCCGTCGGATCCGGCGCGTACGCCCCGCCGGGGCCGGTGAAGAGCACCTCGTCGCCGGGGCGCAGCCGGGCCGCCCACGGACCGGCCAGCCCCTCGTCGCCGTGGTGCACCACGTCCACGGTCAGCTCCCCGGCCTGCGCGTCCCAGGCGCGCACGGTGTACGCCCGCAGCCGGGGCCACTGCTCGCGGGGCAGCTCGCGCCGGATCGCCGCCAGGTCCACCGGCCGTGGGTGGTGCACGCCCGGCTGCGGGAAGACCAGCTTGATGTAGTGGTCGGTGTACTGCCCCACCGGCAGACCGGCCAGCTCTTCCCCGCCGAGGACGACGCGGACCAGGTGCGGGGTGGGCCGCTCGGTCCGCAGGACCCGGGCCGAGGTGACTGTCTTGGGGCGCTCCGTCATGCCAGTTAGGCTAACCTAACCTGCCCGGCTCGCCCACATCGCGTCGGGCTCCGGACCGACCGGTCAGCCGGGCGTGCCAGGCCACCGCCGCCGGGTCGGTGAGCGAGGCAACCTGGTCGACCACCACCCGCAGCCGGGCGGCGTCGTCCCCGGCCGCCCGGCACAGCGGCGCGAAGACCGGGTCGAGCGCGTCCGGGGCCCGGTCGGCGAGCACGGTGACCAGCTCGGTGAGGATCTCCCGCTGCCGGTGGTACCGGGCCCGGGCGTCCGGGCGGCGCATCACGTACCGCCAGGCGATGCCCTTGAGCAGCGCGCACTGCGCCCGGATCCGGCGCGGCACGATCAGGTCGGCGGCGTACCGGCGGTGCGGGCCGGGACCGTGGCGGTCCCGGGTGGCCGCCACCGCGGTCGCCACGAACCGGCCGGTGAGCACGCTGGTGGTGGTCTTGAGCGCGACCTGCGACCGGTGGCTGCCGTCGTACCCGGCCAGGTGGGCGAGCACCGGCTCGGCGAGCAGTTCGACCAGCACCTCGCCGAGGTCGGCCGGGGACTCGCCGGAGTAGACGGCGGCCACGTCGCCGCAGAGCGCGGCCCGTTCGTCCGGGTCGTCGAGCAGCGGGCGCAGCGAGACGTACCCGCCGTGGATGCCGTCCTCGACGTCGTGCACCGAGTACGCCACGTCGTCGGCCCAGTCCATCACCTGCGCCTCCAGGCAGCGCCGCGCGCCGTCGGGCAGGCCGGCGCCGTCGACGGCGGCGTCCCCCGGCGGTACGCCCGCGCGCAGCCAGTCGAAGACCGGCCGGTCGTCGGCGTACACCCCGAACTTGCGCAGTCCCGGCTGCCGGGGCCACGGGTACTTGCTGACCGCGTCGAGCGAGGCCCGGGTGAGGTTGAGCCCGACCGGGGTGCCGTCCGGGGCGAGCACCTTGGCCTCCAGCCGGGTCAGCACCCGCAGCGTCTGGGCGTTGCCCTCGAACCCGCCGCAGGACGCCGCGAGCGCGTCCAGGGCGACCTCGCCGTTGTGCCCGAAGGGCGGGTGCCCGAGGTCGTGGGCGAGCCCGGCGGTGTCCACCAGGTCCGGGTCGCAGCCGAGCCGGGCACCCATCTCCCGGGCGATCTGGGCCACCTCCAGCGAGTGGGTCAGCCGGGTACGCAGGAAGTCGTCGGTGCCGGCGACGTGCACCTGGGTCTTCGCGGCGAGCCGGCGGAAGGCCGCCGAGTGCAGCACCCGGGCCCGGTCCCGCTCGTACGGCGACCGCCCGTGGCCGGTGTCCTTCGGCGCCTCCTCGACCCGCCGCCGCGCGTCGCCCGGCGCCGGGTCGGGCCGCGTCGGGGTCGGGTCGTCGGGTGCGTCGGGCACGGTCAGCCCTGCCCGCGCAGCACCCGGAACTCGTTGCCCTCCGGGTCGGCCAGCACCGTCGACCCGGCGTCGGCCCGGCCGGCGTCGACGGACCGGGCGCCCATGTCGACCAGCCGCTCCACCTCGGCCTCCGGGTCGGCCGGGCGCAGGTCGAGCCGGAGCCGGTTGGTGGCCTCCTTGGCGGCGGCGACCGGGACGAAGACGATGCCGGGCAGCCGGTCGACCGCCGCCCGGATCTCCACCTGGTCCGGCTGTTCGGCGACGACCTGGTAGCCGAGCGCCTCGGCCCACCAGCGGGCCAGCCGGCCCGGGTCCCGGGCGTCGACGGTCACGCCTGCCCAGACACTCGTCATGCGGCCACCCTTCTCCGACAACGGTCGCGGGAGCCCAGGTTACGCCGGGACGCGGCGGACGGCGCGGTCACGGACGGCCGCACCGCGACCCACCACGCCACCTACCTGGCGGCGCTGGTCGCGGTCAACTTCGGCGTCGGGCCGCCGACCCGGTACGCCGGGGCGGCGCGTGCGGTCGCCGGCCCGGCGGGTGCCCGGCGGCGGCTCCGGGGTCCGGGGCCGCCGCCGGTCGTCGTCCGGGCCGCCGCTCAGCGGCTGTCGGAGCCGTCCGTCTCGATGGCGGCCCGACCGGCCTCCAGCCGGGCCACCGGCACCCGGAACGGCGAGCAGGAGACGTAGTCCAGCCCCACCTCGTGGAAGAAGTGCACCGAGTCGGGGTCGCCGCCGTGCTCGCCGCAGACGCCGAGCTTCAGCCCGGGGCGGGCGGCCCGCCCCTCCTCGGCGGCGATCCGGACCAGCCGGCCCACGCCGTCGCGGTCGATCGACTCGAACGGGGAGATGCCGAAGATGCCCAGTTCCAGATAGCGCCAGAAGAACGCGCCCTCGACGTCGTCGCGGGAGAAGCCCCAGCCCATCTGGGTGAGGTCGTTGGTGCCGAAGGAGAAGAACTGGGCCGCCTCGGCGATCTGCCCGGCGGTCAGCGCCGCCCGGGGCACCTCGATCATGGTGCCGATCAGCACCTCGACCCCGCTGTCCCCGACCACCTCCGCGATGATCTTCTCGGCCTCGGTGCGTACCGTCTCCAGCTCCTGGACGGCACCGACCAGCGGGACCATGATCTCCGGGAAGGCCGCGCCGCCGTCCCGGGTGACCGCGACGGCGGCCTCGGCGATCGCGCGGACCTGCATGGCGAACAGGCCGGGGATGACCAGCCCCAGCCGGACGCCGCGCAGGCCGAGCATCGGGTTCTCCTCGTGCATCCGCCGGACGGCGGCGAGCAGCGCCTCCTCCTTGGCGACGTCCTCGCCGCGTTCCTGGGCGACGGCGACGTTGACGGCGAGCTGCTCCAGCGGGGGCAGGAACTCGTGCAGCGGCGGGTCGATCAGCCGGACGGTGACGGGCAGCCCGGCCATCTCGCGGAAGATCTCCACGAAGTCGGCGCGCTGCAACGGCAGCAGGGCGGCGAGCGCGTCCTGGCGGTCGGTGGCGGTGGCGGCCAGGATCAGCCGCTCGACCAGTTCGCGCCGGTCGCCGAGGAACATGTGCTCGGTGCGGCACAGGCCGATGCCCTCGGCGCCGAAGCGCCGGGCCCGGGCCGCGTCCGTACCGGTGTCGGCGTTCGTCCGGACCGCCAGCCGCCGCTTGGCGTCGGCGTGCGTCATGACCCGGTGTACGGCCCGGACCAACGCGTTGTCGATGTGCTCCGGGTCGAGGCTGCCCTCGAAGTACTGCACCACCTCGGACGGCATGACCGGCACCTCACCGAGGTAGACCTTGCCGGTGGTGCCGTCGATCGAGACCACGTCCCCTTCGGAAACCGTCCGGCCGTCGACGACGAACCGCTTCGCCGGCACGTTGACCTCGATCTCGTCGGCACCGGAGACGCAGGTCTTGCCCATGCCTCGGGCCACCACGGCGGCGTGGCTGGTCTTGCCGCCGCGCGAGGTGAGGATGCCCCGGGCGGCGATCATGCCGTTCAGGTCGTCCGGGTTGGTCTCCCGGCGGACCAGGATCACCGCCTCGCCCTCGGCGGCCAGTTCGACGGCCCGGGCCGAGGTGAAGACCACCTTGCCGGAGGCGGCCCCCGGGGAGGCACCGATGCCCTTGGCGACCGGCTGAAACTCGTGGTCGAGCTGGAAGCGGGGGAACATCAACTGGGCGAGCTGCGCGCCGTTGACCCGGTGCAACGCCTCGTCGAGGTCGATCAGGCCCTCGTCGACGAGCTGCCCGGCGATGACGAACGCGGCGGCGGCGGTGCGCTTGCCGACCCGGGTCTGGAGCATCCAGAGCTTGCCGCGCTCGATGGTGAACTCGATGTCACAGAGGTCCTTGTAGTGCCCCTCCAGCCGGGCCATGATGCCGAGCAGTTCGTCGTAGGACTTCTTGTCGAGGCGTTCCAGCTCCTGCAACGGCACGGTGTTGCGGATGCCGGCGACGACGTCCTCGCCCTGGGCGTTGGCCAGGTAGTCGCCGTAGATGCCCTGCGCGCCGCTGCCCGGGTCGCGGGTGAAGGCGACGCCGGTGCCGGAGTCCGGGCCGAGGTTGCCGAAGACCATGGCGACCACGTTGACCGCGGTGCCGAGGTCGGCCGGGATGCGCTCCTGGCGGCGGTAGAGCACGGCCCGCTCGGCGTTCCACGACTCGAACACCGCGCGGATGGCCAGGTCGAGCTGCTCGCGGGGCTCCTGCGGGAAGTCCCGGCCGGTGTGCTTGAGGAAGATCTTCTTGTACGCGTCGACCAGCCCGCGCAGGTCGTCGGCGTCGAGGTCCAGGTCGTTGGTGGTGCCCTTGGCGCGCTTGGCCTCGTCGAGGGCGTGCTCGAACTCCTCGCCCGGCACCTCGCAGACGGTCTTGCCGAACATCTGGATCAGCCGGCGGTAGGAGTCCCAGGCGAACCGGTCGTTCTGCCCGGCCTGGGCGCTGAGCCCGACCACGCTGCGGTCGTTGAGGCCGACGTTGAGGACGGTCTCCATCATGCCGGGCATGGAGAACCTGGCACCGGAGCGGACCGAGACCAGCAGCGGGTCCTGCGGGTCGCCGAGGCTGCGCCCCATCTCCCGCTCCAGGGCCACCAGGTGCGCCTCGATCTGGCCGGCGAGCCCGTCCGGCTCCCGCCCGGTCGCCAGGTACGCCTTGCACGCCTCGGTGGTGATGGTGAAGCCGGGGGGAACCGGCAGGCCGAGGTTGGTCATCTCGGCGAGGTTGGCCCCCTTGCCGCCGAGCAGGTCCTTCAGGTCCTTGTTGCCCTCGGCGAAGTCGTAGACGTACTTGTTGTCCGCCGTCTCTTGCGCTGCCACCAGAGCCTCCCACGCGCGCCGGAATTGACACTTAACGAAGGTTCAGTTCTGACATACCCCGGGGCCGACCACCGGTAATCCCGGCGTCGTCAGCGGTCGGTGGGCGAAGGTTAAGCGAACATCGGGTGGGCTGGGACCGTTCGGTGACAATAGGCACAGCCATCACGACTATCCGCGTTCGTGCCGGTTTCTGGGAACGCTTCCATGCGCACGATCACGCAATTCCGTCTCCCCCTCGTACTCTTGACGTCACTGGTTCTGCCGAACCTGACCTTTGCCATATCCATCGCAAATACACCCCCGGAGCAGTCACCGTGCCGCCCACCCCGCGTACCGGCGCCGACCCCGCCCACCCCGGCCCGGCCGACCTGCCCGGTCACCCGCCGGCCGCCGCCGACCTGGCCCGCAGCGCCGCCGCGACCGCCGCGAGCCTGCTCGCGCCAGCGGCCGGCGAGAGCCTGCTCGCGCCAGCGGCCGGCGACGGCGTGCTGCCCGCCCCGGCCTCGCTGGGCGATCCGGCACTGGCGCCGACCGCGCTCGGCGACGTGGTGCCGGCACCCGAGTCGGTCACCCCGGATCCGGCCGCCGACTTCACCCTCCCCGCCGACGCGGCCGTCCGGGTGAGCGCCGACCCGGCCGCGCGGGAGGTCGCCGGTTACCTCGCCGAACTGCTGCGGCCGGCCACCGGCCACCCGCTGCCGGTCACCGAACTGCCCCCGGCCACGGGTACGACGCCGGCCGGCGACCCGCTGGTGCTCGCCCTGGCCGCCACCGTCCCGCCCGCCGGGTCGACCGGCGCGGGCGTCCCCGCCGCGCGGACGGCGGGGCCGGGCGAGGTGGGCGTCCCCGCCGCGCGGGCGGCGGGCGAGGTGGACGTCGACGTGCTGGGCCCGGAGGGGTACCGGCTCGACGTCACGCCGGCCGAGGTGCGGATCACCGCCACCACTGCCACCGGACTGTTCCACGGCGTGCAGACGCTGCGGCAACTGCTGCCGGCGGAGGTCGAGAGCCGTACGCCGGTCGACGCCCGGTGGGTGGTGTCCGGCGGGGTGATCGTCGACCGGCCGCGCTTCACCTACCGGGGCGCGATGCTCGACGTGTCCCGGCACTTCTTCGGCGTCGACGACGTGCTCCGGGTGATCGACCACCTGGCCCGGTACAAGCTCAACCGGCTGCACCTGCATCTCACCGACGACCAGGGCTGGCGGATCGCCGTCGACTCCTGGCCCCGGCTGGCCACCGTCGGCGGGACCACCGAGGTGGGCGGCGGCCCGGGTGGCTGGTACACCGCCGCCGACTACCGGCGGATCATCGGCCACGCCGCCCGCCGGCACGTCACCGTCGTACCGGAGGTCGACCTGCCCGGCCACACCAACGCGGCGCTGGTCGCGTACCCGGAGCTGGCGCCGGACAAGGTCGCGCCGCCGCCGTACACCGGCACCGAGGTCGGCTTCAGCTACGTCGACCCGACCGACGAGCGGACGTACGACTTCGTCGCCGACGTGCTCGGCGAGGTCGCCGCGCTCACCCCCGGGCCGTGGCTGCACGTCGGCGGCGACGAGGCGTTCAAGGTGAAGGGCACGGCGTACACCGGTTTCGTGGAGCGGGTACAGCGCATCGTCGCCGGACTCGGGAAGACCGTGGTCGGCTGGCACCAGATCGCCCCTGCCGGGCACACCGCCGGACGGGTGCTCCAGTGGTGGGGCACGACCGGTGACGACCCCGTGGTCGTCGACGCGGTACGGCGCGGCGCGCGGGTGATCCTCTCCCCCGCCGATCACGCCTACCTGGACATGAAGTACGCCCCGGACACCCCCATCGGGCACGACTGGGCCGGCCTTATCGACGTCCACCGGGCGTACGGCTGGGACCCGGCGGCGCACCTGAACGGGGTGCCGCCCGAGGCCGTGCTCGGCGTCGAGGCCCCGCTCTGGACCGAGTCGGTGACCTCGCTGGCCGAGGTGGAGTTCATGCTCCTGCCCCGGCTGCCCGCCCTCGCCGAACTCGCCTGGTCCCCGCCGGCCACGCACGACTGGGCCGGGTTCCGCGACCGGCTGGCCGGCCACGGCCCACGCTGGTCGACGGCCGGTATCACCTTCCACCGCGCCCCGGAGATCCCCTGGCCGGGCGAACGGCCGTCACCCGCGCCCGGAACCCCGACGGCATCCGATCCGGCACCACCCGCCCCGCCAGCGCCCGGCTCCGGCACGTCGATTCCGATCCAGCCGGAATCGACCGACACCACCACAATTACCGGCTGAGGTCGCGCCGCATCGGGCTCACCACTACATCCAGGATGTAGTGGCATCCCCGGTCCCGGAGGGGACTACATCCTGGATCGAGCACGATCTTGGACAGGCACCCTCAACGGACCACACGGTCACGTCTCGGACAGACCGCCCGGCCAGCCCACACGGGGTCACGTCTCGGACATCGCCCGGCCGACCGTGCGGTCAGGTCTGGGCAGGTGAGCCCGGGCGGGCATGTGGTCAGGTCTGGGCAGGTGAGCCCGGGCGGGCATGTGGTCAGGTCTGGGCAGGTGAGCCCGGGCGGGCATGTGGTCAGGTCTGGGCAGGTAAGCCCGGGCGGGCATGTGGTCAGGTCTGGGCAGGGAAGCCCGGGCGAGCGTGCGGTCGGTGGGCGAAACGTGCCCTCGTGGGCGAAACGCTTCACGCGGTGAAGCGCGGTCCGGGCCCGCGCGTCCCGTGGTCGGGGCCACCCCCACCACGGAATCCCCGCCAGGGTCCGGGCGTTGTACATGGCATACCACCGCCGCTGGCCCACCCCCACGGTCGCCCGGTGGTGCGCGCCGGTCCCTCCCGACCAGCCCCGGAACGGGCCGTG
>NZ_JBIVRQ010000017.1:0-49859 GCF_044755745.1 Micromonospora sp. NPDC092111
GCGGCCGGGGCGGCTGCTCCGTGTGCTGCCTCGGGTGCCTGACCGCCCTGACCGCCCTGACCACCCGGAGCACCCTGCGGACCCTGCGGGCCCCATTGCAGGCGGGCGGCGTTGCCGTCCTTGAGGGTGAGGTCCTTGAGGGTGAGGTTGCCGCCGTCGGCGACTCGGAAGATGCGGAAGGCGTCTTCGGAGTCGCGCTTGATGGTGGAGTCGTCGCCCTTGATGGTGATGGCCTGTCGGATGGTGGGCAGGCCGGTGCCGGTCTTCTTGTCGTACCGGTCCAGCCTGTAGGTGCAGTCGCGGGCCAGCTTCAACGTGCCGCCGTGGTCACGGTTGGCCAGGTCGACGGCCTCGATCAACTTCTCGTCGTCACAGGGCACCTCCCGCACCCGACCGTGCTCGTCCCGGCCGCGTTGGTCCGGCGGCTTCTGTTCGGACGCGTCGGTGCCGTCCTTCTCCTCGGCCGCCTTGCCTGCGTCGCTGACCTTCTTCGGCGCGGCCGCGTGGTTCTCCGACGCGCGCTGCGAGTCGTCGGACTTGTTGTCCCGTGCGGCGAGACCCCCCAGCGCCGCCAGACCGACGACGCCGGTCAGCCCGGCCACGCCGGTGGCGACCCAGAGCGCCCGCCGCCTGTTCGTCGGTGGGGTCATCGGGGCCCCACCGTCGGTAGTCGTTACGTCGTTGGACATCAGAGCCTTCCGCCCTTTCGTGCTACAAAGGGGTCGCACACCTCAGGAGGGGCGACCAGCTACAAATCGGTTGTAGCCTCTGATGCACACCGTATGAGAAGGATCCTCGTGACGAGGACGTATCCGAGAAAACCGCACATTCGCCTCACATCTGGCGGCGGGCGACCCTTCGGAGCGTGCGGGCCAGGACGGCGACGAGCAGCGCAAACAGCGACGGGCCCCACCATCGGCGGCCCTACGACGAAACCGTCGTGGCTGCCGGCGGTGGGGCCCGCCGTCGTGGTCGTACCGGCCGGGATCAGCCCGGCAGACGCGGCCCTGCCTCCCGCTGCTCGGCCAGCCAGGTCTCCACCTCGGCGGAGCGGCGCGGCAGCCCGGCCGACAGGTTGACCGAACCCGTCGCGGTGACCAGGATGTCGTCCTCGATCCGTACGCCGATGCCGCGAAGCTCCTCGGGGACCAGCTCGTCCTCGGGCTGGAAGTACAGCCCCGGCTCGACGGTGAGCACGTAGCCCTCGCCGAGCGCGCCGTCGCGGTACGTCTCCTTGCGGGCGTTGGCGCAGTCGTGCACGTCGATGCCGAGCATGTGGCTGGTGCCGTGCAGGGTCCACCGCCGGTAGACCGTGGAGGCCGGGTCCATCGCCTCGTCGACGCTCACCGGCAGCAGGCCGAGATCCTTCAGCGCCTCGGCGAGCACCCGCATCGAGGTCAGGTGCACGTCCCGGAACGCCACGCCCGGCCGGATGGCGTCGATGCCGGCCTGCTGGGCGGCGTACACGGCGTCGTAGACCTGGCGCTGCAACGGGGTGAACCGGCCGTCGACCGGCAGCACCCGGGTCACGTCGGCGGTGTAGAGGTGGCGGTTCTCCACGCCCATGTCCATCAGCAGCAGCTCACCCGGCCGGGTCGCGCCGTGGTTGTGCACCCAGTGCAAGATCGTGGCGTGCTCGCCCGCGCCGACGATCGAGTTGTAACCGACGTCGTTGCCGTCGTGCCGGGCCCGCAGCGCGAAGATCCCCTCCAGCAGCCGCTCGGAGACCCGCCGGTCGGCCGGCAGCGCCCGGGCCACGTCCTCGAAGCCGCGTACGGTGGCGTCCACCGCGTCCTGGAGCTGGGCGATCTCCCACTCGTCCTTGACCAGCTTCAGCTCGGAGATGGCGATGGCCAGCTCCCGGTCGCGGGCCGGCTGGCCCTCCGCGCGGGCTCCGTCCCAGGGGCGCACCGCCGCGTCCACCCGGGAGTCGAACCCGCGCAGCACCCGGGTCCGCCCCGGCGCCAACCCGGCCAGGGCCGCGTCCAACTCGGTCAGGTCCTCCGTGGGCAGGCCCAGCTCGGTGGACTTCTCGGTCAGCGTGTGTCGCCGGCCCACCCACAGCTCGCCGTGCCGGCTGCGGAAGAACTCGTCGGTCTCCCGCGAGGACCGGGGGCGCATGTACAGCGTCGCGTCGTGCCCCGAGCCGTTGGGCCGCAGCACCAGGACGCTGTCCGGGTCGTGATCGCCGGTGAGGTACGCGAAGTCGCTGCCCGGCCGGAACGGATGGTCGGTGTCGTTGGCCCGTACCTTCTCGGTGCCGGTCGGGATGACCAGCGTCTCGCCCGGGAAGGCCGCGGAGAGCGCGGCCCGCCGCTTGGCGTGGTTGGGCACCTCCGGCCGGGGACCGACCGGCAGGGTGGTGTCGCGCCAGCCCTCCCGCATGAAGGACAGGAACGCCTCCGGGAAGTCCGGGTCGTGCGATTCGGTGCCGTCCGCCGGCTTGCTGTCCGTCCGTTCCTCGCCCATGGTCGGCTCCCTCCGCCTCGTCGCTGGTCCAGACGGTACCCCGGGCCCGGTCCGGAGGAGTGCCTGCGGTGCCGCGACGGGCGCTTCCCGCGCGTGGAAAGATGACGGCCATGTGCGGACTCCTGGCCTTCTTCAGCGCGAACGGCAACGCCGCGGCCCACCGTGACAACATCGCGGGGGCGTTGGAATGCCTGCACCACCGCGGACCGGACGAGACAGGGGTCGAGGTGGTCGGTGACGCCACCGGCCAGCACGCGGACGGGGTCTTCGCGCACAAGCGGCTGGCGATCATCGACGTCGCGTCCAGCCACGAGCCGCTGCCCTACGCGGGCGGCCGTTACCTGCTCACCTTCAACGGCGAGATCTACAACTACATCGAGCTGCGCGACGAGCTGGTCCGCAGCTTCGGCGCCCAGTTCGCCACCGCCGGTGACGGCGAGGTGATCGTCGCCGGCTACCACTACTGGGGCGAGCAGGTGCTCACCCGGCTGCGCGGCATGTTCGCCTTCGTCATCTGGGACCGGCAGGAGCGCCGGGCGTTCGGTGCCCGGGACTACTTCGGCATCAAGCCGCTGCACTACCTGGAGACCTCCGACGGCCTCTACCTCGCCTCGGAGAAGAAGGCGCTGCTGCCCTTCGCGCACTCCTACTACCAGGGCGACGCCGGGATCGACACGGCCAACCTCAGCCACTACCTGACCCTCCAGTACGTCCCCGAGCCCGGCACCCTGCACCAGGGGGTCAGCCGGATCGGCTCCGGCGAGTACCTGACCTGGACCCCGGGCGGCCGGATCGACGTGCGGCGCTGGTACCGGCCGGTGTTCCGGCCCGCCCCGGTCTCCGACGAGCAGCGGCTCTACCACGACATCCGGGAGACGCTGCGGGAGAGCGTCCGGATGCACATGCGCTCGGACGTGCCGGTCGGCTCGTTCCTGTCCAGCGGCATCGACTCCACCGCCGTGGTGGCCCTGGCGCGGGAGTTCAACCCGAACATCCTCACCTTCACCGTCGGCTACGACGTGCCCGGCTACTCCGAGATCGACGTCGCCCAGGACTCGGCCCGGCACCTCGACGTGACCACCATCCCGACCAAGATCGGGCCGCAGGACATGATCGACGCGCTGCCGAAGATCGTCTGGCACCTGGACGACCCGGTGGCCGACCCGGCCCTGGTTCCGCTCTACTTCGTCGCCAAGAAGGCCGCCGAGCACGTGACCGTGGTGCTCTCCGGCGAGGGCGCCGACGAGTTCTTCGGCGGCTACACGATCTACCGCGAGCCGCTCTCCCTCGGCACGGTCAACGGCCTGCCCGGCGGGGTGCAGAAGGGCCTGCGGGCGGTCTCCAAGGCGATCCCGCAGGGCGTCAAGGGCAAGAGCTTCCTGGAGCGCGGCACCACGCCGATCGAGCAGCGCTACTACGGCAACGCCCGGATGTTCACCGAGGAGGAGAAGCAGCACCTGCTGCGCCGCTACGACCCGTCGGTGCGGTACACCGACGTCACCGCCCCGATCTACGCCGAGTGCACCGAGCTGGACGACGTCACCAAGATGCAGTACGTCGACCTCTACACCTGGCTGCGCGGCGACATCCTGGTCAAGGCGGACCGGATCTCGATGGCCCACTCGCTGGAGGTCCGGGTGCCGTTCCTGGACCGGGCGGTCTTCGACGTGGCGGCCACCATCCCGGTGGACCTGAAGCTGCCGCCCCGCTCCGACGCCACCAAGTACGCCATGCGGCAGGCGTTGCAGGGGGTCGTCCCGCCGGCCATCGTCAACCGCAGGAAGCTGGGCTTCCCGACCCCGACCCGGGTCTGGCTGCGCGGCGAGATGTACGAGTGGGCCCGGCACGTGCTGTCCACCTCCGGCGCCGGTGACCTGGTCGACCTGTCGTACGCGATGCGGCTGCTGGAGGAGCACAAGCGGGAGGAGGCCGACCACTCCCGCAAGGTGTGGACCGTGCTGATCTTCTGCATCTGGCACGCCATCTTCGTGGCGAAGACCCTCGACCCGGGCATCCAGCGCAACCAGTCCGCCCTGCTCACCAAGCCGGTGGTCGGCAGCATGGTCCGCTGACGCCGTGCTGGTCGACCCGGAGGTCCGCGCCCGGCCGGGCGCGGACCTCCGGTCCTGCTAGCGGTGCGTCACCGACCGGTGCAGGTGACCGTGGGCAGACCGTTGGTCCCGGTCGTGCTGGCCGTGAAGCCGAAGGTGGTGGTCCCCTCCGGCGCGATGCTGCCGTTGTACGCGGCGTTGGTGACGGTCACCGACGATCCGCTCGTGCTCAGCGTGCCGTTCCACACCTGCGAGATCTGCTGACCGTTGGGCCAGGTCCAGTTCGCCACCCAACCGCCGTAGGTCCGGGAGCTGTGGTTCATGATCATGACCTCGCCCTGGAAGCCGCCGGTCCAGGCGCTGACCACCTTGTAGACCGCCATGCAGTCGCCACCCGGCGGCGGCGTCGTCGGGCTCGGCGGCGGGGTGGTCGGGCTCGGCGGGGGAGTGGTCGGGCTGGGCGGCGGGGTGGTGGGGCTCGGCGGGGGCGTCGTGCCACCACCGTTGCCGACCCCGGTCACCTCGCCGTTGCCGCCGTCGAAGGTGACGTCCGAGCAGCCGAAGAAGTTCTCCTGGCTGTCCGAGCGCACCCAGCGGGAGTAGATGATGTGCCGCCCGGACTTGCCCGACGGCAGGTTGCCACTGAAGTAGTAGTGCCCCTCGTTGGTGCCCGGCGAGCCGTTCTGCGGCGGGTTGGTCACCTGGAGGAACGGCTGCTCCTCCAGGTCGCTCCAGGCCAGCGGCCGGGTCGGGCTCCAGGTGTTCTTGGTGACGTAGAAGTAGAACGTGCCCGGGTGGTGGGCCCAGTTGCTGTACTTGAAGTCCAGCCGGGCACCGGACGTCAGGTGGGTCAGCGGCCAGTCGGTGCGAGCCAGGTCGTACCCGGTGTAGCCGGGGTTGCCGCCGCTGCACAGCTTGCCGTCGGGGATGAAGCCGACGGTGCGCCCGCCGGCGTCCGAGCGGAGCACGCTGAACCAGTTGTAGAGGGAGTTGGCGCCGCTCTGGGCGACGGCGGCGGAGCAGGCCGGGTTGATCGGCTTGATCTCGCCGGTGGGGCTCAGGCCGTCCTTCCAGCACAGGTAGGTCCGGCTGCCCGGGGTGATCGGCGTGCCGTGCGCGGCAGCCGGTTCGGGGCTCGACACCAGGGCGAGTCCGCCCAGGGCGAGGGTGGCGGCCGCGGTGAACAGCGCGGCCGTACGGGAACGGAGCACGAGCTTCTCCTGATCCGCGGGGTGGCGCGAGCGCCGCCCCGCACATGGTGGGGGATGCGTCGATCGCGGCGTCAGGCCGACGGCCCCGGAGGGCCGGACGGCCGCGTGCCGCCCCCGGTCCGTGCCCACGGACCGGTGCCTCTCGCGTCGACCCCAGCTCGTCGCCGGCGGTACGGCAGCCCCCGCACCGACCCGGCACGGGCAATCCCATCACGCCCGGACGAACCATGCAATAGCCGTTGCTCGATGTGTGAAGACGGGGGCCTCGCCCCGCCCCGGCGGGCACTGTGCCAGCCTGGTACCGAGCGACGACGGGCTGGGAGGCGACGTGGGATACGCGGTGGTGGTCGGTGAGGCACTGGTCGACCTGCTGGACGACGAGTGCGAGGGCCGGCCCGTGTTTCGCCAGGAGATCGGCGGCGGCCCGCTCAACGTCGCCGTCGGGGTGGCCCGGCTCGGCGGGACGGCCCAGTTCGTCGGCTCGCTCGGTGACGACGTGCTCGCCGACCGGATCCGCGCCTTCCTGGCCGGTGCGGGGGTCGGGCTGGCCGGCTCGGTCACCGTGCCGGCGCCCACCACGCTGGCGGTGACCACCCACTCCGGGGCCGAACCCGACTTCCGCTTCTACGGCGAGCCCCCGTCGTACGGCCTGCTCGCCGCCGACGACCTGGACGTGGCGCTGGTCGAGGGCGCCGACGTGCTCTACTGCGGCTCGATCGTGCTGCTGAGCCCGCCGACGCTGGCCGCCGCCCGCCGGGCCTGGGCACTCGCTCCCGGGCTGCGCGTCTTCGACCCCAACGTCCGCCCCCGACTGCTGACCGGCCCGACGGCGCTGACCGCCCTGCGGGAGGTGGTGACGGAGTTCGCCGCCGGGGCGCACCTGGTCAAGCTCAGCAGCGCCGATGCCGCGCTGCTCTGGCCGGGCGAGCCGGTCGAGGGGGTCGCGACGTACCTGCGGGAGCTGGGGGCCGGCACGGTGGTGGTCACCCTCGGCGCGGACGGTGCGGTGGTCGCCGCCGGCCCCGACCCGGTCCGGGTGCCCGCGCCGAAGGTACGCGCGGTGGACGCCACCGGCGCGGGCGACTCGGTGATGGCCGCCCTCGTCGCCGACCTGCTGGTCGACGGCGAACCGGCCGAGCCGGTCGACTGGCACCGGCGGGTGGCGTTCGCGCTGCGGGTCGCCGGCCTGGTCTGCGAGTCGCCCGGCGGGGCGGTCGCCATGCCCACCCGGGCCGAGGTGCTGCGCCGCTTCGTCGACTGAGCGCGCGGCGGCCCCGCCGTCGGGGGAGAGGCTAGCCGTTGCCGTCGAGTTCGGCGTAGCCGCGGCGGGCGGCGATCAGGCCGGGGCGGGCGCCGAAGGGCGAGTCGGCGGCGACCCGCTCCGGTGGGGCGGTCGCCGTGTGGGCGGCCCGGATCAGCCAGGCCAGCTCCACGAGCTGGGCGTGCTGCGCCCGGACGAAATCGACGTCCACCGGGTCGCCGTGCCCCGGCACCACCACCGTCGCGGGCGTGGTCATCCGCAGCAGCTCGGCGACCGCGTCCGGCCACTGCAACGGGTACGAGTCCTCGAAGGCGGGCGGCCCCGCCCGCTCCACCAGATCCCCGGCGACCAGCACGTCGGCGTCCGGCACGTGTACCACCAGGTCGGCGTCGGTGTGCCCGTGCCCGGGGTGGCGCAGCACCACCCGGCGACCCCCGACATCCAGCACCGTCTCGGTGTGCACGGTGTGCGTCGGCGCCAGCAGGACCGTCGTCGCCAGTTCGGCGGCGAGCTGTGGCTGTTCCTCGCGCATCTCCTCGTACGCCGCCCGGCGCAGCCGGTCCGGCTGCTCGCGGAGCGCGGCGGCGGCCACCTCGTGCGCGTACACCGGTCGGGCCGGGTCGGCGGCGAGCGTCGCGTTGCCGAAGCAGTGGTCGAAGTGGTGGTGGGTGTTGACGACCGTCCACGGGTGCGGGGTGACCGCCCGGGCCGCGGCGGCCAGCTCGGCGGCCTGCCCGGCGGTGGAGAGGGTGTCCACCAGCAGCGCCGCGCCGTCGCCGACGACCAGCGTGACGGTGACGTCGAGCAGTGGCTCGCGCAGCACGTGGACCCGGTCGGCGATCTCCACGAACCGGACGGTCACGACGCCCGCACCGCGCGTTCGACGAAGCGCTGCCGGTCGACCAGCGCCCGCTCCACCCGGCCCACCGCCACCGTCGCGTCGCCGTCGGTGACCGTCACCTCGAAGAGCAGCCGCCGGCCGCCGGCCTCGGCCAGTCGGGCCCGCGCGACCACCGTCCGCCCGACCGGGGTGGCGGCCAGGTGCTCCAGCTCGACCCGGACCCCGACCGTGGTCCGGCCGGCGGGCATCCGGGCGGCGGTGGCCGCCACGGTGGCCGCCTCGGCGAGGGCGAGCACCCGGGGCGTGCCCAGCACCGGCACGTCGCCCGAGCCCACCGCCAGCGCGGTGTCGGCGTCCGTGACGGTCAGCTCGATCCGGGCGGTCAGCCCGGGTGGGAACGGGCTCTCCGGCTGCTCCTGCATGCGCCCAGCCTAGGTGTTCGACGGTGATCCGGACCACGCCGACCGAGATCCCGCCGCCGCCCGGGGCCGGACCTGCCGTCCCGGCCGGCCGCTCCGACCAGGGCCGGGAGTCCGGTACCGGGCCGGGGGTGACTCCGCCGGTCGGCCACCGGACGGGTGGTCGGCGGCGGTCGATGCGTTGCCCGCCGTTAACCTAGACCGCGATGGCCGTCGTGACTGACCCCCAATCCCCCGCCCCGACCGGACCCGCCGACCCGCCCGCCGGCGGGCGACGCCGCGTGATCGCGATGTCGGTCTGGGGCGTCGTCTTCGTGGTGGCCTGGCTGGCCATCGGCCTGCCGACCGACCCGGCGTACGCCTTCCTGTGGATCTGGGCGGGCACCGTCGCGTGGAACTGGGGCCGGCCGTGGCGCACCCACCTGCGCTTCGCCCGGGACTGGATCCCGGTGTTGCTGCTGCTCGCCGTCTACAACCTCTCCCGCGGGCTCGCCGACAACGGGCGGATCCCGCACGCCTACGAGCTGATCGTCGCCGACCGGGTGATGTTCGGCTGGGCCACCGGCGGAGAGGTGCCCACGGTCTGGCTCCAGCAGCACCTCTACCGGCCCGAGGTGCACTGGTGGGACGTGGCCGTGAGCTGGATCTACTTCTCCCACTTCGTGGTGACCCTGGCCGCCGCCGCGGTGCTCTGGGTGCGGAGCCGCGACCGCTGGGCGGCGTACATGCGGCGCTGGGGTTTCCTCTGCGCGGCGGGCCTGGTCACCTACTTCGTCTACCCGGCCGCGCCACCCTGGTGGGCGGCGCAGAACGGCCTGCTCACCGAGGTCGCCCGGATCTCCACCCGGGGCTGGAAGGCGTTCGGCATGCACGGCGCCGGCAACCTGCTCAACGCCGGGCAGATCGCCTCCAACCCGGTCGCGGCGATGCCCTCGCTGCACACCGCGTGGGCCCTGTTCGTGGTGCTGTTCTTCCTCCGGGCCACCCGCAGGCGGTGGTGGCCGCTGCTGCTGGCCTACCCGCTCGCGATGACCTTCACGCTGGTCTACAGCGGCGAGCACTACGTCATCGACGTGCTGGTCGGCTGGGCGTACGTGGGGATGACGTTCCTGGTCGTCGGCCTGGCCGAGCGGGGCTGGCGGGCCTGGCGGGTCCGCCGCCGGCCGGACCGGGAGCCGTCACCGGCCCAGTTGGTCACCCCCCGGGACATGCCGCCGGAACCCGCCGCCGATCCGGCGCGGACCGCCTCCGGCTGATCCGGCGCGGGCCGCCGGTGGTTGTTCCGGCGCGGGCCGCCACGGCTGATCCGGCGTGGGGCCGCCTGCGGTTCCGGCGCGGGCCGGCCTCGGCCGGTCGGGAACGGGCCGGGCGGGGTCAGCGGGCGCGGCGCGCGGTGTGCGCCCGCGCGGTCAGCTCGGCCGCGAGGGCCCACGCCTCCGCCAGGTCCCGGTCGTGGGCGGCGGCACCGGCCCCGCCGGCGGTGTCGGCGTGCACCGTCGCCAGCCGCAGCCGCCGCTGCGCCGGGCCCTGCACCACCCGTACGCTCTGGATCCGGGCGTACGGCACCAGCGCCACCTGCCGGGTGAGCAGACCGGACCGGACGGCGAAGACCCGCTCGTCGAGCCCGGCGCCGAGCACCCGCGCGCTGAGCGGGCGCAGCCAGCGGGCCCGGGCCGGCGGGGCGGTCAGCGGCAGCGCGGTGAGCCGTACCCCGGGCAGCACCTCGGCGAGGAGTTCCTCGGCGGTGCGCAGGTCACCGACGGGGAGCAGCCGGTCCGGCCGGTTGCGGTCGTCCGGCTCGCCGCCGGAGTAGCCGGCGACCTCCAGCCGCAGCCGCAGCCAGCCCTTCATCCGCCACAGCAGCGGCCAGGTCACCCCGATGGTCTGCACCCGCACCAGCGGGACCGTCTGCACCCGGGTCTCCAGCAGGCCGTTGCGGATCCGCAGCCGGTCGGCCTCGCGGACCAGCCGGAAGTTCCAGTCGTCGAGCACCCGCCGGACCGGTTGCAGCAGCACACCGGCCATTGCGGTGAGGGTGCTGGCGACCGCGATGAACGACCAGGAGCCCTCGTTGACGAACTGCACCACCACGAAGGCCAGACCGAACGGGAGCAGGAACGCCTGCGGGGTGAGGAGTTGGCTGACCAGCAGGTCGGAGTTCGTCACGTCGTGCAGCGGGCGGCCGACCGGCTCGTCCGGCGCGGCCACCGGGGCGGCGGCCCCGGGACCCGGCGGGCCGGCCGGCTGGGCCGGGGTGGCGGCGGGCTCCCGGCCGTGCGTGCCGGCCGCGACGGCGAGCAGCCGCTGCCGCAGCCGGGCCGCGTCGGTGACCGAGAGGTACGCCAGCGGCGCCTCGGTCTTGCCCCCGCCGACCACCTCCAGCCGCAGCTCGGCCAGGCCGGTGAGCTGCGCCAGCAGCGGCCGGACCACCTCGACGGCCTGGAGGCGTTCCAGCGGGATCGCCCGGGTACGCCGCCACAGCAGGCCCTCGTGCACCCGCAGTTCCCGCCCGACGATGTGGTAGCCGGTGTTCCACCAGCTCACCACCGCCAGCACCGTGGCACCCAGCGCGAGCAGCACCACCATCGCCGCGAACCAGCCGAAGCCGACCCGGGACAGCGTCGACCAGGAGAGCCCGGCGATCACCACGACCAGGGACTTCGCCCCCTGCAACACCGGGCTGAGCGGGTGCAGCCGTTGCCGTGGCTCCGCGCCGGCCGGCGAACCGGGGGCGGGCGGACCTGCGGCGGACCAGCCGGGGGCGGGCGGGCCCGGGGCAGGCCAGCCGGGTACGCCGGCAGGCGGCTCGGGGTGGGCCGGAGCCGGGCCGGGGTGCCCGTCGGTCACAGCCCCTCCGCCCGGTCCTCGCCGAGCGCGGTGAGCCGATCCCGCAGCCGGGACGCCTCGGCCGGGCGCAACCCGGGCACCCGGGCGTCGCTGGCTGCGGCGGCGGTGTGTAGCTGCACGGTGGCCAGGTCGAAGGCGCGTTCCAGCGGCCCGGCGCTGACGTCGACGAACTGCATCCGCGCGTACGGCACGATGGACAGCCGTCGGACCAGCAGCCCGTGCCGGACCAGCAGGTCGTCGGCGCGTTCGGCGTACCCCCAGGCGCGGACGGCGCGGACGACGGTCACCGCCCGCCAGAGGCCGCCGAGCAGCACCACGGCGCATCCCGCGCCGAACAGCCAGTGCCCGCTGAACGCCCAGCCCAGCGCCAGCCCGACCAGCAGCACCGCCAGGCCCACGGCGAGCCGGAGCAACTCCACCCAGATCAGGTCGGTGGAGATGGGCTGCCAGCGGACGGTGGCCGGCCAGGGTTCCAGGGCACTGACCGGGGGCTGGGATGGCTCGGCACCGTTCACGGTTCGAGGGTATGCGATCCGGGGAGCGTGGTGACCTCCCGCAGGAACCCCCGGGCGTCGAGGAAGTCGCCGAGGGTGTCGCGGTGGGCCGGACAGGCCAGCCAGGTCTTGCGTCGCTCGGGCCCGTGCAGCCGGGGATTGTTCCAGCGCAGCGCCCAGACGGCGGGAGCGCGGCACCCACGGGACGAACAGATCGGTGCCTCGTCGGCGGGTGCGGGAGCGGTCACCCGGGGAGTCTAGTGCCGCCGGGGTGGGAGTTTGAGCGCCGGGCGACCACGGGGGGAGCCGCCCGGCGACGGGGTGAATCGTACACGTGGCAGGCCCCGTCGTGTCCACCCTCGTTCAGCGATTCGGCGATCCGGACGGCGTGGCGGAAATCGGGTTCTCCCCACCTCGGCTCTCAGCCGGGCATGCGAGTCTTGATACCGCACCACGCCGCGACGACCGACCATGCTGTGGAGGACCGGTGGCCCAGCCGACCACGCCCGACGCCCCGACCCCGAACGGGGCGGCACCCGTGACACCCGCGACGGTGACCACCCCGGCGCAGGACGCGACCCTGCTGGAACGCGCGCTGTTCGAGATCAAACGGGTGATCGTCGGGCAGGACCGGATGGTGGAGCGGATGTTCGTGGCGCTCCTCGCCCGGGGGCACTGCCTGCTGGAGGGCGTACCCGGGGTGGCCAAGACCCTCGCGGTGGAGACCCTGGCCAAGGTGGTCGGTGGCGACTTCGCCCGGGTGCAGTTCACTCCCGACCTGGTTCCCGCCGACATCATGGGCACCCGGATCTACCGCCAGTCGAGCGAGAAGTTCGACGTCGAGTTGGGCCCGGTCTTCGTCAACTTCCTGCTCGCCGACGAGATCAACCGGGCGCCGGCCAAGGTGCAGTCGGCGCTGCTGGAGGTGATGAGCGAGCGCCAGGTCTCCATCGGCGGCGAGACCCACCGGGTGCCCGACCCGTTCCTGGTGATGGCCACCCAGAACCCGATCGAGCAGGAGGGCGTCTACCCGCTGCCGGAGGCGCAGCGGGACCGGTTCCTGATGAAGATCGTGGTCGGGTACCCCACCGACGCGGAGGAGCGGGAGATCGTCTACCGGATGGGGGTCGCCGCGCCCGAGCCGGCGCAGGTCTTCACCAGCGACGACCTGCTCGCCCTCCAGCGCAAGGCCGACCAGGTCTTCGTGCACAACGCACTGGTCGACTACGCCGTCCGGCTGGTGCTGGCCACCCGTACCCCCGCCGAGCACGGCATGCCGGACGTGGCCCGGCTGATCCAGTACGGCGCCAGCCCGCGCGCCTCGCTTGGCCTGGTCCGGGCCACCCGGGCGCTGGCCCTGCTGCGCGGCCGGGACTACGCGTTGCCGCAGGACGTGCAGGACATCGCCCCGGACATCCTGCGGCACCGGCTGGTGCTCAGCTACGACGCGCTGGCCGACGACGTGCCCGCCGACCACGTGGTGCACCGGGTGATGTCGACCATCCCGCTGCCCTCGGTGGCGCCCCGGCAACAGGCGTCCCCGCCACCGGTCAGCGGTCCGCCGGCCGCCGGCTGGCCCGGGCAGCGGCCGTGACCGCACCGGTGCGCCCGGCCGACGCCGGTGGGGAGCGGACCGAGGCGGTGCTGTCCCGCTTGCAGTTGCTGGTCACCCGCAAGCTCGACGGGCTGCTCCAGGGCGACTACGCCGGGCTGCTGCCCGGACCGGGCAGCGAGGCGGGTGAGTCCCGGGAGTACCGCCCCGGCGACGACGTACGCCGGATGGACTGGCCGGTCACCGCCCGCACGACCATGCCGCACGTACGCCGTACCGTGGCCGACCGGGAGCTGGAGACCTGGCTGGCGGTGGACCTGTCGGCGAGCCTCGACTTCGGCACCGGCCGGTGGCTCAAGCGCGACGTGGTGGTCGCCGCGACGGCCGCGTTCACCCATCTCACCGTGCGCGGCGGCAACCGGGTCGGCGCGGTGATCGGCACCGGAGCCGAACCGCCCGCGCCGACCGGCCGGTGGCGGTCCGCCCCGCCGCCGCCCACCGGGCCGGGAACGCTGACCCGGGTGCCGGCCCGCTCCGGCCGGCGGGGGGCCCAGGCCCTGCTGCGGGCGGTGGCGCACACCCCGTCACGGCCCGGCCGTGGCGACCTGGGCGCCCTGGTGGACCTGCTCAACCGGCCGCCCCGCCGACGCGGCCTGGCCGTGGTGATCTCGGACTTCCTCGCACCGCCCGAGCAGTGGGGCCGGCCGCTGCGTAAGCTGCGGGTCCGGCACGACGTGCTGGCGGTCGAGGTGGTCGACCCGCGCGAGCTGGAGCTGCCCGACGTGGGGGTGCTGCCGGTGGTGGACCCGGAGACGGGGGAGCTGCACGAGGTGCAGACCGCCGACCCGCGGCTGCGCCAGCGGTACGCCGACGCGGCGGCCGCCCAGCGCGGCGCGATCGCCGCCGAGTTGCGCGCCGCCGGGGCCGGGCACCTGCGCCTGCGTACCGACCGAGACTGGCTGCTGGACATGGTGCGATTCGTGGCCGCCCAGCGGCACGCCCGCACCCGGGGGACGACGCGATGATCCGTTTCATGCAACCGTGGTGGCTGCTGGCCCTGCTGCCGGTGCTCGCCCTCGCCGCGTGCTACGGGTGGCGGCAGCGGCACCGCCGGGCGTACGCGATGCGGTTCACCAACGTGGACCTGCTGCGTACCCTCGTGCCCCGGGGCCTGGGCTGGCGGCGGCACGCGGCGGCCACCGTGTTTCTGCTGGCCCTGGTGGCGCTCGCCACCGGGATGGCCCGTCCGGCGGTCGACACGAAGGAGCCGCTGGAGCGGGCGACCGTCATGCTCGCCATCGACGTGTCGTTGTCCATGCAGGCCGACGACGTGTCGCCGAACCGGCTGGAGGCCGCGCAGGAGGCGGCGAAGCAGTTCGTGGGCGAGCTGCCGGCCAGCTACAACCTGGGGCTGGTCTCGTTCGCCAAGGCGGCCAACGTGCTGGTGGCCCCGACCAAGGACCGGCAGGCGGTGACCGCCGCGATCGACGGGTTGACCCTGGCCGAGGCGACCGCCACCGGGGAGGCCGTCTTCACCTGCCTGGAGGCGATCCGTTCGGTGCCGGCGGACGGCGCGGCCGGTATCCCGCCGGCCCGCATCGTCCTGCTCTCCGACGGTTTCCGCACCTCGGGGCGGTCGGTGGAGGAGGCCGCGGCGGCGGCGCAGGCGGCGAACGTGCCGGTCTCCACCATCGCGTTCGGCACCGACGCCGGGCAGGTGGACATCGGCGGTCAGTTGCAGCGGGTGCCGGTCGACCGGCTGGCGTTGGCCCAACTCGCCGAGACCACCGAGGGCTTCTTCTACGAGGCGGCGTCGGTCGCCGAGTTGAAGCAGGTCTACCAGGACATGGGTTCGTCGATCGGGTTCCGCACCGAGCCGCGCGAGATCACCCAGTGGTACGCGGGGGTGGCGCTGCTGCTGGCGCTCTGTGCGGGCGGGCTGAGCCTGCTGTGGACGTCCCGGATGCTCTGAGCGGGACGTCCGGGCCGGTGGCGGTCAGTGACCGCCACCGGCCAGCACGAAGATCACGACCACCCAGACGGCGGCGAGGGTGAAGCCCAGCGGGGCGACGTAACGGCTCATGGACGGCTCCGTGGCGACTGGACGGTCCGCGGGCGGGCGGGCCGCAGGGGTTGATCAGGACGCGCACACGAAGTCGTGACCGGGCTGCTCCACCGCGGGGCGTCCCGGCGCGGGACGACACACGCCGGCCTCCCCGGTCGACGGCCGAGGGTGGGACGGTGCGGGGAGCGGAAGCTGGGTCAGCTCCACCGACTGAGGCGTGGCTCAGCGGGGCTGACGGAGGGCCCGGCCACGACTGGGAGGATCGCTATTTCGCACAGCGATCACCTCCTGCGGTCGGCGGGGCCCGGAAGGCGAGCCACATTCGGCTCGCAGACGCCGGTCATCGTACAACGGGGACGCCGGGGACGCGTACTCGGCCGGCCGGGTCGGATCGGCACCCGGACGGGTCCGGCCGCACCCCGGCGCCGGATCACCGGGGCCGCCGTTAGCGCTTACCTGCCGGTAACGCCTAGGCTCCGACCGGAATGATCAGCTCAACTGAGGGGGACCCGTGGCCCGTACCGTGCTGGTGACCGGCGGCAACCGGGGGATCGGACTGGCCATCGCGCAGACCTTCGCCAAGCAGGGCGACCGGGTGGCGGTGACCCACCGTAGCGGCGACGCGCCCGAGGGGCTGTTCGGGGTCCGCTGTGACGTCACCGACTCCACCTCCGTCGACGCGGCCTTCACCGCGATCGAGGCCGAGCTGGGTCCGGTCGAGGTGCTGGTCGCCAACGCCGGCATCACCGACGACACGCTGCTGATGCGGATGTCCGAGGAGCAGTTCACCGGGGTGCTGGACACCAACCTCACCGGCGCCTTCCGCTGCGCCAAGCGGGCCTCGTCGAAGATGCTCCGGGCCAAGTGGGGCCGGATGATCTTCATCTCCTCGGTGGTCGGGCTCTACGGCGGCGTCGGCCAGGTCAACTACGCGGCCAGCAAGGCCGGCCTGGTGGGCGTGGCCCGCTCGATCACCCGGGAGCTGGGCAGCCGCAACATCACCGCGAACGTGGTCGCCCCGGGCTTCATCGACACCGACATGACGGCGAAGCTGCCCGAGGAGCGCCGCACCGAATACCGCAAGGCCATCCCGGCCGGCCGGTTCGCCGAGCCGGACGAGGTCGCCGGGGTGGTGACCTGGCTGGCCTCGGACGCCGCCGGCTACATCTCCGGCGCCGTCATCCCGGTCGACGGCGGCCTCGGCATGGGTCACTGAGAACGTACGGAGGAAGCCTTCACATGTCAGGACTGCTCGCCGGTAAGCGGCTGCTGGTCACCGGTGTCATCACCGACGCCTCGATCGCCTTCTCGGTGGCGAAGCTCGCCCAGGAGAACGGCGCCCAGGTCGTGCTCACCGGCTACGGCCGGCTCTCGCTGGTCGAGCGGATCGCCCGCCGGCTGCCCGAGCCGGCCCCGGTGATCGAGCTGGACGTCACCAGCCCGGAGCAGCTCGCCGGGCTGGCCGACAAGGTGCGGGAGCACGTCGACGGCCTCGACGGCGTGGTGCACTCGATCGGCTTCGCCCCGCAGAGCTGCCTCGGCGGCGGCTTCCTCGACGCGCCCTGGGAGGACGTGGCGACCGCGTTGCAGGTGTCCACGTTCTCGTACAAGTCGCTGGCGATGGCGGCGTTGCCGCTGATGTCGGCGGGCGGCGCCGTGGTCGGCCTCACCTTCGACGCCACCAAGGCGTGGCCGGTCTACGACTGGATGGGTGTGGCCAAGGCCGGGCTGGAGTCCGCCTCCCGTTACCTCGCCCTGCACCTGGGCAAGCAGGGCATCCGCAGCAACCTGGTCGCCGCCGGCCCGCTGCGTACCATGGCCGCGAAGTCGATCCCCGGCTTCGAGCAGTTCGAGGAGGCATGGGCCGAGCGCGCACCGCTCGGCTGGAGCCTCACCGACCAGGAGCCGGCCGCCCGGGCCTGCCTGGCGCTGCTGTCGGACTGGTTCCCGGCGACCACCGGTGAGATCGTCCACGTCGATGGCGGCTACCACGCGCTCGGCGCCTGACACCACCCGGAAACCGCACGGTCGAGGGGGCGTCGCGGGTCCGTCACGGCCGTCGGGGGAGAATGGCACCATGGCGTACGACGCGTTGGTGCTGGTCTCCTTCGGCGGCCCGGAGCGGCCCGAGGACGTGCTGCCCTTCCTGCAGAACGTGACCCGGGGCCGGGGCGTCCCGCCCGAGCGGCTGGCGGAGGTCGCCGAGCACTACCTGCGCTTCGGTGGCGTCTCGCCGATCAACCAGCAGTGCCGGGAACTGCTCGCCGCGATCCGGGCGGACTTCGCGGCCCACGGCGTCGACCTGCCGGTCTACTGGGGCAACCGGAACTGGGACCCGATGCTCGCCGACACCGTGGCGCAGTTGCGCGACGCCGGGGTACGGCGGGCGCTGGCCTTCGTGACCAGCGCGTACGGCGGCTACTCGTCCTGCCGGCAGTACCAGGAGGACATCGCCGCCGCCCGGGCCGCCGTCGGTCCGGACGCCCCGGTGATCGAGAAGCTGCGCCAGTTCTGGGACCACCCCGGCTTCGTCGAGCCGCACGCCGACGCGGTGCGCGCGGCGCTGGCCCAGCTCGACCCGGCCCGGCGGGAGACCACCCGGCTGGTCTTCACCGCGCACTCCATCCCCTGCTCGGCGGCGGCCACCGCCGGCCCGGACGGCGGACGGTACACCGCGCAGTTGGCCGAGACGGCCCGGCTGGTGCACGCCGCCGCCGCGCCCGACCTGCCGTACGACCTGGTCTGGCAGAGCCGCTCCGGCCCGCCGCAGGTGCCGTGGCTGGAACCGGACATCAACGACCACCTGACCGCGCTCGCCGGGCAGGGCGTGACGGGCGTGGTGGTCAGCCCGATCGGCTTCGTCTCCGACCACCTGGAGGTGGCCTGGGACCTGGACACCGAGGCGCTGGAGACGGCCAAGCAGCTCGGCCTGGACTTCGTCCGGGCCGGCACCCCCGGCACCGACCCCCGGTTCGTGGCGATGGTGCGGGAGCTGGTGACCGAGCGCACCACGCCCGACGGGGAGCGACGGCGCCGCCGCCTCGGCGAACTGCCGATGTGGGACACCTGCCCCACTCCGTGCTGTGTGCCGGCCGCCCGCCGTCCCTGATCCCGACCCACCCCCGACAACCCCTGGGACGACACGATGCTTGACCGCAAGCCGGTGCAGAGCTGGCTCACCGACATGGACGGCGTGCTGGTGCACGAGGGCCAGCCGGTGCCCGGAGCGCCGGAGTTCGTCAACCGGCTGCGGGCGTCCGGCAAGCCGTTCCTGGTGCTCACCAACAACTCGATCTACACACCCCGCGACCTCCAGGCCCGGCTGACCCGGATGGGCTTCGAGGTGCCCGAGCACGCGATCTGGACGGCCGCGCTGGCCACCGCCCAGTTCCTGGCCGACCAGCGGCCGGCTGGCACCGCGTACGTGATCGGGGAGGCCGGGTTGACCACGGCCCTGCACGCGGTCGGCTACGTGCTGACCGACTTCGCCCCGGACTACGTGGTGCTGGGGGAGACCCGCACCTACAGCTTCGAGGCGATCACCAAGGCGGTCCGGCTGATCAACGACGGGGCCCGGTTCATCTGCACCAACCCGGACGTGACCGGTCCGTCGGTGGAGGGCGCGCTGCCGGCGGCCGGCTCGGTCGCCGCGATGATCTCCAAGGCGACCGGGGTGGAGCCGTACTTCGTCGGCAAGCCGAACCCGATGATGATGCGTTCGGCGCTGAACACCATCAACGCGCACTCGGAGAGCACCGCGATGATCGGCGACCGGATGGACACCGACGTGCTGTGCGGCCTGGAGGCCGGGCTGGAGACCATCCTGGTGCTGACCGGGATCAGCACCAGGGCCGAGGCCGAGCGCTACCCGTACCGGCCGTCCCGGATCGTCAACTCGGTGCTCGACCTGATCGACGAGCTCTGAACCCGCCACCGCCGTGGCGAGCGCCGGATCGGCTGCCGGGGGCGCAGCGGGGCGGATCGGCTCTCAGGGCCGTAGCGGGGCGTTGCAGGCGGCGACCAGGGCCTGCCGGCAGGCGGTGGTGAGTGGCCGCAGCGCGGCGTCGCGCTGCTGGGCCTCGTGGTTGTTGATCGCTCCGCCGGGCGCGCTCTCCCCGGCCAGCGCCAGCACCCGGTCCAGCACGGCGGCCCGGGCGAAGAGCCGCCGGGCGCGCGGGTCGAACCCGGGCGGCAGGTCGGTGGCGCCGTCCGGGCGGCGCAGCGCGGCGAGCGCCCCGGCCAGCTCGGGCCGCCACTGGGCCACGTCGAGCCGGGTCAGCGCGGCGGTCGACTCGGCGAGCGCGGTGGCCAGTTCCGCCTCCGCCTCGGCCGCGCCTGGGCTGGCCAGGGACGCCTTCGGCGCGTCGGCCGGCAGCGGATAGACCCGCCACAGCACCGTCTCCCAGGTCATCCCGGAGCCGGAGGTGTGGGTGCGCACCTCGGGGATCAACCCGAGCCCGCCGGCCACCACGGCCTCCCCGGCGAGCAGCGCGGCGCCGGCGAAGTCGCCCGGACCGGGTAGTCCGCGTGGGTCGCCCGGGGCGGGCAGCACCAGCCGGATCTCGTCGGGCGAGAGCTTGGCCAGGGCCGGCAGCGCGTCCCGCAGCGGCACGTCCCGCCAGGTGCCGGGGGCGTCGGCGACCAGATGCTCCTCGTCGCCGGCGACGGACTCGGCGACCTCGTCGAAGGGCACCAGGCCGGCGCGCCACGCGCGCACCCAGGCCACGAACCGGCTCGACCGGCGGGCAGCCAGTGTGGCCGCGCCCGTTGCGGGGGAGGACATGCCGAAAGGGTACGTGCTCCCCGCCGCCTCTGTCTCGACTGCCGCATCGTAGGGCGGGGCGGCTGGCCGGGGAGGCGGCTGGGCGCGTCGGGAGGTGGTGGGGCGGGGGGTCGGGTTAGCGTGATCGACATGGCGGGGCGATACGGCGAGGACGTGCTGGCGGGGGACTGGCGACGACGGAAGGTCACCCCCGAGGTGGACGCCGAGGTGGATCTCGTGGTGGAGGACGCCGACTCGGGGTTCTGCGGGGCGGTGGTCGGGTTCGAGTCGGGCGCGGTGGTGCTGGAGGACCGGCACGGCCGGCGGCGGGTCTTCCCCCTGCTGCCCGCCGCGTTCCTGCTGGACGGGGCACCGGTGACCCTGCGCCGGCCGGTCCGCGCCCCGGTGCCGGCCGCCCGCCGGCGGACCGCCTCCGGCTCGGTCGCGGTGGACAACGTCCGGGCGCAGGTGGCCCGGGCCAGCCGGATCTGGGTCGAGGGCGTGCACGACGCCGCCCTGGTCGAGCGGATCTGGGGCGACGACCTGCGGGTGGAGGGCGTGGTGGTGGAGCCGCTGGACGGCATCGACGCGCTCGACGCCGAGGTGCGTGCCTTCGCCCCCGGGCCGGGCCGCCGGCTCGGCGTGCTCGTCGACCACCTCGTCCCCGGCTCCAAGGAGAGCCGGATCGTGGCGCGGGTGAACTCCCCGCACGTGCTGGTCACCGGGCACCCGTACGTCGACGTGTGGCAGGCCGTGAAGCCGGCGGCGCTGGGCATTCCGGCCTGGCCGGTGGTGCCGCCGGGCCGGCCCTGGAAGGAGGGCGTCTGCGCGGCGCTCGGGGTGGCCGAGCCGGCCGACCTGTGGCGGCGCGTGCTGTCCCGGGTGGACAGCTTCGCCGACGTGGAGACACCGCTGATCAACGCGATGGAACGACTGATTGACTTCGTCACCGAACCCGGCTGAGCGGCGTCCCGTCCGGTTGCCGGGTCAGGGTTCCCGGTCGGGGGTGCGGGTGAAGACGAAGGTGCCGATGTCCAGGGCCACCGGCTGCCCGGCCGGGTCCCGGACGACGGCCAGGACCTCACCGTCCTGTGCGCCGGAGCGTCCGCGCCAGCGGTCCGGGGCCTCGGGGGTGAACCGCAGCGTCGGCTCGCCGGGTCGGCCGGCCCACAGCTCGCCCGCCGGGTCGGCGCGGACCTCGTACTCGACGCCCATCCACCACCAGCGGCCGGTCAGCTCGGTCAGCTCCGCCGGTGGTGGCGTGGCGACCGGGGTCCACGGCGTCACCGGCGCCGGTTCGGCGTCCAGCACCAGGGTGAGCAGGTCCCGGGCGAGCCCGCCGATGTGGCCGGTGCGGAAGCCGTACGAGTTGGCGAAGCCGACCACGGCTGTCCGGGTGGGACGGTGCACCGTCAGGGCGGCCACGTACCCGGGCATCGACCCGCCGTGGCCGACGTACACCCGGTCGCCCTCGCGGTACAGCTCCACCCCGAGGCCGTGCCCGCCGCGCCACGAGTCCAGGTCGCTGATCACCACCGGAGCGCACATCTCGGTCAGGGTGTCGGCGGCCAGCACCTCGGGCGCCGGCTCGGCGAGGAACGCCGCCCACCGGGCGAGGTCGTCCACGGTGGACCAGAGCTGCCCGGCGGGCGCCATCGCCCCGGTGTCGGTACGCGGTTCCTCGCGCAGCGTGTCGTGCCACGGGTGCACCACGTAGCCGCGGGCGTACGGCTCGGCGGCCTGGTAGGTGGTGCGTCGCATCCCGAGCGGGGTGAACACCCGGTCGGTCAGCAGCTCCGCCCAGGGGGTGCCGGTGACCCGTTCCAACACCCCGCCGAGCAGCCCGTACGCCAGGTTGGAGTAGTGGTAGCCGGGCCGCGGCGGCTGGATGATCTTGGCCGGGGTCAGGCCGGCGACCAGGGTGGCCAGGTCGCTGCCCTCGACCCGCTCCCACCACCGGCCGTCGGGCTCGCGTTGCAGGCCACCGGCGTGGCCGAGAAGCTGGCGCAGGGTGAGCGCGCCGACCGGCGTGCCGGGCAGGTGCCGCTCCAGCGGGTCGTCGAGGGCGAGTCGGCCGGCGTCGCGTTCCCGCATCACCAGCGTCGCCGTCATCGTCTTGCTGATCGAGCCGAGCCGGTACTGGAGGTCGGCGTCGGGGTGGGGGTGGTCACCGGCGGCGGCGAGGTGGGCCAGCCTCCCGTCCCGTACCACCCCCACCGCCAGCGACGGCGTACGTCCGGTGGCCTGTGCCTGCGCGACCAGGGTGTCGACCTGGCGGACGGTGTCGGGCAGCAGGGTCACGACGGGCTCCTTCGCGGCGGTCGGTACGCGTGCGATCGAGCTTACTGATCTTCACGGGTGGGTGGGACGTGCGCGAACGTGTCACCATCGGGGAGTGGACGCCGTGGTGTGGATCGTGCTGGGTGTGGTGTTGGCGGTCGCCGAGATCTTCACGACGACGCTGTTCCTGATCATGCTGGCGGCCGGCGCGTTCGCCGCCGCCGGTGCCGCCGCGCTGGGCGCGCCCGTCGCGGTGCAGGCGGTGGTCTTCGCCGTGGTGTCGGCGCTGAGCGTGGCGGTCGCCCGCCCGACCATCCGCCGGCACATGCGGCCGGCGGCCGAGAGTGGTGAGCAGCCGTTCGGGGTGGAGGCGCTGGAAGGCGCCAGCGCCCTGGTGATCGAGCCGGTCGACACCGGGCGGGGTCTGGTGAAGATCGACGGTGAGCTGTGGAGCGCGCGCCCGTACGACGCGGCGCAGTCTTTCGAGCCCGGTGCGCGGGTGCAGGTGATCAAGGTCCGGGGCGCCACCGCCCTGGTGTGGCAGGACGACATTTCTCCCCCCGGCGAGCTGCCGGAAGCGAAAAGGTGAGCGGTATGGAATTTGCAGCGGTCCTGTTGGTGGCCGTGGCGTTGATCATTGTGGTGACGCTGGCGAAGGCGGTGCGCATCGTGCCGCAGCAGCGTCAGGACGTGGTGGAGCGACTCGGAAAGTACAAGCGCACCCTGAACCCGGGCCTGAACCTGCTGGTCCCGTTCGTGGACGCGGTGCGTACCAAGGTCGACATGCGCGAGCAGGTGGTCAGCTTCCCGCCGCAGCCGGTGATCACCTCGGACAACCTGGTCGTGTCGATCGACACCGTCCTCTACTACAAGGTGGTCGACTCGGTCCGGGCCACCTACGAGATCGCCAACTTCATCCAGGCGATCGAGCAGTTGACCGTCACGACGCTGCGTAACGTGATCGGCTCGCTGGACCTGGAGCGGGCGCTGACCAGCCGGGAGGAGATCAACCGGCACCTGTCCGGCGTGCTCGACGAGACCACCGGCCGGTGGGGCATCAAGGTCACCCGGGTGGAGATCAAGGCGATCGAGCCGCCGCCGAGCATCCGCGACTCGATGGAGAAGCAGATGCGGGCCGAGCGGGACCGCCGGGCGGCGATCCTGAACGCCGAGGGGCACAAGCAGTCGCAGATCCTCACCGCCGAGGGCGAGAAGCAGGCCGCGGTGCTGCGCGCCGACGGTGACCGGCAGGCCCGGATCCTCCAGGCCGAGGGGCAGGCGAAGGCGATCCGGACCGTCTTCGACGCGATCCACACCGCCAACCCGAGCCAGAAGGTGCTCGCCTACCAGTACCTCCAGGCGTTGCCGCAGATCGCCAACGGCACGGCCAACAAGGTCTGGATCGTCCCGGCGGAGCTGACCAAGGCCCTGGAGGGGATGGGCGGCGCGCTGGGCGGGTTGAGCCGGATGGTCGGCGACGAGCCGGCGCCGGAGGCCCGGGACACCGCCAGCGAGGTCGAGCGGGAGGCCGCGGAGGCGGCCCGGGCGGCGGCCACCGCCGCCCAGCAGATCCACGACGAGGTACGGGTCGCCGAGGCGCAGGCCACCGGCGGCAACACCCCGCCGGGGCTGCCCGCCCCGGAGCCGGTCTCCCCGGCCAGCGTGGTCAACGACCCCACGGACCAGCGCGAACGGGGCTGACCCGCCCGGCCGTCCCGCACTGGACGGCAAATGCGAGAAGTGCTCATGCGGCGCCCCGGTGCCTGCCACGATCGGTCCTGGAGGACGGGTGGTGGTCAGGAGCCGGGGCGCCGGATGCGTTCCGCGCCGCCCGTCGGAGCGGCGAGGTGACGCATGAAGGATCCGGCGCAGCGGTTGTTCTCCCGTACCCCGGTTCCGGGCGCGCACGACCCGGCCGGGCCGCTGGGCAGCCGGCGGGCCGGTGGAGGCTTCGGGGTGCTGCCCTTCGTCGGCGACCCCGGCCCGGCCGCACCGGCCACCAACGCCAGTTGGGCCTGGTCGCTGCGGCGGTTCGCCCGCGCCTCGGTGTGGCTGCTGCCCGCGTACGCGGTGCTCTACGGCCTGGTGGCGATGGCCAGCGACGGCGGGGTGGGCAACGACCCGTACCCGGCCGACGGCCAGCCGCTCTACCTGCTCGGCTGGGTGGCCGCGGTCTGGCTGGGCCTGCTCGCCCTGCTCGCGCTGACCGGCCTGCTGGCGGCCACCCGCAGCCGCCGGGTCGCGGTGGCCGGCCTGCTGGTGAGCATCGCCGGCACGGTGCTGATGCTGCCGTTCGCCGGGCTGGCCGAGCAGACCCCGGTCTTCGGCACCACCGCTCGGATGCCGGTGCTGGTCGGGGCCACCTGCTACAGCGCGGGTTGGCTGCTCATCGGCTGGTCGGTGGCCCGGTCCGGGATGTTCGCCATGGGCGACGGGGTGATGCTCATCATCGCCGCCCCACTGCTCGGGCTCGGCGGCGCGCTGGTCGGCTCGTTGCAGGCGTTCGGCGCGATCTTCGTGCTGATCGCCGGGATCGGCATCGGCTATCGCTCCGGGCGCCTCGTCCCCGCCGCGATCGCCCGGGACGCCGCCACCGCCAGCGTCGCCACCCCCGCCAGCGTCGCCCCTCCCGCCACCCCCGCCACCCCCGCCCCTCCACCCAACGGCCCCCAAGGCCCCCTCCCCGCCGCCTAACCCCACCCCACCACGCTCCCGGGACTCATCCCCCCGGCTCGGTGATCAAGAGCTTTGTGTCAGGGCACCGCCCGGAAAGCGCCCAAACCTCTTGATCACCGAGCCGGGGGGACGGTGGGGACGGTGGGGACAGGGGGGACCCGGGGGGAGGGGTGGGGACGGGAGGGTGGTGGGGTGGGGAAGTTGCTGGCAGGTGACGGTGAGTTACCTGACAATCGGCTGTCGGGGTGGCCCGCTGGTCGTCGCGGTGGCAATCCTGGAGTCCATGTCCCGACCCCGGACGCCGCTGACGCGGCTCTTCACCGTGCTGCTCGCCGGCCTCCTCGCCGGCCTGGTCCTCGCGGTCGCCGCGCTGCCGGGAAACCTGCTCGCCGGGTTCGCCACCAAGGCGGCGCTCGGGGCGTTCGACGACCTGCCGGCGGCGCTGCGGACCCCGGTCACCCCGCAGCGCTCCTACCTCTACGCCAACGACGGCAAGACGCTGCTCACCACGTTCTACGACGTCAACCGCACCGACGTGCCGCTGGCCGAGATCGCCCCGGTGCTGCGGCAGGCGATCGTCGCGGCCGAGGACCGGCGCTTCTACTCCCACGGCGGGGCCGACCTGCGCGGCATGGCTCGCGCCCTGGTGGCCAACGTCACCGGCGGCGGGACCGCCCAGGGCGGGTCCACGCTGACCATGCAGTACGTGCGCAACGTGCTCAAGACCGACCCCACCCGGACCGCCGAGGAGCGGCAGGCCGCCACCGAGCAGACCGTCGGACGCAAGCTCCAGGAGATCCGGTACGCCACCGAGCTGGAGAAGACCCTCGGCAAGGACGAGATCCTCAACCGCTACCTCAACATCGCCTACTTCGGCTCCGGGGCGTACGGCGTCGCCGCGGCCAGCCAGCGCTACTTCGGCAAGGCCCCGGCCGACCTGACCCTCGCCGAGGCCGCCCTGCTCGCCGGCCTGGTCCAGTCGCCCGACGCGTACAGCCCGATCGACGGTGACCGGAACGCGGCACTGGACCGGCGCGGGTACGTGCTCGACTCGATGGTCGCCACCGGCGCGATCAGCCGGGCGCAGGCCGACCAGGCCCGCGCCGAGAAGCTGACCCTGCACCCCACCGCCCAACCCAACGGCTGCACCGCCACCTCGACCGCCGACGCCGGCTTCTTCTGCGACTACCTGCGTCGCTGGTGGCTGGAGCAGCCCGCCTTCGGCGCGACTGCCGAGGAGCGGGAGCAGGCGCTGCGTCGGGGCGGCTACACGGTGGTCACCTCCCTCGACCCGGACGTCCAGGCCACCGCCGCCAGCGAGGCCCGCAAGGTCTACCCCGCCGACGACAAGCGGGCGTTGCCGATCGCCGCGGTCGAGCCCGGCACCGGCCGGGTCCTCGCCCTGGCCGTCAACCGCGAGTACGGGGTGGGGAAGAACCAGACCGTCAACCCGCTGGTCTCCGGCGGTGGCGGCGTCGACGGCTACCAGGCCGGTTCCACCTTCAAGCTGTTCACCATGCTGGCCGCGCTGGAGTCCGGACGTACCCTGTCCACCGGGTTCGACTCGCCGAGCCGGCTGACCACCCGTTTTCCCGCCGACGGCGAGGGCGCCTGCGACGGCAAGTGGTGCCCGGCCAACGCCAACCCGGCGCGGATGGACGGCTACCGGATGATGTGGGACGGCTTCGGCCGCTCGGTGAACACCTACTTCGTCTGGCTGGAGGAGCAGGTCGGCCCGGCCAAGGTGGTGGAGATGGCGCAGCGCCTCGGCATCACCTTCCGGTCCCGGGCCGACGCCGACTTCGCCCGCAACAACGCCGACAACTGGGGAGCGTTCACCCTCGGGGTGGCCGCCACCACCCCGCTCGACCTGGCCAACGCGTACGCCACCGTGGCCGCCGAGGGGATGTACTGCGCCCCGACGCCGGTGGTGTCGGTGACCGCCCCGGACGGTACGAGGGTGCCGGTCGGCGAGCCGTCCTGCCAGCGGGTGCTGTCACCGGACGTGGCCCGGGCCGCCACCGACGCGGCCCGCTGCCCGGTCGGCCAGCAGTCGGCGTACGGGCAGTGCAACGGCAGCACCGCCGGCGGGGTGGACCGGATCGTCGGCCGCCCGGTGGCCGGCAAGACGGGCAGTTCCGAGCTGAACGCCACCGAGACCTTCGTCGGCTTCACCCCGCAGGTCGCCGTCGCCGGCATCGCCGCCAACCCGGACGACCCGAGCGACGCGGTCGGCGCGGCGGTGCAGGGCGAGGTGATCACCGCGGTCGCCCGGACCATCCGCACCGCCGTCGACGGCCAGCCGGTCCGCGACTTCACCGCGCCCAGCCGGGAGCTGGCCGGCGACCCGCAGCGCCCCGCCCCGCAGCCGTCCCCCAGCCCCAGCCCGTCGGACCAGGGCCTCCCCCCGGACCTGCTGCGCTGGTTGCAGAACCGCCGGGGCTGACCCGGCCCGGGAGCATCGTCGGGGTTGACCCGGCGCGGGGTGCTGGCTCTGTCGGGGCTGATCCGTTGTGGGTGAGTGGCTCTGTCGGCCTGACCTGGCACCGGTGGTCGCACCTCGGGATGATCCGGGGGCTACGGGCCTCCAGGTCACCTCGGCTACCGCCTGCCGCTCGGTTCACTTCGGTGATCAAGAGGTTTGCGTCAAGGCAGGCGTCCGGCATGACGTAAACCTCTTGATCACCGGACCAGAGGTGGGTGGGGACGGAGCGAGGGTGGGGGGTTAGCGGTTTCGGCGGCGGGGGCGGTAGGTGGCGATGGTGGCGGGCAGGCCGCGCCGGATGATCCCGGCCCGGTCGGTGTCGCCGCGCAGCACCGCCGTCGCCGTCTTGCGCGCCTGGTCGACGGTGAAGTGCGGCGGCAGCATCAGCTCCGCCGGGTCCACCATCGCGTTCACCACCACCGGCCGGTCGGCGGTCAGTACCCGGCGCCACAGCCCGGCCACCTGGTCGGGGGAGTCCACCAGCTCACCGTGCAGCCCCAGCACCTCTGCCCACCGGTGGTACGCCACGTCGGGCAGGTCCTGACTGGCCGGGTAGCGCGGGTTGCCCTCGGTGGAGCGCTGCTCCCAGCTCACGAACGCCAGGTCCCGGTTGTTGAGCACCAGCACCACGAAGCGCGGGTCGGCCCAGCTCCGCCAGTTCTTCGCCACCGTGATCAGCTCGTTGACCCCGTTCATCTGCATCGCCCCGTCACCGACCAGCGCCACCAGCGGCCGGTCCGGGTGGGCGAACTTCGCCCCCAGGGCGTACGGCATCGCCCCGCCCATCGACAGCAGGGTGCCGGAGAGGCTGGCCAGCATGCCCGGACGGACCTGGAGGTGGCGGGCGTACCAGGCGGTGGCGGTGCCGCAGTCCACCGTGATCATCGCGTCGTCGGGCAGCGCGTCGTTGAGGGTGTGGAACAGCAGTTGCGGGTTGACCGGGTCGGCCGGCTGCCCGGCCAGCTCCGCCTGCGCCCGCCGCCAGGCCGAGGTGGCGTCGGCGATCGTCGCCCGCCAGGCGGTCGGCGCGGGGCCGTCGCCCAGCTCGCGCAGCAGCGCCCGCAACGTCGGGCCGGCGTCCCCGGTCAGGTTCACCTCGGTCGGGTAGCGCAGCCCCATCCGGGTGCCGTCCAGGTCGACCTGCACCGCCCGGGCCTGCCCCTGCGGCGGATAGAACTCCGAGTACGGCATGTTGCTGCCGACGATCAGCAGCCGGTCGCACTCCTGCATCAGCCGCCAGCTCGGGCGGGTGCCGAGCAGGCCGATCGCCCCGGTCACCCACGGCTGCCGGTGGTCCACCACGGTGAAGCCGAGCAGCGCGGTGGCCACCCCGGCGCCCAACCGTTCGGCGACCAGGCGTACCTCCTCCTCGGCGCCGAGCGCGCCCTGACCCACCAGCATCGCCACCCGCTCGCCGCCGCGCAGCGTGTCGGCGGCCCGGCGCAGCTCCGCCTCCGGGGGCACCGTCGACGCGCTGCTCGGCACCGCGCTGGTGTGGTAGTAGCCGTGCGCGTACGGCGGGTTCGGCACCGCCGCCTGGTCCTGCACGTCCAGTGGGAGCACCAGAGCGGTGACCGTCCGCCGGGACAGCGCCGTCCGGCAGGCCCGGTCCACCAGGTGCCGCACCTGCGACGGGTCGTCGAGCTGGGCCAGGAAGTCCGACGCCACGTCCTTGTAGAGGGCGAGCAGGTCGACCTCCTGGTAGTAGCCGCCGCCCTCGGCGGTCAGCGCGGTGTTCCCGATCAGGGCCACCACCGGCTGGTGGTCGAGCTTGGCGTCGTAGAGGCCGTTGAGCAGGTGGATCGCGCCGGGGCCGCTGGTCACCAGGGCGCAGCCGAGCGGACCGCCGCCGTACTTGACGTGCGCGCTGGCGGCGAAGCCGGCGGTCTCCTCGTGCCGTACCTGGACGAACTCCACCCGGTCGCCGGCCCGTTGCAGGGCCGAGGTCATCCCGTTGATGCCGTCGCCCGGGTAGCCGAAGTAGCGGTGTACGCCCCACTCGCCGAGCCGGGCCACGATGTGGTCGGCGACCGTGGCGTTCCTCGGCAACCGCCCGTCGGCTGCGGCGTCTGCGCTCATCGTGGTCGTCCCTCCGGTCGCGTCCTGTTCCCGCCACGTTCCCCGGGTACGCCCCGGAAAACCCGTGGCCCGCGCCGCTTCCCCGGACCGCCGTCGCCGGCCGTCGCCGGACACCGGGCAGAATCGTCCGGTGCCCGTCCACCAGATCACCGACCCCGACGACGCGCGGATCGCCGACTACCGCGCGCTGACCGACGTCGAGCTGCGCACCCGTTGGGAACCCCCGCACGGGCTGTTCATCGCCGAGGGGGAGCTGGTGTTGCGCCGCGCGCTGCGCGCCGGCTATCCCGCCCGGTCGTACCTGGTCGACGCCAAGCGGGTCGACCAGCTCGCCGACCTGGACACCGGGGACGCCCCGGTCTACGCGGCCACCCCGGACGTGCTCGAACGGGCCACCGGCTTCCACGTGCACCGGGGCGTGCTCGCCTCGTTCCGGCGCAAGCCGGTGCCGACCGCCGCCGAGGTGCTGGCCGCCGCCCGCCGGATGGTGATCCTGGAGGACGTCAACAACCACACCAACCTCGGCGCGATCTTCCGGGCCGTGGCGGCGCTCGGGGTGGACGCGGTGCTGCTCTCCCCGTCCTGCGCCGACCCGCTCTACCGGCGCAGCGTCCGGGTCAGCATGGGTGAGGTGTTCGCCGTCCCGTACGCCAGACTCGACCCGTGGCCGGACGCGCTGGCCCAGGTACGGGCGGCCGGCTTCACCGTGCTGGCGATGACCCCGGCACCGGAGGCGGTGCCGATCCAGCGGCTGACCGTCGACCAGCGGGCCCGCACCGCGCTGCTGCTCGGCGCGGAGGGGCCCGGGTTGAGCCGGGCGGCGATGCACGCCAGCGACGTCCGGGTGGTGATTCCGATGCGGCGCGGCGTCGACTCGCTCAACGTGGCCGCCGCCACCGCCGTGGCCTGCTGGGAGCTGGGCCGCGACGACCCGTGGTGAGTCGCGCCGGACGGTCGATCCTGGGCCTCACGGACGGTAGCGTGTCGCCCGTGTTCCCTACCGTCCGTGAGGTGCTCGCGCTCGACCCGGTCCGCCACGGCGCCCCGCGCCTGGTCGCCGGGGACGCCGGCCTGGACCGGCCGGTGCGCTGGGTGCACGTCACCGAGGTACCCGACATCGCCACCCTGCTCGGCGGCGGGGAGCTGGTCCTGACCACCGGCATCGGGTTGCCCGCCGACGACGCCGGGCTGCGGGCCTTCATCGGGGACCTGGCCGACGTCGGCGTCTCCGGGCTGGTCGTCGAGCTGGGCCGGCGGTACCTCACCGGGGTGCCCCGGGTGATGGCCGCCGCCGCCGAGCGGCGTGGCCTGCCCCTGGCGGAGCTGCGCCGGGCCACCCCGTTCGTGCGGATCACCGAGGCGGTGCACGCGCTGATCGTGGACGCCCAGCTCACCGAGCTGCGGGCCACCGAGGAGATCCACCAGCGGTTCACCGAACTCTCCGTGGAGGGGGCCGAGCCGGCGGAGGTGGTGCGGCAGGCCGCCGAACTGGCCGGCTGCCCGGTGGTGCTGGAGAACCTGTCCCGTCAGGTGCTCGCGTACGACCCGGCGGGGGAGAGCGCGGAGCTGCTGCTGGACGGCTGGGAGCAGCACTCGCGGCGGATCCGTCCCGCCGGGCGGACCGCGTACGACCCGGGCAGCGGATGGCTGGTCACCACCGTCGGGGCGCGTGGGCACGACTGGGGACGGCTGTTGCTGCGCTGGCCGGGCAGCGGTGACCTGACCACCGTGGGGCCCGGTCCGCAGGAACCGCCGGCCGCCGGCGTGCCGGCGTCCCCGGGCGACCCGGTCCGGCCGGTGCCCCAGGCCGGTGGCCCGGTGGTCGGTGGACAACCGCCGACCCGGCTGACCATCCTGGTCGAGCGGGCCGCCTCCACCCTGGCGCTGGGCCGGCTGATCCGGCGGGACGCCGAGGGCCTGGAACGGCAGATCCACCGGACGCTGCTGACGGCGCTGCTGGATCACTCCCGGCCGGTGGACGAGGTGACGCTGCGGGCCAGGGCGCTCGGCGTGGTGCTGGACCGGCGACATCTCGTCGGCGTGGTGGTCCGGTACCGGGCCGACGACCCGGCCGGTGACGGCGGGCCGCCGGTGGACGGTGGCCTGGCCGCCGGTCCGGCCCGGCTGCGGGACCTCGCCGAGGCGGTCGGCCAGGCGCTGCGCGAGGCGAAGCTGACCGCGCTCACCAGCGCGGTGGACGACCAGGCGGTCGGCGCGCTGCTCGCCCTGCCCGACCCGGCCGGCGAGGAGAAGGCGCTCGCCGCGTTCGCCGCGGCCCTCCGACGGGTACGCCTCGACGCCGCCCTGGCCCGGCCTGGGCCGGCGGGTCGGGCACCGGCCGCCGGACCCGGGGCGGTGATCGTGGCCGCCGGTTCCGGGGTGGGCACCCCGCGGGAGGCCGGCCGGTCGCTGATCGAGGCCCGGCAGGTCGCCGACGCCGCCCGCCGTGACCGCCGTGACCTGCCGATCTTCCGGCTGCCGCACGTCGGGCTCGCCGGTCTGCTGCACCTGCTGCGCGACGAGCCCCGGCTACAGACGTTCGTCGAGCGGGAACTCGGCGCGCTGCTGGCCTACGACGCCCAGCATCCTCGGGAGCAACTGCTCGGCACCCTGCGGGCGTACCTGGAGCAGGGCCGGAACAAGTCGGCCGGCGCGGCTGCCGCGCACCTGTCCCGGCCGGCCTTCTACGAGCGGTTGGCCCGGATCGGCCGGATCCTCGGCGTCGACCTCGACTCGATCGAGGCCTGCCTGTCGCTACACGTCGCCCTGCTCGCCCTAGACGCCGTCCGCGCCCCCTGACCCCCTCGGCCCCCCTCCCCCTCCACCCGCCTGTCGGTGTTGATCAAGAGGTTTGCGTCACCCGCCGCCCGGTTCGTGACGCGAACCTCTTGATCAACGGTGGGCAGGTGAGGGGGTGGGTGGGGTCAGTGGAGCGCGTCCAGCGCCTTGGCGTACGGGGCGGGGACGAAGTTCGGGCCGCCGGGGGTGAAGACGTCCGAGGTGGCGGCGGTCGCCCAGGCGGTCTCCGGTACCGCGTCGACCAGGGCGCGCACCACCGGGGCGTCCCGCCACTGGTCCTGCTCGGCGAGCAGGCTCAACGCCACCACCGACTCCTCGACCTCGCCGACGCACTCGAACGGCTTGTGCCCGTCGACGCCGAGCAGTTCCCGGTAGCCGGGGATCTGGGTGGCCTCGGCGAGCAGGTCACCGCCGAAGATGCCGACCACCCGGGCGCGCGGCATGAACGGCGCCATGGCCAGGAAGACGAACCGGCACTTCGGGCAGTTCCGGCACCACCGCGCGCTGGCGTCGCGCAGCTTGAACGCGGCGTTGCAGCTCGTCACCACCGCGTCGTACCGGTCGATGGCGGCGAAGAGCCGGGCGATGTGCAGCTCCGACAGCGAGCGCAGCAGCGAGAAGTACGGCTCGGTGAGCCCGGCGTGCTCGGCCAGCGCCGCCCGCAGCAGCCCCTCGGCCGCGATTCCCTTGGACCACTGGTGGTTGATCTCGTGACCGTTCCAGACCAGGTTCGGGTCGGACGCCGAGCGCTCGTTGGACATCACCACCGGGCCGAGGCCGTGCAGCACGGCGGTGGCGACCGCGATCAGCGAGTTGATCGCGGTGACCGGGATGTGCCCGTTCCGGGCGCCGGCCGCGTTCAGCTCGAACAGCACCGGGTCGATCCGCCGCCGGGCGGCCAGCGCGGGCAGCCCGGACGCCTCGTTCACCGACCCGATGACGTGGTTCGGGTTGACCGAGAACGGCACCGGGTCGAAGCCGGCCCGGCGCAGCGCCTCCAGGCTGACGATGGAGTCCTTGCCCCCGCCGACCGCCGACAGCGGTCGCCGGTCCGAGTCGTCGTACACCCGGGGTGGCGACACCTCGCCGGCCGGCACCAGCGGGCGCAGCTCCAGCACGTGCGGCAGTTCGTTGCGGTAGGCGTACTCGGCCAGGCCCCTGGTGTAGACGGCGGTGACCAGTTCGGCGGCGGCCCCGCCCAGCGGCGCCGGCAGCACCAGCCGGGGCGGCGCGGCGGCCTTGTAGTAGCTGACCCCGGCGACCAGGTGCAGCAGTTCCAGGACCCGGCCCAGGGTGGCCACCGTCTGGTCCGACGGCGGCTCGGCCGGCAGTGGCAGCGTGATCACCTCGGTGAACCGCTGCTCGCCGTCGGGGCCGGTCAGGGCGTAGTCGAACAACGCCTCGCCGGTGGCGAGATCGATCGAGTAGGACGGGAAGGTGAAGGCGTCCATCCGCCGGAGCTGCTCGTTGGGCACACGCCATACTAGGCCCTGGTTCGTCCGGCCGTGTCCGGCTGCGCCGGACCGTGCCCGAGCACCGCCGTCGACACCCGAGGAGAGTCCGTGCGCCTGTCCGATCTGCGCGGCCGTACCGTCGCCGTCTGGGGGGCCGGCCGGGAGGGCCGGGCCGCCGTGACCGCCATCGCCGCGCACGGCCCGGCCGACCTGGTCGCCGTCGACGACAGCGCCAACTTCCTCAGCCTCCCCTGGGAGGGGCCGCTCGCCGAGGCCGCACCGCTGGTCACCGGCGAGGAGGGGTTCGCCCGGCTGGCCGCCGCCGAGATCGTCGTCCGTTCCCCGGGGGTGCCCAACACCCACCCGTGGCTGGTGGAGCTGCGCCGGCGCGGGACCACCGTCACCCAGGGCACCGCGCTCTGGATGGCCGACCACGCCGACCGGACCGTCGGGGTCACCGGCAGCAAGGGCAAGTCCACCACGTCCAGCCTGATCAGCCACCTGCTCGCGGCGGTGGACCGGCCCAACGTGCTGGGCGGCAACATCGGCGTGCCCACCCTCGACCTGCCCGAGGCCGAGCTGTACGTGCTGGAGCTGTCCAGCTACCAGTGCAGCGACCTGACCGAGTCACCCCGGGTGGCGGTGGTCACCGCGCTCTTCCCCGAGCATCTGGACGCGCACGGCGGCGAGGCCGAGTACTACCGGGACAAGCTCAACCTGCTCGCGTACGGCCCACGGACCGTGGTGGTCAACGGCGATGACCCGCGACTGGCACTGGAGCTGGGCGACCGGGCGGTGGTACGCGCCGGCCGGCCGGACACCGCCCACGTCGCCACCGGCCCGGACGGCACCGCCTGGTTCCACCTGGGCGACCGGCCGCTCTTCCCGCGCGCCGTGCTGCCGCTGGTGGGCCGGCACAACGAAGGCAACCTGTGCGTGGCCCTCGCGGTGCTCGACGCGCTCGGGGTCGACGTCGTCGCCGGCAAGGACACCCTGGCCGTGGCGGTCGCCGGGTTCCAGGGGCTGGCCCACCGGCTCACCGAGATCGTCGACCCGTCCGGCCTGACCTTCGTCGACGACACCCTCGCCACCAGCCCGTACGCGGCGATGCACGCGATCGACGCGTACGACGGGCGGCCGTTGACGGTGATCGTCGGGGGCACCGACCGGGGGCTGGACTACGCCCCGCTGGCCGAGCACCTGGCCGAGCGGGAACTCACCGTGATCGGGATTCCGGACAGCGGCCCGCGCATCGTCGAGGCGCTGGCCGGGCTGCCGAAGGTGCGTACCGAGGTGGTCGACGACCTGGTGGACGCGGTCCGGTTGTCCCGGGCGCTGACCCCGGCCGGCGGGGTGGTGCTGCTCTCCCCGGCGGCGCCCAGCTACGGGCGGTTCCGCAACTTCGAGCACCGCTCCGCGGTGTTCGCCGAGGCGGTACGGGACACCGCCGCCGGCTGAGCCGGTCACCCCGGTTCGGTGGTCGCCGGGACGTTCCCGTCGCCAGGCGCGCCAGCGGGCGCCGGCCCGGCGGCGGGCCGGCGACGCCGCCGGGACCTGCTCCTCGTCGGTCATCTCAGCAGCCGTCGGAGGTGAACCGCATCCGCAGGTTCGGCAGCGTGAAGACGGCGGCCGTGGTGGCGTAGTTGTTCTGCCGCAGGTTGGTGCCTCGAACGCCACCACCTCGATCGCCTTCACCAACCAGCCGTTCAGCAAGTTCTCCGGCCCGGCGACCTGCTTCGGCGCCGCGTACTTCACGGCGACGTACGCCCCGGTGCGGGACGCCACCCAAACCGGCAGCCCGATCATCTACGTCAACTGACCCCACCCGGTGGGGGCCGGCGCCCGGCGGTTCGCCGCGCGTCGGCCCCCCGCTGCCCGTGCCGTCAGGGCAGGGCGGCGTGCAGCGCGCGCATCGAGCGCAGCGTCGAGCGGATCTCCTGGAGGTAGCGCCCCGGGGTGAGCGTCGGCTCCGGCAGCCGGGCCAGGTCGGGCAGTGCCGGGTCGACCCCGACGGTGTCCACCCCGCAGCCGTACGGCAGGGCGAGGGTGCGCAGCGCGTCGCAGTGCTGGAACGGCACGTAGATCGGCGCGGTCACCGCCAGCACCGGATCCCCGGGGCCGAGCCGGACGTGGCCGGCCCAGAAGCGCTGGGTGTCGGCGGTGTGGGCCCGACGCCGTCCCGGATCGCCGGACGGGGCGGCGAGCACCCGTACCGGCGGCAGGCCGGCGGGCCGGTAGGTCCGCGACGCCCAGCAGTGGTGCGGGTGGTCGGCATCGTGGCCGTCCCGGTCGGCCGGGCCGGGCACCCCGAACACCCGGCGTACCGCCGCGTCCAGCACGTCGACCTCGGTGGCGCAGGGCGGCAGGCCCGCCTCGGCCAGCGTCCGGTGCTCCAACTCGGCCAGCGGGCGGAAGCTGCCCAGCACGGCCACCTCCCCGGTCACCGCCGGGCCGGTGCGCAGCAGGTGCGCGGCGTAGGCGACCCGGCGCAGGCAGGCGGGTGCCAGCCCGCCGAGGACGACCAGATGGGCGTAGTCGGGGCGGGCCGGTGGCACCGGGTGGACCAGGCCGAGCGCGGCGGCGGCGGCCAGGACGAGCCGGGTCGTCGCCGGATCGAGGGCCGGCTCCCGTGCCTCGGGGCGTTCCCGGCCGGCCCGGAAGTCCCAGTGCCGGGCGGAGAAGTCGTCCAGCCCGGCCAGCGTCGCCGCCAGGTTACCGGCCGGCGGGTCGCCGCCGAAGTGGGCGACCAGGCGGCGCAGCGGCGGTGACTCCACCCACGCCCGTACGTCGGCCGTCAGCCGCGCGGCGGTGGCCCCGGCCGTGCCGTCGGGCAGTATCGTCACGCCCCGGATCCGCACCCGCCGGATGCTACCCGGGCCGGCCGACCCCGCCGGGCCGCCACCCGGGCCCGGCGGTCACCCGGTTCGATTGCGGATCGAGTGGTTGACCAGCGGGCCGACCGACGGAAAGGTAAGCGCAGATCACGCTTCGCCCCGGAAACCGTGGCGTCACAGTTGACGTGCTGTCAGGCGGGGGCCGTCGCTGCGCTACACAGTGACAGTTGTCCCTGCCGGACGGCGGTGAGAGCGTGCGAGGACCGCGAAACCGCCGCCGCTGAAGGGTGCGACGATGACCTCCGACGACCTGCTGGCCCGTCACCGGGCCGTGCTCCCGTCCTGGATGCCGCTCTACTACGCCGAGCCGATCGAGCTGGTCGCCGGGTCCGGTCGCCGGGTGACCGACGCCCAGGGCCGCAGCTACCTGGACTTCTTCGGCGGCGTACTGACCAACATGATCGGCTACGACATCCCGGAGATCCGCGAGGCGGTCGAGCGTCAGCTCCGCACCGGCGTCGTGCACACCTCCACGCTCTACCTGATCCGCCAGCAGGTCGAGCTGGCCGAGAAGGTGGCCCGGCTCTCCGGCATCCCGGATGCCCGGGTCTTCTTCACCAACTCCGGCACCGAGGCGAACGAGGCGGCGCTGCTGGTGGCCACCAACCACCGCCGCTCGCACCAGATCCTCGCCGTGCGCAACAGCTACCACGGCCGGTCGTACGCGGCGATGGGCGTCACCGGCAACCGGAACTGGACGGCCAGCGCGCTGAACCCGCTCCAGGTGGCCTGGCTGCACTCCGGCGAACGGCTGCGCGGACTGCTCGCCCGGCTGCCCGAGGCGGACCGGATCGACGCCGCCGTCGAGGACCTGCGTGAGGTCCTGGACACCCAGACCAGCGGGCAGGTGGCCTGCCTGATCGCCGAGCCGATCCAGGGCGTCGGCGGCTTCGTCGCCCCGCCGGACGGGCTCCTCGCCGCCTGGAAGAAGGTCCTCGACGAACACGGCATCCTGCTCATCTCCGACGAGGTGCAGACCGGCTGGGGGCGTACCGGCGAGCACTTCTGGGGCTACCAGGCGCACGGGGTCACCCCGGACCTGCTCACCTTCGCCAAGGGCGTCGGCAACGGCTTCGCCCTGGCCGGGGTGGTCGGCCGGGCCGAGGTGCTGGAGTCGGTGCCGGCGATCAGCTTCTCCACCTTCGGCGGCAACCCGGTCTCCACCGCCGCCGGCAACGCCGTCCTGGACTACCTGCGCGACCACGACCTCCAGGCCAACGCGGCCCGGGTCGGCGCGATCCTCGCCGACGGGCTGCGCGCCGGGGTGGCCGACCTGGACGGTGTCGCCGAACTGCGCGGCAAGGGGCTGATGCTCGCCGTCGAGTTCGTCCGACCCGGCACCACCGAACCCGACCCGGTGCTGACCAGCCGGGTCTTCGAGGCGTGCCGGGCCGGCGGCCTGCTGGTCGGCAAGGGCGGCCTGTACGGCAACGTGGTGCGGATGGGGCCGCCGCTGACCCTGACCGAGGAGGAGGCCCGCGAGGGGCTGGCGATCCTGGTCGACGCGATCCGCTGCGCCGTCGCGGCGGAGGCGGCCCGGTGAGCGCGGGGAGTGAGCCGGGTCCGCCGGCGCCGACCGGGGAGGCTCCGGTGGGTGTGGCCGGCGACGGGACCCTGATCGGGCACTTCGTCGACGGTAGGCCCACCGCCGGTGGCTCCGGGCGGCGCGGGGACGTCTTCGACCCGGCCACCGGCCGGCGTACCGGGCTGGTGGCGCTGGCCTCGGCCGCGGACGTCGCGGTCGCGGTGGCGGCGGCCGAGCGGGCGGCGCGGAGCTGGCGCGACGCGAGCCTGGCCCGGCGGACGGCGGTGCTCTTCGCGTTCCGCGAGCTGGTCCACGCCCGCCGCGACCGGCTCGCCGAGGTGATCACCGCCGAGCACGGCAAGGTGCTCGCCGACGCCGCCGGTGAGGTGCAGCGCGGCCTGGAGGTGATCGAGTACGCCTGCGGCATCCCGTCGGCGCTGCGCGGCGGGTTCAGCGAGAACGTCTCCACCGAGGTCGACTCGTACAGCCTGCGGCAGCCGCTCGGGGTGGTGGCGGTGATCTCGCCGTTCAACTTCCCGGTGATGGTGCCGCTGTGGTTCGTGCCGGTCGCGGTCGCCTGCGGCAACGCGGTGGTGCTCAAACCGAGTGAGAAGGACCCGAGCGCGGCGCTGCTGCTGGCCGAGTGGTTCGCCGAGGCCGGCCTGCCCGACGGGGTGCTGAACGTGGTCAACGGCGACAAGGAGGCGGTCGACGCGCTGCTGGACCACCCGGGGGTGAGGGCGGTCTCGTTCGTCGGCTCCACCCCGGTCGCCCGGTACGTGCACCAGCGCGGGTCGATGGCCGGCAAGCGGGTGCAGGCGCTGGGCGGGGCGAAGAACCACATGGTGGTGCTCCCCGACGCCGACCTGGACCTGGCCGCCGACGCGGCGGTCAACGCCGGGTTCGGCTCGGCGGGGGAGCGGTGCATGGCGATCTCCGCGCTGGTCGTGGTGGAGCCGGTCGCCGACGCCCTGGTCGCGAAGATCGCCGAACGGGTGGCCGGGCTGCGCACCGGCGACGGCCGGCGGGGCTGCGACATGGGTCCGCTGGTCACCGCCGGGCACGCCGAGCGGGTCCGGTCGTACGTGGCCGCCGGGGTGGCCGCCGGCGCGGTCGCGGTGGTTGACGGGCGGACGGTCAGCCCGGACGGCGAGCCGGGCGGCCACTGGCTCGGCCCGACCCTGTTCGACCACGTCACGCCCGACATGTCGATCTACACCGACGAGATCTTCGGTCCGGTGCTCGGCGTCCTCCGGGTCGGCTCGTACGACGAGGCGGTCGAGCTGGTCAACGCCAACCCGTACGGCAACGGCACGGCGATCTTCACCAACGACGGCGGTGCGGCCCGGCGCTTCCAGCACGAGGTGGAGGTCGGCATGGTGGGGATCAACGTGCCGATCCCGGTGCCGATGGCGTACTACTCGTTCGGCGGCTGGAAGTCGTCGCTCTTCGGCGACCTGCACGCGCACGGCGAGGACGGGGTGCGCTTCTTCACCCGGGGCAAGGTGGTCACCAGCCGCTGGCTCGACCCGCGCCACGGCGGGGTCAACCTCGGCTTCCCCACCCAGACCTGAGCGGCCGCAGCACGCCCGCCCCGGCCAGGTACGCCACCAGTGCCGGGACGGGCGTGCCGAGCGGTTCCGGCCTGACCTGGGCCAGCCAGGTCAGCGGGTACGCCCCGGGCAGGTCGGCGGGCGTGCAGTGGTCGGTGGGTCGGCCGGCGGCGTCCCGGCCGATCCCGGTCACCTTCGCGTGACCGAGAACGACCATGCTGATCGCCAGCGCGCGGAGCAGGTCGACGTACCGTTCCCGGCCGGCCGGGGTGTGTTCGGCGAGCGCCCGCAGGCGGCGCATGGGCCAGGCTGTGCCGGCCGGAGCCGGCCGGTGGTGATAACGGTTCGACCGTCGGGTCTTGAAGTCCGTCCGCCGCTGCCGTAGAAATTCTTCAGTAACAACATGTGAACTGAAGACAATCAACGTGCCTCGCGCGGCGGACGCCCCCGCCCCCCACCGGCGCCCGCCCGACCCGACCCGAGGAGAGCTGATGAACAGGCGCGACATGCTCCGGCGTACCGCCACCGCCGGCCTGCTGGCCACCCCCGCCGCCGGCCTGCTCGCCGGCTGCGCCACCGGCGGTGGCGGCGACAAGGTCGAGGGCGGCAGCTACCAGGGCACCAAGAGCGAACAGAACCCGCTGGGCGTCAAGGAGGACGCGCCGCTGGAGGTGGTCATCTTCAACGGTGGCTTCGGCGAGGAGTACGCCAAGGCCCACGAGGCCATGTACCGGGAGAGGTACCCCAAGGCGGAGATCAGGCACTCCGCCACCCAGGAGATCAGCAAGACCCTCCAGCCGCGCTTCGTCGACGGCAGCCCGCCCGACGTGGTCAACAACTCCGGCGCCGGCCAGATCGACTTCAACGGGCTGGTCTCCCAGAACGCCCTCGCCGACCTCGGCGACCTGCTCGCCGCGCCGAGCCTCGACGCCCCCGGCAAGACCGTCCGGGACACCCTGCTGCCCGGCGCGGTCGAGGTCGGCTCGTACGACGGCAGGTTCCTGGTGATGAACTACACCTACACCGTGTACGGCATCTGGCACTCCAGCAAGCTCTTCGCCGACCGGGGCTGGCAGTACGCGAGGACCTGGGACGAGCACATCGCGCTCTGCAAGCAGATCAAGGCCGCCGGCATCGCCCCGTGGACCTACGCCGGCCTGCACCCCCGCTACATGAGCTGGCCGCTGATCTCCACCGCGATCAAGTTCGGCGGGCCGTCGGTCGCCACCGCCATCGACAACCTGGAGCCCAACGCCTGGAAGTCCGACGCGATGCGGACCGCCGCCGACGCCTGGTACCAGATCGTCAAGGACAGGTACATCATGGACGGCTCGCCCGGCCTGGACCACAAGCAGTCGCAGACCGCCTGGTGCCAGGGCAAGGCCGCCTTCATCTCCTGCGGATCCTGGCTGGAGAGCGAGCAGTCCGCCGTCACCCCGGCCGGCTTCAACATGACCGTGGCGCCCACCCCGAGCCTGGGCAGCGGCGACAAGCTGCCGTTCGAGGCGGTCCGCGGCACGGCCGGCGAGCCGTTCATGGTGCCCGCCAAGGCGAAGAACCTCGCCGGTGGCCTGGAGTACTTCCGGACCATGCTGTCGAAGAAGGGCGCGCAGGACTTCACCCGGAAGGTCTCCAGCCTGACCGTGGTCGCCGGCGCCACCGACGGCGTCGAGTTGCCGTACGGGCTGACCACCGTGGTCAGGGCGCTGGAGGCGTCCGGGTCCAACGGCTTCAACTGGGTCTACAACAACTACTACCGCAAGCTGGAGCGCAACCTCGTCGACGCCGCCTGCGGCGAGTTCTTCAGCGGCCGGTCCACCCCGGCGGAACTCCTCGACCAGTGCCAGCAGGGCGCCGACTCGATCGCCCGGGACAGCTCGGTCAAGAAGTACAAGCGCGCCGCGTGACACCCGGCCGGTGGGGGTGGGCCGCCTGACACCCCGCCCGCACCGGCCGCCACCGGGAGGTAGGTCCCCACGTGAGACATGGCAAGTACCCGCTGATCGTCACCTTCCTGGTGCCGCCGGTGCTGCTCTACGTCGTCTTCGTCGTCTCGCCGTACCTGCAGGCGTTCCAGATCTCCACCACCGACTGGCTCGGCTACTCCGCCGACGCCAACCAGGTGGGGCTGGCCAACTTCCGGGCGCTGTGGCACGACGACTACGTCTGGAACGCGCTGAAGAACAACGCGGTCCTGCTGGCGCTGGTACCGGTGCTGACCATCGCCATCGGGCTGTTCTTCGCCACCATGCTCAACATGGGTGGGCGCAGGGGCCGGGCCGGGGTGACCGGGGTACGCGGCAGCGCGCTCTACCGGACGGTCTACTTCTTCCCGCAGGTGCTCTCGGTGGTCATCATCGCGCTGCTATGGAAGGAGGTCTACCACCCGAACAAGGGGCTGCTCACCAGCGCGCTGCACGCGGTGGGGCTGGCCTCACCCACCTGGCTCGGCGACCCGCGCACCGCCTTCTGGTGCGTGCTCGCGGTGATGGTCTGGAGCAACGTCGGTTTCTACGTGGTGCTCTTCGGCGCGGCCATGTCGGCGGTGCCGAAGGAGATCTACGAGGCGGTCCTGCTCGACGGCGCGTCCCGGCTGACCACGCTGCGCCGGGTCACCCTGCCGCTGCTCTGGGACACCGTCCAGGTGGCCTGGGTCTACCTGGCCATCTTCGCCCTCGACGGGTTCATCCTGGTGCAGCTCATGACCAACGGCGGCCCCAACTTCTCCACCGACGTGATCGGCGTACGGATGTACGACACCGCGTTCGGCAGCGAGACCAAGTTCGGCTACGCCTCGGCGATCGGCGTGGTGATGTTCTTCCTGACCCTGTCGGTGGCCGTGCTGTCGCTTCGGGCCGGCAAGCGTGATCGGATCGAGTACTCGTGACCACCGTCGACGACCCCACCGCACGGCCGTGCGCCACCACGACGGCCCGCGCCGCCGACCGCCCGGTCCGCCGGGAACGGGGCGTGGCGAACGTCCTCTCGCACGGGTTCCTGCTGTTCTGGGCCGCGCTGACCGTGCTGCCGCTGCTCTGGATGTTCCTCAGCTCGTTCAAGAGCAACGGCGAGATCCTGGCCGACCCGTGGGGCCTGCCGGAGACGCTGCGCTGGGACAACTGGGCCCGCGCCTGGACCGGGGCGCACATCGGCCGGTACTTCCTCAACAGCCTGGTGGTGGTGGCCGGCTCGGTCTCGTTGACCATGCTGATGGGTGCCACCGCCGCGTACGTCTTCGCCCGGTACGAGTTCCGGGGCCGGCAGATCGTCTACTACCTCTTCGTCGGCGGCCTGATGTTCCCGGTCTTCCTCGCCCTGGTGCCGCTGTTCTTCGTGGTCCGCAACGCCGGCCTGTTCGGCACCTGGACCGGCCTGATCCTGGTCTACGCGGCCTACTCGCTGCCGTTCACGGTGTTCTTCCTGACCGCGTTCTTCCGTACCCTGCCCACCTCGGTTGCCGAGGCGGCGCTGGTCGACGGCTGCGGTCACTTCCGGCTCTTCTTCCGGGTGATGCTGCCGATGGCCCGGCCAGGACTGATCAGCGTCGGGATCTTCAACTTCCTCAGTCACTGGAACCAGTTCCTGCTGCCCCAGGTGCTGATGCAGGGCGACGAGTCGAAGTGGATGCTCGCCCAGGGCCTCTTCGCCCTCTCGGTCAGCCAGGGGTACGCCGGCGACTACGCCCGGCTCTTCGCCGGGCTGAGCATCGCGGTGCTGCCGGTGCTCGCCGTGTACGTGGCCTTCCAGCGGCAGGTCCAGGCCGGTCTCACCGCCGGTCAACTCAAGTAGCCGTTGTCCGACAACGATCAGGCGAGCGGGACGAGCAGCGCGTGCAGGGCGACCGGGTCGGTGACCTCGGGCAGGTCACGGGCGGCGAGCCAGGCGGCCCCCGCCGCGCCGTCCCCGGCCGACCGGACCGGGGCGTCGGGCCAGCGCCGGACCGCCTCGGCGCGGACCGCCCGGGCCAGCGGGGTGTCGCCGGTGAGCAGCCCGCCGCCGAGCACCAGCGGTGCGGACGCTCCGGCCGGCCGGATCCGGGACGCGCTGGCCACGAGGTGCGCGGCGGCCTCCGCGATCAGGGCGGTGGCCACCGGTTCGCCCTCGACGGCGGCGGTCACCACCATCGGCGCCAACCGGGCCAGCTCGACCGGCGGGCGGCGGGTGACCGCCTGGACCAGGGCGTCCACCGTGTCCCGGGGGCGGGGTGCCACCTCGGCCGAGCCGAGCAGTTCGGCGAGCAGTCGCCGGCCGAGCGGGCCGGGCGCGGCGGCGGTGTCCAGGTCGGCGAGCAGCGTGCGAACCGCCTCGCGGCCCAGCCAGAATCCCGATCCGGCGTCGCCGAGCAGCCAGCCGTGCCCGTCGGCGACCCGGTCCAGCCGCAGGTCGTGAACCCGCGCCGCGATCGCCCCGGTGCCGGCGATCAGCACGGTGCCGTCCTCGGCGGCGGTGCCCGAGGCGTACGCGACGAGGGCGTCGCCGTGCACGGCGTACGGGCAGCGCAGGCCCGCGTCGGCCCAGGCCCGGTCGAAGGCGGTGCGGCCGGCCGGGTCGGCGAGCAGCCGGGCGGCCCCGGCCAGCCCGATGGTGCCGGCGCGGACCCGGGCCGGGTCGACGTCGCGTAGCGCCCCGCGCAGCGCGGTGCGTAGTTCGGTGGCGGCCCGTTCGGCCCCGTGGCTGGTGGGGTTGCCGCCGCCGCCCCGGCCGGTGCCGAGGCGTTCGCCGGTGAGGGTGAGGGCGGTCGCCCGGGTGGACGTACCCCCGACGTCGAGACCGACCACGACGGTGTCGGACATGCTCACGGGCCTCCCGGAGGGTGTGTGCGGTGGTGTTCATGCTGGTGGGCCCGGTGCCGACGGGCAAGGCCGGCGGCCGGTGCAGGGGTGGTGCGGCAGGTAACAGTTTGAAAACTTCGCCCACGGTCTTGACACGAAGGGGCCTTCAGTAAGAACTTTTACCACTAACAGTTAACACTCTTTTCGAAAGGCGTTCCGATGGCCGAGCATGAGGTGGACACCGCCGCGGGGACCGCGGTGGTCGACGCCGAACCGGTCGACCGGCGGGGCGCGGACGGGGTGCTGGCCAGGGTCCGGGCCGGCACCGGGGAGCTGACGGGGGCGTTGCGCCGGGTCGCCGAGCATGTGCTCAGCGACCCGGAGGCGGCGGCCCGGGCGACCATAGTGGAGCTGGCCGAACGCAGCGGCACCTCGCCGGCCACCATCACCCGGTTCTGCCGGGCGATGGGCTTCGACGGCTACGCCGACCTGCGGCTCGGTATCGCCTCCGAGACCGGCCGGGCCCGCTCGGCCGGCTGGACCGTCGACATCGGCCGGGAGATCCAGCCCGGCGACCCGCTGGAACGGGTCCTCGACCAGATCATGGCCGCCGACACCCGGGCCATGCACGACACCGCCGCCCTGCTCGACCTGACCGAGGTGGAACGGGCCGCGGTCGCCATCGCCGGCGCCGCCCGGGTCAACATCTTCGGCGCCAGCGGCAGCGCGCTGGTCGGCGAGGAGATGCAGTTCAGCCTGCACCGCATCGGCGTGGCCGCATGGGCCTGGAGCGACGTGCACGAGGGGCTGGCCAGCGCCGCGCTGCTCGGCACCGGGGACGTCGCGCTCGGCATCTCGCACACCGGGCAGACCCGGGAGACCATCGAGATGCTGGCCGAGGCCGGCAGCCGGGGGGCCACCACCGTGGCGCTGACCGGCTTTCCCCGTTCGCCGCTGGCCGAGCTGGCCGACATCGTCCTGCTCACCGCCAGCCAGGCCACCACCTTCCGCCCGGACGCGCTGTCCGCCCGGCACCCCCAGCTCGTCGTGCTCGACCTGCTCTACATCGCCGTGGCGCAGCGCACCCACGACCGCGCCCACGCGGCCTTCCGGCGTACCGCCCAGGCCGTCGACGGGCACAAGGCCGCGAAGGGAGCCGCGTCATGATCAGTGCCCAGGGGTACGCCCGGGCCGTCCGTCCCGTCCTCGACCGGCTGGTCGAGTCCCAGGCCGAGGCGATCGGCCGGGCCGCCGACCTGATCGCCGCCAGCCTGCGCGCCGGCGGCGTGCTCCAGGCGTTCGGGGCCGGCCACTCCGAGGCGTTCGCCGCCGAGCTGGTGGCCCGGGCCGGCGGGCTGGTCCCGGCCAACCGGATCTCCCTGCACGACCTGGTGGTGCACGGCGACGCGCCGCCGGACGTGCTCACCGACCCCAAGCTGGAACGCGACCCGGCCATCGCCCACCAGCTCTACCCGCTGGCCGGGCCGCAGCCGGCCGACGTCTTCCTGGTCGCCTCCCAGTCCGGCATCAACGGCTCGGTGGTCGAGCTGGCGCTGCTGGTCAAGGAGCGCGGCCACCCGCTGATCGCGGTCACCTCGGTGGCGCACACCGCCCGGGTCGCCCCTCGGCACCCGTCCGGGCACCGCCTCGCCGAACTCGCCGACGTCGTGCTGGACAACGGCGCGCCGTACGGCGACGCACTGCTGCCGCTCGAGGGCGGCGGCGCGGTCTGTGCGGTCTCCTCGGTCACCGCCGCGCTCCTGGCGCAGCTCCTGACCGCAGAGGTCGTACGACGGTTCCACCAGGCCGGGGAGGTACCCCCTATCTACCTCTCCGCCAACGTCCCCGGTGGGGACGAGCACAACCTCGCCCTCGAGTCGCGGTACGCCGGGCGCCTCCGGCGAACCGCCTGACCCGAACACACAAGGAGAGACGACGATGTCGAATACCCCCGAGAACCCGGTCGAGCTGAGCCGGCGTACCCTGCTGGGCCGCACGGCCGCGGCGGGCCTGCTCGCCACGCCGGTGGTCAGCCTGCTCGGCGCCTGCGCCACCAGCGGCTCCGACGAGGGCGGCAGCAAGGCGGAGGAGGGCACCAAGAGCGCGGCCAACCCGCTCGGTGTCAAGGACGACGCCCCGCTGGAGGTGGTCATCTTCAACGGCGGCTACGGCGAGAAGTACGCCACCGACGTGCACGAGCCGCTGTACAAGAAGGCGTTCCCCAAGGCGGAGATCAAGCACCAGGCCACCCAGGCGGTCTCCACCGTGCTCCAGCCCCGGTTCGCCTCGGGCAACCCGCCGGAGTTCGTCAACAACTCGGGCGAGAAGCTGATCGACTTCGGCTCGCTGGTCGCCGACGGCCAGTTGATGGACCTCACCGAGCTGTGGGACGCCCCGTCGGTCGACGACCCGGCCAAGAAGGTCCGCGACACCGTCGTCCCCGGCACGGTCGAGGCCGGCTCGTTCAACGGCAAGCCCTTCGTGCTGTACTACGTCTCCACCGTCTTCGGCATCTGGTACTCCGGCAAGCTGTTCAAGGACAACGGCTGGGCACCGGCGAAGACCTGGTCGGAGTTCACCACCCTGCTCGACCAGATCAAGGCCAAGGGCATCACCCCGTACGGCTACGCCGGGGCGAACGCGGCCTACTACCAGTGGAACGTGATCCTCACCCACGCCGCGAAGATCGGCGGCACCGACGTGCTCAAGAACATCGACAACCTGGAGGACGGCGCCTGGCAGCAGGACGCCGTCAAGCAGGCCGCCGAGGCGTGGGCCGAGATCGGCGCCAAGTACGTCGACAAGAGCTTCGAGGGGCTCAAGCACACCGACGTGCAGCTCCGGCAGAACCAGTACAAGCTGGCCCTCTACCCCAGCGGTGACTGGCTGGAGGGCGAGCAGAAGAAGGACACCCCGGCCGGCTTCGACTACCAGCTCATGCCGGTGCCGAGCCTGTCCGCCTCGGACAAGCTGCCGGGCACCGCGGTGCGGGCCACCGCCGGTGAGGGCTACTTCGTCTCGGCCAAGAGCAAGAACCCGCGCGGCGGCCTGGAGTACATGCGTCAGATGCTGTCGGTGGCCGGTGCGAAGGGCTTCACCGAGGTGGTCAAGGCCCCGACGGTGGTCACCGCCGGCAGCGAGGGCTTCGCCTTCCCGCCCGGTGTGGCCAGCTCGCAGGCCGCCCTCAAGGCCGCCGGCCAGGACGTGTTCAACCTGTACTTCGACGGCTGGTACAAGGAGATCGACACGGAGGCGCGGACCGCCACCAACGAGCTGATGTTCGGCCGGATCAAGGCGGACGCCTTCGTGGAGCGGATCCAGAAGCGGGCCGACGCGATCAAGAAGGACAGCTCCGTCGCCAAGTTCAAGCGCTGACCGATCGGAGTAGCGGGATCATGCGGCACGGCAAGTATCCGTTCGTGATCGGGTTCCTCTTCGTCCCGGTCACGCTGTACGTGGTCTTCGTCATCGCACCGTACGCGCAGGCGTTCCAGATTTCGATGACCAACTGGCGGGGGCTGTCCGCCCCGCAGTGGGTGGGCCTCGACAACTACCGGCGGCTGCTCGACGACGGGCGCTTCTGGCAGGCGGTCCAGCACCACGGCGTACTGCTGCTTGCCCTGCCGCTGATCACCATCGCCATCGCGCTCTTCTTCGCCTTCCTGCTCAACGTGGGCGGCCGGAGCGTGGGTGGCCAGCGGCAGGGGGTCCGGGGGGCGAAGTTCTACCGGGTGGTGTTCTTCTTCCCCCAGGTCCTGGCGGTGGCCATCATCGCGGTGCTGTTCCAGATGGTGTACCGGCCGAACGAGTCCGGCCTGATCAACGGCGTGCTGATGAAGATCGGCCTGGACCCGGTGCTCTTCCTGATCCGGCCCAACCTGGCCCTCTGGTCGATCATCGCGGTGCTGGTCTGGCAGGCCGTCGGCTTCTACGTGGTGCTCTTCTCGGCCGGGATGGCCTCCATCCCGGGCGAGATCTACGAGGCGGCCGAGATGGACGGGGCGAGCAAGGTGACCCTCTTCTTCCGGGTCACCCTGCCGCTGCTCTGGGACACCCTCCAGGTGGCCTGGGTCTACCTCGGCATCGCCGCGTTCGACGCGTTCGCCATCGTCTCGGTGCTCTCGGTGGACGGCGGCGGCCCGGACGGCGCCACCACGGTGCTGGCGGTGGAGATCTACCGCAACGCCTTCGTCTACTCGAAGTACGGCTACGCCTCGGCGATGGGCGTGGCGCTGTTCTTCCTCACCATCACGTTCGCGGCGTTGACGCTGCGGTTGACCAAGCGGGAAAGCGTGGAGTACTGAGATGAAGTCGCAGACGACGCTGCCGCCGGGCTCGGCGGCCACCCCGCCGGGCCGGCCCCCGACCCCCGCCGGCCGGCGTCGGGGCGAGCACCGTGAGGTACGGCTGTTCAGCGGTCTCGGTCAGGTGGCGCTCGCCGTCTGGGCGGTGATCGTCATCGTGCCGATCCTCTGGACCTTCCTGGCCGCGTTCAAGAACACCAGCGAGATCTTCAGCAGCCCGTGGACGCTCCCGGCGGAGCTGCGCTGGGAGAACTTCGGCCGGGCCTGGACCAAGGCGCACGTGGGCCGGTACTTCCTCAACAGCGTCTTCGTGGTCTCGTGCAGCACGTTCGGCACCATGCTGTTCGGCTCGATGGCGGCGTACGTGCTGGCCCGGTACAAGTTCCGGGGCAACCGGGCGATCTACTACCTGTTCGTCTCGGGGTTGGCCTTCCCCGTCTTCCTGGCCCTGGTGCCGCTGTTCTTCGTGGTGAAGAACCTGGGGCTGCTGGACACCCACACCGGCGTGATCCTGGTGTACATGGCGTACTCGCTGCCGTTCACCATCTTCTTCCTGGCCGCGTTCTTCCGGACGCTGCCGAACTCGGTGGCCGAGGCCGGCATGATCGACGGCTGCTCGCACACCCGGCTGTTCTTCCGGGTGATGCTGCCGATGGCCAAGCCGGGTCTGATCAGTGTGGCGATCTTCAACATCATCGGGCAGTGGGCGCAGTACCAGCTACCGCTGGTGCTGCTCTCCAACGCCAAGGACAAGTGGGTGCTCACCCAGGGCATCGCCGACATCTCGGTCAACGCCGGTTACGAGGCCGACTGGTCCGGCCTGTTCGCCGCCCTGACCATCGCCATCCTCCCGATGATCATCGTGTACGCCGTCTTCCAGCGCCAGATCCAGTCCGGCCTGACCTCCGGCGCGGTGAAGTAACCCGGTCGACCGTCGGGGGGGGGGGGGGGCGGGCCCCCCCCCCCCCCCGGGGGGGACCCCCCGGGGGGTGGCGGGGGGGGGGGCGGATGCGGGGGGGGGGGGGGGGGGGGGGGGGGGGGGGGGGGGGGGGGGGGGGGGCGGGCG
>NZ_JBIVRQ010000017.1:49868-118396 GCF_044755745.1 Micromonospora sp. NPDC092111
GGTGTCCCCGCCCCCCACCCTGGCGGGCCCCCCCGGGGGGGGGGGGGGGCCCCCGGGGCGCCGGGGGGGGGGGGGGGGGGCCGCCCCCCCCCCCCCCGACGTGCGTACCCGCCCGGGTTGTCGCAGGGGCGGGGCAGAATCGGGCTCGTGGCGGTGGTGGCGGTGGTGGCGGGGGAGCGGGGCGGCGGGACGCTCCAGGCGCTCGACGCCGCCGGCCGGCCGGTGGGGCTGGCCGAGCCGGTCGGTGACCTGGCGGCGGCCGTCGCCGCCAGGGAGGCCGTCGACCGGCCACGCTGGGTGTGGGCGTCCGGGGCGGCGAGCTACCCGACGCTGCTGCGCGCCGGGGTGCGGCTGGAGCGCTGCCACGACGTCGAGCTGACCGAGGCGCTGTTGCTCGGGCACGCCGGCCGCTGGGGCGAGCCCCGCTCGCTCGCCGCCGGTTACGCCCGGCTCACCGGTGCCGCCGTCCCGCCCGACCCGCCGCCCCGGCCGCCCGCGCCGCCCGGCGACGGCCAGGGCGCCCTCTTCGAGACCCTCCCGGGGCCGCCGGGCCCCGGCCCCGACGCCCTGGCCCGGGTGTACGCCGACCAGCTCGCCCGGATCGCCGCCACCGACCACCCCGGCCGGTTCCGGCTGCTGGTGGCCGCCGAGTCGGCCGGCGCGCTGGTCGCGGTGGAGATGGCCGCCGCCGGGCTGCCCTGGCGGGCCGACGTGCACGACGCGATCCTCGCCGAGCTGCTCGGCGAGGCGTCCCCGGTCGGCGGGCCGCCGCGCCGGCTGGCCGAGCTGGCCGCCCGGATCGCCGACGCGTTCGGCGTCCGCCAGGTGCACGCCGACTCCCCGGCGGAGCTGCTGCGCGCCTTCGCCCGGGCCGGGGTCGAGCTGCCCAACACCCGGGCCTGGGTGCTGCGCGGCGTCGACCACCCGGCGGTGCCGCTGGTCCTGGAATACAAGGAGCTCTACCGGATCTGGACGGCGCACGGCCGGGCCTGGCGGGACGCCTGGGTCCGCGACGGCCGCTTCCAGCCGGAGTACGTCCCCGGCGGGGTGGTCTCCGGCCGGTGGGCCACCCGGGGCGGTGGCGCGTTGCAGATCCCCAAGGTGATCCGGCGGGCGGTGGTGGCCGATCCGGGCTGGCGGCTGGTCGTCGCCGACGCCGGGCAGTTGGAGCCCCGGGTGCTCGCCGCGGTCTCCGGCGACGCCCGGCTCGCCACCGCGGGCGCGGCCGGTGACCTCTACGCCGCGCTGGCCCAGGACGCCTTCGGCGGTGACCGGGCCCGGGCCAAGCTCGCCCTGCTCGGCGCGATGTACGGGCAGACCGGCGGGTCGGCCCTGCCCGCCCTGACGGTGCTCAGGCGCAGCTATCCGACCGCCTTCGGGTACGTCGAGGCGGCGGCCCGTACCGGCGAGGCGGGCGGTCTGGTCCGGTCCTGGCTGGGCCGTACCTGCCCGCCCGGGACGGCAGGTTTCACCGACGGCGACGACGTCCCGCCGGACCCGGACGCCGGGGCCGACCCGCGGTCGCCTCGGGCCCGGGCGGCCCGGTCCCGGGGCCGGTTCACCCGCAACTTCGTCATCCAGGCCACCGCCGCCGAGTGGGCCTCGACGCTGCTCGCCACGCTCCGGGGCGAGCTGGCCGGCATCGGCGGTGAGCTGGTCTTCTTCCAGCACGACGAGGTGATCGTGCACTGTCCGGCAGGCCGGGCGGACGCGGTGGCCGAGGCGGTCACCCGGGCCGGGGAGCGGGCCTCGACGCTGCTGTTCGGGGACACTCCGGTCCGCTTCCCGCTGGACCTGTCCATCGTCGACTGCTATGCCGACGCGGCCTGACCGCGCCGCGCGAAGTCGTCCGGAGCATGTGAAATATCCGATTCGCCCCGACACTCATCCTCCGGGCGCTCGTTGCACCCGGTGTGCGTATCGCAGGAATGATCATCGCGGCGGGCGGGGGACGCCGGCTCGGTGGTCCCGAGGCATTGCTGCGCCGGGGCGACGAGCCACTGGTCAGCCGGATGATCGACACGATGATCGAGGCGGGCTGCGGGCAGATCGTGGTGGTGCTCGGCGCCGCCGCCGACGAGGTCCGGGCGGCGGCCGACCTGACCCGGGCCACCGTGGTGGTCAACCGGGCCTGGGGGACCGGGGTCGGCTCGTCGATCCGGGCCGGCCTGGCCGCGCTGGCCGACGAGCAGGTCGAGGCGGTGGTGGTGGTGCCGGTGGACATGCCGGGCCTGACCCCGGCGGCGGTCCGGCGGGTGGCCGCCCTGCCGTACCCGGACGTGCTGGCCTGCGCCACCTACGACGGGCTGCGCGGCTACCCGATGCTCTTCGGCCGTCGGCACTGGGCCGGCATCGCGACCCTGGCCAGCGCCGACGTCGGCGCCCGGCCGTACCTGCTGGCCCACAAGGACCAGATCGTCGACATCGCCTGCGACTCGGTCGCCGACGGCAGCCGGGTGGACACCCCGGAGCTGATGGCGCTCTACGGCCTCACCGTGCCACCGCAGCGGGTCGGGGTCTGAGGGACCACCCCGGTGGTCCGGGCGGCCCGGATCGCGGGGTGGCCGGTCACCCCTCGATGTTGAACCGGTGCAGCACCGAGGGAGCCACCAGCCCGACCGTCGCGAGCACGGAGAGCACGGTGAGCACGGTGCGCAGCACCACCACCTCGGCCTTGCTGCCGGTGCGCAGCGCGATGCTGTTGGGCAGGCCGACCATCATCCACATCCGGCGCTTGATCGGGATCGGCCAGAGGATCGGCACCCCGGCCTTGGTGATCATGTCGCCGAGGATGTGCACGAAACAACCCACCCCGACCGCCAGCCCGATCATCGGGTAGCCCCGGTCGCCGGGCAGGTTGGCGAAGGTGAACCAGGCGGCGGCGGCCGAGGCGAGGGTGACGATCACCCAGCCGGCCCGCTCCGCCCACTTGTCGAAGAGCCCGCGCAGCGCCAGGCCGATCATGAAGAACAGGATGCCCACCACCGCCCACTTGCCGTACGCCGTGCACAGCGCCGTGGTGCCCCAGCCCACCAGGACGGTGAACGGGATGGTGTGGGTCAGCGTCCGGTGGCCGTTGTTGCGGCGCGGGTCGCGGCTCAGCTTCGTCGCGTAGTAGACCCCGAGCGAGACCTTCTCCATCACCTCGGCGACGAAGAGCGAGAAGACCCCGAAGGTGCGGGCCACCGTCGCGCCGCCCTGGTTGCGGGTCACCTTGCCGGAGAGGTCGAGGTCGGGGAAGAGCGCGCCACCGGCGCAGACCGCGGTGCCGACGGCCAGCGCCAGGGGCGACTGGTGGTAGTCGGCGAACTGCTCCAGCGCCCATGACCCGGTCAGCCACACCGCCGCGCCGGACAGCGCGTGGGACGGTCCCATCATGTCGCTTCGCCCCTCCCCAGGTTCCTTGATCGACAACGCTACGCCACTGTGTCAGAGCCACCGCCGCAAGGGCAATCACCCGGACGGTCCACAGGGGAGGGAAGTCAGGCGGCGGGCCGGAAGCTCTGCCGGATCATCAGGAAGTATGTCGCGTTGACCTGCCAGTCGAACTCGTCTGTCAGCCATGAGACGGTGTACGCCCGCTCCGGCGTGACCCGCACCAGCAGCCGGGCGGTGTGCAGCCGGTTGCCGGCGGCGTTGGTCCACCCGCACTCCCAGAGCGCCCCGCCCCGGAACATGTCCAGCGCCGAGATCTCCACCCGGCGGTAGCCGGCGAGTCGCCCGTCGTCGGTGAGCCGCCGCTCCTCGGCCTTCCAGTGGGCGACCGGGTCGGCCGGGGCGTCACCGGGCGCCACGCTCAGCACCCGGGGGCCACCCGGCTCCCGCAGGCAGGTCACCGCGCCGTCGCGGTAGCGCAGCCAGCCGGCCGGGGCGGCGATCCGGAACCCCGCCGGGTCCGCGTACCAGGTCCAGCCGGCGACCAGGCCGTACCGTTCGCCCGGTGGCGCGGGCGCGGACCGGACCGGGGTGGCGGTGGCCGGGGGCGGTGCCGCGCACGGGAACGCCGCCGGCCGGGCCATCGGGCTGCCGGCGCCACCACCCGGCGCGTGCGGGCGTGGCTCGGCACCGCCCTGGACGGCCAACACCGCCCCGGCCCCGGCGAGCAGCACTCCGGCGCCGGCCAGCGCGACCAGCGCGGTCCGGCGGTGGCGTCGACCGCCCGGGGCGCGAGCCGACGGGCCGGCCCCGGTGGTGGCCCCGGGGTCACCCGGGTCGACCGGCGGCCGGTCCGGTGCCACCGAAACGGACGGGCCCGTCCCGGCCGGCTCCGCCGTCGCGGCCGTGTCGAGCGCCGCGCGCAGCAGCGGCTCCGCCTCGTCGGCGGTGATCCGCCGGGCCGGGTCACGGCGCAGCAGGCCCGCCAGCACCGGACGCAGCGGCCCGGCCCGACGCACCGGGTCGGGCGGCTCGGTGGCCAGCGCGCTGAGCGTCGCCATCGCGCTCGTCCGGGCGTACGGCGACTGCCCCTCGACGGCGGCGTAGAGCGTGGCGCCCAGCGACCACAGGTCGGTACGCGGGTCGGAGACGCCGTCGCGGGCCCGCTCCGGGGCGACGAACTGCGGCGAGCCGAGCACCATGCCGGGCCCGGTCATCGACCCGTCGCCGCCGTCGAAGGTGGCCAGCCCGAAGTCGGTCAGCACCACCCGCCCGTCGTCGGCGACCAGCACGTTGTGCGGCTTGACGTCGCGGTGCAGCACCCCGGCGGCGTGCGCGGCGCGCAGCGCGGCCAGCACCGCCAGCCCGATCCCGGCCACCCGGTGCGGGGGCAGCGGTCCGTCGGCGCTCAGGAGCTGCTGCACCGACCGGGACGGGACGTACTCCATCACGATCCACGGGCTGTCCCCGTCGTGCACCACGTCGTAGAGGCGCACCACGTTCGGATGGTTGAGCCGGGCCGCCGTACGCGCCTCGCGCAGCGTCCGTAGACGTAGCTCCTCGCGTTCGGACTCGGCGAGCCAGCTCGGTGGCACGACCTCCTTGACCGCGACGTCGCGGTGCAGCATCTCGTCGCGGGCCAGCCAGACCCGGCCCATCCCGCCGGTGCCGACCAGGTCGAGCAGCCGGTAGCGCCCGGCGATCACCCGCTGCTGCACCACGTTCTCCCTCGGCTACCCCGCGTACAGGATATCCACCGAGCTGGGCTTTCTCATCCGTAGCGGGGCCGCCACCAGCACAGGTCAGGTGGGCGACACCAGCTCGGTCGACCGTGGCCGGAAGCTCTCCCGGACCACCGCGAGCTGGTCGCGCGCGGCGGCCCAGTCCTCGTCCGCCGTGGACCAACTCAGGACGAAGCCGGCCAGGTCGCGGCCGGGCAGCAGCCGCAGCCCGTGCTCCCGGCCGCCGAACGGGGTGTCCCAGCGGCACTCCCACCGCGCGCCGGCGCCGTTCGTCGCGGCCAGGGCGATCTGGTCGTACCCGGGCAGGGCGCCGGCGGCGAGCTGCTCGCGTTCGTCGGCGCGCAGCCGGTCGACCGGGTCGGTGCCGTCGGCGGCCACCGGTTCGACGCTGAGCGTCCGCCGGCTGGCCGGGTCGCGGAAGCAGACCACCACGCCCTCCTGTGAGCGCAGCCAGCCGACCGGTACGGCGACCCGGTAGCCGGCACCGTCGAACCAGGTCCAGCCGGTCGGCGGCCGGAAGCCGTCGTCCACGGTGGCCGGCCGGCCGGTGACCGCCGCGCCGACCGGCTCCGGGCGCAGGCACGGAAACGGCGGCGGGGCGATCCCGGGTCCGCCGGGACGCGGCCCGGGGCCGCCCGGGTTCGGCCCGGCCGGGGGATTCGGGTGCTCCCACGGTTCGCCACTGGTCAGCACGTCCGCCCGGTCCGGTGTGGTCCCGTCACCGAAGCGGTCGAGCGCCAGCGCGGTGCCCACCCCGACCGTCACCGCCACGGCCAGGGTCACCCCGGCCAGCGCCCACCGGTGTGCCCCGCCGGGCAGCCGGGCCAGCAGCGCGCCCGCCCCCGCCACGGGCCGCCGGGTCCGATCCGGCGCGGCCCCACCGGCCCGCTGGGCCGAACCGGGCGCCGAACTCCCGGGGTGGCCGGGCCGGCGGGTCGCGCCACACTCCGGTCCGGCTCCGCCCGCTCGGGTGTCGCCCGGCCCCGCGCCGTACCCGGATCCCGGCGGGCCGTACGACGTGGGCGGCCGGCGGGCCGGGTCGGGCTGCCCACCCGCGCCGAGCGGGCCCGGCGGGCGTCGACCGGGCGGTCCCCAGTCCCGTTCGGCGTCGGCGTCGGCTCCGGCGGATGGTGACCGGGTGGTCGGGCGTTCGCCCGCGCCGCCGGCCTCCGTCGGCCCGGTGCCGGGTCGGGCAGCGGAGCCGTGGCCCGCCCCGGTGCTCCCGCGCGGCGTGGACCCGGGCACCTCGCCGGCACCCGGCCAGGGCGGCGGCGGGGCGTAGTTCGCCGCCGAGCGGGCGACCGGCAGGATGACCGTGGGCGGTTCCACGGTGGGCACCGGCCGGGTCACCATCTCCAGCCGGCGACCCGCCTCGTCGTGGCCGATCCGTTTTCGGGGGTCGCGGCGGAGCAGCCCCTCCAGCACCGGACGCAGCGGACCGGCGTGCGGGGCCGGGTCCGGCGGGGCGGTGGCCAACGCGGCCAGGGTGGCCATCGCGGTGCTCCGGGCGTACGGGGAACGCCCCTCCACGGCGGCGTGCAGGGTGGCGCCGAGCGACCACAGGTCGGCCTCCACGCTGGACACCCCCTCGGCGGCGCGTTCCGGGGCGACGAACTGCGGCGAGCCGAGCACCATCCCGGGCCGGGTCGTCAGGCCGTCGCCGCCGTCGAAGGTGGCCAGGCCGAAGTCGGTGAGCATCACCCGCCCGTCGTCGGCGACCAGGACGTTCTGCGGCTTCACGTCCCGGTGCAGCACGCCGGCGTGGTGCGCGGCGCGCAGCGCGGCCAGCAGCGCCATCCCGACGTCGGCGGCCCGGACCGGGTCGACCGGGCCGGTGGTGTCCAGCACCGTCTGCAACGACAGCGAGGGGACGTACTCCATCACGATCCACGGCCGGTCCTCGACCTGCACCACGTCGTAGATCCGGACCACGTTCGGGTGGTTGAGCCGGGCCGCGGTGCGCGCCTCGCGCAGCGTCCGCAGCCGCAACTCGTCCCGCTCGGCGTCGGCCAGCCAGCCGGGCGGGACCACCTCCTTGACCGCGACCTCGCGGTGCAGCACCTCGTCGCGGGCCAGCCAGACCCGACCCATCCCGCCCCGGCCCACCAACTCCAACAGGCGGTACCGGCCGGCGATCACTACCTGCTGCACCGTTCTCCTCACCATCGGCCGACGTACACCGTAGCCAATGGATCGGGGCAGACCTATCGGTTGTCGGGTCCCGGTCCGCTCAGCAGGCCGCGCCGTCCAGCGCCAGCAGGTTTCCCTCCGGGATGACGATCCGGTTACGGCCGCCGGTCAGCAGGGTGGCCGCCCGGCGGGCCTGGAAACCACCGTGTTCCCGGCGGGCGGCGGCGTAGCTGCCCGCGGTGCGCGCGGCGATGGCCGGCCAGCCGTACCGCTCGGCGACCATGGTGCGGGCCCGGCGGGCCACCCGGCGGGCGAAGACCTCGTCGCCGATGAGCTGGTCGACCGCCCCGGCCAGGGCGTCCGGGTCGCTGTGCGGGAAGGTCACCCCGGTCACGCCCGGCTCGACGATCTCGGCCAGCCCGCCGGTGCTCGCCACCGCGAGCGGCGCCCCGGCGGCGGCGGCCTCCAGGGCGATCATGCCGAACGGCTCGTAGAGGCTGGGGACGACGGTCGCGTCGGTGGCGGCGAGCACCGCCGGGAGCTGGGTGGAGTCCATGAAGCCGGCGAACCGGACGGTGTCCGCGACATGCAGCCGGCGCGCCCGGTCGACCAGTTCCTCCCGGTACGGGCCGTCCCCGGCGATCACCACCCGCAGCCCCCGGTGCCGGTCCCGCAGGTACGGCACCGCGTCCACCAGGTGCTGGACGCCCTTCTCGTAGACCAGTCGGCCGGCGTACCCGATCAGCGGCCCGTCCGCGGCGAACCGGGCCCGGGCCGAGGCGACCGCCCGGGGGCGGGCGTGCCAGGCCCGCTCGTCCACCCCGTTGGGCACCACGTCGACCCGGGCGGCCGGTACGTCGAACAGCCGACTCACCTGCTCGCGCATGTAGCCGGAGCAGGCGATCACCCGGGCCGAGGCGTTGCTGATCCAGTGTTCGACGCCGTGGATGGTGCGGTTCATCTCCTCGGGCAGCCAGCCCTGGTGCCGGCCGGCCTCGGTGGCGTGGATGGTGGTGACCAGCGGCAGGTCGAGGTGCTCGGCCAGGGTGACCGCGGTGTGCCCGACCAGCCAGTCGTGGGCGTGGATCACGTCGTAGCGGCCGGTGTCGACGGCCCGCAGGGCGGTCCGGGTGAGGGTGTGGTTGAACGCCATCGTCCAGGCCAGCAGGGACCCGGTGGCCAGCGGGAAGGTCACCGGGTCCTCGGGCGCGCGTAGCACCCGGACGCCGTCGGCGTACTCCTCCAGCGGCGCGCCCTCGGCGTGCCTTGTGACCACGGTGACCTCGTGCCCGGCGGCGGCCAGGGCCGTCGACAGCGCGTGCACGTGCCGGCCGAGGCCGCCCACCAGCACCGGCGGGTACTCCCAGGAGAGCATCAGCACCCGCTGGTGCCGGGCGGGGTGGATGTCGATCACGTCGGCGTCAGGTGACATGCGGCCCCCTTCGGGTGGTGTCCTGGGCGCGCGCCGGTGGGACACCGTCAGGGTGCCTTCGTCGTGCCCGGGGTCGGGGCCCATCCTGCCCAGCGGTGGCTAACCGGCGGAGACGTCGTCGTTGCCGGTGTGTAACGCGTGCCTAGCGGAGCCGGTGGGCGCGCAGCAGCTCGGCCACCGACCACGCCTGGAACGGGCAGCCGGTGGCGGCGTGCGGCGCGGCCCCGTCCGCCGTCTCACTCACCGATCCCAGGCCGTACTCCCGCAGATGGCCGGTGAGGCCGACCAGAAGATCGTCCGTGGGTAGGCCGGCCTTCCGGTACGCCTCGACGAACGGGCCGACCAGCCACGGCCAGACCGTGCCCTGGTGGTACGCGCCGTCCCGTTCCGCCGGGCCGCCCCGGTGCCGGGGCGCGAACTCCGGCGAGTCGGGGGCGAGACTGCGCGGGCCCAGCGGGGTGAGCAGCCCGGCGGCCAGCCGGCGCAGCGCCGCCGGGTCCGGCTCCAGCGGGGCGAACGGCAGCGACCAGGCCAGTAGCTGGTTCGGCCGGAGCAGGTCGTCGTCGTGCTGCGCCGCCCCGCCCAGCGGGTACGCCGGGGCCGGTGCGTCCACCACGTCGTGCAGCCAACCCGTCGGGGTGGGGAACCGTGCGCGGAACGACTCCCGGGCCCGGTCGTGCAGCCGCCACAGCTCGTCCGCCCGCTGACCGGCCAGCTCGGTCAACTCGGCCAGCCCGGCCAGGCCGTTGATCCAGAGCGCGTTGACCTCCACCGGCTTGCCGGTGCGCGGGGTCACCGGCACCCCGTACACCCGGGCGTCCATCCAGGTCAGCGCGGTGCCCGGGGTGCCGCCCTGGGTGACCAGCCCGTCGGCCGGGTCGACCACGATGCCGTACCGGGTGCCGGCCAGGTGCGCCTCGACCACCCGGTGCAGCGCGGGCAGCAGCTCGTCGCCCAGGTCGGTGTCGCCGGTGACGGTGACGTGCCGGCTCACCGCGTGCAGGAACCACAGCGTCGCGTCGACCGTGTTGTACTCCACCCGGCCGGTGTCGGCGGTGTTCGCCAGCATCCCCTCCGACAGCGTCGCCGCGTACGACCGCAGCAGCTCCCGCCCCTCGTCGGCCCGACCGGTGCAGAGGAACAACCCCTCGTACGAGGTCATCGTGTCCCGTGACCAGGCGCCGAACCACGGGTAGCCGGCCACCACGTCCGGCCCCGTGGCGGTCCGCACCACGAACGCGTCCGCGGCCAGGGCCAGGGTCGCCGCCACCGGGTCGGCCGGCTTCGCCGCCGCCACCACCGCCCGATGCCGCCGTCGGGCCGCCGCCACCACCTGGGGTGCCGGCGGCGGCTCCTCGGCCAGGTCGCCGGCCCAGGCCAGCACGGAGACGGTGTCCCCGGGCCGGTCCAGCGCCCCGGAGAACCGCCCGGCGTACCAGAGGTCGTCCTCCGGGTACAGCCCGCGTGCGGCCTCCTCCCGGTGGTGCACGCCCAGCCACCACTGCCCCTCCGGCGTCCAGTCCGGGCCGGCGAGCCGGAACGCGCCCTCGACCACCGCGCCGCCGTCCACCGGCTCCACCCGGGGCACCGGGCCGTCGGCCCGCCGCTCGCCGTGCGCGTCCCGCCAGGTGCAGGCGGCCGACAGGTCCAGCCGGACCGGGCCGCCGGCCACCAGCCGGTGCACCACGGCCACGGCGCTGCGGCCGTACGTCATGGCCAGCTCCCGCTCGACCACCACGTCGCCGATCCGCCACCGCCAGCGCGGCAGCCCGTCGACCAGGTCGAAGCGCTCCAGCAGCTCGTAGCCGCGCGGGTCGACCACCCCCGAGGACCACTCGTGCGCGCCGAGGCGGACCCGGGCCCCCGAGGGCAGGATCACCGCCGGGTCCAGGCTGACCAGTCCCACCCGGCGGGACGCCGGAGTCTCCCCGGCGACCACCAGCAGCCCGTGGTAGCGGCGGGTCCGCAGCCCGCTGACCGTGCCCGTGGCGTACCCGCCGAGCCCGTCGGTGACCAGCCACTCCCGGGTCGCCCCGTCGGCCGGTTCGCCACAGACCCGGGGGCCGAAACCGATGTCGATCAACTAGTTTCCTCCTGTGGCGGCGAGGTGTAACACGCCACGACGACAATGGCCGCTGTGGTGAAGTACCCAGGCGGCGTCGAAGATGTTCGTGTGTTCACCGACAGTTCGCCCTCCGACGCACCGTCCCCCGACGCCGAGCGGCTCCGGCTCGCCCAGGCAGACGCCGGGGAGCAGGACTGGCGCGCATGGGGTCCCTATCTGTCCGAGCGGGCGTGGGGGACGGTGCGGGAGGACTACAGCGAGCACGGTACGGCCTGGGACTACTTCCCCCACGACCACGCGCGGTCCAGAGCCTACCGGTGGAACGAGGACGGCATGGCGGGCGTCTGCGACGACCGGCAGACGTTCTGCTTCGCCCTGGCGTTGTGGAACGGCGTGGACCCGATCCTCAAGGAGCGGATGTTCGGCCTCGGCGGTGACGGCGGCAACCACGGTGAGGACGTCAAGGAGTACTGGTGGTACGAGGACTCCACCCCCACCCACTCCTGGATGCGCTGGCGCTACCACTACCCCCAGGCCCCCTTCCCGTACGACGAACTGGTCGCCGTGAACGCCCTGCGCGGTCGGGACGAGACCGAGTACGAGCTGGTCGACACCGGCATCTTCGACGACGACCGGTACTGGGCGGTGACCGTCGACTACGCCAAGGCGTCCCCGTCCGACCTGTGCGTCGTGGTCACCGTCGCCAACCGGGGCGACGAGGCGGCCACCCTGCACGTGCTACCCACCCTGTGGTTCCGCAACACCTGGGCCTGGGGGCTGCCCGGCGCCGACCGGGTGCCCCGGCTGGTGGGGGAGGACGCCCGGCTGGTCGGCGAGCACTGGGTGCTCGGGCAGATCCGGCTGGAGGGCGACGGTGAGCCGACCCCGCTGCTGTGCGACAACGACACCAACGCCGAGCGGCTCTGGGGGCTGCCGGGCCGGTCGCCGTACCCGAAGGACGGCATCAACGACCACGTGGTGGCCGGCGCGGACACCGTCAACCCGGCGGGCGAGGGGACCAAGGGCGCGCTGCACTACGTCCTGGACGTGCCGGCCGGCGGGCAGCGGCAGATCCGGCTGCGGTTGACCGGGACCGCCCCGCCGCCCGGCGGGACCACCCCACCGCCGGCGGACCTCGGCGACGGCTTCGACGCGGTGGTCTGGGCCCGGCGGGCCGAGGCGAACCGCTTCTTCGCCGGGGTGATCCCCGGTGCGGCCAGCGCCGACGAGGCCCTGGTGGCCCGCCAGGCCATCGCCGGGCTGATGTGGGGCAAGCAGTTCTACCACTTCGACGTCAAGCGGTGGCTGGACGGCGATCCGGGCTCCACCCCGCCCCCGGCCGGTCGCCGGCACGGGCGCAACAGCGCCTGGTGGCACATGAACAGCTTCGACGTGATCTCCATGCCGGACCCCTGGGAGTACCCCTGGTACGCGGCCTGGGACCTGGCCTTCCACTGCGTCACCATCGCCCGGGTCGATCCGGGCTTCGCCAAGGACCAGCTCCTGCTCCTGCTCCGCGAGTGGTACCTGCATCCCAACGGGCAGATCCCCGCGTACGAGTGGGCGTTCGGGGACGTGAACCCGCCGGTGCACGCCTGGGCGGCGTTGAAGGTGTTCGAGATCGACGGCGGCCGGGACCACGAGTTCCTGGCCCGGGTGATGCACAAGCTGCTGCTCAACTTCACCTGGTGGGTCAACCGGAAGGACACCGGCGGCAACAACGTGTTCGAGGGCGGCTTCCTCGGGCTGGACAACGTCGGCCCGTTCGACCGTTCGGCCGCGTTGCCGGTGGCCGGGACGCTGGAGCAGTCCGACGGCACCGGCTGGATGGCGATGTACGCGCTCAACCTGCTGGACATGGCGATCGTGCTGGCCGAGCACGACCGGGCGTACGTCGACACCGCCACGAAGTTCTTCGAACACTTCGCGTACATCGCCGCCGCCGGATACTCCCAGGGCCTCTGGGACGAGGAGGACGCCTTCTTCTACGACGTGCTGCGGCTGGCCGACGGCAGTCAGGTGCCGCTGAAGGTGCGTTCGGTGGTCGGGCTGCTGCCGTTGGCCGCCACCACCCGGCTCACCGCGCGGACCCTGCAACGCCTGCCCGAGCTGGGCGCCCGGCTGCGCTGGTTCCTCACCCACCGCCCCGAGTACGCCGACGTGATCGGCGCCCGCCGGCTCGGCCCGGACGGCCGCCAGCAGCGGCTGCTGTCCATGGTCGGCCCCGAGCAGGTGGTCCGGCTGCTCGCCCGGATGCTCGACCCCGACGAGTTCCTCTCCGACTACGGCCTGCGTACGCTGAGCCGCGCCCACCTGGACAAGCCGTTCGCGGTGACCCTCGGCGGGCAGGAGTTCTGCGTCGGCTACGAGCCGGCCGAGTCCACCAGTGGGCTGTTCGGCGGCAACTCCAACTGGCGTGGCCCGATCTGGATGCCGACGAACTTCCTGCTGATCAGCGCGCTACGGGACTACGCCGCGTTCTTCGGCGACGACCTCCAGGTGGAGTACCCGACCCGCTCGGGACGCAAGTGCACCCTGGACGAGATCGCCGACGACCTGTCCGCCCGGCTGATCGCGCTGTTCACCCGGGACGACTGGGGCCGCCGGCCGATCTACGGGGCCTGCCAGCTCTTCCAGACCCATCCCGACTGGCGGGACCTGATCGCCTTCCCCGAGTACTTCCACGGCGACAACGGCGCCGGGCTCGGGGCCTGGCACCAGACCGGCTGGACGGCCCTGGTGGCCGACCTGATCCTCACCCTGCGCCGGGAAAACCCGGATGTGCCGGGCGGGTCGGGGCAGTAGCGTGTCCGGGGCTGCCGCCCGCCGGGCGGCCGACCGGGGAGGGAACCGATGGCACCGGCCGGGACCGCGACGACGCTCGTCTTCGACGCCGACGACACGCTCTGGGAGAACAACTTCCTCTTCGAGCGGGTGATCGACGACTTCCTCGACTGGCTCGACCACCCGACGCTCGACCGGGTCCAGATCCGGGCCGTCCTGGACGACATCGAGCGGGCCAACGCGGTGTCGCACGGCTACGGCAGCAAGGTCTTCCTGCGCAGCCTCGGCGAGTGCCTGGAGCGGCTGCGCGAGCGGCCGGTCACCGAGCGGGAGCGGGTGGAGATCGACGAGCTGGCGGCGGCGCTGCTGGGCCACCAGGTCGAGCTGATGCCCGGGGTCGCCGACACCCTGGACGCCCTGGCCGGCCGGTACGACCTGCTGCTGCTGACCAAGGGCGACCGCGAGGAGCAGCAGCGCAAGCTGGACGTCTGTGGCCTGCTGCACCACTTCGACGCCGCGCACATCGTGGCCGAGAAGGACGTCACGACCTACCGCTGGCTGGCCCGGGAGCACGGCTTCGCCCCGGCCGACGCCTGGATGATCGGCAACTCCCCGAAGTCGGACATCCTGCCCGCCCGGGCGGCCGGGATGCGGGCGGTGTTCATCCCCAACGAGAACACCTGGGTCCTGGAGGAGGACGACCTCGACCCGACCGACGCCGGGGTGGTCCGGCTGGCCGCCTTCCCCGACCTGCTTCAGCACTTCTGAGCTGCGCGGAGCCGGTAACGTCCGGTTGGTGCCGCTGACGTTCCCCTCCCACCTGGCGCCGGTGCTGCCGCTGAAGCTGTGGCGGCCGAACTGGTTCGACGGGGTCGCGCTCTGCACCGGCGCGGTGGCGCCGGACGTCGCCTACCTGCTCACCGGCAGCCGGTTCGAGTTGGGTGCGCGGGTGCACACCCTGGGCGGGGTGCTCTGGTGGTGCCTGCCGGTGGCGCTGGTCTACGCCTGGGTCGTCCGGCGGGTGGTGGCCGGGATCGCCGTGCACCTGCCCGGCCGGCGGCTCTTCGGCTGGCCCGACCACGCGGCGCTGGGCGCCGTCCGGCACCCCTGGCAGGTCACCGTCTGCTCGGCGCTGATCGGCGCGGTCAGCCACGTCGTGCTGGACCGGGTGACCCACACCGACCGGTGGCTCCGCGCCCTGGGGGTGGACTTCCAGGCCGCCACCGGGATGTACTGGTGGTTCTTCGCCGACGTGGTGAGCAGCGCGGTCGGCGGTGCCGTCGTGTGCGGCCTGGCGGTCCGGGCCGCGCGCCGTGGGCTGATCTTCACCGGCGTACGGCCACCCGCGCCGCCGGCCCGCCCGACGGTGTTCTGGGTGGTGGCCGTGTCGGCCACCGCGCTGGGGTTGCCGGTGCTGCCGGTGCTGCCCGCCGCGACGGTGCCCGGGGCGGCCGGGGTGCGGCTGCTGCACCTGGCGGCGCTGGCGCTGATCGCCGGCGCGTGGGTGGCCGGGACGCTGCCCGCCGGGCGTCCCGTCGCGCCCCCGAGCCCGCACCTCGACGAGAAACAGCGTCAGCCCCACTGACCGCGTTACGCGGGCATGCCGCACTTCCATCCTGGTGTGAATCACATTTCCGGAAGCGTCGCCATGCTTGCCCGGCAACGCCGGGAATGCCTAACGTTGGCGCGCGTTCTCGGCCCTTCGGGGTGGGCGGGAACGCGCCGAAGTCCGGTGCTGGGCACCGTGGAGCTGAGTGCAGGCGGGCTGGTTCGCCGTGTCGAGCCCGGCGTGGGCGGTGTGCCACGACCGCCGTGCTCGTGCCGGCGGACACCGCTGCCAGGCCGGACGGCTGGCGGTCAGGGCCGGGGAGTTGCGGACCCGGTCCTGACCCGGCTCCGGGCCCGGCCGGCACGCCGACGGCACCGCCGAGTAGCGTCCGGCGCAATTCCGTCGGCCCCTCGGCAATTCGCCGCGTCCACCGGTCGGTTTCTGTCACACCGGCCACTGAACACATCGCAGGCTGCCTGTTCGCGCACATTTTCGGGGCGACTCCCGAGCCGTGGTCCGGGCCCTGGAACTGGGGGTGTCCCGGTGGAGTGCCGGGGCGCGATCGTCCCGCGAATGGCCGCGACCGTCGCGGGCCCGGAACCGCACCGCTCAGGACACCCCGCCGCGGACGATCGCCACCGCCACCCGGCAGAACTCGTCCATGTCGGGCTGGAAACCGGCGGCGATGTCCGGGTGCAGCCCGGAGCGGGTCTCGTCGAGCAGCCGCTGGCAGACCTGTTCGATCGGCTCGCCCGCGTAGCTGGCGCGGATCCGGTCGGTGGCCGCCTGTAGGGCCGAGGTCAGCTGATCCTCCAGTGGGCCGCGCAGCTTCTGCTGCACCGGATCCAGCCCCCTCGGGTCGAGCGTGACATGTGGCTCCGACATCGGCGCTCCCTTCGTCGGCGTCCGCGGTACCCCACCACGGACGTCGGTCAAACCACGGCCGGCACGGCGGCCACCCGGACCTGGTACGAGAAGTCCTCCGCCGGTTCCTCCAGGTACGACAGCCGGCGGATCTGCCGGTCGTCGGTGAAGAGCGCGACATCCACCAGGACACCGAGGTGGGCGAGCCCGATGTTGGCCACCCGCTTCTTGTCCTGGAGCACCGCGCACACCCCGCCGAGCAGGGTGCTGGCGTCCGACGTGCGGTGCCCGGGTGGACATCGCAGGGTCAGGTCGACCTCGATCGGCCCGCCCAACGGCGTCCAGCCGGTGCGTTGGGCGGCGACGCAGGCCGCCTGTAGCAGGGCGCGGACCCTCGTCGCCTGCCGATGGCCGGCGGCGAAGATGGACAGCGCCTCGGTCTTGACCGGTGGCAGGCCGCTCACCTCGAACGTCAGGGCGAGAGCGCGGGTGTCCTGCACCACGGAGCACCTCCTCGTTAGGGACGATCCTGCCCAACCGGTGGACCGGCAGAGGGGAGTTCCCGCGAGAACCAACCGATCGGGCGGGCTGATGTCGGCCGGAGGCGTATCGACTACGACGGCGACGCGCTGGCTGGGGAAGCGCCTCAAACGCTAGTGCACGCGGCGGACCCTGGATAGCCCGCCGCGTCCACTGGCTGGGACGACCGCCGTCAGCCCACGGGACGTGGGGCGAAGGCGCAGAACTCGTTGCCCTCCGGGTCGGCCAGCACCCACCAGCCGATGTCGGCGTCAGGCTCACGCAGCAGGGTCGCCCCGGCGGAGATCAACGCGGTGGCGTCCGGACCGGTCAGGTCGACGTCCCAGTGCACCCGGTTCTTCACCCGCTTGCGCTCCGGCACCGGGTCGAAGATCCAGTCGTCCCAGGGGAAACCGGCGGCACCGACCACCGAGGCGTGGCCCTCGTCGGACGTCTCGACGGTGCCGCCGACCACCCCGGCCCACCAGCGAGCCTGGGCCAGCGGGTCGGCGCTGTCGACCACCAGTTCGAACGGGCCCGGACGGGTGCCCTCGCCGGGCGCGAAGACGCAGAACTGGTTGCCCTCCGGGTCGGCCAGCACCCACCAGTCGACCTCCGCGTCCGGCTCCCGGACCAGCCGCGCCCCGGCGGCCAGCAGCGCCGTCGGCTCGTCGTCGGCCAGCCGCAGGTCGAGGTGGACCCGGGTCTTGCCGACCCGAGGCTCAGGCACCTGGTTGACCCAGATCGACTCCGGCCCGGCCCCGCCCGGCCCCCGGTCGACCCGCCGGTCCTCGGCCCCGGCGTCGGCCACCGATCCGTCGAGGACGTGGGCCCAGAAACCGGCCAGCGAGCGGGGGTCGGCGGCGTCCATGCAGAGATCCTTGAAGCGCGCGATCATCCGGCCATCATGCCGTCCGGCCCCGACACCCGCCGACCCGAACCCCGCCCGCTCCGCTGCGGGCGTGGGTCAGCGGCGTCCGCGCTTGACCTCGTGGAAGCTCGGCATCCGCAGCAGCGGCAGCAGCGAGTCCCAGATGGTGAGGGCGTCGTCGAGGCCGGGCACCTCGGTCAGGATCGGCCCGTGGACGCCGCGCTCGGCGTCCGGCACCATCAGCACCGGTGCGCCGATGTCCGGGCCCGCCGAGGCGTACGCCAGCGCGTGCGACTCGCGTACCGCCTCGTCCCAGCGGTCGTCGTCCAGCGCCGACGCCGCGTCACGGACACCGGCCGCCGCGACGGCGGCGTCCACCAGCTCGTCCGACAGCGGGTTGCCGGCGTCGTGGGTGCGCGCGCCCAACTCGGTGTAGAACCGGCCGGCGTCCTCGCCGCGGCCCTGCGCGCGCAGCGCCTCGACCAGCCGCAACGCCCGGCCGGAGGCGGCCATCGCCGCGGCGAACTCCGGTGGGACCCGGCCCTCGTTGAGGATCCCCAGGCTGAACGCCCGCCACTCGACGGTCAGCTTGCGGGCCTCGGCCACCGTCACCAGCCAGCGCGACGCGCGCCAGGTCCACGGGCAGGCGGGATCGAAGAAGAAGGTGGCGTCCACCGATCGAGCGTACGCCGGCACCGGGCCGGGCGCCCGACCGAGGCCGGACAGTGCTCCGCCGCAGGCCGCACCGGCTGGCCGAACAGCGCTCCACCGGCCTGGCCGCCGGCATCATCGGTGACCCCGCCACACGCCGGCCTTGGCCATGAGCTACCCCGGATCGTGGCTCCTTGCCCGGGTTATGGCTCTTGTTGAGGGATTGTGGCTCCGTGCCCCGGGTCGTGGCTCCACACCGAGTCGCCCACTCGGGACAGCCCCTCGATGCGAATATGCCGGTCAGGCATATTGGTATCCCGGCGTGACGGCGAAGGGCGAGCAGTTTCGGTGAGGAGGCCGGGCGGGTCGGTCCGCAGTAGCACCACAACGAAGAAGACCCCTCAGCGTCGCGCAGGGGGCCTTCTTGGTCAGGTTCAGTGCTGCTTGGCGTAACCGACGAACGCCTTCCAGGTCTTCGGTCCGAAGGACAGAACCGGTCCGGTCGGGTCCTTGCTGTCGCGGACGGCCACCACACCAGGCAGGTTGTCTGCCACCTCGACGCAGTCGCCGCCACCGGTCCCGCTGCGGGTGGATTTCCTCCACTTGGCGCTACTGAGGTCCATGTTCGCTCTCGACTTTCTTCATCAGGTCGATGGACTGCTGGCGGGGCAGCGCCTCGTTGCGGACGCTTTCCCACCTCGCCAGAAGCGTAGCCACATCATCCTGCGCATCGATGACAGCCCCGCCAAGCTGATTCTCAAGATGGCCCACCCAGCCACCATCGGCACCCATGGCCAACGCCAGCGGACCGGACAGTCCCACATGCATGCCAGCGCCGGTCGGGATGATGAGGACGTGCACGTTGGGCAGTTCGGCCGCCTTCAAGAGGTGCGCGAGCTGTTCCCGCATGATCGGGTGACGGTGACGCAGGACGACTTCGTCGATCACGACGATCATCTGCGGCGGGCTGTCCGCGGTGAGGATCGCTTGCCGTTCGAGGCGGGACTGCGCCTGCCGTTCCACCTCATCCTCCGATCGGAGGTCATCGAACCGGAACACCCGTCGGGCATAGGCTGAGGTCTGGAGCAAGCCGGGAACCAGGGTCGGGTTGTAGTACCGGAGTTGCCGAGCGTTGCGCTCGGCTTCCAACCACGGCAGGAACCAGGTGGGCTGGCCTTCCTTCTCCATCATCCTGAGCAGGGCGACCAGCAGGCCGCCGGAGTCGAGCACTTCGTCGGCTCGGGCGAGGAAGTGCCGGTCGAACGGGCGGCTACCGGTCTCCACGCTGGACACCATCGACGCCGAGTAATGCATCTGCTTGCCGAAATCCTCCTGGTTCAGCCCGGCGGACAGGCGCAGCCGGCGAAGCTGAGCCCGGATCAGGTCAGCGGTTTGCTCCTCCACAGTCCCTCCACAATTGCCCTACGAGACTTACTCGGGATTTCAGCCACCGTGGGGCAGCTTCGAGGGTGCGCCACGACCAGGCTGGATGCCTTCCGACAGTAGCGATCTACTCACAAGACTGTCACCTAGGCGGAGCCGCTCCACACCGAGGAGGGCTGGGGAGGACTCCGCCCACGGGTCGCTCCTGTTCCCCTGCCCCTTGCAGGAGCGGCCCCTTCCAGTCTCTGAGGAGGTCGATGTGTTGAGCCCGATCAAGTGGTGGAGAACCCCCAGGACCCCGCCATACCGGGCGGTCGGGACCGCTCCTGCACCCTGGGCTCGGCAGCCGACGACCCTGTACGAGACGGTGGATCGGTGGGACTGCGAGGAGTGCGGCAAGCCCTGGCCCTGCCCGACCTTCCAGGAGATCCCGCCGCCGGGCCTCCAGACGGCCACGCTGATCCACCTCCTGCTGCTCATGGCCGGCGCAGCGATCCGCGACCTGGCGGCGCGACCGGACAGCCCACCCCCGTACGTCGTGCTGAAGCGCTTCGCCTGGTTCATGGACCTGGACGACCGGCACGCGCAGCACGCGTCGCGGTGGCTGTGATGGTGGTTCGACCGCCTGTCCCGCACGTCGCCATGCGCCCGTTGTGGCGGTGCCGGAGCTGCGGCAGGGAGTGGCCCTGCCAGCCGGCCAAGCTCTCCCTGCTTACCGAGTACCGGGAGAACCGGACGGCCCTGCTCATCTACCTCGGCACCCTGATGAACGAGGCGATGCACCAGCTCACGCAGCTCCACCCTGATCACCCGCCGGCCCGGATGACCGAGCGCTTCCTCTCCTGGGCGAAGGCGCGGGGATGACCTCACCCACACCCGAGCGAGGAGGGCTCCGGCGCCGGTGGCGGCAACCACCGGTGCCGGGGTCCTCCTCACCCACCCGGATGCCGGTGCTGACCCAGAGCGCGGCTGCCTCGCTCCGCCTCGATGGAGATCGACGACCCGGGCGGGTGATTCCGCCCACGCCCCGACGTGGTGTGGGCCGAATGGCAGTCAGGTTTCGAGACTTCGCAGGTCGGGCAGTGTAGCCGCACGAAACGTCCGGGCGGGCGGATTTCCGCATTTCACCAGCCCGGAGTCGTCTCGTCGTGCACCGGGGCACGGGTGCCCTCCCCGGTTTCGCCGAAGAGAGGGGGAGGGCGATGACGGACCCCGGAACGGCCCGACACCGGCGGCGGCCGGCTGTCCGGGTCGGGGCGGCGGTCGCCGCGCTGGCGCTGGTCGCGCCGCTGGCCGCCTGCGGCTCCGACGACGGTGGTGGCGGCCCGCCGACGATCAACCTGTACTACCCGCCGGAGCAGAACCTGCAGAAGGTGGTCGAAGACTGCAACGCCCGGGCCCAGGGCCGGTACGAGATCGCCTACCGGATCCTGCCCCGGCAGGCCGACGACCAGCGGGTGCAGTTGGTCCGCCGGCTGGCCGCCGAGGACAGCGGGATGGACGTGCTCGGCCTCGACGTCACCTGGACCCAGGAGTTCGCCAGCGCGGACTGGATCCGCGAGTGGACCGGCCAGGACCGGACCGACACCGAACAGGGCACCCTCGCCGGCCCGCTGGACACCGCCCGGTACGAGGGCAAGCTCTACGCGGCGCCGAAGAACACCAACGTCCAACTGCTCTGGTACCGCAACGACCTGGTGCCGAAGGCCCCGGCGAGCTGGGACGACATGATCTCGGTGGCCCGGGACCTGAAGGCGCAGGGCAAGCCGTACCAGGTGCTCACCATGGGAGCGCAGTACGAGGGCCTGGTCGTCCTCTACAACACCCTCGCCGAGAGCGCCGGCGGCAGGATCCTCAGCGACGACGGCAAGAAGGCCGTGATGGACGACGGCACCGTGAAGGCCCTCGACCAGCTCAAGCGCTTCGCCACGTCGGGCGTGACGTCACCGTCGTTCAGCAACGCCACCGAGGATCCGGTACGCCTGGACTTCCAGTCCGGCAACGGCGCGTTCCAGGTCAACTGGCCCTTCGTCTACCCGGCGTTGCAGGAGGCCGACCCGGAGCTGGCCAAGAAGGTCACCTGGGCCCGGGTGCCCGGAATCGACGCGAACACCCCCAGCAAGGTCACCATCGGTGGGGTCAACCTGGCGGTCAGCGCCTACTCCACGCACCCGACCGAGTCGTTCGAGGCGGCGAAGTGCCTCCGCGACGCCAAGAACCAGAAGTTCTCCGCGATCAACGACGGGGTGCCGCCGACCATCGAGGCGGTCTACGACGACCCGGAGATGGACGAGGCGTACCCGATGAAGGAGACCATCCTGGAGGAGCTGAAGGAGCCGGCGGTGCGTCCACTGACCCCGGCGTACCAGAGCATCTCCACGGTGATGTCGGCGATCCTGTCGCCGCCGTCGGCGATCCGGCCGGAGCAGACCGCGAACGAGCTGCGCGACGCGATCTCCGACGCCCTCCAGTCGAAGGGGGTCCTGCCGTGAGCCGGCGCAGCCCGTTGAGCGAGAACAAGAAGGCCGAACGGCGGCTCGGGTGGCTGCTCTGCGCCCCGGCCGCGCTGGTCATGGTGCTGGTCACCGCGTACCCGATCGGCTATTCGGTCTGGTTGTCGTTGCAGCGCTTCGACCTGCGCTTTCCCGACGAGCGGAAGTTCATCGGGCTGGAGAACTACGTCACCGTGCTGAGCAACGAGTTCTGGTGGACCGCGTTCGGGGTGACCATGCTGATCACGGTGGTCACCGTCGCGGTGGAGCTGGTGCTCGGCATGGGGCTGGCCCTGGTCATGCACCGCACGCTGGTCGGCCGGGGCATCGTCCGGACCGCCGCGCTGATCCCGTACGGCATCGTCACGGTGGTCGCCGCCTTCTCCTGGCGGTACGCCTGGACGCCCGGCACCGGCTACCTGGCCAACCTCTTCGACGGCAGCGCGCCGCTGACCGAGCGGGCCAGCTCGCTGGCGATCATCATGCTGGCCGAGATCTGGAAGACCACCCCGTTCATGGCGTTGCTGCTGATGGCCGGGCTGGCGCTGGTCCCCGAGGACCTGCTCAAGGCGGCCTCCACCGACGGGGCGACGGCGTGGCAGCGGTTCACCAAGGTGATGCTGCCGGTGATGAAGCCGGCGATCCTGGTCGCGCTGCTGTTCCGCACCCTGGACGCGTTCCGGGTCTTCGACAACATCTTCGTGCTCACCAACGGCGGCAACGAGACCTCGTCGGTGTCGATGCTCGCCTACAACAACCTGATCCGGGGGCTCAACCTCGGCATCGGCTCCACGATGTCCGTGCTGATCTTCATCACGGTGGCGATCATCGCGTTCGTCTTCGTGAAGCTGTTCGGCACCGCTGCCCCGGGCAGCGACGACGGGGAGAGGCGCTGACATGGCCGAGACCACCACCCGGGCGAAGCTGCGCTGGGGCCTGATCGACGTCATCGTCGTCGTCGTCGCCCTGGTCCCGGTCCTCTGGATCGCCTCGCTGTCGTTCAAGACCCCGGCCACCCTCACCGACGGCAGGTTCTGGCCGAGGGAGTGGACGCTGGACAACTACCGGACGATCTTCGACACCGACCAGTTCGTCCGGGCCCTGGTCAACTCGATCGGCATCGCCCTGATCGCCACGCTGATCGCGGTGGTGCTCGGTGCGATGGCCGCGTACGCGATCTCCCGGCTGGACTTCCCCGGCAAGCGGCTGCTGGTCGGGGTGTCCCTGCTGATCGCGATGTTCCCGCAGGTGTCGCTGGTGTCCCCGCTGTTCGAGATCGAGCGGCAGCTCGGCCTCTTCGACACCTGGCCGGGGCTGATCCTGCCGTACATCACCTTCGCGCTGCCGCTGGCGATCTACACGCTGTCGGCCTTCTTCAAGCAGATCCCGTGGGACCTGGAGAAGGCGGCGAAGATGGACGGCGCGACCCAGGGCCAGGCGTTCCGGCGGGTCATCGCCCCGCTGGCCGCGCCGGGGCTGTTCACCACGGCGATCCTGGTCTTCATCTTCTGCTGGAACGACTTCCTGTTCGCCATCACGCTCACCTCCACCGAGCGGGCCCGCACGGTGCCGGTGGCGCTGTCGTTCTTCACCGGCGAGTCGCAGTTCGAGGATCCCACCGGGGCGATCTGCGCCGCCGCCGTGGTGATCACCATTCCGATCATCCTGTTCGTGCTCTTCTTCCAGCGCCGCATCGTCTCCGGTCTGACCTCCGGCGCAGTCAAGGGATAGGTGGTGTAGTCATGGCCGACATCGTGCTGGACAAGGTGAGCAAGCGGTTCCCGGACGGGACCGTGGCGGTGCAGGACGTCGACCTGGAGATCGCCGACGGCGAGTTCGTCATCCTGGTCGGCCCGTCGGGCTGCGGGAAGTCCACCACCCTCAACATGATCGCCGGGTTGGAGGACATCAGCTCCGGCGAGCTGCGCATCGCCGGGCAGCGGGTCAACGACAAGGCCCCGCGCGACCGGGACATCGCGATGGTGTTCCAGTCGTACGCGCTCTACCCGAACATGACCGTCCGGGAGAACATGGCGTTCCCGCTGCGGCTGGCCAAGCTCGACAAGGAGACGATCAACGCCAAGGTCGACGAGGCGGCCAAGGTGCTGGAGCTGACCCCGCTGCTGGACCGCAGGCCGGCCAACCTCTCCGGCGGCCAGCGGCAGCGGGTGGCGATGGGCCGGGCCATCGTCCGGCAGCCGAAGGCGTTCCTGATGGACGAGCCGCTGTCCAACCTGGACGCCAAGCTGCGGGTGCAGATGCGGACGGTGGTGTCCCGGTTGCAGAAGCAGCTCGGCACCACGACGGTGTACGTGACCCACGACCAGACCGAGGCGATGACCCTCGGTGACCGGGTGGTGATCATGCGGGGCGGCGCGGTGCAGCAGGTCGGCCCGCCCCAGGAGCTGTACGACCACCCGCGTAACCTCTTCGTCGCCGGGTTCATCGGCTCGCCGTCGATGAACTTCCTGCCCGCCGCCGTGGAGGACGGGAAGCTGCGGACCGCGCTGGGCGACGTGCCGATCGGCGAGCGGATCCGCCGCGAGCTGAACGGGGCCGACGCGCCGCGCGAGCTGATCCTCGGCATCCGCCCGGAGCACTTCGAGGACGCCGAGCTGATCGACGACGAGACCCGCCGGCGGGGCCTGGAGTTCGCCGCACCGGTCGAGATCGTCGAGTCGATGGGCTCCGACAAGTACGTCTACTTCACCGTGGAGGGGCAGCGGGCCAACGCCGCCGAACTGGAGGAGTTGGCGGCCGACGCCGGAGCCGACTTCAGCGGCGGCGGTGCCAACCTGGTGACCCGGCTGTCGGCCGAGTCGCCGGTGCGGGAGGGGGAGGACCGGCGGGTCTGGTTCAACCTGGAGAAGATCCACCTGTTCGACCCGTCGACCGGGCGAAACCTGACCCTGCACGAGGGCCGCTCGGCCGGCGCGCTCGCCGACTGACCCGGACGCCGGACCGGCCTGACCCGACCTGCCTCACCACCCGTGGCGGCAGGCCGGCGGAGGCGAGGAAGCCGAAGGTCGTCTTCGCCCCGGCGGCCAGGCTGCCGTGAGGGCGGGGGCGGGGGACCGGCGAATCCCGTGGGGGCGGGGCTACCAGGCGGTGTGCAGCGGCAGGCCGAGGAACCGGGCGTAACCCGCCAACGCCGACTCGACCCGGCGGCGCACCGTGACGCCCAACGGGACCAGGGGCTGCACCGTCACGGTGACCCCGGCCCTGCCGGTCCGCCGCTTCCAGGTGCCGACCACCCGCCCGCCACGTACCACGGTGGCCTGGAAGACGCCGTTGCCGCCGGGGATCACCGCCGCCAGGTGGGCCGGGTCGAGCATCAGGGTGCGGTCCTTGAAGCCCAGCAGGTACTCGTCGAACCCGGGCAGCACGTGCACGTCGTCCACCGGGAGGCGGGGCGCGTCGAGCAGGGCCGGGTCGAGGTACGCCGCCACCCCGTCGACCCGTACCCCGGTCAGCTCCCCGGCGGCGACCGCGACCGCGACGGCCCGCTCCGCGTCGGCGGCCGTCAGCCCCGTCCAGCCGACGAAGTCCCGCCGGGTGGTCGGCCCGTGGCTGCGAAAGTAGCGCCGGGCCAGGATGCCCAGCGCCTCGTCCCGCTCCGGCCGGTGCGGGTCGGGGGCCCACTCGTCGAGCAGGGCGAAGGTCTGTTCGGTGCCCACGTGCGGGGCGACGCAGGTGACGCCCCGCTGACTGGCGTACCAGAGCAGGTGGTAGCCGCGCTGGTTGGCGGTGTCGACGCCGGCCGAGGCCAGGGTGGCCAGACACGCGGCGCGGGTCAGCCGGCCGCCACCGGCCAGGGCCGCGCCGAGCACGTCGGCGGCCCGGTCGGCCTCGGCCTGGGTGAGCCCGAGGACCGCCCGGCGGCGCTCCGCCCCGGCCAGCGCGCGGACGCCGGTCAGCTCCAGCATCCAGCGGGCGTCCCGGGACGGCACCAGGTGCACGGTGCCCCGCATCGGCCAGGTGCGCAGCGCCTCCCGCCGCTCCAGGGCGGCCCGCACGTCGGCCTCGGTGCACCCGGGCAGCCGCAGCCCCAGTGACCACAGCCCGCTCGCCGCGTCCTGGGCCTGCATCGCCCCGAACCACTCCACCACCCCGGCGACGCCGGTGCGCCGGCCGCGCGGGTGCTCGCGCAGCAACAGGGCGGTCATCCGCAACGTCAGCGCCTCGGCACCGGTCAGCTCCACCACGCCGGCCAGCATATGGACGCCCACCGACAGCGGGTGCTCGGCGCGGACCGCCCCGCCGTGAACCCTGAGCCGAAGCAGGCGAGTCCCGAGCGGCCGCCCGGTCAGCCCAGCCGGCGGTACATCACCAGCAGGTCGACCAGGCCGAGGTGCGGGTGGCGGAAACCCTCCGGCACCCGGCCGACCACGTCGAAGCCGAGCGACCGCCACAGCGCCACCGCGCGGGTGTTGCTGGCCACCACCGCGTTGAACTGCATCGCCCGGTAGCCCTCGGCCCGGGCCAGGTCCAGCACGTACGCCCCGAGTGCCCGGCCGACCCCCCGGCCGGCGGCGGCCGGGGCGACCATGAAGCCGGCGTTGGCCACGTGGTCGCCCGGCCCCTCCTGGTTGGGGACCAGCTTCGCCGACCCGAGGACCGTCCCGTCCGGGTCCACCGCGACCACCGTCCGGCCGGGCGGCCCGACCAGCCACCGTCGCCGGGCGTCGTCCTCGGTGACGTCACGGGGCCAGGTGTACGTCTCCCCGGCGTCGACGATCTCCCGCAGGAACGGCCAGATGCCCGGCCAGTCCGCGGCGGTGGCGGTGCGCAGCTCCATGTCCGGATCATGCCACGGAGAAACGTTTGCCCGGCCACCCCTCGGGTAGTCGCCGGAGCTGACCCGAATCGAGGAGGAATGTGACGATGGACGGCCAGGTCAAGGCAGCGGTGATCTACTACAGCGCGACCGGCATCACCTACCAGATGGCGCAGGCGGCCAGCGAGGCGGCCGGCGAGGCGGGCGCCGAGGTACGCCTGCGCAAGGTGCGGGAGCTGGCACCGGACGAGGCGATCCGCTCCAACGCGGGCTGGCAGGCGCACCGCCTGGAGACCCAGGACGTGATGGAGGTCGAGATCGACGACCTGTCCTGGGCCGACGTGGTGATCTTCGGATCGCCCACCCGGTACGGCATGATCGCCGCCCAGCTCAAGCAGTTCATCGACACCACCGGACCGCTGTGGGCCAACGGCGCCCTGGCGAACAAGGTCTACAGCGGCTTCACCTCCACCGCCACCTCGCACGGCGGCCAGGAGTCGACCCTGCTCTCGCTGTTCACGATCTTCTACCACTGGGGTGGCATCGTGGTCACCCCCGGCTACACCGACCCGAGCCAGTTCGTCGCCGGCAACCCGTACGGCGCCTCGCACACCAGCAACAACGGGGAGATCGCCCCGGACCACGTGGTGCTCGCGGCCACCGCGCTGACCGCGAAGCGGGCGGTGCAGATCGGCGGCGCGGTCAAGCGCGGCCTCGCCGGCTGACCGGCCGACGACCGGTGGCCGGCCGGCGGGCTCCCGCCCGCCGGGGCCACCGGTCGCCGCTGCCGCTACCCCCGGCCGGGCGTGCCGGGCGCGGCCAGCGCCGGATGGGCGAGCAGATGCCCGAGCAGGTCGGCCAGGACCGCCATGCCGTCCCGGCTGAGCACCGACTCCGGGTGGAACTGCACCCCGGCGAAGCCCGCCCCGCGCAGCGCGTGCACCGACCCGTCACCCGGGTCGCGGGACAGCTCCACCGGCCCGTACGGCGAACCGACCCGGTCGCTGGCCGCCCGCGCCGTGAACGTCGAGTAGAAGCCGACCCGGCGGGGCACCCCGAAGACCGGCACCTGGCGTTGCAGGCCCTGGTAGGGCGCATCCCGCCGGTGCGGCGGCAACCCCAGCAACCCGGCGAGCAACTGGTGGCCGAGGCAGACGGCCAGGGTGGGCCGGCCGGCGTCGAGCCGACCGGTCAGCAGCCCCCGCAGCACCGCCATCTTCGGGTCGTCGACCGCCCCCGGGTCACCCGGGCCGGGGCCGACCACCACCAGGTCGTACCCGTCCTGCGGGCCGGGCGCGTGCCACGGCCGGACGTCCACCAGCAGGCCCAGCGCGCCGAGTTGGTGGGCGAGCATCCCGGTGAAGGTGTCCTCCCCGTCCACCACCAGCACCCGGCGGCCGGTCAGCCCCGGCAGCGCCGTCGCCCCGGGGAGCCGCTGGTCCAGCCAGAACCGGGCCAGCGGGGCGTTACGCGCGGCGAGTACCGCCCGCACCTCCGGGTCGTCGGCGAGCCGTACCGGCGGGTGCGGGCCGGTGGCCGGCGCCTGTGGACCGAGCCCCAACGCGGCGAGCACCCCGGCCGCCTTGGCGTGCGTCTCGGCGACCTCGCCGGCCGCCGTGGAGTGTCGCACCAGGGTCGCCCCGACCGACACCCGTAGCTGGCCGGTGGGGGAGATCTCCGCCGTCCGGATCAGGATCGGGGCGTCCAACGTCTGCCGGCCCTCGGCGTCCCGGCCGAGCAGGGCCAGCACCCCCGAGTAGTAGCGCCGGCCGGTGCGCTCGTGCCGGGCGATCACCCGGCAGGCGTTCTGCATCGGGCTGCCGGTCACCGTCGGGGCGAACATGGTCTCCCGCAGCACCTCCCGCACGTCCTTCGAGCCCCGCCCGGCCAGCAGGTACTCGGTGTGCGCCAGGTGCGCCATCTCCTTCAGGTACGGCCCGACCACCTGGCCGCCGTGCGTCGCCACGGTGGCCATCATCTTCAGCTCCTCGTCGAGGACCATGTACAACTCCTCGACCTCCTTGGGGTCGCGCAGGAAACGCAGCAGGGCGTCCCGGTCGGCCGCCGCACCGGAGTGCCGGAACGTGCCGCTGATCGGGTTCATCATGACCAGGCCGTCGTCGACGCTGACGTGCCGTTCGGGGCTCGCGCCGACCAGGATCCGGGTGCCGGTGTGCACCAGGAACGTCCAGTACGCGCCCCGCTCGTGGACCAGCAGCCGACGCAGTGCGGCCAGCGCCGCGCCCAGTGGCGACCCCTGCACGGTGGCCCGCAGGGTGCGGTGCACGACGAAGTTGGCGCCCTCACCCCGGCCGATCTCCTCGGCCAGCACCCGCTCGACGGTGCGGGCGTACGCGGCGTCGTCGACGTCGAAGGCGGCGTCCGTGGTCACCACCGGCGCGTCCGGCAGCGCGGCGAGCACGTCGGCCAGCGGCAACTCGGCGTGCGCGTCGACCGCCAGGTACTCCAGCGGGGTCCCGTCGTCGACGCAGTCGAAGCCGCGTTCGGTGATCTGCCGGTACGGCACCAGCGCCAACGTCGCCGGCCCCGGTCCGGCGTCGGGCAGCGGCAGGTCGGCGAGGCGGTCGGCGACGCGTACCGGTCCGGTGTAGAGCGCGACGTGGTCGGCCCCCTCGCGGCGGACGAGGGCGAACGGGCCGGGGTCGACGCCGTCGGCGACGGCGGCGAGCAGGTGGTGCGGGCGGGTCATCGGGGTCTCCTCCTGGGCCGGGCCGCCTGGTCGTCGGGCGGCCCCGGGAGCCGGGGAGAGACCGGCGGCCGCCTCGTCGGGCGGCCGCGTGGAAAGCTACGCGCGGGGGGTGGCCGCCGGGTCGGCGGGCCACCAGCAGGTCGGGTGCGCGGGCATGCCGACACCATACGTGGCCCGCGTCCGGCGGGAAAGCCGTTCCCACCACGGGGGCTCGTGCCGGCCGCCGATCATGGGTTGGCCGGCCGGGCCGCCGGGTACCGTGACCCGCGATGGACATTCTCGCTCTCGACCTGGGCACCTCCTCGGTACGCGGGCTCGTGCTGGACGCCGACGCCGAGCCGCTGCCCGGAGCGCTGGCACGGCGCAAGGTGCACCTGGCCGTCACCGACGACGGCGCCGGCACCCTGGACGCCGCCGGCTACCTCGCCTGCCTGGCCGAGTGCCTGGACGACCTGGCCGCCGCCGGTCACCTGCGGGACGTGGCGCTGGTCGCGATCTCCGCGCAGTGGCACTCGGTGGTGCCCCTGGACCGCGCCGGTGATCCGCTCGGGCCGGTGCTGACCTGGCTGGACACCCGGCCCACCCCGCCGTCCGGGGCGGCCGGCCCGGCTGACCCCGACGAGTTCCACCGCCGTACCGGGACCTGGTGGCACCGCTGCTACTGGTCGGTGCGGCTGCCCTGGCTGCGGGACCGGGTCGCCGGGGTGGCCCGCTTCGCCGGCCTGGTCGAGTACGTCCTCGGCCAACTGCTCGACACCGCGCCGATGTCGGTGTCGATGGCCTCCGGCACCGGCCTGCTGGACCTGCGCACCCTGGACTGGGACGCCGAGGCGCTCGCGTTGGCCGGGGTCCGGCCGGGGGAGCTGCCGGAGCTGGCCCCGACGCGCTGGCGCGGCACGCTCCGCCCCGAGCACGCCCGCCGGTGGCCCCAGCTCGCCACCGCCGCCTGGGCCGCCCCGGTCGGCGACGGGGCCGCCTCCAACGTCGGCTCCGGCTGTGTCGACCCGCGCCGGGCGGCGGTGACGGTGGGCACCTCCGCCGCGGTGCGGCTGGTCCAGCGGGCCCCGGCCGGCGTGGACCTGCCGCCGCTGCCCGAGCGGCTGTGGCGCTACCGGGTGGACCACGAGTACGTGGTGACCGGGGCGGCGTACTCGTGCGGGGGGAACCTCTTCGCCTGGGCGCACCGGACGCTGCGGCTGCCCGAGGGCGCCGACCTGGACGCGGCGCTGGCCCGGGTGCCGCCGGACGGCGGGGTCGGGGCCAACCCGCGCCTGGGCGGGGACCGGCCGCCCGGCCTGGCCCCGGCCGGCTCCGGTGAGCTGCGCGGGCTCAGCTTCTCCAGCACCGGCGTGGAGATCCTCGCCGGACTGATGACCGGGCTGTGCCGGATGGTCGCCGACGACCTCGTGGTGCTGGAGTCCGGTGTCGACGCCCCGGTCGAGGTGGTGCTCGGCGGGGGAGCGGTGACCGCCTCCCCGTGGTGGCGTGCGGCGTTCGCCGGCGCGCTCGCGCCCCGGCCGGTCCGGCACCGCGACGAGCCGGAGATCGGTGCCATCGGCGCCGCGCTGGTGGCCCTGGGGCGGATAGCTCAGGCGGATGAGCTCGCCGGCACCAACCGTACGGAGGAGGACCCCTCGCCGACCTCGCCCGCCGGTTCCGGCAGGTCCGTCCGTCCGGATGCGCCGTCGGCCCGTTGACACAGCTCCCGGGACTGGTTGGATGGATTCCGCTCCCCGTCGCCGGGAGCGGCGGGGGACCGAGGAGGCAAGACGTGGGCGCAGGGCCCGACCCGACACCGGGTGCCGAGTCGCCCCTCGGCCGGAACCGGTTCGACGAGCGGGTCGTGCCGCACCGGCGGCGGTCCCCGTTGCGGCTGCGGGACTGGCGGATGCGCACCAAACTCGTCACCGTCCTGGTCATCCCGTCGGTGGCCTTCCTGGTGCTGGCCGGGGTGCAGACCGCCGGGCTGGTCGGGCGGACCACCGCGTTGAGCGACTTCGCCCAGCAGGTCGGCATCGGCCGGCAGATCACCACCCTGGTGGACCGGCTCCAGCAGGAACGTGACCGCAGCGCCGGCGAGCTGGCCGCGCTGCGCCGCTCCGGGAACTCCGCCGACCGGGACGCGGCGGTGGCCGCCCTCAAGCCGTTGCAGGCCGCCAGCGACGCGGCCTTCGCGGAGCTGCGCGAGGCCGCCGAGCCGCTGGCCGACTCCGACGCCGCCTGGCAGGTCGCCTACGCCGAGGCGACGGAGGCGTACGACCAGGTGGTCTACATCCGGGCGGCGGTGCCGCCGGCGGTGCTGAGCAGCGACACCATCCTCGGCAACTACCACCGGGCGGTGGAGACGCTGCTCAGCCTCCTGGCCGAGCCGAGCCCCGGGCCGGACCGTCCCGAGCTGACCGAGGCGGTGCTGCGTTACGTCCAGCTCGCCCGGGTCAAGGAGCTGTCCTCGCGGATCCGGGCTCAGCTCTACGCGGCCGGCCGCGCCGGCCGGTACGACCTGGACGACCAGGTGACCCTCACCGACCTGCGGTCCCAGCAGTTGTCCGCGCTGGGCGCGTTCCGGGTGGCGGCCACCAACGGCCAGATCGAGGCGTACGACCGGACCTCGCGCGACGAGGCTTTCGTCAACGCCACCCGGCTGGAGGAGAAGAGCCTCGCCACCGGCGGCACCGCCCGGCCGGAGGTGCTGCCCGCTCCACAGTGGTGGGCGGCCAGCGAGCAGCGGCAGGGGCTGCTGCGGCAGTTGGAGACCCGGGTGCTGGACGACGCGGTGACCCGGGCCGACGAGGTGAGCGGCGCGCAGCTACGGACCACCCTGCTGGTGGTCGGCGGCATCGTGGTGGTGCTCGCCCTGGCCGTGCTGCTGGCCGCGCTGATCGGCCGGTACATCGCCAACTCGATGCAGCTCCTGCGCGGCCAGGCCCTGCGGATCGCCCAGATCGAGCTGCCGCAGGCCCTGGACCGGCTCCGTTCGGTCGGCGGTGGGGTGCCGGCGATCGACGTGCCGCCCGCCGTGGTGCGGTCGCTCGACGAGATCGGCGAGCTGGCCGAGGCGTTCGTCGCGGTGCACCGCAGCGCGGTCAGCGTGGCGGTGGAGCAGGCGGAGACCCGGCGCACCGTCAACGCGATGTTCGTCAACCTGGCCCGGCGCAGCCAGGTGCTGGTGGAGCGGCAGCTCGAACTGCTGGACGACCTGGAGCGGGAGGAGGCCGACCCGGACCAGTTGGAGAACCTGTTCAAGCTGGACCACCTGGCCGCCCGGATGCGCCGTAACGACGAGAGCCTGCTGGTGCTCGCCGGCACCGAGTCCACCCGGCGGTGGAACCGGCCGGTGGGGCTGGGCGCGGTGCTGCTCGCCGCCAGCGCCGAGATCGAGCAGTACCAGCGGGTCCGGCACGACGTGGCGGCTGACCTGTACGTCGTCGGGCACGCCATCGGCGAGCTGGTGCACCTGCTGGCCGAGCTGCTGGAGAACGCCACCGCCTTCTCCCGTCCGGACACCCTGGTCCGGGTGACCGCGTGGGCCGAGGACGGTGGGGCGGTGGTGGAGCTCGTCGACCAGGGGCTCGGCATGAGCCCGGCCGCGTTGGAGCAGGCCAACGGGGTGCTCGCCGCCCCGCCGGCGGCGGACGTGGCGGCGGTCGAACGGATGGGACTGTTCGTGGTCAGCCACCTCGCCGCCCGGCACGGCGTCCGGGTGCGGCTGGCCGGCGGGGCGCAGGGGCTGGTCGCCCGGATCGTGCTGCCGCCCACCCTGCTCGCCCCGGCCCCGGCGCGGGAGCTGGATCCGGCGATGTCGCCGCGGATGCTCACCACCGCGGTCGCCGGGGCGACCCGGCCGGTTGAGGTGCCGCGCCAGCCCGGCCCGGCCCGGCCGGCCGAGCTGCCGGTGGCCGGTCGCCGTCCGGACCAGACTCCGCCGGCCGGGGCACGTCCGGTGCCGGTCCGTGCCGAGGACGTGCTGTCGCCGGCCGCCGGCCCGCCGGCGGACGGTGGCGGCGGCTGGTGGTCCCGGCACGGTCCGGCGTCGTCCGCGCCGGTGTCGACGGGGGAGACCACCCCGGCGCCGCCGGCCACCCCGGTGACCGGGGGCACCAACGCGCGGGGCCTGCCGGTGCGGGTGCCGATGGCACAGTTGACCTCGGTGACCGAGCCGGCCCGGCCGCAGCCGTCGCAGGTGCGGGACGACCCGGACCCGGCGGCGGTGGGCGGCATGCTGTCCCGCCTCTACAGCGGGGTGCGCCGGGCGGAGGCCGAGGACACCACGGAGATAATCTTGCCGCCGGCGGGTGTGCGTAGCGAAGGGGAACGACAGTGACGACGTTGAGCCAGGAGGCACGGGATCTGAGCTGGCTGGTCACCGCGTTCGCGGAGCGGGTGCCCGGGGTGTCCCACGCGGTGGTGGTCTCCTCGGACGGGCTGCTGGTGGCGATCTCGGCGCATCTGCCCCGGGACCACGCGGACAAGCTTGCCGCGGTAACCTCGGGGCTGATGAGCATCACCGCGGGCGCGGCCCAGATGTTCGACGGCGACGTCGTCAAGCAGACGGTGGTGGAGATGGGCCGCGGCTACTTCCTGGTCATGCAGATCCGCGACGGTTCGATCCTGGCCACCCTGGCCGCCGGGGACGCGGACATCGGCGTGGTCGGTTACGAGATGGCCCGGTTGGCCAAGCAGGCCGGCGAGATGCTGACCCCGGCGCTGCGCGCCGAGTTGCAGCAGGCCCTGCCCCGCTGACCGGCGGCGGCCGGGCCGGGCGGGCAGCCGCCCACCGGCGCCGGGCCGGACCGCCCCCACGCGGTCCGGCCGTGCCGGCCCGGTCCCCGGCGTACGGCCTACAGGCCGTTGTCCCGGATCACCTGGCGGTACCAGTGGGCGCTGGCCTTCGGGATGCGGCGCTGGGTCGGGTAGTCCACGTAGACCAGTCCCCAGCGCTGGTCGTACCCCTCGGCCCACTCGAAGTTGTCCAGCAGCGACCACACGTGGTAGCTCTCCAGCGGCACGCCGTCGGCGATGGCCCGGTGGGCGGCGGTGAAGTGGTCGCGCAGGAAGGCGATCCGGCCGGCGTCGTCGACGGTGCCGTCCGGGCCGAGGGTGTCCGGGCAGGGCAGCCCGTTCTCGGTGACGGTGATCGGGACCGGCCCGTAGTCGCGGGTGACCCGGGTCAGGATGTCGTACATGCCCTGCGGGTAGATCTGCTGCCAGTCCGCCTCGGAGGTGGGCCAGCGGGTGACGGTGTTCCGGTCGCCGGTCAGGTAGAGCGGGGTGTAGTACTGCACCGCGAGCAGGTCCACCGGGGTGGCGATGGTGGCCAGGTCGCCGTCGCGGATGGCGCGCACCATCCGGCTGTCCGGGCCGAGGTGGGCCAGGACGTCGGCGGGGTAGGCGCCGGTGAAGATCGGGTCGAGGTAGAGCCGGTTCTCGTACCCGTCGTGCAGCTTCGCGGCTGCGGCGGCGGCGGGGCTGTCGTCGGCCGGGTAGCAGGGGTGCAGGTTGAGCGCCGGGCCGATCCGGGTGTCGTGCCCGGTGGCGCGTAGCGCGCGGACGGCCAGGCCGTGGGCGAGCTGGAGGTGGTGGGCGACCAGGTAGGCGGCGTCCGGGTCCTGCCGGCCGGGGGCGTGGTGGCCCCAGAGGTAGCCGTTCTGCACCACGGTCTTCGGCTCGTTGACGGTCAGCCAGACCGGCACCCGGTCGCCGAGGCCACGGAAGACCGCGTCGGCGTAGTCGGCGAACCGGTGGACGGTGTCCCGGTTCTCCCACCCGCCGGCGTCCTGCAACGCCTGCGGCAGGTCCCAGTGGAAGAGGGTGACCATCGGGGCGATGCCGCGTTCGTGCAGCCCGTCGACCAGCCGCTTGTAGAAGTCGAGGCCGCGCTGGTTGGGCTTGCCGGTGCCGTCGGCCTGGATCCGGGGCCAGGACACGGAGAACCGGTAGCTGCCCAGCCCGAGGTCGCGCATCAGGTCCAGGTCGTCGGCCCAGCGGTGGTAGTGGTCGGCGGCCACGTCGCCGGTGTCGCCGTTGCGGGTGCGTCCGGGGGTGTGGCTGAAGGTGTCCCAGACCGATTCGCCCCGGCCGTCCTCCTTGGCGGCGCCCTCGATCTGGTACGCGGAGGTGGCGGCGCCCCAGCCGAAGTCGCGCGGGAAGCGCAGCCGGTCCGGGGCGGGCCCGGCCGTCGGGTCGCCACCCGGCGGCGAGTCGCAGCCGGCGGTCAGGACGCCGGTGGCCGCGGCCAGGCCGGCGCCGCCCGCGGCGGCGGACAGCCCGGCGCCGGCGGTGGCGGTCGCGGAGAGCGCGGCGTCGCGCAGCAGGCGCCGTCGGGTGAGTATCGACATGGGTTTTTCTCCTCAGGGTGCGGGCCACCCCGACGGCCGGGAGCGCTCCCAGCGCGGGCATGCGACGGCCCGGCCGCCTCGGGGGCGGACCGCCAGCCTAGAGGGCCACGCGCGGGCGGCCGGGATGGGGAAGTGGGAGTGTGACGGGCGCCGTCGAGGACGGTCGGCCCGCCTGCCGGGAGCAGATAGCGATCGAGGCCGGCCGGGCGGCGCGTACGCCTGTCCCGTCGGCCTCTTTTCCCGTCGTGTACGGGGGTTTAGTGTGGGGACGGGGGAGGGCAACCCCCGTCCCCACCTCTGTTGCACACACGCACGCTCGAATTGGCGTCCGGCCGTGCGTGTCGCGCGGGAGCCGGGCCACGCGAGTGGCTCTGGTTCCACCTCCCTCCGTGCTGGTGGGCTGGTGGCTGGCGACGGTGTCCGGGCTGGCCCGTCGTCAGCCGTTCGGGGCTGAACCCCGTGGTCGGGCGACCACGGTCGATCTTCTTTGTTGCATCTCCGTCGATGGAAGCGCTCCCATCGGCGATGCTGCGACTGTAACGCCCGTCACGGCTTTGTGAAAGCCCCTAAACGAGATCGAAACATGGATCTGGGTTTCGGTCGGGTGGTTGTTGTGGGAGCGCTTCCATGGCACACTGTCGATTCAACGCAGCGGAGCCAGCTCGCGCGAGCGTGGGTCGCCGAGGGCATCCGGGTCTCCCGGACGGCACCCAGGGAACGGCACGGCGCTTCCTTCCCAGGTCGTACCCCGTCCCCGCCCGGCCCCACCGGCCGGACCGACCACCATCCCGGCGCCTCCGTCCCCCCGCGCACCCCTGTTCCCGCGCGTGGAGGTGCCTCCGCCGGGGCCCGCAGCCCCGGCCCGGTCCGAGGAGACACCGCGCACATGAGACTCATGGCAAGACGTCGCCGCACGGCGATGCTCGCCGCCACCGCACTCGCCATCGGCGGGGTGGGCCTGCCGGCCAGCGCGGCCCAGGCCGCGCCGGCCTGCGACGTGGTCTACGCCACCAACGACTGGGGCAGCGGCTTCACCGGCAACGTCACCATCAAGAACCTGGGCGACGCGGTCAGTAGCTGGACGCTCAAGTTCACCTTCCCGAACAGCAGCCAGCGGGTCACCCAGGGCTGGTCGGCCAAGTGGAGCCAGACCGGCAGCGAGGTGACCGCGACCAACGAGAGCTACAACGGCAGCCTCGGCACCGGCGCCTCCACCACCATCGGCTTCAACGGCTCCTACTCGGGCAGCAACCCTAAGCCCACCGCCTTCACCCTCAACGGCACCCCCTGCAACGGCACCCCGGCCAACCAGCCGCCGACGGTCTCCCTCGGCGTGCCGACCGGGCCCTTCCAGGCCCCGGCGGACGTGCCGCTGACCGCCACCGCCAGCGACCCGGACGGGACGATCAGCAAGGTCGAGTTCTACCGCAACGGCCTGCTGGTCAACACCGACACCACCGCGCCGTACGGCTACACCCTGACCGCCCTGCCGGCCGGCAGCTACACCGTCCAGGCCAAGGCGTACGACAACGCCAACGGGGTGGCGGTCGCCGAGAAGACGTTCACGGTCAACCCGGCCTCCGGCCCGGTGCTGGTGGCCACCCCGTCGGCGGTGAGCGTCAACGAGGGCGGCACCGCCACCTTCAACCTCAAGCTCAGCGCCGCGCCGACGGGCAACGTGCCGGTGACCCTCACCCGTACCGGTGACACCGACATCACGGTCTCGCCGGCCTCCGTCACGCTGACCCCGAGCAACTGGAGCACCGGGGTCACCATCACGGTCGCCGCGGCGGAGGACGCCGACACCGTCGGCGGCACCGCCACCATCACCGCCTCCGGCACCGGTCTCGCCCCGCTGGCGGTCACCGTCACCGAGATCGACAACGACACCCCCGGCGGCGACAACGCGTACATCAAGAAGTTCCTCGACCAGTACGGCAAGATCAAGAACTCGGGCTACTTCAGCCCCGAGGGCGTGCCGTACCACTCGGTCGAGACGCTGATCGTCGAGGCGCCCGACCACGGCCACGAGACCACCTCCGAGGCGTTCAGCTTCTGGCTGTGGCTGGAGGCCCAGTACGGCCGGGTGACCCAGAACTGGGCGCCGTTCAACAACGCCTGGACGGTGATGGAGAAGTACATCATCCCGTCGCACGCCGACCAGGCCACCGCCGGCGCCGCGGGCACCCCGCAGTACGCCGCGGAGTACAACCTGCCCAGCCAGTACCCCTCCCAGCTCCAGCCGTCCGTCTCGGTCGGCCAGGACCCGCTGCGCTCGGAGCTGCAGTCCACCTACGGCACCGGCGACATCTACGGCATGCACTGGCTGCTGGACGTCGACAACACCTACGGCTTCGGCCGCTGCGGTGACGGCACCACCCGGCCGGCGTACATCAACACCTTCCAGCGGGGCACCCAGGAGTCGGTCTGGGAGACCGTGCCCCAGCCGTCCTGCGACACCTTCAAGCACGGCGGTCAGTACGGCTACCTCGACCTGTTCGTCAAGGAGGGCAGCGCCCCGGCCAAGCAGTGGAAGTACACCAACGCGCCGGACGCCGACGCCCGTGCCGTTCAGGCCGCGTACTGGGCCCTGACCTGGGCCAAGGCGCAGGGCAAGCAGGCCGACGTGGCGGCCACCGTGGCCAAGGCCGCCAAGATGGGCGACTACCTGCGGTACGCCATGTTCGACAAGTACTTCAAGAAGATCGGCAACTGTGTCGGGGCCAGCACCTGCGCCGCCGGCAGCGGCAAGGACTCGGCGCACTACCTGCTGTCCTGGTACTACGCCTGGGGTGGCGCGTACGAGGCCAACCAGAACTGGTCCTGGCGGATCGGCTCCAGCCACAACCACTTCGGCTACCAGAACCCGTTCGCGGCCTGGGCGCTGACCAACGTGGCCGAGCTCAAGCCGCAGTCCCCGACCGCCGTCGCGGACTGGCAGAAGAGCCTCGACCGGCAGTTGGAGTTCTACACCTGGCTCCAGTCCGCCGAGGGCGGCATCGCCGGCGGCGCCACCAACAGCTGGGACGGCAACTACGGCCAGCCCCCGGCCGGCACCTCCACCTTCTACGGCATGTTCTACGACGTCGACCCGGTCTACAACGACCCGCCGTCGAACCAGTGGTTCGGCATGCAGGCCTGGTCGATGCAGCGGATCGCCGAGCTGTACCTGCAGACCGGCAACGCGAAGGCCAAGGCGCTGCTCGACAAGTGGGTGCCGTGGGCGATCGCCAACACCACGGTGGGCACCAACTGGTCGATCCCGTCGGACATGAAGTGGACCGGCCAGCCCACCGTCTGGGACCCGATCAACCCGCAGCCGAACAGCAACCTGCACGTCGAGGTGACGGTGAAGGGCCAGGACGTCGGCGTCGCCGCCGCCTACGCCCGGACCCTGATCGCGTACGCCGCCAAGTCGGGCAACGCGTCGGCGAAGAACACCGCCAAGGGCCTGCTCGACGCGCTCTCGGCGGCGGCCGACACCAAGGGCGTCTCGATGCCGGAGAAGCGCGGCGACTACAAGCGCTTCGACGACGTCTACAACGCCGCCGACGGCCAGGGGCTCTACATCCCGTCCGGCTGGACCGGCAAGATGCCCAACGGCGACGCCATCGCCCCCGGCAAGAGCTTCCTGGACATCCGGTCGTTCTACAAGAACGACCCGGACTGGCCGAAGGTCGACGCGTACCTCAAGGGCGGCGCCGAGCCGACCTTCAACTACCACCGGTTCTGGGCCCAGGCCGACGTCGCCATGGCGTACGCCGACTACGGCAACCTGTTCCCGAACGGGTGAGTTGACCCTTCCGGGTGGGTGGCGCGGCGCCGCCCACCCGGAGGCCGACCGGGCCCGGGGGAGCGGACAGCCCGGTCGGTGGGGCGGCCTGATTCCCACGGTCAGGCCGGGGGTGGGTCGGCCGTCCGGCCGACGCAGCGGACGGCCGGCCCACCCCACCGTCCACCGTCCGCGTCCAAGCGCGGCAGCCACGAAAAAAGTGCCCGTCGTGGGATCACACGACGCCACATGACGGAGTACCGTGTTGCTCGGAGAGGCCGCTCCCCCCGTGGCGGCCTCTCCATTCACGTTCCCGGCGTCAGTCCCGCTCCGGCGGCGGCCCCGTCCTCCGCCGGCACCACCGGGTGCCGCAGCCCCGGATGACCGGCCGGCAGCGACCGGCGGATCACCACCCAGCTCACCGTCAGCGCCGCCGCCACCAGCGGCCAGGTCAGCGCCACCCGGGCCACGGTCAACGCGAGCACCTGACCGCCCAGCCAGAGCGGCAGGAAGACCACCACCCGCAGGACGTACGTCGCCGCCCACATCCAGCTACCCCGGCGGTACGCCCGCAGCAGCGCCGGATCGCGCCGCCACCGCCCCCGCTGCCGCAGCGCCACCCCGACGACCACCCCGAGCAGCGGCCGGCGCACCACGATGCTCACCACCCAGACCAGCGCACTGGCCAGGTTGGAGAAGACCTGCACCGCGAAGAAGTCGACCGCCCGGCCGGTGCGCAACGCCACCAGCGCGGCCACACAGACCGCGAGCAGCCCGACCAGCACCGCCCGCGGCCGGTCCCCCCGCCGCCACCGCCACAGCGCCACCGCCGCACCGGCCAGCGCGGCCGCCGCCACCCCGCCGACCACCGAGCGGCCCGTCGCCAGCCAGCCGACGGTGAACGCCACCGGAGGCAGCGTCGCGTCCACCGCGCCACCGCGCCCGCCGAGCAGGTCCGCCAACGACTCCGGCCGATCCGTCGCCGGTCGCCGCTGCCTGGTGCTGTCGGTCACCGTCACCTCCGTGGTCCGGATGCCAACGTATCCGGGACCCGCCGGTGGCCCCGCGAGCGACGTGCCGGGCTTGCCGCTACGGTGTGCGGGTGCGAGCGACGGCAAGGGGTTGGACCGCGGTCTGGTTGGTCGTGCTGGCGTTGGCCCAGACGGCCGCCTTCCTGCTGGTGTGGCGCTTCGCCGTGCACACCGGCACCGGGCAGTGGCTCGACACGGTCGCGCTGACCGGCAACCGGATCGGGCAGGACCGCATCGACGGGCTGGTCAACCGGGTCCTCAACGCCATGTCGGTGGTCTCCCTGCTGGCCGCCACCGTGGTGATCTTCTTCATCGCCCTGATCCGGGGTCGCAAGGCGCTCGCCATCTCGGCCACCCTGCTGATCGCCGGCGCCAACGTCACCACCCAGGTGCTCAAGTACGTCATCGACCGGCCGGCGCTCGGCATCGACCCGCAACGCGACGCGGTCGGCAACAGCCTGCCCAGTGGGCACACCACCATCGCGGCCTCGGTGGCGCTGGCGCTGATCCTGGTGCTGCCGGCCAAGGTGCGCGTACCCGGGGCGTTCCTCGGTGTCGCGTACGCGGCCGTCGCCGGGGTGGCCACCCTCTCCGCCGGCTGGCACCGGCCCAGCGACGCGGTGGCCGCCTTCCTGGTCGCCGGCGTCTGGGCGGCGCTGGCCGGACTGCTGCTGCTGATCTTCCAGCACGAACAGGCGCAGGTCTCCCCGGACGACGCCCACCGGGTGGCGGCCACGGTGCTCGGCGTCGGCGGGCTGCTCGCCGTCCTCGGCTCCGGGCTGGCCCTGTCCGGGCTGCTCGACCAGCAACAGGTGCCGGTCGACGAACTGGGCCGCCGCCCGCTCTTCATCGGGTACGCCGGCAGCGCCGCCGGCATCGCCGGCACGATGGGTGTGGTGGCGGCGCTGGTGCTGCTCTCCGTGCACCGCCTGGTGCCCCGCTGGAAGGGCTAACGCCGGTAGGTCCCGACCATCGTCCCGCTGGCCAGCTCGCGGCCGGCGAGGGCCGCGTGCACGTCCGCCGCCTGCGGCGCGTCGGCCAGGTCCAGCGGGCGTTCCAGCGCGTACAGCCGGAAGAAGTACCGGTGCGCCTCCTCACCCTGCGGCGGGTGCGGCCCGCCCCAGCCGGCGGTGCCGAAGCCGTTGGCCCACACCCGGCCGCCGTCGGGCACCGCGCCCTCGGACACCCCGTCGGTGGCCGGGGAGATCCCGGTGACCAGCCAGTGCAGGAACGGGCTACGGCCGGCGTCCGGGTCCTCCACCAGCAGGAGCAGCTCGGTCGCCGACGCCGGCACGTCGGACCACTGCAACGGTGGCGACACGTTGCCGCCGTCCCGGGCGAAGCGCCCCGGCAGCAGGTCGTGGTCGGTGAACGCGGTGCTGCGCAGCATCATGCCGGCCATCTCGGACCGCCCCCTCTCGTCGGCCCGGCGCGGGTACCCGGGCCGACGCCGACGAAACCGGGTGAGAGGCTACGACCCCACCCACTGCACGGAGGTACGGCGAGATGGAGGCGGTACGCGCCGCGTTCCGGGACGAGTGCGCCCGGCTGGACGCAGTCCTGCGGACGCTGACCGGCGCGGACCTCGACCGGCCCACCCCCTGCCCACCCTGGGCGGTACGGGACCTCGTCGCCCATGTCCGCACCGGCGCCGGCCGCCTGGTCGACATGCTGGCCGCGCCCCCGCCGCCCCGGGCCGAGGTGGACGCCGCCGGCTACTTCGGCACGGCGAAGTTCACCCCGGAGGTCGACGCGGCCCGGATCGACAGCGCCCGCCAGGCGGCCCGGCACCTCGCCGACCCGGGGCGAGCCGGCGCACGGACCGGCCCACACCACGCCGGGCCGGACGACGCCCGTCAGCCGGCCGGACCGGCGGTCACCGCGGCCGCCTTCACCACCGCCTGGCGGGCCACCGACGCGGCGGTGGCGGCGCACTCCGCCGGCCGGCTCGTCCGCACCCGGCACGGCGACCCGATGACACTGCACGAGTTCCTGGTCACCCGGGTGGTGGAGGTCGGTGTGCACGGGCTGGACCTGGCGGTGGCGCTGCGCCGCGAGCCCTGGCTCACCCCCACCGCCGCCCGGGTGATCGCCGACCTGCTCACCGGTGCCCGACCGGTCCCGGTCGGGCTCGGCTGGGACCGGCTCACCCTGATCCGCAGGGCCACCGGCCGCGCCCCGCTCACCGACCGGGAACGGGAGGTCGTGGCAGCGGCCGGCTTCCGCTGGCTGTCCTTCGGCGGTTGAGCCGGGACCCGGGCGTTGCCGTCCCGCCCCCACCGGCCGGTGGCCGGGCGGGGCTCACGATCGGGTGACCGCCTCGGCGCGGTTCCACCGGCGGGTCGGGTCGGTCCCCGCCACCCGGTCACGGCCGGTGGCCGACTGGCGGGGCGGTGTCAGGGGGCGGGGAGCGGGGGGACGACGCCGCGCAGGTGGGCCAGCACGACCGGGTCGATCCGGCCCGGCACCAGCCGCTCCTCCAGGTTCTCCACGCCGGCCCAGGAGGCGAGCGCCTCGTCCAGGCCGGCACCGTCGACCGGGTGACCGGCGGCGGCGAGCAGGCCGGCGACCTCACCGGCGAGCGGGCCGGCGAGGTCCAGCAGGGTCGCCGGGTCGGGCCTGCCGAAGAGCAGGGTGTGCATGTCGAGCAGCCGGCCCAACTCGGTGACCGGGTCGGGATGGTCGTCCACCCGCAGGTCGACGAGGTTGTCGCCGGTGCCGGCGTACCCACCGCGCCGCTGGACCACCAGCAGGCCCGCGCTCTGCCGACCCCGCCGGTCGCCGCCGGCCCGGTCGCCCGCGTGCAGCGCGGCGAGCAGCCGCTGCGGGAACGGCAGCGCCGTGCCGCCCAACCAGGCGTCGCGGACCGCGTCGATGACCTGCGGGCCGGCGAGGATGTTGCCCTGGGCCGCCCAGCCGTCCCCGGCCTGGCCGCCGGCCCACTCGTGGCAACGCGGGCCGGTCCAGGTGGCGCCGACGCCGCTGACACCCACCACGCCGAGCTGGCGGTCGTCCCGTCCCGGGTCGGCCGCGACCAGCCCGGCCAGCACGTCCGGGGCGGCGACGCCGCTGCGCAGCAGGGCCAGCCCCTGCGGGCCGTAGCCGAGGTTGACGTGCGCTTGGGTGGCGACCGCCCCCACCTCCGCCTCGGCGGCCGGCACCAGGGCGCCCGCGGCGAGGAACTTGCTGGCCACCGCGACACCGTGCAGCCGGCCGTCGGCGGACCGGGCGACGAGGGAGAAGGTCACCCGTGGAGGTTAGCGCCGACCGTCGAGCGGGAGAAGTGGCACCACGGCGCGCGCCCGGCCCGCCATCGGGGCGCCGCGGCGGCCCGTGCCGGGGCGGGGCGGCCCCTGCCGGGGCGGGGCGTGCCGTGCGGCGGCCAGCCCCGGCCGTCCCGCCGGTGGGTGACGCGACAGGCCGCCGTCCGGGCGGCTGGTCTCCTCCCGGTCCGGCAACCCGCCCTTGTTCCGGTGCGGGCGAGCGGGCACCATCGATCGGATGACGAACCGATGGGGCTTCACGGTACCGCTGGGTGGGGTCCCGCTCGCCGAGCACGCCGCCGTCTACGCGGCCCTCGACCGGGCCGGCTTCACCGACGTCTGGTCGTCCGAGGTGAACGGCACCGACGCGTTCACCCCGCTCGCCCTGGCCGCCGCCTGGCAGCCCGCACTGCGGCTGGGCACCGCGATCACCCCGACCTTCACCCGGGGCCCCGGGCTGCTGGCGATGAGCGCGGCGGCGCTGGCCGAGGCCGCCCCGGGCCGGTTCGCGCTGGGCATCGGCGCCTCCTCCCCGGTCGTGGTGGGGGACTGGAACGGGGTGCCGTTCACCGAACCGTTCCGGCGTACCCGGGACATGCTGCGGTTCCTCAGGCCGGCGCTGCGCGGCGAGACGGTCGACGGGGCGTTCGACACCTTCAGCGTCCGCCGGTTCACCCTGGAACGACCGCCGGCCACCCCGCCGCCGGTGCTGCTCGCCGCGCTGCGCCCGGGGATGCTGCGGCTCGCCGCCGCCGAGGCCGACGGGGTGATCCTCAACTGGCTGGCCGCCGACGACGTACCCAGGGTCCGCGCCGAGCTGGCCGGGCGCGGCGGCCCCGACTTCGACGTGGTCGCCCGGATCTTCGTCTGCCCCACCGAGGACGCCGACTACGCCCGCACCCTCGGCCGCCGGTTGATCACCAGCTACCTCACCGTCCCCGCGTACGCGGAGTTCCACCGCTGGCTGGGACGGGAGGCGACACTCGGCCCGGTGTGGTCGGCGTGGGCGGCCGGCGACCGACGGGCCGCCGCCGCGGCCGTCCCGGACGAGGTGGTCGACGCGCTCATCCTGCACGGCTCGCCCGCGCACTGCCGCGACCAGGCCCGCCGCTACACCGACGCGGGGGTGGACGTGCCGGTGCTCGCGCTGCTGCCCACCCCGGAGCTGGCCACCGGCGGGGCCGCCACGCTGGGCGAGCTGATCGCCGGCCTGGGCAGGACGGAACGGAGCTGAGATGAACCTGACCGACCGGGTGGTGGTGATCACCGGGGGAGCGGGCGGCATCGGCTCGGCGCTGGGCCGCCGCTTCGCCACCGAGGGCGCTGCCGCCGTCGTCCTCGCCGACCTGGACGCCACCGCCACCACCGCGGCGGCCGAAGCCATCGGCCCGGTCGCCCGGGGCGTCGCCGTCGACGCCGCCGACGAGAGTCAGGTCCGCGAACTGGTGGCCGACACCGAGCGACGGTACGGCCGGATCGACCTGTTCTGCGCCAACGCGGGCGTGGCCACCGGCGTCGGCATCGAGGCGGCCGACGCCGACTGGGACCGCGCCTGGCGGGTCAACGTGCTCGCCCACGTGTACGCCGCCCGGGCGGCGCTGCCCGGGATGCTGGACCGGGGCGGTGGCTACCTGATGCACACCTGCTCGGCCGCCGGGGTGCTGACCGCGGTCGGCGACGCCCCGTACACCGCCACCAAGCACGCGGCGGTCGGGCTGGCCGAGTGGCTGGCCATCACCTACCGCGACCAGGGCATCCGGGTCAGCGCACTCTGCCCGCAGGGGGTGGACACCCCGATGCTCGCCGACGGGCTGGCCACCGGCCACCTGGCCGCCCAGGTGATCGCCGCCTCCGGCCCGGTGCTCACCCCCGACCAGGTCGCCGACGCGGCAGTCGCCGGGCTGGCCGAGGAGCGCTTCCTCATCCTGCCGCACCCCGAGGTCGCCGGGTACGCGATGCGCCGTGCTCAGGACCCGGACGGCTGGCAGGCCGGGCTGCGTAAGCTCGTCCGCCGGCTGCGCGCCGGAGCCGGTCGGTCGACGCCGCCCGCACCGCCCCCGGCGCGGTAGGCGCGGTACGCCAGGAATCGTCGCCGGACACCCGGGCGACGGACCCGGTACGGCGGCAGCCGTCAGCGACGCCGGCACCACGGGTCGGGACGCACCGACCGGCCGGGCCGGGCAGCGCGCATCCCGGGCGGGACAGGTCCAGCACCGAGCCGGACGCCAGGCAGGGCCGTGACCTGCTGACCGTAATGGGCGCCCTGGCGCACCGTCACCTGACCGGACGCGTCGACCTCAGACGGGTTGTTCTCCGTGCAGCTTTCCCCCCCTGGTCGTTACTCGTGCTGTGCAGCCCGACCACGGTCCGTCCGTCCGGCGCGATCAGTGGCGACCCCGAGGTGCCGTGCCCTGGCGTACAGGCACCGGTGTAGCGGAGCGCGTTCTCCTGTGCTCGTACCCGCCGCCCCGCTCGGCGCGGGGCAGGAGCAGCCCGTCGAGCCACTGACCGGCGGGCGTCCACAGGAACGCCGCGCAGGTCAGCACGAGGGCGACGAGGGAGCAGAGCGCCGCCTTGACCAGCGGGCCGGGGCGCACGGAGTGCGGCCGGCGCGGCGGGGCCGACATCGGGAGGCGTTCGACCCGGGAGCATCGCCATTCAGGGAACACATGGGCCATGGTCGCCGTGCCATGTCCGGACACCGTCCGCGGCAGGTCTTCGTTATGTCACAGGTCCCGGGGCCGCTGGGGAGACGCGGCGGGCGGCACCGGGCCAGCCTGTGGCCGGACTGGCAATGCTCGCACGGCGCAGTGGATTCCCGCCGACTGCCGTAACCGTGGCGCACCAGGGAACGAGGCCCTGCGCCCACGCCTCGTCACCCGCCGGCGAACGCCTGGTACGTCATGAGGACGACCCCGGAGGCGAAGGGTTCGGCGGACACCAGTTCCAGTCGTGCGGGTGGTTGACCACCGTCGAACAGCGCCTTGCCTTGGCGCAGGAACAGGGGGTGCACCAGAAGGTGGATCTCGTCGATGAGCTTTAGGTCAACAAGGGATCGGATCAGGGTGAGACTGCCGTAGACCACGATGTCCCCGCCGGACCCGCGCTTGAGTGCGGCGATCTCGTCGGGGTCGACGTGGTGCAGTGTCCGGGTGTTCTGCCAGGCTGCGGTGTTCCCCGAGGCAGATACGACGATCTTTTCCAGGGCGTCGAGTCGTTGGGCATAACCTCGGACGGCGTCTGGTTCGTCGGGGTTTCGGGCGGCCAGCGGCCAGTAGCCGGCGAAGTCGGCGTGCGTGATCCGGCCCAGCATCAGGCTGCCGGCGTCCTCCACCAGCTTCCGCTCGTATCTCTGAAGCTGGTCGTCGACGAGCAGCCAGTCCATCTCGTCGTCCGGGCCAGCGACGAATCCGTCGAGGGTGATCCACATCGACACGACAATCTTGCGCATCTTCGTCCTCCGTCATGGTGCGTTGATCTTCGGCGCCCCGGGTCGGTCCACCAGGTAGATCCACGGCTGTTGGTTCTTGACCGCCCCTGGACACGGCCCGGACGGGTCCAGGGGTCCGGCCCGGAGACCGCTCCTGGAAGTCGACCGCCCCGACCCACGTCGGGCGCAGGCCGATCCGGACCATCCGCGAGCGGCGTGCTCAGGCAGGACGGCACCGACCTCCGTCAGGGTGACCCGCCCGCGCAGCATGAGCACCTCGGGAAGCCTGCCGCGGTGTCGACGCAGATCGCCACGTCCGGATCGCCTTGCGGCGGGCTCGCCGCTTCGATGTCGGGCAGGCTCATGCGAGCAAGGTAGAGGGTTAACTCCTACAAAACAAGTGCCACTCCTGAGTTAGGAGTTAGGTAGTCTGGAGACCATGAGCGGCGTGCGTAGCTACGGGGATCCGTGCGGTGTCGCCCGTGGGCTGGACATCATCGGTGAACGCTGGGCGCTACTGGTGGTACGCGATCTCCTGCTCGGCCCCAGGCGCTTCAACGACCTTCTCGGCGGCCTACCCGGAGTGAGCCCGAACGTGCTGAGCCAGCGGCTCCGCCAACTGACTGAGCACGGCGTCGTGCAGCGGCGGGACCTGGGGCCGCCGACGCGGGTCCACCTCTACGAGCTCACCGAATGGGGCCGCGTCCTGGAGCCCGTCCTCCTGCAGTTCGGCCGCTGGGGAAGCCAGTCCCCGCAGCTACCCCAGGGTGCCCTCGGCGTCGACTCCCTGCTGCTCAGCATCAAGGCAGCCTTCGATCCGGCGCGCGCCACCGACCTTCGCGGCGTCTATGAGTTCCACATCGACGCCGACACGTATCTCGCCGAGGTCGCCGACAACTCGGTGCAGATCCGTCGCGGCAAAGCGCCGGAACCCGACGCGTCGCTCGCCACCGACATCGACACCCTCCGGGCCGTCTGCGGCCACCAGATCACCATGGCAGCGGCACTGGACTCGGGCGCGCTGCTCCTGAACGGTGACACGGACGCCAAGCGGCGCCTCACCGACCTTCTCCTGGCCCCGTTCACACCCGCACCCCCACCCGCCACTGTCGTCCCGCCCGGCGAGGCCCGCTGGGCACGCACACCGCGCTCCTGGTGATCAGGACGACAAGAGCCGTGTAACGGGAGACTGTCACGCACGATTCTGTGGGAGCCCGGGGGTGAAATCCCCCTGGGCGACTCGACCTGGGTCGACGCGGGGGAGCGTGATGGTGAATGTCGTTCCGACGCCGACCTCACTCGCGACCGTGATGGTGCCCTGGTGATCGGTGACGATCTGCCGGGCGATGGCGAGGCCGAGGCCACTGCCCCCGGTACGGCGGCTCCGTGCGGCGTCGGCCCGCCAGAACCGGTCGAACACATGTGGCAGCGCGTCCGCTGGGATTCCCGAACCGCTGTCGACGACCCGGACGACCGCCTGCGTCTCGGTGCGGCTCGCGACCAGTCGGACGCTGCCACCCGCCGCGGTCGCCCGTACTGCGTTGGTGACGAGATTGCCCACCACCTGGCGGAGCCGGTCGGGATCGGCGTACACCGCAACCGGCCCGGCCGCCACGCGCAACGACACCCCGGCCGACTCCGCCCTGGCGTGGTGGGCGGTGCCGCAGGTCTCCAGGAGTTCGGCCAGATCCACCGTGACCCGGTGGTACGCCAGTTTGCCGGCCTCAGCCAGGGCCAGGTCCTGCAGGTCGTCAACGATGCGCTGTTGCAGCATCGCCTCGTCGTGGAGTGACGCGAACAGGTCCTGGTCCGGCGTGATCACGCCGTCGGAGAGCGCCTCGAGATAGCCGCGCAGGTTGGCCAGCGGGGTGCGCAGTTCATGGGCGACGTCGGCGACCAGCCGGCGTTGCCGCTCCTCCCCGCGCTGCAGGGAGTCGGCCATCCGGTTGAACGACCGTGTGGGCGGCTCCGGAGGCGGCGAGCGGATATCCGCACCGCTGGCCCACGTCTTCTTCAACGGTTCTTCACAGCCGCCTGCCTACTGTGCCTGTCGTATCAGTCAGGAGCCGGACATGATCTTCGAACCAGCACCCCCAGGATGCCGCGACGAGCAACAGCGGCGGGCGGCCCGGCGGCGGATCCGGGAGACGCTCGCGGTGCGCCGGGCCGCCGCGGTCGGCGGGCAAGGGGCCGCCGAGCCGCCGGTTGAACCGCCCGTCGAGCCCGGGGCGCCCGGGTGACGCCGGGTAAGCGTGGTCGGGCGTGGGGACCGTTGTGATCAACGAGAAGGTCCATCTGGCCGAGGCCGTGATCGATCTTGCGGCGATCGCGGAGAACATCCGGACGGTCGCGGCGATCGCACGTACGGGGTTGATGGCGGTGGTGAAGGCCGACGGGTTCGGGCACGGCGTGCTGCCGGTGGCGCGGGCCGCGTTGGGCGCCGGCGCCGCCTGGCTGGGCGTGACCTCGGCGACGGAGGCGGTGGCGCTACGATCGGCGGGCATCGACGCGCCCGTCCTGAGCTGGCTGCACCGGCCGGACGAGGACTACACCCGCCTGATCGCCGCGGACGTCGACATCGCGGTGTCGACCCTGACCCACCTGCGCGCGATCGTCACCGCGGCCACCGATCTAGGTGGTCACCGACCGCGAGGCATGGGCGTTCCCGGTACGCCGCGAGCCCGAGCACCGCCCCCCTCGTCGACGCCCTGCGCTGCGACTACCTGCCGGCCGGCACCGGAAAGGATCTGCTGGGTCTGCCCGGCAGCGGCAGATCCGGACGTTCGATGAAGACCCCGCTATCAGGGAGTGACTCGTTCCCTGCCGGTGGGTCGCCGCCGGGTCGCCGACGCGCTGTGCCAGCATCGCCTCGTGCGCAACGAGCAACGCCTACGAACACGGACGTATGAGTCACGGGCCTTCGCGGAACGCGTACAGCTCGTCATGAGCCTGACCTCGCGCCTCAACGTGCTGCCGTTTGACGACCTCGACGCGCGCAGGGCGGTGCTGACCGAGATCTTTGGTAAACCGATCCCTGACTCTCTGTCCATCCTGCCCCCGTTCTATTGCGACTACGGGCTCGGAGCATCGTTCGGAGAGCGCGTATTCATCAATCAGGGATGCTTCTTCCTCGACTACGGAGGCATCACCATCGGTGACCGCGTCCTGATCGGCCCCCGAGTGACGCTGAGCACGGCCGGACACCCGGTCGAGGTCGACGAGCGGTACGACTTCATCACGCACGCGCCCATCGTCATCGAGGATGATGTGTGGATCGGCGCCGCAGCCACGATCACCCCTGGAGTGACAATCGGTCGCGGCTCGGTCGTCGGCGCGGGCACCGTAGTCGCGAAGGACGTGCCGCCACTGAGTGTGGTGACGGCAACAAGCGTTGTCGAGCGAAAGCGTCTCAAGCCGACGTCCGCTGCAAACACCTGAGACCTGCGGCTCACCCACGTACATCGACAGTTCCGGGCACCCGGGTGGTGATCCCCCAGCCTGGCCCGGTCAGCCGTGGGTCGGGGCCGGGTGCCCCGACGGCAGTGGCACCGGCACCGACGCCACCGCCTGCCGCAGCACCTCGACGGCGGTCACCCCGCGCATCCGCGCGTCGGAGGTGAGCAGCAGCCGGTGCGCGAAGACCGGCTCGGCGAGCGCCTTCAGGTCCTCCGGCATGATCCAGCCCCGCCCGTCGATCAGCGCGTACGCGCACGCCGCCCGGGTCAGCGCGATCACCCCCCGAGGGCTCACCCCGACCCGTACCTGCGGATGGGTGCGGGTGGCGGTGGCCAGCCGGACCGCGTACCCGTAGAGCGGCTCGGCGATGTGCACCCGGCGGGCCATCCGGACCATCTCCCCGACGGTGGCCGTGTCGGTGACCGGGTTGAGCGAGTCGGGGGAGCGCACCGCCGCCCCGCGCAACACCTCCACCTCGACCGCCTCGTCGGGGTAACCCACCGACAGCTTCACCAGGAAGCGGTCGAGCTGCGCCTCGGGCAGCCGGTAGGTGCCGTCCATCTCCACCGGGTTCTGGGTGGCCACCACCAGGAACGGTTGCGGCACCGGGTGCCGGACCCCGTCCACCGTGACCGTCCGCTCCTCCATCACCTCCAGCAACGCCGACTGGGTCTTCGGGGAGGCCCGGTTGATCTCGTCGGCGATGACGATGTTGGCGAACACCGGACCGGGGTGGAACTCGAAGGAGTGGGTGGCCTGGTTGAAGATGGTCACCCCGGACACGTCCGACGGGAGCAGGTCCGGGGTGAACTGGATCCGTCGCCACTGGCCCCGTACGGTGGCGGCGACCGCCCGGGCCAGGGTGGTCTTGCCGACCCCCGGCACATCCTCCAGCAGCACGTGACCCTGGGCGAAGAGCGCGGTCAACGCCAGCCGCACCACCTGGGGCTTGCCCAGCACGACCGCGTTGACGTTCTCCGCCAGCCGGGCGGCCAGCGCGGCGAAGCCCTGGACCTCCGGCTGGGTGAGCGGTTCGTGGCTGCTGTTCACGGCGCAGGGGTGCTCCTCGGCTGCGGTGGCGCGGGTCAGCAGACGGGCAGTACGGCGACGTCTCCACCACCGGTCGGCGCCCTCTCCCCTGAGCCGGGGACATCATATGGGCCGTCCCGGGACGAGGGAACCCGAAGTGTTCCGCATTGGACACACAGCGTGCCGGCTGGTAAGCCCCGGTCAGCCGCTCGGCGACGGGCGCACCCGGTCGGTGCATACCTGGCCGGAGGTGGCGAAGGCGTCCGTGGAGTAGACCGCCAGGACCGTGAAGCAGTAGTCCACCTCGGCGTTCAGCCCGTTGACCGTGTAGCTGGTCTGTCCCGGGTCGACGGTGGCCATCACCCCGAGGGCGTGACCGGTGCGTCCACCCGCGACCATGAACGACACCGTTCCGTTACTCGGGTCGGACCAGCTTATCGTGATGGTGGCGGCGTCGTCGCGCAGCTTCACGTCCGCCGGTGGCGCACCGGTCGCCGCCGGAGCGGCGGCACCCGACGACGGTCCCGGCCCGGCCGCGTCCCGGCCCAGCGTCACCACGCCGACCGCGCCCGCCGCCGCCACCAGCACCACCCCCGCCGCCACCACGGCCATCGTCCGGCCCCGCCCCCGCGACCCGGTGTCCACCGGGTACGACGGCGTCAACTCCGGGTACCCCGTCCCCTCCACCGGCGGGGGCGGCACGTCGACGGGGGCGGCACGGCGTTCGGTCGTGGCGGGTGCTGCCAGCGCGGTGACCAGCGTGTCCCCGTCCCACTCGGGCCGCGCCGCCGGGTCACCGGGCCGGGCGTCGCCCCGGCCAGCCGGGTCGGGGCCGGCCGTGGTGTCGTGCCCACCACCGGTGCCGGTGCTGCCCGGCGGCCCGCCGTCGACGGCGGTGGGTGTGCTGTCGGGCCACCCCGGGGCATCGGTCGCCGCGCTACGGCGGACGCCGGGGTCCGGAGTGGTCGCCGGCGTCGTGTCGTGCCGACCCGGAGCGCTCGCGCCCCAACGGCCAGTGTCGAGCGGTACCGACACGCCGGCCGACGGCTGATGCGGTGCCGGTGCCGGTGCCGCGCCGGCCGGCTGCGGCGGTCCGCTCGCTGGCGGTGCGCTCGCTGGCGCTCCGCTTACTGGCGGTGCGCTGACCGGTGCTCCGCCCGCTGGCGGCGCGCTGACAAGCGGCTGCGGCACGTCGGCTGCCGGCGAGTCGGCCGGGCCGGACTGCGCCGACGCCGACAGCCCGCTCACCGGATACGAAGGGGTGTCCGCCGGTGGCCGTCCCGGGGCAGGCCGACCCCGCCCGGTCAGGTCGTTCGCCGGTGGTCCGCTGGTCGGATCCAGGTGCGTAGCCGCCGGCGGTCCGCTGACCGGATCCGAAGGCATCGCTGCCGAGGGTGCGCCACCCAGGTACGGCGGATTCCCCGCCGGCGGCCCACTCACCGGAGGCAGCGGCGTTACCGCCGGCGGCCCGCTGACGGGATAGGGCGCTGTCGGAGGTCGGTGCACCAGGGGGGTCGGGGCGGATGGGCTGACCGGCGGAGTCGGCGGTGTCGGCGCGGCGGGCGGGGCGCCGGGTGCCGGGCGCGGGTTGGGCCGGGTCAGCACGGGTGGCGCGCTGACCGGGTACGCCGGGATGTCCGCCGACGGCTGCCTCGGCGTCACCGGCACGGGCGGCCCGTCCGCGGCGTCGGCCGGCGGGACCGTACCGGCGGCCGACGCCGTACCGGTGGGTGGCACGCCGACCGGCGGCTGGCCCGGCGCGGTGGTGCGTGCGGTCTCCTCGCCGAGCAGCGGCCCGATCTGCCGGACCTGGACCGTCGGTCGGTCCCAGCCCTTGACCCGCTCGGGATCGGCGGCACGAGCCGGGTCGCCCGGGGCGGCACCGCTGTGGGCGGCGGCGGGAGTCGGTACGCCGCCAGGGGTGGCCTCGTGGTGGTCGGCGGCGGGAGGCGGTGGGCCGCCCGGTTCGGCCTCGGGGCTGGACCACCCGGGGTGCGTGGCCGGCTGGCCGTAACCGGGCTGCCCCGGGTGTGGTGGGGCGGGCGGCGACTGGCGGTACGGCGGCAACGGCGCGCCCGTGGCGGCCGGCGGGGTCGACACAGGTGGGGCCGACGGCGGACCCGGTGGTGCCGAGTGCTGCCGGGGCGGGGCCGACACCGGCGGGGCCGGAGGAGTGGGCACCTGTCGGGGCGGCCCGGGCGGGGTCGACACCTGCCGGGGCGGCAACGGTGCCTGGGCCGTGGGGGGTATGGGCTGCTGCGCGGGCGGAGCCTGGCCGGGATAGGGCCGCGGGGTACCCGACCCGTGAGTGGTGGGGTTCCCGTACATCTGCCGGGGCAGCGGCACCCGCGGCTCGGCCGGCAGCGCGGTACGCGGCGCGGTGGGCCCCTGACGCGGCACCGGGGGCGTCGGGGACGGGTGCCCCGACGGCGGCACCGGTGGCGCGGGAACGGTGGACGCCGGCCGGGATGGCGTCGGCGGAGACGCCCAGGGCGCCTCGGCTGGCCCGGTGCGGGGTGCGGACGGCTGCGCCGGGTACCCCGGACGGGTCGGCGTCGGTGGGGCGTACCCCGGATGGGGCGGTGGGGCAACCGGTGGTGCGAAGGTCTGCTGCGGTGCCGACCCCGCCTGACCGGGCAGCGGCGCGGTGGGTGCTGGCCCCGGCTGCCCCGCCGAGCCGGCGAGGTACTGGCGGGCGGCGCGTACGGCGGGGTGGTGCTCACCGAGCACCGCCGGCCCGGCAGTGGCGACCCGGGTGTAGTTGCGGCGAGCCTCGTGCCGGTTGCCCAACTCCTCGGCGACTCCGGCGAGGTCGAAGGCGAGGGCCAGCATCAGCGGGTCGGCTGGGTTCCACCGGCGCTCGCCTGCGGCGTACGCCTCCTCCAGCACCCGGCGGGCGGCGGCCGGGTCGTCGGCCTCCCGGTGCAACCGGGCGAGCAGATGCGCGGTGCCCATGATCTCCGGGTGGTCCTCACCGTACGCCGGGCGGGCCGAGGCGATCGTGTCGGCGAGCAGCCGTCGGGCCGCCGAGAAATCACCGGCGGCGCGCAGGGCGAGGGCCCGGTGCTGGACTGCGGCGAGGGGTGAAGGCGCGGACACGGAAGCAATGCTGCCGGTTGACCGTGCCCTGACGCTACCCACGTGCCGCTGACTCCACCCGGCCAAGCCCACTGACCTGCGGCGATCTGGTAATTGCGGGCCGCCCGGGCGGCGATGTGCATGATCCATCCGGGCCGTGTACAGTAATGCCCCGTGCGGCCCACCAGGGCGGCTGACCGGGATGAGAGTCACCGGCGCCGACAGGGTAGGCTGAACGAGTAGGTCCGGGTGGCGGAATGGCAGACGCGCTAGCTTGAGGTGCTAGTGCCCGTATAGGGCGTGGGGGTTCAAGTCCCCCCTCGGACACACTTTTACAGCATCCCTGCTGTCTACGACGTATTGGTGGTCAAGCACGCTTGACCACACCAATCTTATCTTCGAGTCGACGTCGGCCGGTCCCGCTTCGGGCGGGGGTGGTCGGCGTGGCTGACGTTGTGGTCGCTCCCGTCGTCCCGCCGGTCGTGCTGGCGGGCCCGGGTAAGCCGGGTGGTCGGTCTGACGGAGGTCTTCGTCGTCGGCCGTTGCCGCTTGCGGATCTTCCGACCCCTCGTGTCGGCACCCTGGTCTATGGGGTGGCGGCGCTCGATGCCAGTGGTCGGATCGCCGACAGTGGGGTCGTTCGGGCGCTCGGTTGGGTGCCGGGCACCCGGCTGCACATCCATGAGGGTGCCGGTCTGGTGGTGGTCCGTGCGGATCGGCAGGGTGTGTTCACGGTGACCGGTCAGGGTCATCTCCGTCTGCCGGCGGCGGTGCGGCAGTGGTGTGGGTTGACGGCGGGTGACCGGGTGCTGCTGGCGGCGAGCCCTGTTGACCGGTTGTTGGTGGTGCATCCTCCGGCGGCCGTGGACGCGATGGTTGTTCCGGTTCACGCTGCTGTCCTGGGTGGTGGTCGGCCGTGACCGGTGGTGCGGTGGGGCGGGCGGAGTTGGACGCGGCCCGGTTGTTGTTGGCGCGGATGGGGATCTCGCCGGCTGATCTGGTGGAGGCGGCGTCGGTGCGGCCGGTGGCGCCGACGTTCGCGGAGTATGTGCCGGTGGTGTCGGCGGCGGTGACTGCGGGTACGCGGCGGGCGTATGGGTCGTATTGGAAGCGGGTGGTGGAGCACTGGGGGTCGCGGCGGTTGGATGAGCCGAGTCCGTCGGAGATCGAGTGGTTGGCGGAGTACGTCAGGACGCATGTGGTGGCGCGTCGCAATGCGCGTGGTGGGCGGAGTGCGGCGGAGGGGACTCGTGGGTTGCCGTCCGTGGATCACGGATCCATAACCATTGCTGCTCGAGTTTGAGGTGCGGACGGCTCTGTATGCCATCTGGAAGTCGGCAACTGTGAGTGATTGTTGCAGTTCGTTGCGTTGCAATGGTGTTCTGCTGCGGCTCGTGATGCCGACCTCGATTCGATCATGGTGTGGAGCGGTGGGGTCACCAGGGTGCTCCCATGTGGTTACTGTGCCGCTTGCCTGATCAACGATTCACGGGGGTAGCTGCTTTGATGCGTCCTGCGCGCGTTCTCGTTCGGTCCTCCGACACATCTATGAACGCCATGTGCAGGCGCAAGGGTCGACCAGGCGCGCGGTTCGGCACCGCCTTGGCGATCGCGGTCGTTGTCGCTGGCACGGTGGCCTTGTGGGCCAGCGGTGGGCCGACGCCGGCTGTGGCTGCTGCTCCCGACTGTGGGAGTGCCGTTGCGACCGAAGCGAAGGCATTGAGTGCCGCTGCTGTCTGTGGTCAGGCGGTCGTGGTTGATGCCTCGCGGACTCCGTACACGCAGGTCGTGGCGCAGCCGGATGGGCACCTCCAGTTCGAATCTGCGGTTGTGCCGCAACGTACTCGGCGTGCTGACGGCGCGTGGGCAGACGTCGATCTAACCCTTCAGCAGGGCGAAGACGGACTGTTGCGCCCGACAGCGTCCGTGGCCGATGTCGCGTTCTCCGGCGGTGGTGACGTGCCTATGGTGACTTTGACGCGGTCCGGTCAGGAGTTCCAGCTGTCCTGGTCGGGGTCTTTGCCCCACCCGGCGGTGAGCGGTGACTCTGCCACCTACCGGGATGTCCTGCCGGAGGTGGACCTGGTTCTTCGCGCCACGCATACCGGTTTCACCCACGTGCTGGTGGTGCGTTCGGCGGACGCGGCTGCGGACTCGGCGTTGCGGGACCTCACGTTGCAGGTTGGCGGTGACGTCGAGTTGAGCCGAGTCGAGGACGGTTCGTTGCGGGCCGTGGCGGGAACGACGCTGGTGGCCGAAGCAGAGCCGGCAGTGATGTGGGACTCGTCGGCCGCGTCACTTCCGGTGTCGCAGAGTCAGGCCAGGCAGGTGTCAGATGCGAAGGCAGCCGGCGACAGCGCTCGGACCGCGAAGGTGGCGACTCAGGTTGCCGAGGATGGCGGGCTTCGGCTGGTGCCGGACACGGCCCTGCTCGACTCGCCGGGCACGGTCTTCCCTGTCTACATCGACCCGGCCTGGTCGGTGAGCCGATCGAAGTGGGCCTACGCGACGAGTGACGGCTGCACCAACACCGACTACACCTACGCCCGGGTGGGATACAGCCCGGATGGGCCCTGCGTCGGCTCGCGGTTCCGGTCGTACTTCGAGTTTCCGACGATCAGCGGCTCGGTCTCGCTGAAGGGCAGGCACATCGAGTCGGCGTACGTGCAGATGAAGCTCTTCCACTCGTGGTCGTGCACGGACACCTCGGCGCACATGTACTTGACGCCGGTGATCAACGCGACCATGAAGGCATCGTTCTCGGCGATGAAACTGAAGACGTGGTTGGACAGCGTGGCCGGGCATGCCAACAAGGGCGCCGGCTGTTCGGACTCACCGCAGGCCGACATGTACATGAACTTCAACGGCGCGACGGTCACCAGCCAGACTCAGGCGGCAGCGACCGGCGGGTGGCCCACAATGACCGTTGGTTTCTGCGCCTGCAACGGCGATGGACAGTACGAAACCGCACAGGACCGATGGAAGAAGTTCTACCCGGCGAACGCCAAGCTGGTGGTGGACTACGACTCCATCCCGGGCAAGCCGAGCGGACTTCAGGTAGCTGGGGTGTCGTGCCCGACCAGCGGCGCGGTGACGATCGGCACGGTGAATCCGACCTTCTCCGCGGTCTACCCGGATGCCGACTCCGGCCAGACGCTGACCGGCTCGTACGAGTGGATCGAAGTCCCGTCAGGGGGTATGAGCACCGTTACCGCCACCTACCCATCACGCAAGACAGGGCCACCGACGGCACCTGCGAGCGCGAACGGGCGGGCCACCACTGCTGCGGTCGCCGCAGTCGGCAACCGCAACTACGCGTTCCGGGTCACTGCGGTGGACCCGGCGCCCTACTCGCGGTGGAGTGGCTGGTCCGCCTGGTGTCAGTTCTCGATCGACACTAGCGTGCCGCCCGCGCCCACCGTCACCTATGGCACGGTCCCGGGCCCGGGACAGGCGATCACCTTCACCCTGTCGTCCACGACCACGGACGTGACCAAGTTCCGGTACAGCTGGACCGGCCCGCCCGGCACCCCGCACACGCTGCGGTCGTACGCTGGCGACGGTGCCGGCAGCTTCAGTTCGAGTTCCACCACGCCCCCCGGGCTGTGGGACACCGACGGGACGGTGCTGAGCCCCGGTGACCTGTCCGGCGACGGTAAACCAGATGTCATCTACCGCCGGTCCGGCGACGCAAGCCTGTACCTGGCACGTGGGAACGGCATGGGCGGTTTCCTGGCTGAACCGGAACTGCTTGACGCGGGTAACTGGTCCGCCGCCCAGTACCTCTTCTCACCTGGCGACTTCAACGGCGACGGCAAGCCGGACCTCATCTACCGGGACCGGGCCACCCAGAACCTGTTCATGCGGCGCGGTACTGCCACCGGTGGTGTGGAGAGCAGCTCAGTTCAGATCGGAAGTGCCTGGTCCGCCGCAACCTGGATCTTCTCGCCGGGTGACTTCAGCGGCGACGGTAAGCCCGATGTGCTGTACCGCAAGTCGGACGGCAGTCTTGTGATGGTCCGTGGTAACGGCACCGGCGGCTGGGTCACGGGGGTCTCGGAGACCATCGGCACCGGTTGGAACGGTGCCGCACTGTTCGGCCTGGGCGACTTCTCCGGTGATGGCAAGACCGATGTGCTGTCCCGGATCAACGCTACCGGTGAGGTTCGGCTGACCCGGGGTAACGGCACCGGCGGGTGGTTGGACGCCACCGGCATCACGAAGGGCACGATCCCGAGCGGAGGAGCGATTTTCGTGCCGGGTGACTTCTCCGGTGACGGCAAGAAGGACATCGTGGCCACGATCCCGGCAGCGCCGAACTACGGAGAACTGACGGCTACTGGCACCACGACCAAGACGGCGACCGTCACGCTGAACACCTACAAGTACGGCAAGAACATCCTGTGGACTCGTGCCATCGATGCCACCGGGAACCTCGGCAACACCGGCACGGTCGAGATCACCGTTCCCCGCCGGGCCTCGGCGGTGGCCCGCTGGGGTCTGGAGTCCTACCCCGGCCGCACTCAGGTCGAGGCGCTGGCCGACAGCCAGGAGTTGTTCGGCGACACCGATGGCAGCGGTCCGCTGACGAACAACACCCCGCTGAGCGCCGCCAACCTCAACTGGCCGGCCGACGTGCACCTGATGAGTGGCCAGTCGGCCGCTTTCAACGGTGCCTCGTCAGCAGCGTCCACGACCGGCCCGGTGATCAGCACCGCCGACTCGTTCAGCGTGGCTGCATGGGTCCGATTGGCGGCCGTGCCGACCACCGAGACGAAGGTGGCCACGCAGGAGGGCACGGACGCCGCCGGGTTCGAATTCGGCGTCCGCCAGGAGGGCTCCCCGCTCAAGCCGTACTGGTCGTTCCTGATGAAGGACAGCTCGGCTCAATCCAGCACCACCAGACGCGCCATCGCCGCCACCCCGATCACCTCCGCCGACGTCGATCGTTGGGTTCACCTCGCGGGCGTATACGACAAGCTCGCTGGCAAGCTGCGCCTGTACGTCAACGGGGCGTTGGTCGACGATGAGGACCGGGCAGTGACGCCATGGCAGGCAGCAGGCCGTTTCACCGTGGGCCGTGGCTACTCAGGCGGCGCAGCCGGCAATTGGTGGAACGGCAACATCGCCGATATGCAGGTCTTCAACCGGGTGCTCGTGAACGACGACTTCACCGGCCAGTTGGCGTCGGAGCCGGACTCCGGCGGAGTGGACGAGCCAGGCATCCTCGCGCCGACCGAGGTGGGGCGGTGGGACTTCACGGTGGCCCGTCCCTGCTACCTCCAGAACCTTATCGACAGCTGCGATGCCGCCGACGGAACACAGTTCGGCCGTTCGCTCGCGTTGCAGCGGGGCGCATCGATCGATTCGGGCCACCGGGGCAATGGTCTCTATCTGGACGGGTTCTTCTTTCCGGAGGAGAACCCACCGCCGTGGCAGACCACCCTGGAATGGGGCCGGTCGGCCCGGAACACCGGTTCGACAGCCCCGGATGCCAACGGCAACCAGTTCTCGATCTGGCAAGACACGCCGGTGCTGCGGACCGACCAGTCGTTCACCGTGTCGACCTGGGCTTACCTCGACGACGCCCTTCGCGACCAGACCATCGTCTCCCAGGCGGGGACGCATCAGTCGGGGTTCTGGCTGAAGTACTACCCGGCCGCCACGCGTTGGGTCTTCACGGTGGCCCAGAGCGATACGAACCCCGCGCCGCAGCCAGGCATCAGCTCAACCCATCTCGCTGAGGCAGACGTCTGGACCCATCTGGTAGCCGTCTACGACGCCTCCCGTATGCAACTACGGATTTATGTCAACGGCGAACCGTCGGGGACTCTGAGCATCGCGCAGCCACCGATGCCATCGAGCGGGCCGGTTCAGGTGGGGCGGACCCTTTGGAACGACAAACAGACCGACTACTGGCATGGCGGCGTTGACGACATCGGCTTGTATCAAGGCGCGATGACTGACGTCGACGTCAAGCAGCTCCACGAATCCCAGGCCGTGGACCCCGCGTAGCGCACCGCACAACGAGGTGGGAATGCGGCGGCTCTGGGTGCCGACCGCAGGGCTGGCTCCGGTCAGCTGATCGACAGTCTTGGTTAAGCGTGTCCATCCCTGCCCGACCGGGGTATTTGGAGGGGTTTGGTGTTCGAGTTGACGGACGCACGCCTGCGTGACCTGTTCCCTGTACGACGAGATCCTTCCGGGACGCGCCAGCGCAAACTCGGCAGCGGGATACTCGTCGGCGTGCTGGTGTGCGGCTTGCTGCCGGTGACACCGGCCCGGGCGGAGGCCACAGTCACGCATCTGTCGTCGCAGATGGTGAAACTCGACAAGGACGGCGGACGCCTCAACGCCAAGGCCTGGCCCTACACCCGTCAGCAGCGGGAGGCCGCTCCCGCTCCGGTATGGCCTGCGGCCGGCACCGCGCATGTCTCCCTGAGGGGGGACACCGTCGCCCGGGCCGGCACCCTTCCGGTGTCGGTCACCCGGGCTACCGGTACGGCCGGTGCTCGGGTCTCCGAACTGACGGTGCAGGTCCTGGACCGGACCACCACGCCCACGGCCTGGCAGGACGGCCTGCTGATGCGGGTCGGCACCCCGACAAGCGCTCGGACCTCTGGAAAAGCGAGCCTGTCGGTGAACTATCGGTCCTTCCGGTTCGCCTACGGCGGCGACTGGGCCTCCCGGCTGCGGTTGTGGGAGGTACCGGAGTGTGCGCTGCGTACCCCGACACCGTCCGGCTGTAAGGCGACGCCGCTGCGGTCGCGCAACGACACCGCCTTCGGTGTGGTCACCGCCGAGGTTCCGGTGGCGCCCCTGGGCTTGACTGGTCGGTCGACCAGAGGCGGTCACGTGGCCGCAGACCAGGCATCGGCAGTGCAGCGCGGCACTCTCGTCGCGCTGGCCGCCGGTCCCTCCGGGCCCGACGGCACCTTCACGGTCAGCCCGCTCGCGGCCTCCTCGACTTGGGGAGTCGGTGGTGCTACCGGCGGATTCACCTGGTCGTATGGGATGCGAACGCCGCCGGTGGCCGGTCCCGCGCCAGGTGTGTCGGTGTCCTACTCCTCTGCCAGCGTGGATGGCCGCTCGGAGACGTCGAACACCCAGCCGTCCTGGTTGGGTGAGGGTTTCGACTACTGGCCGGGGTATGTCGAACGGCGGTACGTGCCCTGCGCCGAGGACATGGACGACGACAAGAACGGGGTTGCCCCGAACAACACCGTAAAGAACGGCGACCTGTGCTGGCGCTCGGACAACGCCGTGATGAACCTGGGCGGTCACGGCTCCGAACTGGTCTACGAAACGGGCAAGGGCTGGCACGCGCGCAGCGAGGACGGCGCGAAGATCGAAAAAGTCACCGGCGCCGGCAACGGTGACAACAACGGTGAGTACTGGAAGGTCACCACGACCGACGGCACCCAGTACTTCTTCGGCCGGCACAGCCTGCCCGGTCAGACCGCAGTGACAGAGTCGACGTGGACCGTGCCGGTGGCCGGAAACCACCTCAATGAGCCGTGCAACGTGTCGTCGTACACCTCGTCCTTCTGCGACCAGGCGTGGCGGTGGAACCTCGACTATGTGGTGGACCCGCGAGGTAACACCACCTCCTACTGGTACGCCAAGGAGACCAACAAGTACGGCCGCAACATCAGCGACACCGACGTGGTCTCCTACACCCGGGGCGGGACGCTGGCCCGGATCGACTACGGCACCTGGGACCGCGGCGCCGATCGGTCGGTGAAGGCGATCGGCCAGGTGCTGTTCGACGTCAAGGATCGCTGCTTCACCACCTCATGCGGCACACACAACGCGACAAACTGGCCCGACACCCCCTGGGACCAGGAATGCACCGCCAGCCCCTGCACCCGCAAGTACGCGCCGACATTCTGGACCACCAAGCGGCTGGCCAAGGTGACCACCCGGGTGTGGGACACCACGAAGACGACGCCGGACTGGCAGGACATCGACTCCTGGACCTTCACCCACTCCTTCCCGCCGATCGGCGACGGCAGCGATCACCCCGGCCTGTGGCTCGACAAGATCGACCACGTCGGTCTGGTCGGCGGCACGGTGAACATGCCGCCGGTGACGTTCACGCCCGTCTCGATGCCCAACCGGGTGCTGACCGACAACACCTCGACGAACAACTGGCAGCGGCTCGACTACATCATCACCGAGACCGGCGCGAAGGTCGACGTGGCGTACAGCCTGCCCGAATGCACCTCGGCCAACATCTCCACCAATCTGGCGGACGCGGCGACGAACACCAAGCGCTGCTACCCGGTCCTGGTCATCGACCCCGACGACCCGGCCGGCAAGAGAGTCGTCCCCCACTGGTGGCACAAGTACGTGGTGACCGAGCTCGCCGAGGCCGATGTGCAACTCACCGACGGTCACCAGGCACCCCCGAAGTACACCTACTACGAGTACGTCGGCGCTCCGGCCTGGCACTACGCGGACGACGACGGACTGAGTGAACCCAAGTACAAGACGTGGAACCAGTTCCGTGGCTACGCGACCGTCAAGATGCGTAGCGGCGACGTGCCCGGCGCGCAGACCCTGACCGAGACACGCTACCTGCGCGGCATGCACGGCGACCGGCTCACCGTCTCGGGTGGTACCCGCACCGTGACCGTGCCCGCCTCCCTGGGCACCGAGACGGTCAACGACGAACACCAGTTCGCCGGCATGGTCCGCGAGCAGATCACCTACGACGGCACTGAGTCGAAGCCGGTGTCCAAGACGGTCAACGTGCCCTGGATGTCGGCGGCGACCGCGAGCCGCACCATCAACGGCGACACGGTGACCGCCCGGTACACCAACACCCGGGTCAGTTACCACGCGACCGCGCTGGGCGTGGACGGGGCGGGCGGCTGGCGCACCACCCACACCGAGTCGTGGTTCAACGGCACCTACGGCACCCTCGACAAGACCCAGGACAGCGGCGACCTAGACAAGACCGGCGACGAGACCTGCACCACATACACCTACAACCGCAACACCGGCCTCAACATGGTGGGCACGGTCAAGCAGACCACCACCACCGCCCTGCTCTGCGGCACGGTGCCGACCAGCACCGACCACGTCATCTCCGACAGTCGCAACTACTACGACGGCGCCACCAGCCCGGACACGGCACCCACCTACGGCGCGGTGACCAAGTTGGAGGCGCTCAAGGACTGGTCATCCGCCGGTGGCACGGTCTGGCAGACGGTCGGTCAGGCCAGCTTTGACGCCTTCGGCCGGCAGGTATCGACGACCGACCTCAAGGGCAACGTCGCCACCACCGAGTTCACCCCCACCAGCGGCGGTCCGGTCACCAAGGTCACCACGAAACGGGGTACGCCCTACAACTGGACCAGCTCCGTCGACACTAGCCCTTACTGGGGTACGCCGACCAAGACCACGGACCTTAACGGCGTGGTCTCCGAGGCCTCCTACGACGCACTCGGCCGTGTGCACCGAGTCTGGGGGCCGGGCTGGGCCAGAACCGGGCACGAGACCAGCCCGTCGGCGGAGTACACCTACTCGTTCGCGGCCAACCGGAACGCCTACCCGTACACCAAGTCGAAGAACATGAACGCCGCTGGCGGCTACAAGGTCACGTACCAGATCTACGACGCCCTGTTCCGACCGCGACAGAGTCAAACTCCCTCGAATGTCGGAGGCGCCACTGTCGTCGCCGACACGCTCTACGACAAGCTGGGCCGGGCGGCAACGTCCTATCAGCCACATGTCGAGCCTGGTACCGCGTCCGGACAGCTCTGGTGGGAGCCGGAGTGGTCGGTGCCCGCGATGACCAAGACGGTGTACGACAACGCCAGCCGGACGACCGCGCAGATCTTCCTGTCCGGTGACGGGGTCACCAACCTGGTCGAGAAATGGCGCACCACCACGGCGTACGAGGGGAACCTCACGAAAGTCACCCCGCCTACCGGCTCCACGCCCACCACCACCCTCGACGACGCCCAGGGCCGGGTAGTGGAGTTGCGCGAGCACACCACGACCCAGGGAGTGGCCGGTGCCTATTTGGCCACCAAGTACGCGTACAACGGCAAAGGCCAACTAACCCAGATCACCGACACTGCAGACGACCGGTGGACCTACAAGTACGACCCAAAGGGTCGCCAGTGGCAGAGCACGGATCCGGACAAGGGCACCAACACAAGCGAGTACAACGACGCCAACGAGGTCCAGAAAACGACCGACGGTCGCGGCGAGGTGCTCTGGCACAGCTACGACGGCCTGGGCCGCAAGACCGAGCTGCGAGACGACTCGTCCACCGGCCAGCTACGCGCGATGTGGAAGTACGACAAGCTCTACACCACCTCGACGCTGCGGGCGAAGGGACAGCTGACCGAGGCATACCGGTACGACACGGTCGGCGCCACCACCAGCATCTACAAGTGGCAGGTGGGCACGTTCAACGAGCGCTACCAGCCGATGAGCGTCAACTACGTCATCCCGCCCGCCGAGGGCACCGGGCTGGCGAAAACCTGGACCATGGGATACGACTACTCGCCCTACGACGGCAGCCCCACCACCGTCACCTACCCGACCGGCGGCGGCCTGCTCGGCGAGACCGTCACCACCGTCTACGACGCGACCACCGGGCTGCCCACCAAGCTCCAGTCCTCAGCTACCGGCGTCACCAACTACGTCGCCGCGCAGCAGTACACCGAGTTCGGTGAACCGACCATCACCACCCGCAAAATGGCCGGCGGCGGGTTCGTCGAGGACACCGCCTGGTACGACGAGGCAACCCGCCGGCTCGAACGAACCGAGATCAAACCGGAGACGGCGACCGGCACGGTCTCCAACCTCACATACTTCTACGACAAGTCCGGCAACGTCACTTCGATGACCGACAACCCTCAGGTCGGCGCAGCGGACACCCAGTGCTTCACCCCGGACCCGCTGGGCCGGCTGGCCCGAGCATGGACCCCGAAGGCCGGGGTCGCCTGCGAGACCGACCCGACGGTGCCCAACCTCGGCGGTCCCGCTCCGTACTGGCTGGACTGGACCTACGACGACCTCGGCAGTCGCAAGAAGGAAACCAGTCACACCGCGGCCGGCGACACCGTCCGGGATTACACCTACCCCACCCCCGGCCAGGACGTGCCACGGCCACACGCAGTGACCAAGGTCAAGACCACCGCTCCCAGCGGATCCCAGGTCACCACGAACTACAGCTATGACTCGGCAGGCAACACGATCTGTCGACCGAACGGCGCGGCAGCCAACACCTGCCCACCAGACGCGGCCTCACAGAACCTCACCTGGGACGCCGAAGGCCACCTGATCAGCGTCTCCGGCAACGGGGCCGCCGCCGGCAGCAACATCTACGACGCCGACGGGGCACGGCTGCTCCGTAGGGACTCCACCGGCACCACCCTCTTCCTGCCGGGGCAGGAGATCCGGCAGGACACCGGCGGTCTCACCAGCGGCACCCGCTACTACAGTTTCGGTGGCAAGCTCATCGCCTCCCGAAACTCCAGCGGCGTGACCTGGCTCTTCACCGACCGCCAGGGCACCCAACACACCAGCGTCAACGCCGCCACCCAGGCGGTGACCACCCGGCGACAAACGCCCTTCGGCAGCCCTCGCGGCACCGATCCGGCGTGGGTCAACCAGCGAGGGTTCGTCGGCGGGGACAAGGATCCCAACGGCCTGACCCACCTGGGAGCACGCGACTACGACCCCGGTCTGGGTCGCTTCATCTCGGTCGACCCGCTCCAGAACCTCGGCGACCCGCAGCAGTGGAACGGCTACGCCTACGCCCACAACTCACCGGTCACCTCAAGCGACCCTAGCGGCCTGATCGACTCGGAGTGCGCCCGCCGAGACCTCGACTGCGGCGGCTACCAGCCCGGCAACGAGCCAGCCAACCAGCATCATGCCGACAACCCCTGTTGGCCGCTGAAGAAGTGCCCGCCGCCCGGCGCCGGTCCGCCCAAGAACGTCGTCCAGCCGACGATCAACGACCGGCTCGGCAAGCGAGTGCCAGGTGGCATACCGGACTACGTATTCGCGAGCGGCCGCTATCAAGGAACAGGGCTGTTCACCTATCAAGAAGCCTTCCAATGGGCCGCTCAGGATCCCTCCTACGCGAGCTACCTGTGCTACCACATCCTGAACCTGTCCGAGTCGACCTGCGACGGATTCTACGAGAAGATCGCACCCGCTCCGCCGGGCGGCCTGAAGGCACTCGTACAGGTTCTGGTCATCACCGCGGTCCTCGCCTGCGCGCTCGCCGGCCCGGAATGCCTCGGACCAGCCGCCGCCGGCATCGGTGAATTCGCTGCCGGCGGATCCCTCCTCGGCGCACCAGGCATCGGCGCAGTAACCGGCTACGGGCTGACTGCAGGAGGCGCGGCCTACGCCTTCGGGGCCACCGAAGAAGGAGCCGCCGCCCGGATGGCGGGTTCTGCATGTAGCTTCAGTGCCGATACCCAAGTCCTGATGGCAGACGGCAGTGCCATTCCCATTAAGGACATCAAGGTCGGCGACCATGTTACGGCAGTCGACCCAAAAACCGGTGAAAAGGGCAGCCGGCCCGTTACGAATCTGTGGATCCACGAGGACAAGCTTTCGGCACTTCTCGTCAACGGGAACGTTCTCAGCACCACCGAGGACCACCCCTTCTGGAACGTCACCGACCAGAAGTGGGAGCGGGCCGACGAACTGGATCCAGGCGATCTACTTGCCACACCGGCAAGTGGCAGTGTGGTAGTAAACGGACTCGTGCCCGGCGCGACCCGGGCGGACGCGGCCTACAACCTGACCGTCAACGGCATTCACACGTACTATGTGCTCGCCGGCAACACCCCGGTCTTGGTCCACAACACCAACGGTTGCTCTATTTCCGGGTCAGCGGGCGGGCAGAAGTTGGCAGATCAGCTCCGTTTGGAATCGGCGAACTCCATGTTCACGCCGGGCGGCGGCCTTACGAGCCAAGCTATTGGTGAGTCACGACTCATCATCCGTAGCAGCGACTTGGGCAACCAGCAGCTCCCGGCTCACCTCACCCGCGATGGCAGCGATATTGCGGACTGGGGCAAATACACGACGAGGACGCATCAGAGTCCCTACGGGGATTTCCAAGTCCATTACTACTACAATTCGAGAACTGGAAATGTGGCCTACGACTACGACTACAAAGTTGTGATGAACGCGAGGTAGCGGTGCGAGTGAAATATGCGGGCCGGCGGCCAGAGGGCGTGTCCCACCAGGGTGTCGACGCTCTGTCGGTAGAACGCGAGTACGCGGTGCTTGAGATCTCATCGCTTGCCGATCGGCCCTCCTACTTCCGAATCGAGGTCGTCAACGGTGAGCCTCCAGCGCTATTCGATGTACGCCTATTTGAAGTCACATCGCCAATAATTCCCCCAAACTGGATGTGTTCGCTCGATGAGTCCGGGCTGCTGACAATCGGCCCTAAGGCCTGGAGGGAGCGCGATTTTTGGGAGGCGTATCTAGAACGACGGGAGTGGGCGGTGACTGTATACGAGAGAGAGCGTAAGGCGATTCTGTCAGCACGGACGGAATGATGTTGTGCGGATCAGTCGCTTGGTCGCGTCTGGCGCACTGTTCTGCACGGAGCTTGAGCGGGTCTGGTCACCGACCGTGACTACTGTATGTGCGGGTCGGTGGTCGTCAGCGCGGGTTGCCGTCACGGTTGCCGTCTGAGAGTAAGAGCGACCGGCAATAGGTAGGGCGTCTGGGCGGACGACCCCGAGGTAGCAAGCAGGCACGGGTCCATTGATCATCGGAGTTCTCTACGCTTC
>NZ_JBIVRQ010000018.1:0-106815 GCF_044755745.1 Micromonospora sp. NPDC092111
AACTCAGATCGAAGAATCACGCGGTGGCCGCCTCACGTCTACGCCAAGCCCCACCTCAAGGGGCCTGCCACACACCACTCTGCGGGACGCAACTCTGCGTTGATCGACTCCGTTGAGGCGAAGTAGGGGTATCAACCGCTCCGGGACACCGCTACCTGGCCCCAACGCACGCGGACCGCTCAACTCGCCGGCGGCAGACGGTTCGTCCGGTCCCGTACACGTGTGCCTCCGTTGCCAGCCAGCCCTCCTGGGCGTCGAACGCCAGCACTGGGCCGATCTTGTCCTGCTGTCTCGGACGGTCACCCATCGCGGAGGTCGGCCACCTCGACACCCGGCCGTTGGCGTCGCTTCGGCTGCTGTTGCGCCACTTGTACGCGTCCCGCTACCACCCGCACCGACCTGTGCCGACAACGCCATCACTGCTATGGGCCGACCCTCGCACCCGCACGCCGCGAAGACTGACCTACCCAGAAGGTGTATGCCGAGCTGGCATAAATATGCCAGCTCGGCATACCGCAAAGGGCAATGTGTCGGTCACCCACGACACGCCGAACCATCCCTGACAGCAGACGATCACCAGATCCCTGGTGAAGCGATCTTGGTACGGAGTGGCCCCCATAGGGACGTTTTCCACCAAGAGTCGCGCACCCGACCAGATGGATGTGGCTTCCCCTCCAGCGGACCGGGCGAGGGCGTGCCGGGGCGAGGGCGACGACAGGGACGAGGGCGGCAGGATGGCCGGTCAGCGAGGGCGGATCAGGGCGGCGTAGATGTCGAGGAGGCGCTTGGTGACCACGTCGGGGTGGAAGGTCTGCTCGTACCGCAGCCGGGCCGGTGCGGAGAGCGCGGCGGCACCGGCCCGCGCGACCGGGAGCGCGGCGGCCAACGCGGCCGGGTCCGGCGGCACCACCCAGCCGGCGGTGCCGGTGACCACGCCGGCCGGCAGCGGCGTCGGCAGCGGTGCCGGCCCCCGCCCGGCCACGACGGAGTCGACGGCGGAAGCGACGGCCGAGGTGACGGCGGCCGGGCCGGTGCCGGCGGGCTCGTGCGGGGCGTCCGCGCCGACCAGGTACGGGATGCCGCCGAGCGCGGTGCCGAGCACCGGCCGTCCGCTGGCCAGCGCCTCGATGATCACCGTGGGCAGCACGTCGTGCCACATCGAGGCGGCGATCACCACGGCACTCGCCTCGACGGCGGCGCGTACCCCGGCCCGGTCGAGCTGGCCCAGGTAGACGACGTCCGACCGTTCGGCGGCGGCGGCCTCGACCAGCGGGCGCAGCTCGCCGTCCCCGGCGACCCGCAGCGTGCCCAGGGTGCCCACCGGGTGCCGACGCCACGCCTCCAGCAGCAGGTCGAGGCCCTTCTCGGGGCTGAGCCGGGCCATGTAGAGGAATCCGTCGCCGAGCGGCGCCGGGCGGCCCGGGTCCGGCACCGCGTTCGGCTTGACCACGATCCGGTCCGCCGGGATGCCGTAGTCACGCAGGTGGTCGGCGATGGCGGAGGTGAGCGCGATGAACCGGTCCACCGAGCGCCAGGTGCCCCGGTGCACGGCCAGGGTGGTCGCCATCAGCGCGCTCTGCGCCCGCGAGTCGCGGTAGCAGCGGTGCACGATCGCCGGCACGGCCAGCGCCCGGCCCTTGCAGTCCTGGCAGATGACGCCGTCGCGGAAGTAGATCCCCGAGGAGCAGACCTGCCGGTAGTTGTGCACCGTCTGGACCACCGGCACGCCGTGCTTGTGCGCGGTCCGCACCACCCAGGGCGAGAGCAGCGGGTACGGGTTGTGCAGGTGCAGCACGTCCGGCCGGTGCTCGGTGAGCAGCCGGGACAGGTCCTGCTGGGCGCGCGGGGCGTAGATCGGTGAGATCGGCAGCAGCGCCTTGGCCGACTTCGACATCGACGGGATCTCGTCGGAGCTGCGGAGGAACGGCAGCACCTCGACCCCGGCTGCGGTGAGCTGCCCGATCTCCGAGTCGACCATCGTGTTCTCGCCGGAGGGTTGGGCTTCCCGGTACCGGTTGTGCGCCACCACGATTCTCACGGAGCTTGCCTTTCGTTCGCGAACTGCGGGACTCGCAAGCTCATTCCTCGCGCTCACGGGAAGGAAGGCTACCGTGATGTGATGCCCGAACTACCGGAGGTGGAAGCGCTCGCGGGCTACCTGCGTGAGCGCGCCGTGGGGCGACGTGTCGACCGGGTCGAGGTCGCCGCGATCAGCGCCCTGAAGACGTACGACCCGGCGCCCGGCGCGGTGTCGGGCCGGGCGGTGGTGGACGCCCGGCGGCACGGCAAGTTCCTCGACCTGATCTTCGACGGTGACCTGCACCTGGTGGTCCACCTGGCCCGGGCGGGCTGGCTGCACTACCGGGAGGCGTTCCCGTCGACCATGCCGCTGCGCCCCGGCAAGGGCCCGGTCGCCCTGCGGGTACGCCTCGACGACGGCTCCGGCTTCGACCTCACCGAGGCGGGCACCCAGAAGAAGCTCGCCGCCTACCTGGTGACCGACCCGGCGCAGGTGCCCGGGGTGGCGAAGCTCGGGCCGGACGCGCTCGGGGCCGACCTGGCGACCTTCGCCGAGCGGCTGCGCAGCCGGCGCGGGCAGGTCAAGGGGGTGCTGACCGACCAGGCGGTGCTCTCCGGCGTCGGCAACGCGTACTCCGACGAGATCCTGCACGCGGCGAAGCTCTCCCCGTTCGCGATCACCGACCGGCTCACCGACGACCAGCTCGCCGCCCTGCACGCGGCCACCCGGGCGGTGCTCGGCGACGCGGTGCGCCGCTCGGCCGGGCAGCGGGCGGCGGAGCTGAAGGGCGAGAAGCGCTCCGGGTTGAAGGTGCACGCCCGGACCGGGCTGCCGTGTCCGGTCTGTGGCGACACCGTGCGTGAGGTGTCGTTCGCCGATTCCAGCCTTCAGTACTGTGCCACCTGCCAGACGGGCGGCAAGCCGCTCGCTGACCGACGGTTGTCTCGCCTCGTACGGTGAGTGACGACACTCTCCGATTACGGAGAGGAATCATCCCTGCCGCGTGGAACCTCCCCGTCCGCGGCTCTACCCGACCCCTCATCCATCGGTATAGTGGCTCGGTCCCCGGCTTCGAAACTGACGTGGAGCCGGCCGGATCCCCGCTGGCAACACCAGACGCAATGTCCCTCGGGTTCGCGTCCGGCCCACTGGCAGCGTGGGAGACTGGAACGGTGGGCGACCCGGGCCCCTCACGGCGAGTGAGCGGCGCGTGTCATGCGGGAGGACATGGGTTGAGGTGACGACAAGCCTCCAGCGCCCGGTAACCAACACAGGCCGGAGCAAACTCGTGCGGCACGTCGACAGCTTCGAGATCCAGCCGCCGACACCGCCGTCACACAACGGCGTACCACGGTCGGCTTGGGCTCGTACGCGCCGTCGGGTGTCCCGCTGGCACCGGCCCTACACCGCGGCGCTCCTGCTGCTCGACTTCGCCGCCGTGGTGCTGGCGGACTGGTTCGCCCAGGAGGCGTTCGGCCAGGCGCGCGCCGGCTTCGACAACGCCCAGGAGGACCCGACCTTCTTCTACACGGTGGCCTTCCTGCTGCTGCCGCTCGCCTGGATGATCATCCTCTGGGGCAACCGAGCCTACGACCGGCGCTACCTGGGCCTCGGCCCGGAGGAGTTCAAGCGGGTCATCCGGGGCGGCATCGCGGTCGCCGCGACGGTCTCCTTCGTCGCCTTCGCCACCAAGACCGGCGGCCTGTCCCGGTGGTCGGTCGGCATCGCCCTGCTCGGGGCGTTGGTGCTGATCCTGACCGGTCGACTGCTGGCCCGGTTCACGCTGCACGCGGTGCGCCGCCGGGCCGGGCACGCCGGGCACCGGATGGTGCTGGTCGGCACCCTGCCCGAGTGCCTGGAGGTCTACACCGCGGTCACCCGCAGCCCGGGTGCCGGCCTGGTGCCGGTGGCCATCCACATCACCGACGGGTACGCCGCCGCGCGGGGCATCGACACCCCGGTCCCGGTGTACGCCGGCCGGGACGTCCTGGCCCTGGTCCGGGAGGTCGGCGGGGACACCATCGCGGTCTGCGGCTCGGCCAGCGCCGAGCCGGGTGAGCTGCGCCGGCTGGCCTGGCAGTTGGAGGGCTCCGGCGTCGACCTGGTGGTCGCCCCGCAGCTCACCGACATCGCCGGCCCCCGGGTGCACATCCGCCCGATCGAGGGCCTGCCGCTGCTGCACGTGGAGGAGCCGACCCTGTCGGGTCCGGCGCTGCTGGCCAAGAACCTGATGGACCGGGTCGCCGCCGGGCTGGGCCTGCTGGCGCTGATCCCGCTCTTCCTCGCCATCGGGCTGGCCATCCGGCTCTCCGACCCCGGGCCGGTCTTCTTCCGCCAGCTCCGGGTGGGCCACGAGGGCCGTACCTTCCGGGTCTGGAAGTTCCGCACCATGTACGTCGACGCCGAGGAGCGGCTGGCCGGCCTGGTCGACCAGAACGAGACCGACGGCATGCTGTTCAAGATGAAGCACGATCCCCGGGTCTTCCCGGTGGGCCGCTTCCTGCGCGCCTCGTCGCTGGACGAGCTGCCCCAGCTCATCAACGTGCTGTGGGGCGAGATGTCGCTGGTGGGGCCGCGTCCGCTGCCCGCCGACGACGGCGACTTCCTGGGCGACGTGCGGCGTCGGCTGCTGGTCCGTCCGGGCATGACCGGGCTGTGGCAGGTCTCCGGCCGCTCCGACCTGTCCTGGGACGAGTCGGTCCGGCTGGACCTCTACTACGTCGACAACTGGTCGTTGGCGTACGACCTGAGCATCCTGTGGCGGACGGTGGGTGTGGTGCTGGTCCGCAAGGGCGCGTACTGACCCTCTTGGCGTGGCGGCCCGGACAGGCCAGGATCGCGGGGTGGGTGGCAACCTCTCCGCCGTGGTCGGCGTCGTCTCACTGGTGACCGCGCTCGCCGCCGCGCTCTGGGCGGCGCTGCGGCTGCGGGGTCGGCGGGGCATCGCCACCGCCACCCAGCGGGCCACCTACGAGGTGCTGCACACCGCCGGCCTGGCCGCCGAACCGCTGCGCGGGGGGCTGCACCCGGCGGGCGCGGCGAAGGCCGTACGTCACCTGCGGGCGCTGGTGGGGGCGGCCGGGCTGGCGCTGACGGACGCCGACACGCTGCTCGCCCTGGACGGGCGGGGCGCGCACCACGGCGACCAGTTGCTCGCGGCGGCCCGGCGGGCGGCGGAGACCGGCCGCTCGACGGTGCTGGGCGAGTCCGAGCTGCACTGCGACCGGGTGGACTGCCCGGTGCGGGGGGCGGTGGTGGCGCCGCTGTCGGCGGACGGCCGGGTGGTGGGGGCGCTGGTCGCCGTCGCCGACGGGCCGCCCGCGCCCGGCCTGGTGCAGGCCACCCTGGAGACGGCGCACTGGGCGGGCAACCAGCTCGCCCTGGCCGAGCTGGACTCGTCCCGGGAGCGGCTGGCCCGGGCCGAGATCCGGGCGCTGCGGGCGCAGATCAGCCCGCACTTCATCTACAACGCGCTGACCGCGATCGGCTCGTTCGTCCGGACCGACCCGGAGCGGGCCCGGGAGCTGATCCTGGAGTTCGCCGAGTTCACCCGCTACTCCTTCCGGGCGCACGGCGAGTTCACCACCCTCGCGGAGGAGCTGCGCTCGATCGACCGCTACCTGACCATCGAACGGGCCCGGTTCGGCGACCGGCTCCAGGTGCGGTTGCAGATCGCCCCGGAGGTGCTGCCGGTGACGCTGCCGTTCCTCTGCCTCCAGCCGTTGGTGGAGAACGCGGTGCGGCACGGGTTGTCGCGCAAGCCCGGCACCGGCATGGTGAGCATCGAGGCCCGGGACGCGGGCGCCGAGTGCCACATCACGGTGGAGGACGACGGAGTGGGGATGGATCCGGCCACGCTGACGGCGGGGATCGCCGAGCTGGCCCGGGCCGGCAGCGACCCGGCCGACGACCCGGGCCAGCACGTCGGCCTCTCCAACGTCGACGAGCGGCTCCGCTCGGTCTTCGGGGACGGGTTCGGCCTGGTCGTCGAGACCGGCCCCGGTTCCGGTACGAAGGTGAGCCTCCGGGTGCCGAAGTTCCATCCCGGTGTACGGGCGGGCTCGTGACCGCCACCGGTTTCCTGCGGGTGCTGGCCGTCGACGACGAACCACCGGCGCTGGACGAGCTGGCGTACCACCTGCGGGCCGATCCCCGGGTGGCCCGGCTGCACACGGCGGGTGACGCCACCGAGGCGCTGCGGGTGCTCCGGGACGCCGACGTGGACGTGGTCTTCCTGGACATCCGGATGCCCGGGTTGGACGGGATGGAGCTGGCCCGGGTGCTGCGCCGGTTCGCCCGCCCCCCGGCGATCGTCTTCGTCACCGCGTACGACGACGGGGCGGTGGACGCGTTCGACCTGGGTGCCACCGACTACGTCCGCAAGCCGGTACGCGCGGAACGGCTGGCCGAGTCGCTGCGCCGGGTGATCGGTTCCCGGGTGGTGCCGTCGCACCCGGCGGCCCTGGCCCGGGCGGAGGAGGATCCGACCATCCCGGTGGAGCTGGCCGGGACGACCCGGATGCTGCCCCGCTCGGCGGTGCGCTGGGTGGAGGCGCAGGGCGACTATGCGCGGCTGCACACCGCCGACGGTTCGCACCTGGTCCGGGTGTCGCTGGCCACCCTCGCCGAACGCTGGGCGGACGCGGGTTTCGTCCGGATCCACCGGTCGTACCTGGTGCAGTTGAAGCTGATCGGCGAGTTGCGCCTGGTCAACTCGGGCTATGTGGTGGTGATCGACTCCACCGAGTTGCCGGTCAGCCGGCGGCACACCCGGGAGTTGAAGGACAAGCTGGTCCGGGCGGCCAAGCAGGACTGGAGCCGGTGAGCCGGGCACAGCCGAGCCGGCGCGGGGCGGTAGCGCGGCCTCCGACGGGCGAAGGGCGCCCCGGCGGCAAGCCGGGACGCCCTTCGCGTGACCAGGGTCGGTGCCACCCGACGGATCCGCCGGAGCGCCCTTTCCGGAGCGCGGTCAGCCGCGCCGCGTGACGCGGGGACCCGAGTCGTACACCTTCACCCGATCGGCGTTCGCCGCCATCGCCTGGGCGACGGTCGTCGAGCTCGCCGTACCGGAGTAGAGGTACATCGTGCCGACCACGTCCGCCACCAGGTGCGTGGTGCCGGAGAGGTTGTGCACGTTGAACCCGTCCTGCGGGCCGATGGCGCTCAGCACCCCGTTGGACACGGTCTGTCCCGCCGCCGGGTTGAGGTTGCTCGCGGACGGCCTCGACAGGCCGTAGTCCGCCGGCCAGACCGTGATCACCGTGTTCTTGGTCGGCGACACCGCGGTCACGTTCATCGCCAGCACCTCGGTCGCGTCCGTCACCAGGCTCGGCGGCGCGGTGACCTTGCGAACCGTGCCCGCGCCGAGCGCGGCCGGCAGGCCCTGACCGGTGCGGCTGTCGGCGATCCGGGTCGGGCTCAGCGGCGTGAAACGCAGCCCGTCGGGGACCGTCCCGTCGTCCATCACGCCGACCACGTCGATCACGATGTTGGACGTCTGGGAGGTGTAGACCGCGAACGCCGGCATGTAGTAGCCGTTGCTGTTCCAGACCTGACGGGTCTTGACGAGCGCCAGGTTCGGCACGACCTTGCCGGCACCGTAGTTGACGGTCGAGGACGTCGGGACGTCACCCTCGCCGGACCAGGCGGTCAGGAAGCCCGCCTTCTTCGGCGAGACGGCGGTGATGTTCACCACCAGCGCCCGGATGTGCGGGCTGAAATCCGCACCGAAGTTGACCGCGCCGTCGGTGTAGTAACCAGCCGGAAGGGCCCCGCCGTCGGTCCGACTGTCCCAGAGCCGGAACGGCTTGAACCACTGGTACTGGCTACCCATGCCCCGGCTGGCCAGCGTGTTGTCACCGGCGTAGAAGCCGACCACGTCGACCACCACGTCGACGCTGCCAGCGTGGTTGTAGACCGACACCTTGCCGCCGGACCCGAGCTTGACGGTGACGTTGTTGGACCCGAGCCAGGACTTCCGGAAGTTGATCGACGATGCGGTCGGCCGGCTCACTCCCGCCGGGTACAGGGTCAGGAAGCTGCTCGCGGTGGGGCCCGTCACCGTCACGTTGAGCACCACCGAGCCGACGCCGTTGCCGGGCACACCGCCCCGGCCGGTGACCTGGAGGTCCACCTTCTTGCCGGCACCGATCCGGGCCTTCGGCGCACCCAGACCGCTCCGGGTGTCCATCAGTCGCTTCGGTGCCAGCGGGTAGTAGGTGCCCCGCACGCCGTCGACGCCGGTGGCGATGAGCCCGACGACCGTCCGGCCGTAGGTGCTGCCGTCGGCCAGTTCGAGTGCGGCGAAGCGACCGCCGGGGCGGTTGGGCTTCGCCACCACCGACACCGTGCAGGTGGCGTCAGGGGGCAGGGTCTGCCCGGTGCAGGTGTTGCCGCTCACCGAGAACTCGGCGGCATCCCGACCCGCGAGACTGGCGTCGCCGAAGGTGACGGGCACGCTGCCCTGGGAGCGGACCGTCACCGTGCGGGAGGCGCTGCCGGCGGAGACCTCGACGCTGCCGAAGTTCAGCGGCACCGGGGTGGTGGTCGCCGCGGTGTAGTCGACGTCGGAGTTCCACCGGACCTCGCCGTGGATGCCGTTCGGGTTGGTCTCGCAGTGGAAGTCGTAGGCGGCGGCGAAGCCGGTGACGACGTGCGTCTGCGCGTCCTCCACGACCTGCTTGACGGTGAGCGAGCCGAATGCCTCGTTGCAGCCCGTTCCACCACCGGAAAGGTCCAGCCCGGCGTGGGTGGAGTCCCAACTGCGCCGGGTCTCATAGGTCTGACCCGCCACGAAGCGCTGCCCGTACGGTGGGACCGCGTCGATGCGGAGGTACTCGCCGGTGCCGTTGGCCCGGGCGGTCAGCCGTACTCCGGCGTCGCCGAAGGCGTACGCGTACATGGTGGCGTTGCTGGCGTCGTACACGCCCGGGTTGGTGACGGTCGAGCCCCATGCCTGACCGACGTCGATGGTGAGGGCCGTATACGGCGCGGTGGGAGCGGCGAGCGCCACCCCCGGCAGTCCGGCCAACGCACATGCCCCGGCAATACCCATGCCGAGGAGAGCGCGGAAAGTGCGCATGAATACCCCGTGAAAGAAGGAAGAGGGATTGTGCAGCACACCCTATGGGTGGTGATCACCAGCGGCAAGGCCGTTACGGCGGAATGCCAAGAAAGGGCATTCCGCGCTTACCGGATCAGCGCCCGGCGATACGTTCCCGGCTGAACTCCCGACCGGCGGCCGGTTGATCCGCCATCCCCGTCCCGACGGGGGAGAGACGGTTCCCAATAGGCGAGGGCGCCCCGGCCATTCGGCCGGGGCGCCCTGCTTGTGCGATGTCGCTCAGCGACGGCTGGAGGACGGAACCGCCTCCGGCTTGGCCGCGCCGGCCTTCAGCGACGTGGCCGTCTTGGGCGCCACCGGGGTCGGGTAGTAGAACGTGCCGACCACGTCAGCCACCAGGTGGGTGCTGCCGGAGAGGTTGTGCACGTTGAACGCGTCGTTCGGGCCGATGACCCCGAGCACGCCGTTCGAGACGACCTGGCCCGCGTACGGGTTCAGGTTGCTCGTGGTGGGCTTGCCGAGGCCGTCGAAGTCCGCCGGCCAGGTGGTGATGACCGTGTTGTTGGTCGGGGTGACGGCGGTGACGTTCATCGCCAGCACCTCGGTCGCGTCGGTGACCAGCTCGGCCGGCGCGGTGACCTTGCGGACGCCACCCGCCGGGATGGCGCCGTTGATGCCCAGGTTCGAGCGGCTGTCCACGATCCGGGTCGGGCTCAGCGGCGCGAAGCGCATGCCGTACGGGGACTCGCCGTCGTCGACCACACCGACCAGGTCGGTGAGGACGTGCGCCGCCTGCGAGGTGTAGATCTTGAACTTCGGCGCACCCGGGGTGCACCAGTTGTACTGCTCGCTGCCGGTGCAGGGGGTGGTCTGCACGAAGGACAGGTTCGGCACGTTCTTGCCGGCGAGGTAGTTCACCGTCGAGGCGGCCGGCCGGGCACCCGCGCCGGACCACGCGGTCAGGAAGCCGGACTTGGCCGGCGAGACCGCCGTGAGGTTGAAGACCAGCGACTTGACGTGCGGGTTGTAGTCGTCGCCGAAGTCGAGCGAGTATTCCAGGGTCTCCCCGGCCGGCGGCTTGCCCGCACCGTCCTCACGGGTGTCCCAGAGGCGCTCCGGCACGTACCACTCGTACTGGCCGCCGTTGCGGTTGGCGAGGCTGTTGTCGCCCGCGTAGAAGCCGACCACGTCGACGACCACGTCGGTCGAGCCGCTGTTGTTGTAGACGGAGACCTTGCCACCGGCGCCGAGCTTCACGGTGACGTTGTTGGAGCCCAGCCAGCCCTTGGCGAAGTTGACCGAGGAAGCGGTGGGCCGGGCCTCGCCCGCCGGGTAGGCGGTGAGGAAGCTGGCCGCGGTGGGACCGGTGACGGTCACGTTCAGCACGACCGCGCCGACGCCGCTGGTCGGGACGCCGCCACGGCCGGCGACCTGGAGGTCGACCTTCTTGCCGGCGCCGATCTTGCCGACCGGGGCACCCACCCCGGTGCGGGTGTCGAGCAGCCGGGCCGGCGCGACCGGGTAGTAGGCACCGGTGACATCGTCGAGCGCCGCTGCGGCCTTCAGCGGCGCGGAGACCGGAGCCGCAGACGCCGTGCCCGGCACCACGGCCAGTGCGCATGCTCCGGCGAGAGTGACGCCGAGGATAGTACGGATTTTGCGCATAGAGACCCCGTGTTCGAAGAGGAATAGGGATTTGCCGCCCAAGCGTAGGGGGCCAGGTCAATGCCGGCAAGGCCGATACAGGTGATCTACCGACAACTTTCCGCACCGGACGAATCAGACTTAATGGCTCCCTAATTCTCGGCCGACCGCCGTCGTCCACAGGGACGCCACGTTGTCCACAGGTTGTCCACAACCCCGGTGGACGACGCTTGACATTCGGGCCGGGCCGGCGAGACTGCCGGGGTGACCGCCCACGACGATCCCGTCCCGTCGCCCCGGGCACCCGGCCCGCCGGCCGCCGGGGCAGCCGGGCCGCCGTCCGGGCGGGCACGGATCGTGCTGGCCGAGGTCTCCCGCCGGGACGTCCGCGCCGACCACACCCGTACCGAGCTGGCCCAGCAGACCCGGGTCGGCGAGGCGCTCGTCCGGGGCCTGGTCCGGGCGCAGTTGACGCTCGCCCTGCGGATGAGCCTGCTGGTGCTGGTCGGGCTGGGCGGGCTGCCCTGGCTCTTCGCGATCGCACCCGCCGTCGGCCGGCTCACCGTGCTCGGCGTCAACCTGCCCTGGCTGCTGCTCGGGGTGGTCTCCTTCCCCTTCCTCATCGTGGTGGGCTGGGCGTACGTGCGGCTCGCCGAACGCAACGAGCAGGACTTCACCGACCTCGTCCAGCGGCCGGAGCGCTGAGATGGGCAACGACTACGTCGTCCCGGCGATCGTCGCGGTGACCCTGGTCACCGTCGGCATCGGCTTCTACGGACTGCGACTGGCCCGTACCACCTCGGATTTCCTGGTGGCGTCGCGGACGGTCAGTCCGACGTGGAACGCCGCCGCCATCGGCGGGGAGTACCTGTCGGCGGCGAGCTTCCTCGGCATCGCCGGGCTGATCCTCAAGTACGGCGTCGACGTGCTCTGGTATCCGGTCGGCTTCGCCGCCGGCTACCTGGCGCTGCTGCTCTTCGTCGCCGCGCCGCTGCGCCGCTCCGGCGCGTTCACCCTGCCCGACTTCTGCGAGCTGCGGCTCGGCTCCCGCCGGCTGCGCACCCTGGCCACCGTCTTCGTCATCTTCATCGGCTGGCTCTACCTGGTACCGCAGTTGCAGGGCGCCGGGCTCACCCTGGCCACCGTGGCCGGCTCGCCGTACCCGGTCGGGGCGCTGCTGGTCGCGGCGGTGGTCACCGCCAACGTGGCGCTGGGCGGGATGCGGGCGATCACCTTCGTCCAGGCGTTCCAGTACTGGCTGAAGCTGACGGCGCTCGCCGTACCCGCGATCTTCCTGGTCCTCCAGTGGCAGGCGGACGCCCGCCCGGCGGTGACCCCGCCCGACGGCCCGGCGTTCCGCACCGCGACCACCGTGGTGGTCGAGCACCGCGCCGCCCTCACCCTCGCCGACGGCACCATCCGGGAGGTACGCCCCGGCGACGAGCTGTCGTTCGCCGCCGGTGACCCGGTGCCCGAGGTCTCCGGGGTGGCCACCGGCGCCGCCGACTGGCTGCTGCCCAGCACCGCCGGGGACGACGACCGGGGCCTCTTCGCCACCTACTCGCTGATCCTGGCCACCTTCCTCGGCACCATGGGGCTGCCGCACGTGCTGGTGCGCTTCTACACCAACCCGGACGGGGCGGCGGCCCGGCGCACCACCCTGGTGGTGCTGGCCCTGGTCGGCGTCTTCTACCTGCTGCCCACCCTGTACGGCGTGCTCGGCCGGATCTACGCCCCGCAGCTACTGGTCAGCGGGCAGACCGACGCGGTGGTGGTGCTGCTGCCCGGGGCGGCGCTGGGCGACGGCGTCACCGGTCGACTGCTCGCCGCGCTGGTCGCCGCCGGGGCGTTCGCCGCCTTCCTCTCCACCTCGTCCGGGCTGCTCACCAGCGTCGCCGGGGTGATCTCCACCGACGTGCTGGGGCGCGGCTCGGTACGCGGCTTCCGGCTGGCCACGGTGATCGCCGGTGGGGTGCCGGCGCTGCTCGCGCTCAACGTCTCCGGGCTGGACGTCTCCCAGGTGGTCGGGCTGGCCTTCGCGGTCGCCGCGTCCAGCTTCTGCCCGCTGCTGGTGCTGGGCATCTGGTGGCGCGGGCTGACCGACCTCGGGGCGGCGGCCGGCGTGCTGGTCGGCGGCGGCGCGGCGATCGGGGCGGTGCTGGTCACCGTGCTCGGTCCGCCGCTGGCCGGCTGGCCGGCCACCCTCACCACCCAGCCGGCCGCCTGGACGGTGCCGCTGGCCTTCACTGTGATGATCGCCGTCTCGGTGGCGACCCGACGCCGGGCACCGGCCGACGTCGGCGCCACCATGCTCCGCCTGCACGCCCCCGAGTCGCTGCGTTCCTGACCGGTCCGGCAGAGCCGCTGGGCGGCGCAGAGCCGGTCCGCCGCCGCTGGCCGAGCCCGGTCCCGCGACTGTCACCCGTGACCCGGATGTCCGGTTGCCCGCGGCGGCCGTCCGTCTGTGGGATGACCCGGGATCGTCCCCGGGCGGGAGCGACCGTTGGGCCAGGCCGGATACGGTCAGAGCCATGACTGGTGAGCATCCGGCGCTGGCGCTGCATGGCCTGGCGAAGCAGTTCGACGGCAAGGTCGCGGTAGCCGGGGTGGACCTGACCGTCCCCGCCGGCTCGTTCTACGGCCTGCTCGGCCCGAACGGCGCCGGCAAGACCACCACCCTGTCGATGGCCGTCGGGCTGCTCCGGCCCGATCACGGTCAGGCCCGGGTGCTCGGGCACGACGTCTGGGGCGACCCGGTGGCGGCGAAGCGGCTGCTCGGCGTGATGCCGGACGGCGTCCGGCTCTTCGACCGGCTCAGCGGGGCGGAGCTGCTGGCGTACCACGGTCTGCTGCGCGGGATGGACCCGGCGGTGGTCGACCAGCGCGCGGCGGAACTGCTCGACGTGCTGGCGCTCACCGACGCCGGCCGGACCCTGGTGGTCGACTACTCGGCCGGCATGAAGAAGAAGATCGGCCTGGCCTGCGCGCTGCTGCACGGCCCCCGGCTGCTGGTGCTCGACGAGCCGTTCGAGGCGGTCGACCCGGTGTCGGCGGCGCTGATCCGCGACATCCTGCACCGCTACGTCGTCGGCGGCGGGACGGTGGTCTTCTCCAGTCACGTGATGGAGGTCGTGGAGCGGCTCTGCTCGCACGTGGCGATCCTGGCCGAGGGCACCATCAAGCGGGTCGGCACCCTCGCCGAGGTGCGCGGCGGGCGCTCCCTGGAGGATGTCTTCGTCGAGGTGGTCGGCGGCCGGACCGCGACCGGCGAGGAGCTGGCGTGGCTGTCCCGGTGACCGCGCCCGCCGAGCCGGTCAGGACGGTCTCGCCCCGGCACTTCGTCCGGCTCAAGCTGCGCGTGATGGGCAACAACTTCCGTGGCCAGGGCTGGCGGATCGCACTGTTCGTGATCGGCGTCCTGGTGGGGCTCTGGTTCGCGGCCGGCGGGTTCCTGGCGTTCGCCGCGCCCGGCTTCGCCGACGAGCCCCGGTACGCGCTGATGGTGGCGGCGTTCGGCGGCGGCCTGCTGGTGCTCGGCTGGCTGCTGCTGCCACTGGTCTTCTTCGGGGTGGACGAGACCCTCGACCCGGCCCGCTTCGCGCTGCTGCCGATCCCCCGGCGCACCCTGGTCACCGGGCTCTTCGCGGCGGCCCTGGCCGGCGTCCCGGTGCTCGCCGTGCTGCTCGCCGCCGCCGGGCTGGTGGTCAGCGCCGCCCTGCTCGGCGGTCCGGCGGCCGGGGCCGTCGCCGCCCTCGGCGTGATCGCCGGCGTGCTGCTCTGCGTGGCGGCGAGCCGCGCGGTGACCAGCGCGTTCGCCACCATGCTGCGGTCCCGTCGGGTACGCGACCTGGCCGCCGTGCTGCTGGCGGTGCTGGCCGCGCTGCTCGGTCCGTTGCAGATCGTGGTGCTGGCCGCGTTGCGTACGGCCGACTGGGACCGGCTGGTCGGGGCGGCCCGGATCGTCGGCTGGACCCCGTTCGGCGCGCCGTGGACGATCGGCCTGGACGTGGCCGAGGGCCGGGCCTGGGCGGTGCCGGTGAAGCTGCTGATCACCGCGCTGACCATCGGCGCGCTGCTGGTGTGGTGGTCGCGGTCGCTGGAGTCGGCGATGGTCGGCGCGGCCAGCGCGGCCCCGGCAAAGGGCCGGCGCGCGCCGTCCGGCGGCGCGGTCGCGCAACTCTTCCCCCGGGCGGTCGGCTGGGCCCGACGGGACCGGTTCGGCGCGCTGGTGGCCCGGGAGTGCCGCTACTGGTGGCGGGACGCCCGGCGGCGGGCCAACCTGATCACCATCGCGGTGGTGGGGATCTTCGTGCCGGTGATGGTCAACGTCGGCGGTGCCGGCTTCACCGCCGACGCGGAGGGGTTCCGGGCCACCGGTGACCCGTCGCCGGTGCTGCTCAGCCTCTCGATGCTCTTCGTCGGTGTGCTCGCCTCGGTGACTCTCGCCAACCAGTTCGGCTTCGACGGCAGTGCCTACGCGGCGAACGTGGTCGCCGGGGTGTCGGGCCGGTTGGAGCTGCGGGCCCGGATGACGGCCTTCTCGACGTACGTGCTGCCGATGCTGGGTGTGGTGGCACTCGTGATCACCGGTGTGCTGGGCCGGCCTGGCTGGTTCGGGGTGGCGGCGGGCGCACTGCTCGCCGCGTACGGCACGGGGCTGGCGATCAACGGATTCATCTCCGTCCTCGGGGCGTACGCGCTGCCGGAGACGAGCAACCCGTTCGCGATGAACACCGGCGCCGGACTGGCGAAGAGCCTGCTCACCCTCCTGTCGATGGTCGGCTCGGCGGTGGCGGCGGTGCCGATGGTGGTGGCCGCCGCACTGCTCGGCGACGTCTGGCTCTGGCTGGCCCTGCCGATCGGCGCCGGGTACGGGGTGGGCGCGGCGTGGCTCGGGTCGTACCTGGCCGGGGACGTGCTGGACCGCCGGATGCCGGAGCTGCTGGCCACCGTCACCCCGCGCCGCTGACACCGGATGCCACTACTTCCATGATTCTGTGAAGGCTGTCGACCGCACCAGCTCCGCCGGGGCCGCAGGTAACGGCCCCCGGGGGGCCGGAATCTTTTACGATCCGCAGGCTGACTGGGACGGGGCGGCACAATGTTTCACGTGAATCATGAGCCGGGTGCCGAGATCCACCACACCGACCCGTTCGCGGCACCGGCCGGGCAACGCTCCCCGGCGCGTCGGCTGCGCGGCCGGTTGGCCGCGCCGGTCACGCTCTGGACGGCCCCCGGCCCGGCCGGGCTGACCGTGTCGTCCACCCTGGTCGCCGAGGGGGAGCCGGACCGACTGCTCGGGCTGGTCGACCCGGAGTCGGACCTGTGGGCGGCGATCGAGGAGGCGGGCCGGTTCGCGGTGGCCCCGCTCGGCCCGGCGCACCGGCAGCTCGCCGACCGGTTCGCCGGCCTCTTCCCGTCCCCGGGTGGCCTCTTCGCCACCGGATCGTGGACCGACACCCGGTACGGACCGGTGCCGGCCGACGCCGGCGGGTGGGCCGGCTGCCGGCTCGACACCGCCCGCGAGTACGGCTGGGCGCTGCTCGTCGAGGCGACCATCGAGTCGGTCGACCTGGCCGAGCAGACGACACCACTGCTGCACTACCGGGGCCGCTACCACGACCTCCGCTGACCCCACCCACCTGGCGATCCCCGTTGTGGTCGCGCGGGTGGAGATCGATTCACCACCACCGACCCGGGTCGACCGGGTCGGTGAGGGTGGGACGACCGTTCAGCGGAGTGACCTGGGTCACTCGGCGCAGCCAGTGGACCGCTCGGCGCAGCCGCCGACCGGCGTCGATCTCAGCCTTCCCCGGCGGGGAGCGCGCTCTCTACCGTGCGCGAAACTCCCCAACGCCTGTGAAGGTGGTGATCCACAGATGTCCACGGACACACCCGCGCCCGCCCCCGCCGAGTCGGCGGCGGAGCGTTACCTGGCCGTACAACGGTCGGACGAGTTCGTCGGGTTGCGCCGCGCGCTGCGCGGCTTCGTCTTCCCGATGACCGTCGCGTTCTTCCTGTGGTACGCGCTCTACGTGATCCTCTCCGCCTACGCGCGGGACTTCATGGGCACGAAGCTCTTCGGCAGCAACGTCAACGTGGCGCTCATCTTCGGCCTGCTCCAGTTCGTCTCGACGTTCCTCATCGCCTGGTTCTACTCGCGGCACGCCGACCGGAAGCTCGACCCGATCGCCGACCGCATCCGCGCCGAGATCGGGGAGGTGACCCATGCTGACGGACCTCGCGGCTGAGGCGGGCAGCAGCACCGCCCGCAACCTCACCATCACGCTCTTCCTGGTCTTCGTGGCGATCACGCTGGCCATCACCATCTGGGCCAGCCGGCAGACCAAGACGGCCACCGACTTCTACGCCGGCGGCCGGTCCTTCTCCGGCTTCCAGAACGGCATGGCGATCGGCGGCGACTACATGTCGGCCGCGTCGTTCCTCGGCATCGCCGGCATCATCGCGCTGTACGGCTACGACGGCTTCCTCTACTCCATCGGCTTCCTGGTGGCCTGGCTGGTGGCGCTGTTGCTGGTCGCGGAGCTGCTGCGCAACTCGGGCCGGTACACGATGGCCGACGTACTGGCGTTCCGGATGCGGCAGCGGCCGGTGCGGACCGCCGCGGCGGTCTCCACCATCACCGTGTCGATCTTCTACCTGCTGGCCCAGATGGTCGGCGCGGGCGCCCTGGTCGCGCTGCTGCTGGGCATCAAGCCCGGCACCACCTTCCTCGGCATGGACGCCGACACCGCCAAGGTGGCCACCATCATCATGGTCGGCGCCCTGATGATCATCTACGTCACCGTAGGCGGCATGAAGGGCACCACGTACGTGCAGATCGTCAAGGCGTTCCTGCTGATGGCCGGCGCGCTGGTGATGACCCTGCTGGTGCTGGCGAAGTACAAGTTCAACCTGTCGGACCTGCTCGGTGACGCCGCCGCCACCTCGGGCAAGGGCAACGCGTTCCTCGAACCCGGGCTCCGGTACGGCGTGGAGGTGGCCGGCAACGCCACCCAGACCTTCTACAACAAGATGGACCTGCTGTCGCTGGGCATCGCCCTGGTGCTCGGCACCGCCGGCCTGCCGCACATCCTGATCCGCTTCTACACCGTGCCCACCGCCAAGGCGGCCCGCAAGAGCGTGCTCTGGGCGATCGGCATCATCGGCACCTTCTACCTGCTGACCCTGGCCCTGGGCTTCGGCGCGGCGGCGCTGGTGGGCGGCAAGGACATCGTCGCGCAGGACAAGGCCGGCAACACCGCCGCACCACAGCTCGCCGAGGCGCTGGGTAAGGACTTCCTCGGCGGCGACCTGGGCGGGGCGACCCTGCTGGCGATCATCGCGGCGGTCGCGTTCGCCACCATCCTGGCGGTGGTCGCCGGCCTGACCCTGGCGTCGTCGTCCAGCCTGGCGCACGACTTCTACGCCAACGTCGTCAAGAAGGGGCAGGCGTCGGAGCGGCAGGAGGTCCGGGTGGCCCGCCTCTCGGCCCTGGTCATCGGCGCGGTCTCGATCGCCCTGTCGATCTACGCGCAGAGCCTGAACGTGGCCTTCCTGGTGGCGCTCGCCTTCGCGGTCGCCGCCTCGGGCAACCTGCCGGCGATCCTGTACAGCCTGTTCTGGAAGCGGTTCAACACCTCGGGCGCGGTCTGGGCCATCTACGGCGGCCTGCTCTCCGCCGTGTTCCTGGTGTTCTTCTCGCCGGTCGTCTCGGGCGCGCCGACCTCGATGTTCCCGGACCACGACTGGCAGTGGTTCCCGCTGTCCAACCCGGGCATCCTCTCCATCCCGTTCGGCTTCCTCTGTGGATGGATCGGCACCGTCATCTCCAAGGAGCACGACGAGGAGAAGTACGCCGAACTGGAGGTACGCGCCCTCACCGGAGCGGGGGCGCACTGACCGACCGGCACCGGAGCCCCCGGCGCGGTCGCGTCGGGGGCTCCGCCGTCTCCCCGGCCGCCGCCACACCGCCGACCGACCCGGCCACGGCACGAATGGGCCAAGGGCACGACCGGGCCAAGGGCACGACCGGGCAAGGCACGACCGGGCCAAGGGCACGACCGGGCAAGGCACGGACCGGCGCGCGGGCACGCCCGAGGATTCGGGCCGAAGGGCGTCCGAACGCCCCGCTGAGTAGGCTGACCGGCATGAAGGTTGCCCAGCGTTTCGGAAGCGGTCACCGCGTCCTCGTCACCGGCGGCGCGGGATTCGTGCCGTCGCACCTGGTAGACGCCCTGATCGAGCGCGGCTGCACGGTCATCGCGCTGGACAACTTCGTCACCGGCTCGAAGGACAACGTCGCCCACCTGGCGGAGCACCCGCGCTTCACCCTGGTCGAGGCGGACATCGCCGAGGGGCTGCCCACCCACCACCCGGCGCTGGCCGAGCGGCTCGACGCCATCCTGCACATGGCGTCCCCGGCCAGCCCGACGGACTTCGAGAAGCTGCCGGTGGAGATCCTCCGGGTCGGCTCGGTGGGCACCCTGCACCTGCTCGACCGGGCGACCGCCGACGGTGCCCGGTTCCTGATGGCCTCCACGTCGGAGGCGTACGGGGACCCGAAGGAGCACCCGCAGCGGGAGACGTACTGGGGCAATGTCAACCCGGTCGGGGTGCGCAGCGTCTACGACGAGGCGAAGCGCTTCTCGGAGGCGGCCACCATGGCGTACCACCGCAACCGGGGGCTGGACGCGGCGATCGTGCGGATCTTCAACACGTACGGCCCCCGGATGCGCCCGGACGACGGCCGGGCCATTCCCACCTTCATCTCCCAGGCGCTGCGCGGCGACCCGATCACCGTGCACGGCACCGGCGAGCAGACCCGCTCGATCTGTTACGTCAGCGACCTGGTGCACGGGATCCTGCTGCTGCTCGACTCGACCGAGACCGGGCCGATCAACTGCGGCACCGAGCACGAGCTGAGCATGCGGCAACTCGCCGAGACGATCGTGTCACTTTCCGACAGCACGTCACAGGTGACCTACATCACCCGCAGCGCGGACGATCCCGAGATGCGCCGTCCCGACCTGACCCTCGCCCGCGAGCTGCTGGGCTACGAGCCGACGGTCTCACCCGATGAGGGCCTGCGACGCACGATCGACCATTTCCGCGAGCGGCTAGGGTAGCTCCCCCGCGCCACGCGGGACGGCACCCTGAGCTTCACGTTCAGCCAACGCTCGACGGGCCTACGTACGCTGAAACACATGTCAGCGACCTCGTCTGCCGGCGCCTCGCTCCCGTACCTGCACCGGAGCGCGGGCCGTGCCTCGGTGCCCGGCCCCGACCAGAGCGCCGCCGGGCGCGCCCGGTCGTCCGGCGCCCAGTGGTACCCGTCGTACGGCGACGGGCAGCCCCGCCCGGGCGGACCGGGCGGGCCGGGCACACCTCCCGGCCCGGGTGGACCCGGCGGGTCGGGCCGGCGCGGTCCGCGACCGCGTTGGGGCCGGATCGCCCTGGTCGCGGGCGTGGCGGTGCTGGTGCTGGCGCTGCTCGGCGGGGTGGGCGCCTGGCTCTACACCCGCAACCTCAACAACGACCTGGCCCGCACCGACCCGTTCTCGGAGATCACCGGCGGCCGGCCGGCCAAGGCGGTCGACGGGGCGCTGAACATCCTGCTGGTCGGCTCCGACTCGCGGGACCCGGACGCGCCGGTCGACAAGCAGGGTGAGTGGCGGGCGGACACGCTGATCGTCATGCACATTCCGGCCGACCACAAGTCGGCCTACCTGGTCTCCGTGCCGCGTGACCTGTACGTGCCGATCCCGGAGAGCGCGGGCGCGGACTGTGGCTCGGGCCAGCGCCACAAGATCAACGCGGCGTTCGCGTTCGGCGGCCTGCCGCTGGCGGTACGCACCGTGGAGTGCTTCACCGACGTCCGGATCGACCACGTGATGGCGATCGACTTCGGCGGCTTCAAGGAGGTCACCGACGCGCTCGGCGGGGTGGACCTGAAGGTGGACCAGAGCATCACCTCGATCCACAAGCCGTACCGGAAGTTCACCAAGGGCACCATGCACATGGACGGCGCCACGGCGCTGGACTGGATCCGGCAGCGCAAGCAGTTCCCCCAGGGCGACTTCGCCCGGATGCGCCACCAGCAGGAGTTCCTGCGGGCCCTGATGGACAAGGCGGCGAGCACGGGCACGCTGACCAATCCGAAGAAGCTGAACGGGTTCCTCCAGTCCGTCACCTCCGCGGTCACCGTGGACAACGGCTTCTCGCTCGGCGACATGGCGTTGCAGTTCCGGAGTCTGCGCGGCGAGAACCTGACCTTCCTGACCAGCCCGAACGCCGGCAGCGAGACGATCAACGGGGAGTCGGTGGTGGTCTCCGACCGGGAGAAGGCGCTGGCGATGTACAAGGCGATGTCCGCGGACACCATGGCGGACTGGATGGCGGCCAACAAGAAGGCGGACGCGCCGGGGAACTGAACCGTCCCGGCGGCGGGGACTGCCCCCGGCCGCCGGGGCAGTCCCCGCCGGGGATGCGGCCGGCAATGTGTCGGGCAGGTTTCGACAACCGTCATCGGAGGTCGTTTTTCCGACGGCGCGACCACCGATCGCCAACGGCCGATCGGGCGCATTCTTTCAACCGAACGGATGAATCGTGCGGGCATAGGTCGGGTTGTTTGGGATTTGCGCGCGTAACGTCCTCGCCTTGGCGGAAAGCGGTACGTAAAGTGGTCCCGCCCCCCGACCACGCGAGCTGGAGCACGCATGCCGGTTCAGACCAGCCCCCGCCCCACGTCGCTGGACTCCGACCCGTACCGGGCGTCGGCCGCCATCCCCTCCCAGGGCGGGCGCGCCGGCCGGCGCGCCAGTGGCGGCCGGAAGCGCACCAAGCGCAAGGACCCCCTCTGGGCGCGGCTGACCGTGGTCTTCGGCGCGGTGCTGATGATGACCAGCGGCGTCGCGATCGTGGGCAGCAAGGCGCTGATCAGCCAGGCCACCGGCAACATCGCCCAGCGCAACCTGCTCGGCGGGGCGGGCAAGTCCGAGGCCGAGGGCGGCGCCAACCTGGACGGCCCGATCGACATGCTGCTGCTCGGCGTGGACGCCCGGGAACGCTGGGCGGCCGACGACGTCCGGTCGGACAGCATCATCGTGCTGCACATCCCGGCCAGCCACGACCAGGCGTACCTGATCTCCATTCCCCGGGACACCGAGGCGCAGATCCCGGCCTTCAAGAAGAGCGGCTTCCGGGGCGGCACTGACAAGATCAACGCAGCCTTCCAGGCCGGGGCGCGCAACGGCGGCGGCTGGGAGGGCGGCGCCCAGCTGATGGCCGAGACCATCAAGAACATGACCGGGGTCAGCTTCGACGGCGCCGCGATCATCAACTTCGGTGGCTTCAAGAACGTCATCGACACCCTCGGCACCGTGCGGATCTGCGTCAGCCATGAGGTCAAGTCGCACCACATGTCAGTGGTCGACGGCAAGCAGATGTGGAACGCGGACGCCAAGAAGACCGGCCGGCCGATGACCCCGGTGGTCTACAAGAAGGGCTGCCGGGAGATGGACGGCCTCCAGGCGCTCGACTACTCGCGGCAGCGCTACGGCCTACCGAACAGCGACTACGACCGGCAGCAGAACCAGCAGCAGTTGATCAAGGCGATGGCCCGCAAGGCCACCGACAAGGGCATGCTGACCAATCCGGTGAAGATCAACCAGCTCATCCGGGCGGCCGGCAAGGCGTTCATCCTGGACACCGGCGGGGTGCCGGTCGCGGATCTGGTCTTCACCATGCGCGGGGTCACCGCCAACGAGTTGACCATGCTGCGTACCAACGGCGGCACGTTCAACGGCAACGCCAACAACCGCGAGGCGTTGAACCAGCAGACGCTGGACATGTTCCAGGCCATCAAGGAAGACAAGCTGGCCGAATTCGTGTACGCCAACCCGAACGTCCTCTCCACCCGCAAGTGACCCGCCGGTAGTCGCGGCGAACCCGCCCGCCGGCCACCCGCCCCGCCGTAGCCTGACCTGAGCAGGTCTCACGTAACGGCCACGGGGAGGGCGTCACGGCCAGGTCAGCGCGGTTCGACCGGGGGCGGGGCGCCCCGCCACCCCGCTGGCCCCGGTTGCTGCTCGGCGTCGGCGTGGCCCTGGTGCTGCTCGCCGCCCTGACCGTGGTCGGGATGCGGACGCTCGCCCACCGGTACGACCGGGCGGTCAGCAAGGAGCAACTGCTCGCCCCGGACGCCCGGCAGGCCCGCACGGATCTCGACTCCGGCCTGAACTACCTGATCGTCGGCTCCGACCGGCGGGCCGGGGCGCAGGGGCCGGACCGCTCCGACACCATCCTGATCGTGCACGTTCCGCGCGGCATGCGGCAGGCGTACCTGATCTCCGTCCCGCGTGACCTGCTGGTCGCCATCCCGCCCGACGGTGCCGGCTACGGCGGCGGCCAGGACAAGATCAACTCCGCGTACGAGCACGGCGGCGGCGGCGAGGGCGGCACCCGGCTGCTCTCGGCCACGCTGACCCGGCTCACCGGCATCCGTTTCGACGGTGCGGCACTGGTCGACTTCGCCGGCTTCCGGCAGGTCATCGACCTGCTGGGCGGCATCCGGATGTGTGTCGACACCGAAGTCCGGTCGATCCACACCGGCACTCTCTTCCCGCCCGGCTGCCAGCAGATGGACGGCGCCAGGGCGCTGGACTACGTCCGGCAGCGCTACGACCTCCCGGGCGGCGACTACGACCGGCAACGACACCAGCAGCAGATGCTGCGGGCGATGATGGACCGGGCCGCCCAGACCAACCTGCGCGGCGACCCGGTACGGCTGGACCGGGTACTGCGGGCGGTGGGCGGCTCGCTCACCGTCGACACCAACGGGGTACCCCTGGACGACCTGGTCTTCGCCCTGCGCGCGCTGCCGCCCGACGCGCTGCACGGGGTGCAACTGCCGTCGTACCCGCAGACCATCGACGGGCTCTCGTACGTGGTGCTGGACAACGGCGGCGGTGGACTCTTCGACGCCGTCCGGGGCGACCGGCTGCCCGACTGGTCGCGGGCCAATCCGCGCTGGGTCAACCGGTTGTGACCGCCACACCGCCGGCCGGAGTGCCGGGGCCGGCCCCGAGGACCTAGGCTTGGTGACCGTGTTCGGACCCCAGGTACCCAGCGTCTCCGTGACCGAGATCGACGACGACACCTACCTGCTCGACGTCCGCGAGGACGACGAGTGGGCGGCGGGCCACGCGCCCAGCGCCCACCACCTGCCGATGATGGAGCTACCGGCCCGGATCGCCGAGGTGCCCACCGACCGGGACGTCGCGGTGATCTGCCGCTCCGGCGGGCGCTCCGCCCAGGTCGTCGGCTACCTGCTCAACAACGGATGGGGGCAGGTGCGCAACGTCGACGGCGGGATGCGGCAGTGGGCCACCGTCGGACGACCGGTGGTGGGCGGGGACGGGCAGCCCGGCCGGGTCATCTGAGCGCCGGGGCATGGGCGAACCGCTGGTCTTCGCGCATCGCGGCGCGTCGGCCGACCTCCCGGAACACACCCTCGCGGCGTACCTGCGGGCCCTCGACGAGGGGGCCGACGGGCTGGAGTGCGACGTCCGGCTGACCCGCGACGGGCACCTGGTCTGCGTGCACGACCGCCGGCTGGACCGGACCAGCAACGGCCACGGCCTGGTCAGTGCCCGCACCCTGGCCGAGTTGGAGACGCTGGACTTCGGTTCCTGGCACCCCGGCGCGCCGACCGACGGCGACGAGGCGCTGGACGACTCGCACACCCGGCTGCTCACCCTGGAACGGCTGCTGACCGCGGTGCTCGCCGCCGGCCGCCCGGTCCGGCTGCTGGTGGAGACCAAGCATCCGTCCCGCTACCGGGGCGACGTCGAGCGCCGCCTGGTGACCATGCTGCGCCGGTTCGGGCTGGCCGAGCCGGGCCCGGACGACCCGGTCCAGGTCACCGTGATGTCGTTCTCCCCACTGGCCGTACGCCGGGTCCGGGAGCTGGCCCCGGCGCTGCCGACGGTGCTGCTGCTGGAGGTGTTGCCGCGCTGGCTGCGGCTCAGCCGGCTGCCGTTCGGCGCCCGGATCGCCGGGCCCGGGATCGGCCTGGTCCGGGCCCGCCCGCACCTGGTGCCCACGCTCCGGGCCGCCGGCCACCAGGTGTACGTCTGGACGGTCAACGAACCGGACGACCTGGAGTTGGTCCTCGACGCCGGGGTGGACGGCGTGATCACCGACCGACCGGCCCGCGCCCTGGCCCGACTCGGCAGGTAGACCGCCCAGGCCGACCTGATGGGCCGGGTCTACCACGGCATCGCCGAACGCACCGGCGCCCAGGTCGTCGCCGTCGGTCGTCCCCAGCCGGGAACGGCTCGGTCGCCCGGCCGGCGCCGGCCGGGGGTGCCCGAAGTCCCGTCGACCGGGCACACTCGGGACATGCCGGAGCGCACCGACCTCGCCGCCCTCGTCACCGGTCACGGGGCGGTGATCGAGATGATCAACTCGGGTGAGGCGGGGCTGCCCGTCCTCACCCAACTGCTCCGGGTGGCCCGGCCGGCGCTCGGCGCGGCCAGCCTGGCCTTCGTCGAGTTCGCCCCGAGCGGCGGACGGGTGATCGCCGCCAGCGGCTGCGCCGAGTGGACCATCGGCCGCCCGCTGCCCGCGTCCGATCCGGCCACCGTCTGCCTGCTCAGCGGCCCCCGGGTACGGCAGGTGCGGGTCGATCGGCTGCCCGGCCCGCTCGCCGGGGAGCTGGCCGACGCGGGGCTGCGCTGGATGATCGCCGCCCGGGCCGAGATCGGCGGGCTCACCGTCGGCAGCCTGCACGCCCTCTACCCCGACGGCGAGGAGTCCGAGGACCGGGTCCTGCACGCCGCCATCGGCTACCTCGCCGCCTGCATCGCCCACATGTACGGCGACCAGAGCGGCCTGCCGGTGCACGGTGACGGCCCGGTGGTGGCGGCGCTCGCCGACGGCCTGGCCGTGGTCGACCGGGACGGCCACGTCCGGCTCTGGAATCCGGCCGCCGCCCAGGTGACCGGCCGCACCGCCGGTGCGGTGCTGAACCGGCCGCTGCCGTTCCCGCTCCCCCCGGCCGGCCAGGTGCTCGACCACCAGCTACCGGACGGGCGCTGGCTACGGATCACCTCCGGCGAGCTGGTCGGCCCCGGCACGCTGCGGGTGGTCACCTTCCGCGACATCACCGACCAGCAGCGCCGCGATTCCGACCGGGATCTCTTCGTCGCGGTCACCAGCCACGAGCTGCGTACCCCGGTCACCGTGATCAAGGGGTACGCGGACACCCTCACCGACCACTGGGAGTCGTTGACCGAGCACGACCGGCGGCAGGCCGCCCGGGTGATCGGGCAGCGGGCCAACGAACTGGCGCGGCTGGTCGACCGGCTGCTCACCTCGGCCACCGAGGTACGCCCGACCGGCGATCCGACCGTCCCGTTCGACCTCGGCGAGGCGCTGCGCGCGGCGGTGCCGGACCTCCCCGGCGACCTGCGCCGCCGCCTGTTTTTGGACGTCCCGGCCGACCTGCCCAAGGCGCTCGGCGACCGGCACAGCCTGGCCACCGTGCTGACCGAGCTGTGCACCAACGCGGGCAAGTGGTCGTCGGCGGACTCGCCGATCGAGGTCGTCGCGGCGGCCGACGGGCAGACCGTGTCGTTCCGGGTGGGCGACCGGGGCGTGGGCATCCGGCCGGAGCACGTGGAACGGGCCTTCGACCGGTTCTGGCAGGGTGAGTCGGGGGACCGTCGGGGCTATCCGGGCGCGGGGCTGGGCCTCTATCTCGTCCGCCGGATCGTTGAACAGCAGAATGGATGGGTATCCCTCCGTCCGCGCAGCGGTGGCGGTACCGTCGCAGAGGTGCGGCTGCCGCGGGGGTGACCCGCCGCACCGGCGGGCACGGGCGATAAGGAGCCAACGGTGTCGACGGGACCGGTCGAACGTTCGTGGTGCGTGGTGGTTCCCCACCACGCCACCGGGGCGCGGCTGGCCCGACACCGACTCGCCGCCGAGCTGGCCGGCCTGATTCCCCCGCCGCTCCTCGCCGACCTGGTGGCGGTCCTGGCCGAACTGGTCGGCAACGCGGTCCGGCACGCCGACCCGCTGCCCGGTGGGGTGGTCCGGGTCGCCTGGCGGCTGCGCCCCACCCCCACCGGCCCGAGCCTGTCCATCCGGGTGACCGACGGCGGGGCCGGGGCCGGCCCCCGGATGCGGGCCGCCGGGGCGGACGCGGTCGACGGCCGGGGACTGCACATCGTCGCCGGGCTGGCCAACCGCTGGGGGGTCGACCGGGACGGCCTGGGCCAGAGCGTCTGGGCCGAGTTCGACCCGGCCGACTGCCGGCCGGGCCTGGTCTCCACCGGCTGACCGGGGGACCGGGGCGGGTCCGGCCCACCAGGCCGCCGGCCGGGCTCTAGGCTGTGTCGCCGTGAGCAAGCGTCGAAAGAACCAGCGCGCCGAGGCCGCTCCCCGTCGGGAGAAGATCCGGGATGTCTTCGTCCCCCGTCCGTTCGAGGGGCTGGTGGACGAACCGGAGTGGATCGCCCTGCGCGAACTCGTGCCGGCCGCCTCCGCGCCACTGCGGCTCACCCCCGAGCTGGTCGAGGAGTACGGTGACCGTCCGGTCGTCCTGGCCACCGTGCTGCCGATGGCCGCCCCGGCGATGACCAAGCCGGACGGCCGGGTCTTCATCGGTCTCCAGCGGCACCAGCAGTCCGGCGACGTCTCCCGGGACCTGGCCGAGGCGCTGCTCTGCGCGCTGCGCACCGAGCCGGGTGGGCAGGTGGCGGTGCCGCCGCTGCCGGGCCCCGGCCCCCGGCTCCAGGACATCCTGGTGGACGGCCCGCTGGAGATCAGCATGCACGACGGGTTCGAGTTCTGGCTCGACCCTGGCGCGGCGGACGACCCGACCGTGCAGGCCTCCCTGGAGCGGGCGAACGCGGCCATCTACCCGACCGTGAAGCTGGCCGCCGCCCGGGCGGCCTACTGGTGCCAGGTGCCGGAGAAGGCGCACGTGCGCTGGGTGTTCGCGGAGGACGAGGACGCCGCGCTCGACACGCTCTCCCGGCTCTCCGCCGCCGGCACCCTCACCCTCGGCGAGGGTACGAAGTTCGCCGGCATGTTCCGGGCACACGGCCGGCTGGCGCCGGTCTGGGACCTGCCGGAGGACGTCCCGGCCGCCGAGTGGGAGGAGCCGGTGGCCGCGTTCGCCAAGCGGTACGCCGAGGCGCTGGAGGAGAAGGAGCCGCTGGACGCCGCTGGACGCCGGGCCCGCCAGGGCCTCCTCGGCCGCCAACTCACCCTCCGCTGACCCCTCCCCCACCCGAACCGCCCGACGGCCCGCCGGAGTCCGGTGGGCCGTCGGCGTATCGGGCAAGTGGCGGTGTCCCGGCCCACCGGATCCCGCCACTTCGGCGTAACGGAGTCGATCATGCGGCCTGGCCTGGACCCGCCCGGCCGGGTGGGTGGGTCAGGGGGTGGCGGGGTGCAGGGGGTCGCGGACCAGGGGACAGGACATGCAGCGCGGGCCGCCCCGGCCGGAGCCCAGCTCCGAGCCGGCGATCGGGATGACCTCGATGCCGGCCCGCTCCAACTGGGCGTTGGTCTCCACGTTACGTTCGTAGCCGACGCAGAGCCGGGGCGCCAGGGCGAGGGTGTTGTTGCCGTCGTCCCACTGCTCGCGCTCGGCGGTCACCGGATCGAGGCCGGTGACGATCACCCTGAGCTGGTCGAGGTCCATCGCGTCGGCCGCCGCACGCAGGAACGGGGCCGGGCCGTCCACCCGGGGCTCGCCGTCCGGGCCGGCGATCACCGTGTACGCCGACAGGGTGCTCGCGACGTTGGGGTACATCAGCACGGCGTCGACGTCGACCATGGTGCAGACGGTGTCCAGGTGCATGGTGGCCCGCTCCTGGGCGATCGGCACCACCAGGATGGTGTGCGCCAGCCCGGCGGCGAAGACCTGACGGGCCAGCCGCTCGGCACCGGCCGGGGTGGTCCGCTCGCCGACCCCGACGGCGAGCACGCCGGGAGCGAGCAGCAGCACGTCGCCGCCCTCCAGATGCTCCAGCCCCGGGTGGTAGACGGCCTCGGTGCCGACGAAGCGCGGGTGGTACCGGTAGATCGCATCGGTCAGGGTGGTCTCCCGCCGGCGGGCCGGCATGGCGAGGCTGGTGACCCCGACCCGGTCGCCGATCCACAGTGACGAGTCGCGGGTGAAGAGCAGGTTGGGCAGCGGGTCGATGACGAAGTCGTGCCGGTCCATCATCGTCCAGACCAGGCCGCCGGGGCGTTCCGCGCTGACCCGTACCTCCTCGTGGGCGAGGCCGGCGGTGAGCACGCCCGCCAGCGCGGCGGGGTCGAGGTAGGAGAGGTGGTCGGCGACCCGGCGGCGCAGGGTGTCGCCGAGCCGGGGCGAGCGGAGGACCTGCTCGGTGAGTGCGGCGCGGGCCTCGGGTACGGCCAGCGTCTCGGCGAGCAGGGTGCCGAGATAGAGCACCTCCACCCCGCGCTCGCGCAGCGCGGCGGCGAAGGCGTCATGCTCCTCCTGTGCCCGTCCCACCCATGGGATAGCGTCGAAGAGCAACGAGTCGTTGTTGCGGGGGGTGAGTCGGGCCAGTTCCGGGCCCGGCCGGTGCAACAGCACCGTGCCGAGCCGACCGACCTCACTGTCCACGTAGTGGGTCACCTCCGCAGCGTATGGCAGGGGTGAACGATCTTCAGCGGAAGAACTGTGGATGAATATGGCATTCATCCGCACTCATTCCGGCGCTCCAACTTGCCGTACCCCCGGAGTGACGACGTAGGGTAGTGAGGACATAACTTCGAGGGACCTTTTGCCGGAGGTCGCGATGACTGTCTTTCCCGCTCGTCGAGCCGTACCCACCCGGGCACTGCCGCCCGTGGCGGTGCCGCACCCTCGGGCCGAAGGGCCCGGGGCGCTCGAGCCGGCCCGCCCCACCCCGTTGGAGTGGGCGCGCCGCCGCCGGGCCGAACGGGGTGCCCGTCGGTTGGAGGCTGCCGGCGCGAGGGCGCTCGGCCAACTCGACCACCTGGGTCCCGGGTGGCACGTGATCGAGTGGCCCCGCACCGACGTCTCCGACGTCCTGCGCGACCACGGCCAGGACGAGCGGGCCGGGTTCCTCGCCATCGGCCCGAGCGGGCTCTTCGCGGTCAGCATCGCCGACCACGGCCGGGCCCGGGTGCTGGTCGCCGGGGACGTGGTCCAGATCAACGGCAAGCGCCCGCCGTACGTGGCCGAGGCCAGGCGCGACGCCAAGCGGGCGAGCAAGGCGCTCACCGAGGCGGTCGGGCTGCCGATCCCGGTCACGCCGGTGCTGACCTTCGTCGGCTCCGGCGTCATCAGCGTCTACGGCCTGCCGAAGGACTGCATGATGGCTACCCACCGGGAACTCGACCGGCTTCTCGTCGCCGGGGGCAACCGGATCAGCCCGACCACCGCCGAGAAGCTGTCCCAGGTCGCCCAGCAGCCACAGACCTGGTTCAACGGCACGTACCGTCCCGCCGCCGACTACCGGTGGTACGACGAGGGCCGAACGGCCGCTGACAAGCCGGCCGCCCGCCGGTAACGTCACCGGCGACGCCACGCGGCACCGGATCCCCCCGCGACACCCCCGGTCCGCGCCGTCGCCGGCCGCCCGACAGGGCACCCGATCCCGACACGGGCCGCCGGTGGCTCCAGCGCGATCCGGCGACCGTCGCGACGACCGGATAGCGTGGACAGATCGTCGGTGTACATAGGAGGTGCGGTGGCCCACGTCGAACTCTCGCTCTCGGAAGTGTTCGCGCCAGCCGCACGGACGCCGACAGAGCAGGAGTGCGACAACGTCGGGCGGTGGTCCGTCACCGTCTCGCACGCCCAGGAACCCTGCCTGCTGATCGCCGCCGACACCCGGGTGGTGGCGATCTCCACCGCCGGCTGCGAACTGCTCTGCCTCGGTGCCCCCGAGGGTGTGGTGGGCCTGCCGCTGCTCGAAGGCGGCCTGCGGCTGCTCGACTTCACCGCGGCCCGGCACGAGCTGCCCGAGCAGGAGACCGACAAGATCCCCCCGCTGCTCGCCCTGCACTCCGGCCGACTGGCCCGCGGGTTGCTGCGGGTGCAGCCCGCCGGGGACGACACCACCTACGCCACTGTCGACGCCGTCTCCACGCCGGTGCTCACCGACGGGTCGGTCGCTGGCTCTCTCACCTTCTTCTCAGCGGTCTGACCTGCGGATCCGGGCGGCACGCGCCGCGCGGCGGGACGCTGGGGCGGGGCCTACCCGAGGCCGTAAGGTGCCCTCATGCTCGATCTCGCTCTGCTGCCGGGGGAGTACGCGGTGTGTCGGCTGCCAGCCGACACACCCCTGTCGCCCCGCCTCTGGGCGGAGCCCGGCACCTCCGACGTGGTGACGGTGAGCTGGACCGCCGACGGGATCTCCGTCATCTGCCCGGCGGGGCGGGCCCCGGCCGGGGCCGACGTGGAGACCGACTGGCGCTGCCTGCGGGTCGTCGGCCCACTCGACGTCGCCGTCACCGGCACCCTCGCCACGCTGGTCGACCCGCTCACCGCCGCGCGGGTCAGCGTGGTGGCGTTCTCCACGTACGACACCGACCACGTGCTGGTTCCGGCGGTACGGCTCGGTGCGGCGACCGCCGCGCTGGAAGCGGCCGGACACCGAGTGCTGCGCTGACCTTCACCGGACCGGCCGATCCTCCTACGATGGGCTCGGCCCCCACCGGCCACGACGACCGGCCAGGCCCGGAGCACTCCGGCCAGCCGGCCGGCGATGGCCGGGACCCGTCTCGACGCCCCCGCGCTCGACTCCCCCCGAGGACCGGTCCGTGCCGCCTGACCCCGCGCACCGCATCCCGTACCGCCGGCTGGTCGGTACCGCCGTCCTGCTCGCCGTCCTGCCGCTCACCGGGTGCGGCGCCCCGCCGGACCGGAGTGCCGCCACTCCGGTCACCCCGCCGACGCCGACCTGGCCCGCCGCGCCCACCGTCGTCCCCACCCTCCCGGTGGCCCCCACCCTCGGGGTGACGCCGACGCCGGCGGTGCCGACCCCCACCGTCGCGGCGGTCGCCGTCGCGTGCCGGGGCCGCCCCTCCGCCGACCGGGTCGTCCGGTTGCTCCGTGGCGACGTGCTCCCCCGGGACGTGCCGGTCCGGGCCGTCGAGGGGCCGCTCTGCGCCGACGGCTGGCAGTACACCGTGCTGGCGGTCAGCGGGCACGAGGAACTCCAGGCGGTGAGCCGGGAAGAGTCGGGCGCGCTGCGGCTGGTCACCGCCGGCACCGACGTCTGCTCGATCGAGGTGAGGGCCGCCGCACCGCCCGCCATCCGGACACTGGCCTGCGACGACGTCACCGGCACCCGGCCGGGTGCGTAGGCTGGCGACATGCCCGGAACACCGCCGACCCGTTACGTCTACCTCGGCCCCGAGGGCACCTTCGCCGAACAGGCGCTGCGTACCGTCCCCGCCGCCGAGCACGGCAGCCGCACCCCCGCCCGCAGCGTCGGCGAGGCGCTGGACAGCGTCCGGGCCGGCGATGCCGACGCGGCCCTGGTGCCGATGGAGAACTCGATCGGCGGGGCGGTCGGGGTGACCCTGGACGAGCTGGCCGAGGGGGATCCGCTGGTGATCACCCGTGAGGTGATCCTGCCGGTGGAGTTCGTGCTCGGTGCCCGTGCGGGCACCAGCCTGGGCGGGGTGCGCAGTGTGGCGGCCCACCCGCAGGCATCCACCCAGTGCCGCAACTGGCTCCGCGACCACCTGCCCGACGCGACGGTGGTCGACGTGCTCTCCAACGGCGCGGCGGCGGCCGGAGCGGCGACGGGCGAGTACGACGCGGCGATCTGCGCCCCGATCGGCGCGGCCCGGCACCGGCTGGCGCTGCTCGCCGACAAGATCGCCGACCATCCGGACGCGGTGACCCGCTTCGCGCTGGTGACCCGCCCCGGCCCGCCACCCCCACCGACCGGGGACGACGTCACCTCGCTGGCCGTCTACATCGCCCACGACCGGGTGGGTGCCCTGCTGTCGGTGCTGATGGAGCTGGCCGTACGGGGGGTCAACCTGACCCGGATCGAGTCCCGTCCCACCGGTGAGGCGCTCGGCCGGTACGTCTTCTTCCTCGACTGCACCGGCCACGTGGCGGACGTCCGGCTCGGCGAGGCGTTGCAGGGGCTGCGCCGGGTCTGCGCCGCGGTGCGCTTCCTCGGGTCGTACCCCCGGCACCGCTGGGCCGACGGGGCGGGTGACCGGCCGGTCCCGGCGCCGGCCGGGCTCTCCGACGCCGACTACACCGACGCGGCGGCCTGGCTGGGCCGGCTGCGGGCCGGCAAGCTGAGCTGACACCGGCCCGGGACGCCCGGCCCTGCGCGCCCAGGCCACCGATGCGGGCCGGCAAGCTGAACTGACGCGACCCGGGACACCCGCAGGCGGGCCGGCAAGCTGAACTGACGCCGGGCCGGGACGCCCGCAGGCGGGCCGGCAAGCTGAGCTGACGCCGGGCCGGGACGCCCGGGTGGGCGCCCCGGCGGATGTGGGTCAGCTCATCAGGCCGCCGAGTAGGCCGCCCTGCTGCTGGGTGCCGCTGCCCTGGACCGGCGGCTCCTCCGACGGCTGGACCACGACGAAGCCCTGGCCGGCGAAGCTCATGGTGAACGCCTCGCCGGTGCTGCGGCCGAGCAGCGTGCCCAGGCCGAGCTGCTCGGCCCGGTGGTAGCCGGTCTGGAGGTTGGCCGACCAGCACACCGCCGCCTGCGGGTCGACGTAGGTGGGGGCGTCGACGTTGAGCACCACCGGGGTGCCCTTGGTGGTGATGGCGATCCGGCCGTAGCCGGTGAAGACGCAGTTGAACAGCCCGGACGAGGAGGCCATCCCCGCGCCGCCGACCATCTTGATGTCGTACGACAGGGTCGAGTCGAAGGCCAGCACGCTGGAACCGTTGATCGACAGCGCGTCGCCCGGCTCCAGGTCGATGATGTGCACGTCCTTGCTCAGGTCGGCCAGGAAGACGTCGCCGTGGCCGGTGAGCTTCATCAGCGGCACACCCTCACCGGTCAGCCGCTGCTTGATGAACTTGCCGATGCCGCCGGAGCCCAGCGCCTGGAACTGCACCTGCCCCTGGTAGGCGACCATCGAGCCGACCCGGGCCATCGCCTCGCCGTTCAGCTCGATCTTGAGCATCTTGGAGTTCTGCAGCCGCATGCCGGGCTGGGCGGACTCCTTCTCCAGGTTCTCCGCGGAGAACAGCGCGCTGCGCATGGGATTCCCTCCTGATTCGGGGTGTGCTCTCCCGGAGGGTAGGTGAACAGCGCAACGGGTGGCATCAGCCGAGCGGGGCCTCAGCCCCAGCCCAACGCGTGCAACCGCTCGTCGTCGATGCCGAAATGGTGGGCGATCTCGTGCACCACGGTCACCGCCACCTCGTCGACCACGTCGTCCTCGGTGTCACAGATCCACAGGATCGGATGACGGTAGATAAAGATCCGGTCGGGCAGGACGCCGGAGTAGTCCCAGCCCCGGTCGGTCAGCGCATGCCCCTCGTAGAGGCCGAGCAGGTCCTCACCGGGCGGCGGGTGGTCCTCCACCAGGATGACCACGTTGCTCATCAGCCTGAGTAGTTCCTCGGGCACCTCGTCGAGGGCCTCACCCACCAGCTCCTCGAAGCGCTCACGGCTCATCTCGACGGGCACGCCGCCCATTCTGCCCGACCAGCCGCCCACCCCTCCCAGTACACCGGCCCACCCGACGGCCCCTGACCGCCCCTGACCGCCCCTGACCGCTCCGGGTCGCCCCGGGGCCGCCCCGGGGCCGACGGATCCACCCCGGGAGCCCTACACGGGCCGGACCCCGCCCGGGGCCCGAACCCATCCAGGACGAACCCGCCCAGGGCGGGGCAGGCGGACCGCCACCCGGGGCCGAACCCACCGAGGCTGGCCCGCCCGGAGTCGCGGCCCTGCACGCGAGTCTGGGCGAAGATCACGCTCGATCCTGGTTGTAGTGGTCTCCCAGTCGGCCGGATGCCACTACAACCAGGATCGAGCACGATCATGGGGCCCGGGTGGCCGCTGGTGTTGCGGATCAGGGCGGTCCGGTCCCGTACCGGTTCGTGCCTGCACGGACCGGACGCACGGGCCGACGCCCAGCTTCAGGGATATCGGCCGGGAGTGCCGACGCCGCCCCGACCAGCACTACCGGGCCCGACAGCGCGGACGCCAGCCGGCACCGGGCCGCACAGCGGACCGGACCGGACAGCGGACCGGACCGGACAGCGGACCGGACCGGACAGCGGACCGGACCGGACAGCGGACCGGACCGGACAGCGCTAGAAGGGTTGATGAGAGGCCGGTCGGGCGCCGGCCGGGACGGTCAGGCGAGGCGGGCGGTAAGGCTGATCTGCGCGCCGGGGGAGAGCAGCCGGGAGATCGGACAGTTCTCCTTGGCGGCCTCGGCGAGCTTGGTGAACTGGGCCTCGTCCAGGCCCGGGGCCTGGCCGACGGTCTCCAGGTCGATCCGGGTGACGGTCATGCCCGCGTCGGTCTTGTCGAAGTGCACCTTGGCGGTGGTCTCCACCGAGGTGCCGGACGCACCGGCGTCGGCGAGCTGCTTGGAGAGGGCCATCGAGAAGCAGCCGGCGTGGGCGGCGCCGATCAGCTCCTCCGGGTTCGTCCCCTCGCCCTCCTCGAAGCGTGACTTGAAGGAGTAGTTCCCCTCCAGCCCGCCCTTGCCGGTACGGACGGTCCCGGCGCCCTCGGTGAGGTTGCCCTGCCAACGTGCGGAAGCGGTACGGATAGGCATGCTCCGAACGCTAGTCGAAACCCCGCCCCGCGGCGACCGACCCGGAGCGACCGGGCGTCCAGGGAGTACGCCGACGACCCGGCCAGGTCGCTCGACGGATCCCGGACCGGGGGCGACCGTCGTGGGATGATGCGGGTCAGGCCCGCGACGCGGAAGGTGGCCGATGTCCCAGGATCTCCCCATCCCGCGACAGGACGACCGCTCGGACGGCACCTCGGCACTGGAGTGGGGCACCGCCGAGCGCCCGACGGATGGCCGGTTCGGGCGGTGGACGGCCACCCTCGGCCGGGACCGGCGGCTGCCCCCGGTGCTGGCCCTGCTCGGCGCGGTCGCCGCGATGGCGTCCCTGGTCGGGGAGTGGCTGGTGATGACCGTCCCGAACGGCGGGCCGGAGGGCAGCGGCACCATCCGGGTGCCGGGCGGGGTGGCCGAGGTGGGCGGCTTCGGGGTGGCGTACCTGATCGGGTTGCTGCTGCTCGCCGGAGCGGTGGCGTTGGCCCTGCGCGGTCGCCCGGCGGTCCGGCACGACGCCCGGGTGGCCGGCCTGGCCGTGGCGGGCGCGCTGCTGGCCCTGCTCACCGCCACCGCCTTCTCGCTGGACGACTCGGGCCAACGGGCGCTGTTCTACTCGCCGGAGGACGGGTTCCGGGTGGACTACGGCCGGGGGTTGGTGATGGCCTTTGCCGCCGCCGCGCTACTCGGGGCCGCGCTGCTCACCGCCGCCCGGCGGCCAGCCGATGCCGCCGAGGACCTGGCCGCGTACCAGGACCGGCCGGACGACGAGGATCCGGCCGGGATGGAACCGGACGCACCGTACCGCGCCGGAGCGGCGGACCGGCCGCCCGCGCCCGCCGACCTGACCGTCGCGCCGACCGTGCCGTTCGCCCGCCACGACCAGGGCTGACCGTCGCGCCGACCGTGCCGCGACCAGGGCTGAGCACCGGCGACCAGCCGGCCCCTGAGCTGCCAGCTCACCGTACGGGTGGGCGGCGGTCCGCCCGTCATCGGGCGTTGGCATCCGATTCGCCGGGAAGCCATGGTTGCGACCCGTTCCGCGAGGTACGGTTGCTGCCCGCCGTCCCACCGGGTCGGATGACCGGTACGGACGGCGGCGGGCAAGGAGGAACGATGACCCGCCCGGGACTGCCCAAACTCATCGCCACCGACCTCGACGGCACGCTGGTGCGCAGTGACGAGACCGTGTCGGCGTACACCCATGGGGTGCTCGACCGGGTGCGGGCCGCCGGCATTCCGGTGGTCGGCGCCACCGGCCGCGGCCCCCGGCTCAAGGAGTTGACCCGCAACGACATCCGGGCCGCCGACTTCCTGGTGATGGCCGGTGGCGGCTGCGTGGTGGACCAGAGCGACCCGGCCGGCCCGGTGGTGCTGCGCGACGAGCGCCTGCCCGGCGAGGTGCTGGCCCGGCTGCTGGCCGACCTGGAGGCCACCGTCGGCCCGCTCACCGTCATGGTCGAGGCGTCCGACGAGCACGACGCGCCGCTGTGGGGCGACTACCACCCGTCCTGGCCGTACCAGGACCGGTTCGAGGCGCGCAGCCGCGCCGAGTGCCTGTCCTGCGACGTGATCAAGGCGTTCATCCGGACCGCCGACCACCACGTGGACGAGCTGCTGGCCGCCGCCCGCCGGATCGTTCCGCCGCAGGTGGCCACCCTCACCCAGGCCGGCCTCGGGTTCGTCGAGATCTGCCCGCCCGGGGTGGACAAGGCCAGCGGCCTGAGCGTGGTCGCCCACCAGCTCGGCGTCGACCCGGCGGACGTGCTGGTCTTCGGCGACATGCCGAACGACCTGCCGATGTTCGCCTGGGCCGGTTGGTCCCGGGTGGCCGTGTCGAACGCCCATCCCGAGGTGCGGGCCGCCGCCGACGAGGTGACCCTGCGCAACGACGACGACGGGGTGGCGGTCTACCTCGACCGACTACTGTCCCGGTGATGGGCGAGACACCACGGCTGGTCGGCACCGACATCGACGGCACCCTGCTGGGCGACGACCGGACGCTCAGCGCCCGCACCGCCGCGGTGCTGGCCCGGATCGCCGCGACCGGCACGCCGGTCGTGCTGGTCACCGGCCGTCCGATCCGCTGGCTCACCCTCGTGTACGACCAGCTCGCCGCGCCGCTGCCGGCGATCTGCGCCAACGGCGCGGTGGTGTACGACCCGGACACCGACCGGGTGCTGCGGGCCGACCCGCTCGCCCCGGAACTGCTGGCCGAGGTGGCCCGGCGGCTGCGGGCGGCGGTGCCCGGGGTGAGCTTCGCGGTGGAGATCGTGGACAGCCGGGAGATGCGGCACGAGGCGCACTACCCGCTGCGCTGGGACGCCGACCACGACGCCATCCGGGCAGTCGAGTCGCCCGAGGAGCTGTCGTCGGTGCCGGCGGTGAAGCTGCTGGTCCGGGCCGGTGAGCAGGACCCGGACACCTTCGTCCAGGTGGTCGCCGGCGCGTTGGAGGGGCTGGCCGAGGCGACGCACTCGTCGTACAGCGGGCTGGTGGAGATCTCCGCCGCCGGGGTGACGAAGGCGGCCGGCCTGGCCTGGTACGCGGCCCGGCTGGGCGTGGACCAGCGGGACGTGCTCGCCTTCGGTGACATGCCCAACGACGTACCGATGCTGACCTGGGCCGGCCGGGCGGTGGCGGTGGCGAACGCGCACCCCGCCGTCCTGGAGATCGCCGACGAGGTGACCGGGGCGAACACCGCCGACGGCGTGGCGACGTACCTGGAGAAGGTCTTCGGGGTGGGCTGAGCGGGTGCGGGGCGTCGGGCGGACGCCCGACGCCCCGACGCGTCAGAGGTACTGGCCGGTGTTGTGACCCTCGCCGGTGCCGGGCTGCTGGCCCATCCCCGGCATCCCGGGGATCATCCCGCCGGGGCCGCTGGGCAGCGCGGGCCGGCCGGAGCGCATCTGCTCCAACTGCACCCGGGCGGCCATCTGCTGGGCCACCAGGGCGGCCTGGATGCCGTGGAAGAGCCCCTCCAGCCAGCCGACGAGCTGGGCATGGGCGATCCGCAGCTCACCCTCGCTGGGCGCCTGGTCCTCGGCGAAGGGCAGCGACAGCCGCTCCAGCTCCTCGCGCAGCTCGGGGGCGAGGCCCTCCTTCAGCTCGACGATCGACCGTTCGTGGATCTCGCGCATCCGGTGCCGGCTGGCGTCGTCCAGCGGGGCCGACTTGACCTCCTCCAGCAACTGCTTGATCATGCTGCCGATCCGCATCACCTTGGCCGGCTGTTCGACCAGGCGGGTCGGGTCCTCGCCGGCCTCGTCGGTCTGCACGGTGCCGACCGGGCGGCCGTCCGGGCCGACCACCACCACGGTGCCCGAGTGTCCGTCCTCGCGGCCCGGCTCGTCGTTCTGTCCAGCGGAGTGCGCTTCGGTCATGGCACCCATCTTTACCCACCGGTTCCCGCCGCACGCGCCCGGACCACCACCCGGCCCACGATCGGCCGACCGGCCCGGACGTGGACGCGAACCGGCCGGGCACCGACGGCCCACGGACCAGCCGGCCGCCGCGCCCCGCCCACGGCCGTGCTGCCGGGCCGGCTGAGGTACGCGGCGGTCGCCCCGGGCCCACGCCGTACACCGCACGGCGCCACGACCAGGGGATCCCACCGGGCCAGCGGCGCGATACCGTCGCCGGCATGCCCGCCGACCCGCGCGCCGTGCTCACCCGCCCCGCCCCGCCCCCGGACCTGACCGTCGCCTACGGCGACCACCCGGAGCAGCTCGTCGACCTGCGCCGGCCAGCCGGCGACGGCCCGGCCCGGCCGCTGGTGGCGGTGCTGCACGGCGGCTTCTGGCGGGCCGAGTACGACCGCACCCACACCGGCCCGCTCGCCGCCGCGCTGGCCGGCCTCGGCTGGCCGGTGGCCCAGCTCGAATACCGGCGCACCGGCCAGCCCGGGGGCGGCTGGCCGGGCACCCTCACCGACGTACGGGCCGGGGTGGCGGCCCTGCCCGAGCTGGCCGCCCGCGCCCTGCCAGGGCAGGTGGCCGGGGGGCCACCGCTGCTGCTGGGGCACTCGGCGGGTGGGCACCTCGCGCTGCACGTCGCGGCACACGCCCCGGCGACCGTGGCGGGGGTGCTGGCGCTGGCACCGGTCGCCGACCTGGCCGAGGCGTACCGGCTGGACCTGGACTCCGGGGCGGTGGCCGCGCTGCTCGGCGGCGGCCCGGCCGAGTACCCGGACCGGTACGCGGCAGCCGATCCACGAAGTTCAGTGCCTTCGCGGATACGGACGGTGATATTGCACGGCGTGGAGGATCGGCAGGTGCCGGTGGCGGTCAGCCGGTCGTACGCGGCGGCGGCGCGCGCCGCCGGATCCCCGGTAACCCTCGTTGAGCTGCGGGAATGCGAGCACTTCGGGCTCATCGACCCGCTCTCGGCGGTCTGGCCCGAGGTAAGAGGTGCGTTGCAGTCCCTGCTGGACGATCAATAGCCATTGACGCAGCGTCGCCGACCAGGTAGAACGCCGGAGGGGCGGTGACGCCCGGCAATGCTCCCGGAAGGATCTCGGTGTCGCAGATGAACCGCAGGCGGGCCCTGCAACTGCTGGCCGCACTCGGTACGACCGGACTGGCCGCCGCCTGCGGCACGGACGACCCCGAGACGCCGTCGGCGGGAGCCCCGATCAAGATCGGGCTGATCAGGCCGGAGAACGGCCCCGGCAAGGCGATCGGCCAGGACATCGAGAACGGCTTCCAGCTCTACCTGGCGATGAACGGGCAGCAGTTCGGCGGGCACCCGGTCACGGTGGTGCCGGTGGACGAGGGCGACAACGCCAAGACCGGCCAGGCCGCCGTCGACAAGCTGCTCGCCCAGAACGTGCTCGCCATGACCGGGGTGGTCAACCCGACCGTGATGTCCGGCATCCGCGACGCCGTGGAGAAGGCCCGGGTGCCACTGATCGGGTCCAACGCCTCCCCGCCCAGCCTGCAGAGCGTCGTCTACATCTGGCGCACGTCGTACGTGCTGGACGAGCCGGGTCGGGCACTCGGGTCGTACCTGCGGCGGACCCTGCCCGCCGGCAGCCGGATCGCGATCATCGCCCCGGAGGGCACCGCCAGCCTCGACGTGATCCAGGGCTTCCGTGACGGCTTCGGCGCCGACGACCCCCGGATGATCGGCCAGCCGATCCTCACCACCGCCGCCACCAGCCCCGGCGAGGACGCCTACGACGCCGACATCCGGCAGGCCCTCAACCGCCAGCCGGACGCGATCTTCTGCTTCTACTCCGGGGCGGCCGGGGCGCAGTTCATCCGGCAACTGCGCCGCAACCGCTGGTTCGGCGACATCTACGCGCCCGGCTTCCTCACCGAGGGCAACATCCTGGCCGACCTGCGCTCGACGCTGGTCAACGCGGACGACAGCCTCAAGGCCGGCACCATCCAGACCTCGCTGAACTACTCCGCCGACCTGAACAACAACGCCAACCGGCTCTTCGCCTCCGCGTACCGCAAGACGTACAACGTATCCCCCACCACCTACGCGATGGCCTCGTACGACGCCGCACAGGTGCTGGACAAGGCGATCCGGCTGGCCGGCGCCGAGCCCAACCCGCAGCAGGTCAACCTGGCCCTCGGCAAGATCGGCCAGATCGACAGCCCGCGCGGGGCGTGGCAGTTCAACCAGCCGCGTACCCCGCAGCAGAAGTGGTACCTGCGCAAGGTGCAGTTCGACGGCCGGCTGCTCTCCAACGTCCTGATCAACGAGATCGCCACGCTCGGCTGAGCCGGTACGACACGAAGGGCCGGTCTCCGCTCGGGAGGCCGGCCCTTTCTGCTGGTCCGCTCAGTGCCGCAGTTCGGCGATGCAGCACTTGACGCTGCCGCCGCCCTTCTTCAGCTCGGCCAGCTCCACCGGCACCGGGGTGTACCCGGCCGCCTTGAGCTTCCCGGCCAGCCGGGTCGCCTCGCTGTTGAGCACGACGTTCGCCCCGTCGCTGACCAGGTTGAGGCCGAAGGCCAGCGCGTCCTCGTCGTCGGCGAGCACCGCGTCCGGGAAGAGCTGGGTGAGCACCCGCTGGCTGGCCGCCGAGAAGGCCCCCGGGAAGTAGACGACGTTGCCGTCGTCGATCGAGGCGAGCGCCACGTCCAGGTGGTAGAAGCGCGGGTCGACCAGGCGCAGCGACACCACCGGCCGGCCGAGCGCCTCCTGCGCCTCGGCGTGCGCCGGCAGCTCGGTGCGGAAGCCGTGCCCGGCGAGGATCAGGCCGCCGTGCGCCTCCGGCAGGTAGGCGAAGTCGCCCTCCCCCTCGTTGGTCTCGCTCGGCGCGATGAACTGCCAGCCCTGCTCCTGGTAGAACGCCCGGTGCGCGGCGGCCTCGGCGGTCCGCTGCTCGTGCTTGAACTGCGCGCCGTAGGCCGTCCCGTCCACCACGAAGGCACCGTTGGCCGCGAAGACCATGTCCGGCAGCCCGGCCTCCGGGGTGAGCAGGTGCACCTCGTGGCCGAGACCCAGCAGCGTCTCCCGCAGCCGGTCCCACTGCTTGACCGCCAGTGCCGCGTCGACGGACGTGGTGACGTCCATCCACGGGTTGATGGCGTACTCGACCGCGAAGTGCTCCGGGGAGCACATGAGGTATGTCCGCTTTCGCGGGACTCGCTGCTGGTTCACGGTGACCAAGAGTAGGTAGCGTAGAACTTTGGTAACAGCCAGAACCATTGCTTCCCAGAGGCGGAACGTTGCAGATAGACGCGGTAGACCAGCGAATCATTGCGTTGCTCGTGGCGGACGCTCGCGCCTCGTACGCGGACATCGGAACCCGGGTGTCACTCTCCGCACCAGCGGTCAAAAGGCGCGTGGACCGGCTGCGCGCCGCCGGGGTCATCCGGGGCTTCACCGCGGTGGTCGACCCGGCCGCCGTCGGCTGGACCACCGAGGCGTTCGTCGAGCTGTTCTGCGCCGGCCGGACCACCCCCGCGCAGATCGGGGTGGCCGCCCGGCGGCACCCCGAGGTGGTCGGCGCCTACACCGTCTCCGGAGAGGCCGACGCGCTGGTGCACCTGCGGGCCGCCGACATCTCCCACCTGGAGGACGCCCTGGAACGGCTCCGGGCGGAGTCCTTCGTCACCTCCACCCGGAGCACCATCGTGCTCTCCCGGCTGGTCGAGTCGCCGGGCGTCGGCCCGTCCACGGGCTGACCCGCCCGGGACCGCTCGTCAGAGGTACATGCCGGTCCGGTGCTCGGCGTCGCCCCGGCCCGGCTTGTCACCCTCGCCGAAGAAGCGCTTGCCGCCGAACTCGCCGTGCAGCCGGTCGTCCAGCTCGTCGGCGAGCCCGGTCATCACCTGCACCGCCAGCATCAGGTGGGTGGCCTGGAAGTTGCGACCGAAGACCGGGATGGACGCCCAGACGGTGTCGTCGGCGCAGTAGAGCCGGCCGATCGGCATCCGGTTGGTCAGCTCGGAGAGCTTCACGTACAGCCGCTCGGTCGGCTCGACCTCGGTCAGCACCGGGGAGAAGACGTCGACCAGGGGCGGGTTGTCCCGGACCCGGACGAAGACCATCGCCGAGCCGGCCCGGATGTTGATGTCCCCGTCGGAGTCGACCTGGAGCTGGTCGGACGCCGACTTCAGCATGGTCGAGACGACCGTCCGGACCCGCTCCTCCAGGGCCAGCACGTCGTTCTCGCCGTTCTGGGCGCCCGCCGCGGCGGCCAGCGCCTCGTCCAGGTCGGCCTCGACGTCCCCGTCCGGGCCGAACTCGCTGCGCGCGGTGCCGAGCGGGTCGATCGGCAGCGGCTCACCCTCGGCGTCCGCGCTGACGTAGACCAGGAAGGCCGGGTGCGGCGCGCCGTAGACGTCCCGCAGGGTGCGGGAGAGCAGCCCGGCCAGCTTGCTGGCGTCCCCGGTCGACCCGTCCAGCCCGAACTGCTCGCCGGAGCCCGCCACCACCCCGGGCGGTGACCAGCCCAGCGCGATCATGTCGGCCACGGCGGACCGGTCCAGCCGGTAGCCCTGCGGCAGGGTGGCGTTGCCGACCGCCCGCGCGGAGAGCCGACCGCCCTCGCCGACGTCCACGCTGATCGAGTAGACGGCGTCCCCGGTACCGGAGGCGGTCGGGTCCAGGGTCAGTTCGAGGTGCGCCCCGGTGGGCAGCGACCGCAGCCGCTCGGCCAGCGCGCGGGCGAACTCCCGCCACGCCTCGGTGACCTTGGCCCGCAGGTCGGCCGTGCTCGGCTCGTCCAGCAGGACCGACTCGTGGTGCTCCGGCGAGGTGCCGGACTGCTCACCGGTCGGCATCGAGGGGTGGTCTGCCGTCATGATCGCCTCCGTCCGTCAAGGTCACCCTACCCAGACGGCCGGAAAAGCGAATCCGCCGCGACCGGGATCGGACAGCACCGGCGACACCGGTCGTACCGGGCGTCGGCCGCGCTCCCCGGCGCGGGAACCGGACCGCCCCGCCGAGGCCGGTCAGTCGGGGCGGTCACCGCCCAGCTCCACCGGCCAGGTGGCGGCCAGCCCGCTGAGCCGGGACGCCGCAGCCGCCGGGTCCGCGCCCCGACCGACCGCCACCCCGAGCAGGTACGCGGCGACCGGAGCGCCCGGCCGCAGCACCTGGTGGGCGACGTCCCTGGTCAGGTCCAGCACGGTCGGCACCGACACCTCGGCCGGGTCCAGCCCCAGCTCGGCGCAGGCCGCCGTGACCCAGTCGTCCATCACCGTCATCGCGTCCACTCCTCCGCCCGACGTACGTCCGAGTCAGTGTCGCAGTCGAACCAGGGCGGTGGGCCGTCGCCGGACCAGGCCAGGTCCCGCACCGTCAGCTCGCCGAGGAGTTCCCGCATCGACGCCCCGTCGAGGGTGCCGGCGCGGCGGGCCGCCACCCGGTCGAGCGCGGCGCGCAGTGGCGCCACCCGCCAGACCCCGCAGAGCGGCTGCCGCCGGCCCCCGTCGTCGAGCAGGCACACCCCGTCCGCCCCGCCGGTCAGGGCGGCGAGCAGGGTGCCCACCGCCGGCCGGGTGAGCAGCGGCAGGTCGGCGGCGAGCAGGGCGACGACGGTCGTACCGGGGTGGAGCAGGGCGAGCCCGGCCGCCGTGGCGGCCACCGGACCGCCGCCGGCCGGTTCCTCCCGGGTGACCAGGACGTCGTCGGGGAGCGACCCGGCCGGGCCGACCAGCACCCGGGGCGCGGCGTCGGCCACCGCGGCGAGCACCCGGTCGCGCATCGGCCGACCGGCCACCGGCACCGCCGGCTTGTCCCGCCCGCCCATCCGGCGGGCAGCCCCGCCGGCCAGCAGCACCGCCGCGTACGCCGTCACCCGGTCACCGTAGCGACTCCGGCCGGTACGGTCTGCACCCGTCGGCAGGGACGGTACGGTGGCCGTCGCCGTGCGGGTGGCCGGCCGGGCGGGGCAGGATGGCGGCATGGGACGGGCGACTGACCGGCGGATCGTGCTGCGGATCGACCTCGACGCGGCGGACGACGGGCGGGTCGCGCTGCGCCGTCCGGACACCCTGTCGGTGGAGGAGCCGCTGGAGATCCGGGTCGGGCCCGGTGGTCCGGGGCGGCGTCGCCCGTTGGCGGTGACCATGCGCACCCCCGGCGACGATCTCGACCTGGCGATCGGTTTCCTGCTGACCGAGGGGCTGATCCGCACCGACGCGGACGTGCGCACCGCCCAGCTCTGTGCCGGCGCGGAGACCCCGAACACCTACAACGTGGTCGACGTGGTGCTCGCCCCCGGCGTACCGGAGCCGGCCACCGACCCGACCCGGAACTTCTACACCACCAGCTCCTGCGGGGTCTGCGGGAAGGCCAGCATCGACGCGGTGCGGACCCGGTCCCGGTTCGCCGTCGCGGCGGATCCGCTCACCGTGCCGGCGAAGCTGCTGGCGGAGCTGCCCGACCGGCTGCGGGCGGCACAACGCGCCTTCGACCGCACCGGCGGCCTGCACGCGGCGGGCCTGTTCACCCCGGACGGCGAGCTGGTCGTGCTGCGCGAGGACGTCGGCCGGCACAACGCGGTCGACAAGGTGGTCGGCTGGGCGGTACGGCAGCGCCGGCTGCCGCTCACCGGGCACCTGCTGCTGGTCTCCGGCCGGGCCAGCTTCGAGCTGACCCAGAAGGCGTGGATGGCCGGGGTGCCGCTGCTGGCGGCGGTCTCCGCGCCGAGCACCCTCGCCGCCGAGCTGGCCGACGAGGCGGGCATGACGCTGGTCGGTTTCCTGCGCGGCCGGACGATGAACGTCTACACCGGTACGCAGCGCGTCACGCCCTGACCCCCCGCGACCGGCCGGCCGCACCTTCCCCGACGCCAAGTCCGGACGGCGGACTCACCCGCCCAGGTCCGGCCCTACGGCTCCCGGCTCCCGGCCTTCCCGAAGCTTGCGGTGAACAGCAGACCGACCGCGAGCACGCCCATGGTGACGGACAGTGAGCGCAGGATGCCGACGTGGTTCGCCAGGAAGCCGAGCAGTGGAGGCCCGGCCAGGAAGGCCGTGTAGCCGATGGAGGAGATGACGCCGACGCGGATGGCTGCGCGGCCCGGATCGTCGGCCGCCGCGCTGATGCCGAGCGGAAATCCCATCGCGGTGCCCAGCCCCCAGACGACGACACCGAACAGGGCCAGCAGCTCGTGCGGACCGAGGATCGTGATCGCGAGGCCGGCTATGGCGAGGACCGCGCTCGCGCGGGTGACGAGCCGCGCACCGTGCCGGTCGACCAGCGGCGGCCCGAACCACCGGCCGAGGGTCATCGCGGCGACGAACGTCGCGAAGCTCAGGGAGCCGGCGGCCACCGAGGTGTGATGACCCTCGATCATGGCGGACGCGAGCCAGTCGTTGCCGGTGCCCTCGGAGAACGCCATGCTCAGCACGAAGATGCCGAGGCCGAGGGTGCGGGGCTCGGTCCAGGCACGGAGGGCATCGCGGGTCGGGCGGTGCGCGGACGGCCGGGTGTCCACGGCCAGGTAGCCCCGGGTGGACAGGGGCACCGCCACGGCGACGAGGACCGCGACGCCCGCCAGGTGGGCGACGACCGGGACGTGCAGCTCGATGCAGGCCGCGGCGAAGCCCGCACCGAGGACGGTTCCGGCGCTCAGGGCGGCGTGGAACCGGGACATGATCGACGTACCGGTGCGCTGCTCGACGGTGGCGGCCTCGACGTTCATCGCCACGTCCCAGATGCCGGTACTCAGCCCGAGCAGCGCCAGCCCGCCGGCCGTGAGGGCCAACGTGCCCTGCGCGCCGATGCCGGCCAGGCAGAGCCCGACCGCGCTGGTCAGGCTGGCCGCGGCCACCGCGTGGCGGGGTGTGGCGCGCACCACGAACGGTCCCGCCACCATCAGCGACACCATCGACCCGATGGGCAGGGCGAGCAGTAGCAATCCCAACTGTTGCGGGTTCAACTGGAGCTGCGCCTTGACGCTCGGGATGCGGGCCGCCCAGGTCGCGAAGATGAACCCGCCGCTGCTGAAGGCCAGGTACACCGCCATGGTGGCGGCGCGTACCGGGGACCTGCCGGGTGCCTCGACGGGGCGGGCGGTCATCCGACCGTCCCCGGTACGAGACGACGGACCGAGTCCCTGAGCTTCTCCGCGTCGACCGGTCGGGTGGACAGCGTCGCGTGCAGGATCAGCCCTTCGATCAGCGCGTCGAGTGCCTCCGCGGTGTCGGGATCGAAGTGTCGCCGGAGCGAACGGCGGGTGCTGTCCATCCACGCCTGCGTGATCACCCGGAGTCGGGGGTTGCGGGCCGCCGCGGCGTACAACTCGTAGGCGAGGACGGCGCTGCGCTGGTTGTCGGCCAGATCGGCCAACATCGCGTCGACGACCTTCGGGCGGGCGTCGGTCCCCGGCTCGATCGCCGCCAACTGCGCGTCGAACGCCGCCGCGGCCGTCTCCGCCAGGTGGGTGAAGGCCGACGTCAGAAGATGTTCGAGGCTGGCGAAGTGGTAGGTGACCGACCCCAGCGGCACGTCGGCGGCGGCAGCCACCCGCCGGTGGGTCGTTCCGGCCACACCGTGCTCGGCGATGACGTCCAGCGTGACTTCCACCAGCCGTTGGCGTCGATCCGGCTCGTACCGGCGGCGGACCCTCCCGGCCGGCCGCTGCCCGGTCATCTGTCGTGGACCGACCGGATGACCCGAGCGGGGTTACCCACGGCCACCACGTCGGCGGGAATGTCCTTCGTGACGACCGCGCCGGCGCCGATCACCGAGTTGTCACCGATGGTGACACCGGGACAGATCACCGCCATGCCGCCGATCCACACGTTGTCGCCGATCGTGATCGGCAGGGCCGCCTCCCACTTGGCGCGGCGCAGCTCCGGGTCGATCGGATGGGTCGGCGTCAGCAACTGCACGTTCGGACCGATCAGCACATCCGCACCGATGCGGATCTGCGCCACGTCCAGGGCCATCAGCCCGAAGTTGACGAACGTCCGGGCGCCGATGTGGAGGTGGGCACCGTAGTCGACCTGCAAGGGGGGACGGATCTCCACCTCGGCGCCGAGTGATCCCAGCAGCCGCTCCAGCAGCGCCCGGCGGCCCTCGGAGTCTCGCGGATCGCTGTCGTTGAACGCCGTGGTCAACACCATCGCCCGACGCATCTCGGCTTCCAGTTCCGGGTCGGCACCCCGGTAGAGGTCGCCGGCGAGCATGCGCTCCCGCATGGATCGCGGGTCATCCTCCACAAGATCAAGAGAACTCATGCGTACGATCGTACGCAGTACGGACGATCGTACGCAACGGTGCTGTCCGGTGTCGCCGAGGGCTCGGCCGCTCAACGCCGGCGGCGGGTACGCCGCCGTCGGCGCACCACGCCCACCTCCCCCACCGCCGGCCAGCCGTCCAGTTCGGCCGGCGGCACACCGCGCCGGAGCAGGTCGTCGAGGATCTGGGCGAGGGTGTAGTCGGGGTGGGCGGCCAGCGCCCGTTCCAGTGCCACGGCGGCGAGCGCCCCCTGCCCGGCCCGCCAGGCGGCGAAGGCGAGCAGGCTGGCCGGCGCGGCGATCAACTCCGGCTCGGCCCGGCGCAGCACCTCCGCCCAGAGGGCGATGTCCGCCTCCCGACCGTCGGTGCGTTCCCACGCGTGGTCCCGGACCGGCAGGTGGGTCAGCAGCAGCGTCAGCCAGGCCACCTCGTCGTCGGTCAGCGGCTCGCCCCGACGGTGCCGACGCCGCGCCGCCCGTACCGCCGCCACGCCGGCCGACCGGACGGTGTCGCCGCCGAGCACGTCGTCGGCGGGGGCCGACTCCAGCAGGCCGAGCAGCCGTCGCTCGGCGAGGTCGCCGGCCCGGCGCATCGCGGCCCGGTCGACCCCCTCGGCGGGGGTCACCTGGGCGGTGAGCGCCGCCCGGTCGGGGAGCGCCACCTGACCGGCGAAGACGGCGGCGGCGGCGACCTGGCTGGCACCCGCGTCGTACGGGTTGCCGTCGGGTGGGCAGCACTCCGGCTCGGCGCAGAGGTACGACCAGTACCGGCCGTCGGTCACCCGCAGCGCGTCGAGCACAGCCAGCCCGGCGGCGGCCAGGGCCGCCCGGACGGCGTCGACCGCCGGGGTGACCCGCCCGGCCGGGCCGTACCCGACGACGGTGGCGGACTCGGCGTCCTGCCGGCTGAGGACGTCGCCCAGATGCCGGGCGGGCAGCTCCGGATCGGTGCCCCGGTCGGGCAGGTCGGCGCGGGCGGCGAAGACGATCCGCCGGCCGCGCATCGCCACCACCACGACGCTGTCGGTGGGGTGGAAGCCGAGCAGGTACGGCACGGCGGCGATCAGGTCGGCAGGGGAGCGGACGGTGAGCCGGGGACGGTCGGTCGCGTTCATGCCGGCAGCCTGCGACGCCCGGGAACCGGCCGACAGACCCTGTGGACGACACTCCGGTCATCCACAGATACGGAGAGTGTTGATGCAGGTCCCCGCGTTTCGCAAGGGGGTGAGCTGACGACCTGGCCCACCGGGGCCGGCGGAAGCGGCTACCTTGCGCTGATGGACCTGGCGTACCTGCGGGCGCACCCGGAGCACCTGCCCACCTTCCTGACCCACCAGCGGATCCGGGAGACACCGGTGGCCGGCGGGAGTAGCTGCGCCGCCTCCCGGCTGACCCTGGACGACGGGCATTCGGTCTTCGCCAAGACCTGGCCGGAGCGGGCCGACCGGCCGGTGCCGGAGGGCTTCTTCGCCACCGAGGCCGCCGGGCTGCGCTGGCTGCGGGAGGCCGGCGCGGTGGCCGTACCGGAGGTGGTGGTGGCGCTGCCGGAGCTGCTGGCGCTCGACTGGGTCGACCCGGGCGAGCCGACGCCGGAGGCAGCCGAGCGGTTCGGGCGGGAGCTGGCCGGGACGCACCGGGCCGGCGCGCCCACGTTCGGCGCACGGTGGCCCGGCTTCATCGGCGCGCTCCCCCAGGACAACACCCCCGACGACGGGCCGTGGCCGGACTGGTTCGCCCGGCGGCGGCTCCTGCCGTACCTGCGGATGTCGGTCGACGGCGGCGCGCTCGGCGGCCCGGAGGCCGCGCTGGTCGAACAGGTGATGGCCCGGATCGGCGAGGTCGGCGGCGACGAGCCGCCGGCCCGGCTGCACGGCGACCTCTGGCCGGGCAACCTGCTCTGGGGCGACGACGACCGGGTCTGGCTGGTCGACCCGGCCGCGCACGGCGGCCACCGGGAGACGGACCTGGCCCAGCTCGCGCTCTTCGGCGGCCCGCCGCACCACGACCGGATCCTGGCCGGCTACCAGGAGGTGTGGCCGCTCACCGACGGCTGGCGGGCCCGGGTGCCGCTGCACCAACTGCACCTGCTGCTCGTGCACACCGCGCTGTTCGGGGCGGCCTACCGCGAGGCGGTCGCCGGAGCCGCCCGGGCCGCGTTGCGCGGCACCGACCGCGCTACGGTCGACCGATGACCGCCGCCCCGACGACCGACGGCCGCCTCGTCGACCGGTACCGCCGGGTCGCCCGGGACCTGCGCGTGTCGCTGACCGACAAGTGCAACCTGCGCTGCACCTACTGCATGCCGGCGGAGGGGCTGCCCTGGCTGGCCGGGCCCCGGTTGCTCGATGACGACGAGATCGTCCGGCTGGTCCGGGTCGCCGTGCGGCGGCTCGGGGTGACCGAGGTGCGGTTCACCGGCGGTGAGCCGCTGATCCGCCCCGGGCTGGTCGGCATCGTCGCCGCCGTGGCCGCCCTCCACCCCCGCCCCCGGATCTCGCTGACCACCAACGGCCTCGGGCTCGACCGGCTCGCCCCGGCGCTGCGGGACGCCGGGCTGGACCGGGTGAACGTGTCGCTGGACACCCTGGACCGGGAGCGGTTCGCCGCGCTGACCCGGCGGGACCGGCTGGCCGACGTGCTCGCCGGCCTGGCCGGCGCGGCCACCGCCGGGCTCACCCCCGTCAAGGTCAACTCGGTGCTGATGCGCGGGGTGAACGAGGACGAGGCGCCCGCGCTGCTGCGCTTCGCCGTCGACCACGGCTACGAGCTGCGGTTCATCGAGCAGATGCCACTGGACGCCCAGCACGGCTGGGACCGTACGACGATGGTCACCGCCGACGAGATCCTCACCTCGCTGGCCAGGGAGTTCACCCTGACCGCCGACCCGGCCGGGCGGGGCGCGGCGCCCGCCGAGACGTGGCTGGTCGACGGCGGACCGGCCCGGGTCGGGGTGATCGGGTCGGTGACCCGGCCGTTCTGCGGCGACTGCGACCGCACCCGGCTCACCGCCGACGGCCAGGTCCGCAACTGTCTCTTCGCCACCGAGGAGTCCGACCTGCGCGGCGCGCTGCGGGCCGGCGCGGACGACGCCGACCTGGCCCGGCGCTGGCGGGCCGCCACCCTGGGCAAGCGGGCCGGGCACGGCATCGACGACCCGACCTTCCTGCAACCCGCCCGCCCCATGTCGGCGATCGGAGGCTGACGTGGAGGTCACCGTCCGCTACTTCGCCGGGGCCCGGGCCGCCGCGGGCCGCCGCGAGGAGGCCGCGCCCGCCGGCCGGTCCCTGGACGACCTCCTCGACGAACTCGCCCACCGGCACGGCCCCCGACTCGCCGCCGTGCTCCAGGTCGCGAGTTTCCTGGTCGACGGCGGGACCTGTCATGATCGTCAGACACCGCTGCCGGCCGGGGCCACGATCGACGTGCTGCCCCCCTTCGCGGGCGGCTGAGGAGGCTGGCGTGTTGGCGATTCTGGCGTTCGTGGGCACGCTGGCGCTGATCACCGGGCTGATCCACCTCTACCTGTGGAAGCGGCTGGTGAAGGACACCACCGGCCCGGGTCGGTGGCGGCGGGTCGGCACGGTCGTCGCGCTGGTGCTGGCGCTGCTCGTCCCGGCGACGATGGCCGGCACCCGGGTGGCCGGCGCGTTCTGGCTGGCCTGGCCCGGCTACCTCTGGCTCGCGGTGATGTTCTACCTGCTGGTCGTCCTGCTGCTGCTGGAAGCGCCAATGGCGGTGGCGAGGCTGGTGCTGCGCCGCCGCACCACCGCCGCCGAGGCGACCACGGCCGCACCGGAGCCGGTGCTGGTCGGTGCGGCCGGCAGCGCCGACCCGCCGGCCGCCGAGCCGGTGGACCCGCCCGACCACGACGCGTCCCGCCGGTTGCTGCTCGCCCGGGGGGCGGCGATCTTCGCCGGCCTCACCGCCGCCGGGATCACCGGGTACGGCGTCCGCACGGCGATGGGTCCGCCGCAGCTCGACCGGGTACGCGTCCCGCTGGCCAAGCTCCCCCGCAGCATGGACGGCCTGCGCATCGCCACCGTCTCCGACATCCACCTCGGGCCGCTGCGCGGCCGGAAGCACACCGAGCGGATCGTCGCGATGATCAACCGGCTGGACGCCGACCTGGTCGCGGTCGTCGGTGACCTGGTCGACGGCTCGGTCGCCGAGCTGGGCGAGGCCGCCGAGCCGTTGCGTGACCTGCGCTCCCGGTACGGCAGCTTCTTCGTCACCGGCAACCACGAGTACTACTCCGGGGTGGAGGAGTGGGTACGCGAGGTCGACCGGCTCGGCCTGCGGGTGCTCCAGAACGAGCGGCAGGAGATCCGGGCCCGGGGCGGGGTGCTCGACCTGGCCGGGGTCAACGACGCCACCGCCGACGGCACCGGCCTCGCCGCTCCCGCCGACTACGCCGCCGCGCTCGGCGACCGCGATCCCGCCCGCCCGGTGGTGCTGCTGGCCCACCAGCCGGTGGCCGCGTACGAGGCGGCGAAGTTCGGCGTCGACCTCCAGCTCTCCGGGCACACCCACGGCGGCCAGATGGTGCCGTTCAACCTGGCCGTCAAGCTCCAGCAGCCGGTGGTCTCCGGCCTCGGCGAGGTCGACGGCACGAAGGTCTACGTCACCAACGGGGCCGGTTTCTGGGGCCCGCCGGTGCGGGTCGGCGCCCCGCCGCAGGTGACCCTCGTCGAGCTGCGCGCCCCATAGCGCGCCCGGCCGGCGGAGTCCAGCACCGGATTGCTCAGGTCACGCGTACGCGTGGCGGCGGGCGGGTAGTGGACCGGCCGTGACAGGATGCGGCGTGCCTCCGTTCAGCGCCGCTTCCCCCGGTGGCGTCCCGCCGTTCGTCGCGGACCTGCACATCCACTCGAAGTACTCCCGCGCGTGCAGCCGCGATCTCACCCTGCCCAACCTCGGCTGGTGGGCCCGGCGCAAGGGCATCGGCGTGCTCGGCACCGGGGACTTCACCCATCCCGCCTGGTACGACCACCTGCGGGAGACCCTGCACCCGGCCGAGCCCGGCCTCTACCGGCTGAGCGCCGAGGCCGAGCGGGACATCGCCCGGCGGCTGCCGCCCCGGCTGGCCGACGCGGCGGAGGCCGACCCGGTCCGGTTCATGCTGAGCGTGGAGATCTCCACCATCTACAAGCGGGACGACCGGACCCGCAAGGTGCACCACCTGATCTACCTGCCCGACCTGGACGCGGTGGCCCGGTTCAACACCGCGCTCGGGCGGATCGGCAACCTCGGCTCGGACGGCCGCCCGATCCTCGGCCTGGACTCCCGCGACCTGCTGGAGATCACCCTGGAGGCCAGCGGAGACGGCTACCTGGTGCCGGCGCACATCTGGACGCCCTGGTTCTCCGCGCTCGGCTCCAAGTCCGGCTTCGACGCCATCGCCGACTGCTACGCCGACCTGGCCGAGCACGTCTTCGCGGTGGAGACCGGCCTGTCGTCCGACCCGGAGATGAACTGGCGGGTCGGCAGCCTGGACCGCTACCGGCTGGTCTCCAACTCCGACGCGCACTCCCCACCGGCGCTGGCCCGGGAGGCCACCGTCTTCGCCACCGACCGGAACTACTTCGCCGTCCGGGACGCGCTGCGTACCGGTGACGGGCTGGCCGGGACGATCGAGTTCTTCCCCGAGGAGGGCAAGTACCACGCCGACGGGCACCGGCTCTGCGGCGTCAACTGGTCGCCGGAGCGGACCCGGGCGGCCGGCGGACGCTGCCCCGAGTGCGGCAAGCCGCTGACCGTGGGCGTCCTCAGCCGGATCGAGGAGCTGGCCGACCGGCCGACCGGGCACCGCCCGGGGCACGCCCGCGAGGTGACCCACCTGGTGCCGCTCGCCGAGATCCTCGGTGAGATCAACAAGGTCGGCGCCCGGTCCAAGAAGGTCGAGGGGAAGCTCAACGAGCTGGTCGCGGCGCTCGGCCCGGAGCTGGAGATCCTGACCACCACCCCGGTCGACGAGATCGGCCGGGTCGGCGGGGAGCTGCTCGCCGAGGGCATCGGCCGGCTGCGCCGGGGCGACGTCCGCCGGATGCCCGGCTACGACGGCGAGTACGGCGTGATCACGCTCTTCGACCCGGACGAGTTGGGCGGGGCCGGCGGGTCGACCGGGCAGGAGACGCTCTTCGACGTACCGGTGCCGGCGCAGCGCACCCCGCCGGAGCCGGCGGCGAAACCGAAGGCCAAGCGCCCGGCGGCGGCGAAGGCCGAGCCGAGGCGGAAGCCCGCGCCGACCCCGCCGCCTCCGCCGATCGCGCCCGCGCCCTCCCCGCACGAGCCGTTCGAGCCGATGCTCGCCGGCATGGAGGAGGTGGGCACCGGCCTGCTGGACCGGCTGGACGCGATGCAGCGGGTGGCGGCCTCCGCGCCGGGTGGCCCGCTGCTGATCGTGGCCGGCCCGGGCACCGGCAAGACCCGGACGCTGACCCACCGGATCGCGTACCTCTGCGCGGAGCTGAACGTCTTCCCCGAGCAGTGCCTGGCGATCACCTTCACCCGGCGGGCCGCCGAGGAGCTGCGGCACCGCCTCGACGGGCTGCTCGGCCCGGTGGCCGAGGACGTCACCGTCGGCACCTTCCACTCCCTCGGGCTGACCATTCTGCGCGAGAACGCCAGGGCGGCCGGGCTCCCCGAGGGCTTCCGGATCGCCGACGACGCCGACCGTTCGGCGGCCCGGGCGGAGGCCGGCGACGACCAGGCCCGGTACACCGCGCTGCTGCGCAAGCAGGACCTGGTCGACCTGGACGAGTTGCTGACCCTGCCGGTGGCGCTGCTCAACGGCGACCGGAAGCTGGTCCGCGACTACCGCGAACGGTGGCGGTGGATCTTCGTCGACGAGTACCAGGACGTCGACGCCGTCCAGTACGACCTGCTGCGGCTGCTCAGCCCCGCCGACGGCAACCTCTGCGCGATCGGCGACCCGGACCAGGCGATCTACTCGTTCCGGGGCGCCGACGTCGGCTACTTCCTGCGCTTCTCCGAGGACTTCACCGACGCCCGGCTGGTCCGGCTGAACCGCAACTACCGGTCGTCGGCACCGATCCTGGCCGCCGCCGTCCAGGCCATCGCGCCGTCGTCGCTGGTCCGGGGCCGCCGGCTCGACCCGGCCCGGCTCGACCCGGAGGCCCCGCTGGTCGGTCGCTACCCGGCGGCGTCCGTCGCCGACGAGGCCGACTTCGTGGTACGCACCGTCGACGACCTGGTCGGCGGGCTCTCCCACCGGTCACTGGACTCGGGACGGATCGACGGCCGGTCGACCACCCTGTCCTTCTCCGACATCGCGGTGCTCTACCGCACCGACTCGCAGGCCGCCCCGATCGTGGACGCCCTGACCCGGGCCAACATTCCGGTGCAGAAGCGCTCGCACGACCGGCTCCGCGACCGGCCCGGCGTCACCGCGATCGCCCGGGAGCTGCGGCACGCCGACGGCCTCGGCGGTGGCCTGCCCGCCCGGGTCCGCCTCGCCGGGCAGGTGCTCGCCGAACGGTTCGCCGCCCCCACCCTGGACGGCTCCGGCATGGTCCGCCCCGAGGACGTCCGCACGGCGGTGGACCTGCTCGCCCCGCTGGCCCGCCGCTGTGGCGACGACCTGGAACTCTTCCTCTCCCAGCTCGCCACCGGCGCGGAGGTCGACGCGCTGGACCCGCGCGCCGAGGCGGTCACCCTGCTCACCCTGCACGCCGCGAAGGGACTGGAGTTCCCGGTGGTCTTCCTGGTCGGCGTGGAGGACGGCCTGCTGCCGCTACGCTGGCCCGGCTCGACGCCGGACGACGACGCGGTCGCCGAGGAACGGCGGCTCTTCTTCGTCGGGCTGACCCGCGCCCAGGACCGGCTCTACGTCAGCCACGCCGCCCGCCGGGTACGACACGGAACGGAACGGGACTGCCGACCGTCGCCGTTCCTGGACGTGGTCGACCCGGGGCTCTTCGAACGGTTCGGTGAGGCCGAGCCACGTCGCCCCCGAGACCGCCAACTCCGCCTCATCTGACCACCTCCGTGGGTGGGTCAGGTGAGCAGGGTCGCCAGCCAGGCACCGGCTAGCAACGCCGGGCCGAACGGCAGGGCGGTGTCCCGGCGGATCCGCCGCGCGGCCAGCAGCCCCAGCACCAGTACCCCGTTGAGCAGGTGCGGCAGAAGCAGGCCGAGCCAGAGGGACGGCCAGCCCAGCCAGCCCAGTAGCAGGCCGAGCGCCGCTGCCAGCTTCACGTCGCCGAAGCCGAGCCGGGACCGGGGCAGCAGCGCCAGCACCACGTACAGGGTGAAGGAGAGCGCGGCTCCTGCCAGCGCGAGCGGCAGGCGGCCGGGCGTGCCGGCGGCGACGGCCGCCCCGGTCAGCGCGACACCGCCACCGAGCGCCGCCCCGCCGACCAGCGGGTCAGGCAGGCGCAGGCAGCTCAGGTCCACCACGGCCAGCACCAGACCGAGGGCCGCCACCAGCAGGAACGCCGGCAGGGCCGGGTCCGGCCCCAACGCGACGGCCAGTCCGCCGAAGACCACCGCCCCCACCACGGCGACCACGGCCGGCGGGCGATCGGCGGGTGGGGTGGGGGCGGGTGGGAAGCGGCGGGCGATCCGGGGGGTGGCGAGGCCGGCCAGGGCGCCGAGGGTCGCGGCTGCGGTCACCAGGCCGACGGACACGGCCCTCGACGTTACCGGCGGGACGCGCCGGTGGCTGCCCCGCGAGTGGCCGGCCGCCGGGGCCGCTCGGTGGTCACCACCAACGCCACGCCGGCCACGATCACCGCGCCGCCGAGCATCACCTGGGCGGTGATCGGCTCGGCGACCAGCAGCGCGCCGAGCGCCACCGCGACCACCGGGTTGACGTAGGCGTACGTGGCGGCGAGCGAGATGGGGGCGTGGGCCAGCAACCAGACGTACGCGGTGAACGCCACCAGTGAACCGGCCACCATCAGGTACGCCAGGGCGAGCCAGGACCGGGTGGTGACCTGCGCCGGGGAGAAGCCGCGCAGTTCACCCCGGGCCAGGGCCAGCACGGTGAGCGCCGCCGCGCCGGCAACCATCTCGTGCACGGTGGCGACGAACGGGTCGGCGGGCATCCGCAGGCGTCCGGAGAGGAAGGAACCCACTGACCAGCAGGTGGCCCCGGCGACCACGGTCAACGCGCCGGCCAGCGGCACCGCACCGATGCCGCCCCGGGGAAGCACCAGCAGTACCAGCCCGAGGAAGCCGAACGTCACCCCGGCGAAGGTCCACCCCCGGGGCCGGTCCCGGGTGACCGTGCGGAGCACCACCACCAGCAGGGGGACGGTGGCTACCAGCAGCGCGGCGATCCCCGACGGCACCGCCACGCCGGGCGGACCGGACTCGGCGAGCACCACCAGGCCGTTGCCACCGGCGAGCAGCAGCACGCCGACCAACGCGGCCGAGCCGAACTGCCGCCGGTCGACCCGCAACGCGCCCGGTCCCCGGCGGATCCGCAGGACGACCGCCAGCACCAGCGCGGCCGTGGCGAACCGGGCAGCGGCCGAGCCGAGCGGCGGCATCGACTCCACCGCGACCCGGATGCCCAGGTAGGTGGAGCCCCACAGCACGTAGACCAGGATCAGTGCGGTCCAGATCAGGGCGGGTCGGGCGGGTGTCGCGGCCGAGGAGGATGAGGTCATCGCTGGACCACGCTACGGTGACCACGTCGTCGGCGTCCCTCCCGGGTGGCCGGCATCTCGGCACGCGCGGGCGGGAGGACGGTCATGGCGAACTACGGACCACCGGGCGGTTCCCCGGAACCGTGGGGTGGACGGCGCACCGACGACCGGTACGGCACCCCGGCCGAGCCGTACGGGCGGGGCGAGCCCGGGCAGTCCCCGCAGCCGGCCGTCGTGCCGGGTCAGCCGGTCCCGCCACCCGCCGGGCAGCCCGCGTACCAGCCCTACGGCCAGTATCCGACGGAGCCGTACGGGCCGGGGTATCCGACGGCGGGGCCTGACGCGTACCCCGGCAACCCGACGCCGAAGCGCGGCCGGGGCACCTTGGTCGCGGTGCTGGCCGTGCTCGCGGTGCTGCTGGTCGGCGGTGCCGGCACCCTCTGGTACCTGCTGGGGCGGGACGACGATCCGGCGTCCACCGCCGGTCCGGCGCTGCCCACCGCACCGCCCGAGCCGAGTGCGGCGACACCCGAGCCGGCGTCCACCACCCCGGCGCCCGCCTCGTCGGCCGACCCCCGGTTCGTCAAGGCGGGGCAGTGCGTCCGCAACGAGGGCCCGGCCGGCGGCAAGCCCAAGCTGCTGATCACCGAGTGCGCCCCGAAGACGTACGAGGTGCTGCGCCGTTTCGACGGGGCGACCAGTGGTGAAAGGGACGCCGAGGCGAAGTGCGGCAAGGTGGAGGGCTACACCAACTGGTACTTCTTCGACAGTGAACTGGACACCCTCGACTTCGTCCTCTGCCTGAAGCAGCGCTGAGCCCACCCCTGGGGGAGAGAATGTCATCCTTCGGCCCACCCGGCTCCGGCCGACCCGACGACGATCACCGGCCGCCGACCTCCGACAACGAACCACCCACCGCGCCCATCCCTCGCCCCGAGCCCGAGCCACCGACCGCCCCGATCCCGGGCGCGGCCGAGCCGCCGACCACGCCCATCGCGCGGTACGAGCCCGAGCCGCCCACCGCCCCGATCCGGCAGGACGCCGCCGAGCCACCCACCGCCCCCGTCCCGTACGAGCCGGCCGAGCCACCCACCGAGCCCATCTCGTCCGGCCCGACCGAGGCACCGACGGCCCCCGTTCCGAGCGGCCCGGCGGAGCAGCCGACCGCCCCGATCGCCAGGCCGCCGGTGGAGCCGCCGACCGCGCCGATCACCATGCCACCGGCAGAGCAGCCGACCGCGCCGATCGCCAGGCCACCGGCGGAGCCGCCGACCGCGCCCTTCGCGGTCGGCTCGGCCGAGCCGACCGCACCGATCCCCCACCCGACCACCGGGCCGCCGACCGCGCCGCTGCCCTCCTCGGGCACCGGCTATCCCCCGACCACCGCGATGCCGTCGTCGGGTGCCGGGTACCCACCGCCGCCGTCCTCCGGGGCGGGCTATCCACCGCCGGACAGCTACCTGCCGCCCGCCGGGCTGCCGGACCCCTCCTCGGGCGCCGGCTACCCGCCACCGGGGCCGTTCCCGCCGGCCGGACCGACCGCCGCACCGGCCGCCAGCGCGTTTGGCTCCTCGTCACCGTCGTCACCCGTCGGCGCGTTCGGCGCACCGCCACCGTCGACCGGGTACCCGGGCCAGCCCGCGCCGCCACCGCCCGGCTTCCCGGGGCAGCCCGCACCACCGCCGCCCGGGTTCCCAGGGCAGCCCGCACCGCCACCACCAGGGTTCCCAGGGCAGCCCGCGCCACCGCCGCCCGGATACCTGGCCCCGGCCGAGCCACCGAGGAAGGGTCGGGGTGGCCGGATCGCGCTGATCGTCGGGCTGGTGGTGGTCCTGCTGCTCTGCCCGTGCCTCGGGGTGGCCGGCTGGTTCGTCCTGACGGCGGCCAAGGGCGACGACCCGTCGCCGGTGGTGAGTAGCTCGGCCGGGCCGGCGCCGAACGAGTCGGCGGAGCCGACCACCGAGCCGACCACCGCCGCGCCGACCCCGAGCCGGGGCGACCAGATCGCCAGGGGCGACTGCGTGGTCAACGACGGTACGGCCAGCGACGCCGACCTGCGCAAGGTGCCCTGCGGTCCGGGCACGTACGAGGTGCTGCTCCGGATCCCGGCTACCACGGACGGGGACCGGTGCGAGACGTTGGCACCCCAGTCGAACGCCAACTACGTGCACGACAACTCGGTCGACCTCTTCGACTACGTGCTCTGCCTGAAGAAGCGCAGCTAGTAGACGAATCTGGGGCTGTCTAGCATCCACGCTAGACAGCCCTAGTTTTGTGTCGAGAGCCGGAGACACGCCGGTAGCCCCATCTACGCATCTCTAGTCCGACGGCTAGACGGCCCGATACTGTGCGATGCGTGGATCCGGTCCGCAACCCGTACGCCCCGGGCGCCGGTCAGCGCCCGCCCGAACTCGCCGGGCGGGGGCGGGAGCTGGACGTCTTCGACGTGGTGCTGGAACGGATCGCCCGGGGCCGCCCCGAGCGCAGCCTGATGCTCACCGGCCTGCGCGGCGTCGGCAAGACCGTCCTGCTCAACACCCTGCGCTCGCAGGCGATCAACCACCTCTGGGGCACCGGCAAGATCGAGGCCCGGCCGGACCAGTCGCTGCGCCGGCCGGTCGCCGCCGCACTGCACATGGCGGTCCGCGAGTTGGCCCCCCGACACCGCGCCCCGGACCGGATCGACGGCTTCCTCGGCGTGCTCAAGGCGTTCGCCCAGCGCGGCACGCCGACCACCGGGCGGGCCGGCACCGCCCCCAAGCTGCGCGACCGCTGGCAGCCCGGCATCGACGTACCGGCCAGCAGTGGCCGGGCCGACTCCGGTGACATCGAGATCGACCTGGTGGAGCTGCTCACCGACGCGGCGGCGGTGGCCGGGGACGTGGGCACCGGCATCGCCGTCTTCATCGACGAGATGCAGGACCTCGGCGCGGAGGACGTCTCGGCGCTCTGCGCCGCCTGTCACGAGCTGTCCCAGCTCGGCGCACCGCTGATCGTGGTCGGCGCGGGTCTGCCGCACCTGCCGGCGGTGCTCAGCGCGGCCAAGTCGTACTCCGAGCGGCTCTTCCGCTACCAGCGCATCGACCGGCTCGACCGGATCGCCGCCGACCAGGCACTCTGCGCGCCGGCCGAGCGGGAGCAGGTCGAGTACGAGCAGAAAGCCCTCGACCTGCTCTACGAGAAGTCCGGCGGCTACCCGTACTTCGTCCAGGCGTACGGCAAGGCGACCTGGGACCACGCGCCCCGCTCGCCGATCACCGACGCGGACGTCCGGGTCGCCGCGCCCGAGGCGGAGGCGGAGCTGGCGGTCGGCTTCTTCGGCTCCCGCTTCGAGCGGGCCACCCCGGCCGAACGCGAGTACATGCGGGCCATGGCGACCCTCTCCCTGGTGGCCGGGGAGGCCGACGGCGGTGGCCGGGACGACATGGACGCCGCGGTGCCGACCGCCGAGATCGCCCGGGCGCTGGGTCGCAAACCGGCCAGCCTCTCCCCGGCCCGGGACGCCCTGATCAAGAAGGGGCTGATCTATTCCGGGGAACGCGGCACGGTCGCCTTCACCGTCCCGCACTTCGGCCGCTACCTGCGTACCCAGCCGGCCTGACGGTCCCGACGCGGCGGGTGCCCGCAGCGCCTGGCGGCGTCATCGCCCCGGCGGCACCGGCCACCTCACCGAACACCCGGCCGCCGGATCAGACCCGGGACCAGGGCGGCGGGAAGACCACCTCGCCCCGGGGCGGCGCCGGCGCGTCGCTGGTCTCCGGCGGCAGCACCAGCGCCTGCCACGGCTCCCCCAGGCCGGACCACGGGCTGGTCAGCCCCATCCGGTCCGCCCGGGTGAAGCCGAACCGCCGGTAGTACGCGGGATCGCCGAGGACCACCACCAGCCGCTCGCCCAGCTCGGTCGCGGCCTCCAGGGCGGCCTGCACCACCGCCGTGCCGTGCCCGACCCGTTGCCGGTGCGGGGCCACCCCGACCGGCCCGAGGGCCAGGGCCGGGGCACGGACGTCGTCGACCTCGACCCGGACCCGGCTGAGCAGCGCGTACCCGACCACCTCACCGCCGTACTCGGCGACCAGGGCGAGGGTGGGGAGCCACGCCCCGCTGCCGCGCAGCTCGTCCACGAGCGCGACCTCACCCGGGACGGTGCCGTCGGGACGGGCGAAGGCGGCAGCCAGCACCCGGCGGACCGGGCCGGCGTCGGCCGGGCCCTCGGGACGCAACCGCAGGGTCGTCACCCGCGCGACGTTACCGGTAGTGGCCGGTCCATCAGCGACGGTCGCTCTGTTCGGCGTGGCGCGGCGTCCACGTCGGCCGATCCGGATCGGCCGTTGCCGGGGTAGCGGCAGCCCCGACGGGGTATGACTGATCCATGAAACCCGTGCGCTCCCTCGCCCGTGTCATGTTGAGCGGCATCTTCGTGGTCAGCGGCGCCCGCAACCTCCAGCACCCCCAGCGGCTGGTCCCGACCGCCCGGCCGGTCACCGACCGGGTCGCCCCGTTGATCCAGCGGGCCGCCCCGCAGCTCCCCACCGACACCGAGACGCTGATCCGCGTCAACGCGGCCGTGCAGCTCACCGCCGGCCTGCTGCTGGCCACCGGGAGGTTCACCCGGCCGGCCGCGCTGGTGCTGGCCGGCACGCTGGTGCCGACCACCGCCGCCGGGCACCCGTTCTGGCGCAACGACGACCCGGCGACGCGGACCAACAACCAGATCCACTTCCTGAAGAACCTCGGGCTCCTCGGCGGGCTGCTGCTCGCCGCCGCCGACACCGAGGGCAGGCCGGGCCTGCGCTGGCGGGCCGGCCATCGCATCGGCCACTCTCGACGTTCGGTCAGCCGGGCGGTGCGCACCGCCCGGCGGGAGGCCCGGATCGCCGTCCGCTCGGCCTCCGCCGCCCGCCGACTGCCGGGCTGACCTGCTTCGATACGACCATCACCCCCCGCAAGGCCGCGAATTACCTGAACCACCCGACACCCGTTAACGCGGTGGAAATGTCAAAAACATGTGTGGGATCGGACACGGTCGCATAACGCGGGAGGCAGCAACGTGAGGCGCCGTTCTAGGCTCCCTACCGGACCTGGACGGGTAGGACGACCTTGGTACGGGGGTGGCCACGCCATGCCGACAACCGTCGGTAGACGTGCGGACCGCCTCGCCCCAGTCCGTCGCGCAACGCGTGGGATCGATCGTAGGACAGTCGTACGGACCGGCATCGTGGCCGCCGTCGCCTATGCCGCATGGCTCGCCATCGGTGCTTTCGGGCGGCCGTACAACTTCTTCGACATGAAGATCTACCACGGCGCGGTGGTGTGGTGGGCGAGCGGTCACGAGCTCTACGAGTTCATCGCGCCCACCACCACCCTGGGCTTCACCTACCCGCCGTTCGCCGCGCTGGCCATGCTGCCGATGGCCCGACTGCCGGTCGAGACGGCCGGCTGGACAAACGCGGCCGGCAGCATCGCCGCCCTGGCGGTGGTGCTGGCCGCCCTGCTGCGCCCGATCGTGGACCGGCTCGGCTGGCCCCTCTGGTTCACCGTCGGGATCGCGACGCCGATGGCCGTGGCCATCGAACCGGTCCGGGAGACCCTGGGGTACGGCCAGGTCAACCTGCTGCTGTTCGCGCTGATCATGGCCGATCTGGTCGGGCTGCGCTGGCGCTCCCGGCGGGGCACCCACGGGCGGTCCACCGACGGCCCGTTCCTGCGGCTGCTCTACAGCGGCTCCTGGGCGGGCATGGGCATCGGCCTGGCCACCGCCGTCAAGCTGACCCCGGCGCTGTTCATCGGCTACCTGCTGATCACCCGGCAGTGGCGGGTCGCCGCCACCGCCGTCGGCACCACGATCGGCGTCACGCTGGGCAGCTTCGCGCTGGTCGGCACCGAGTCGCGGGCCTACTTCGGTGGGGTGCTGTGGCAGACCGAGCGGGTCGGCGCGGCGGACATGACGCCCAACCAGTCGCTGGCCGGGCTGCTGGCCCGGCTCTACGACTCGATCGAGACGCCCGGCCTGCTCTGGCTGGCGTTCTCCGTGCTGGTCCTGGCCCTCGGGCTGTCCCGGGCCGCGAACGCCCGCGCCGACGGGGACGAGTTGACCGCGTTCACCCTGGTCGGGCTGACCGCCAACGTGATCAGCCCGATCTCCTGGACGCACCACCTGGTCTGGGTCATCCCGGCGATCATCGTGCTCGCCGACGCCGCCGTACGCCGCCGCGAGGCGAGTCGGGGCCTGTCCCCGCGTACCGGCCAGCAGTCCTTCGGCGGGCCGCCCGGGGTGAGCGGGCTGCGCCCGCCGATCTGGTACCCGACGCTGACCGGCCTGCGGCACGGCGTCGCGGCGGTCGGGCTCTACCTGCTCTTCCTGATCTCGCCGATCTGGCCGTACGAGCACAAGCTCCCCGAGGTGTCGCACTACCAGGACGGGCTCCTCGGCGCGCTGCTGGAGAACTCGCTCGCGCTGGCGCTGATCGTGCTGGTCGCCGCGCTGCCGTGGCGGCCCGGCGCCGAACCCGCCTTCTACACCGACCGGCTGGCCCGCACCGCCGCCACGGCCGGCCGCCGCTGACCCGTCGGCCGCCCGGCGCCCCGGTCAGGGGCAGTTGACCCATTCCTCCGTGCCGTCGGCGAAGACCTGACGCTTCCAGATCGGCAGCCGCGCCTTCACCTCGTCGACCAGCCGGGCGCAGGCCGTGAAGGCCGCCGCGCGGTGCGCGGTGCTGACCGCCGCCACCAGCGCCACCTCGCCGATGTCGAGCCGACCGATCCGGTGCGACACGGCCACCGCGTACACGTCGGGGTCGGCGGCGACCTCGGCGGCGACCTCGCGCAGCACGTCGACGGCGCTCGGGTGGCCCTCGTACTCCAGCAGGGTGACCGGCCGACCGTGGTCGTGGTCGCGGACCACGCCCTGGAAGGAGACCACCGCGCCGGCCCGGCGGTCGGCCACCGCCGCCTCGTGCGCGACCAGGTCCAGCGGCTGTTCGGTGACCGCGAGGACGACCGTCGGCGGGCGGACGGTCACCACGTGCGCTCCCCCGGCAGCAACGGCAGCGGTACGACCGGCACCCGCGCCCCGACCTCGCCGGAGGTGCCGGGCCGGATCACCGCGAACCCGTCCGCGCCGGCCAGCCCGCGCAGCATCGCCGAGCCGACGTGCCGGACCGGGTACGCGGTGCCGGTGGCCCGGTCCAGCCGGACCAGGGCCAGGTGGGTGTAGTCGCCCCGGCCGGGTACCGGCTCCGCGAGGGTGGCCTGGGGCAACGCCGGCATCGGGCGGCCCTGTAGACCGGCCAGCAGCGGCGCGACCAGCGACACCAGCGCGACGATCGCGGACTGCGGGTTGCCGGGCAGCCCGGCGACGAACCGGACCCGCCCGTCGGCGTCGGCCAGCCGGGCCAGCAGCATCGGGAAGCCGGGCCGGACGGCGACGGTGTTGACCACGTGGTCGGCGCCGAGCGCCGCCAACGCGGGGTGCAGGTGGTCGACCGGGCCGTGCATGGTGCCGCCGGTGGTGCAGACCAGGTCGGCCACGGCCAGCGCGCCGCGCAGGGCGGCCACGTGGGCGGGCAGGGTGTCGGCCACCGGGCCGACCACGTCGGAGGGGCGGACCTGGCAGCCGTAGCGGCGCAGCCAGGACGGCACGGCCGGCCCGAGGGCGTCGCGCACCCGGCCGGCGCCGGGCGGGCCGACGGTGAGCAGTTCGTCGCCGAAGACCAGCAGCGCCGCCCGGGGCTGCCGGCGGACCCGTAGCTGGTCGTGGCCGCAGGAGGCGGCCAGCCCGATCAGCGCCGGGTCGACGGGGGTGCCGGCGGGCAGCAGCTCCTCACCGGCCGACGCCTCCTCGCCCGGCTCCCGCCACTCCGGAGCGGCGCGGGGCGTGCCGGTCACCCGCCCGTCGGCGGTACGGCCCGACTCCTCGATCCGCAGCACGGCGGTCGTCCCGGCGGGGACCATCGCGCCGGTGGCGATCTCGACGGTGGTGCCGTCGGCGGTCAGCGGCCCGGGGGTGTTGCCGGCCAGCACCCGCCCGACGACGTCCCACGGGCCGGCCCCGCGCACCGCCCAGCCGTCGACGCTGGAGGTGGGAAAGGCGGGCAGGTCGGTACGGGTGGTCAACGGCTCGGCCAGGGTGTGCCCGTCGGCGTCGGCCAGCGACCGGTCGACCGGGGGCAGGGCGGCGGCGAGGCCCACCGCGTACACCCGGGCGCGGGCCTCCTCCCAGCCGGCCGGCGGCGGTGCGGCGACCTGCGCCGTGGCGGCGGTTTCCGTGCTCACCGGGCTGACCCTCCGTTCGGGACCGGACACGGGGGGTGGGCCGTGTTCACCCCGCGAGCCTATCGCCGCCGCACCGGCCGTGCCGTCAGTGGTCGCCGCCGCGCAACTGGTCCACCGCGTGCCGGAGGATCGGCCCGAGCACGGCGAGCCCGTCCTTCGCCCCGCCCCGCGACCCGGGCAGGTTGACCACCAGCATCCGGCCGAGGACACCGGCGAGCCCCCGGGACAGCGCCGAGGTGGGCACCCGGTCACGGCTGTACGCGCGGATCGCCTCCGCGATGCCGGGGACCTCGTAGTCGAGCAGCGCCCGGGTCACGTCCGGCGTCCGGTCGGTGGGGGTGATCCCGGTGCCGCCGCTGGTCAGCACCACGTCCACCCCGTCGGCGTGGGCGGCACGCAGCGCCTGCCCGACCGGCTCGCCGTCGGGGACCACCACCGGATCGTCGACCTGGCAGCCCAGCTCCCGCAGACCGGCGACGAGCAGCGGGCCGCTGGTGTCGGCGTAGACCCCGGCGGCGGCCCGGTTGGACGCCACGACCACCCGCGCCCGGATCACGACCGGTCCTCGGGGCGGATCCACTCGCCGGTCTTGCCGCCCTCCTTGCGCAACACCCGGACCGCGTCGACGGAGGCGGCCGGGTCGACCGCCTTGACCATGTCGACCAGGGCCAGGCCGGCGACGGCGACGGCGGTCAACGCCTCCATCTCCACCCCCGTCCGGTCGGCCGTCCGCGCGGTGGCGGTGATCTCGACGGTGTCGGCGGTGAGCCGCAGTTCCACCGTGACGCCGTGCAGCGCGATCGGATGGCAGAGCGGGATCAGGTCCGGGGTGCGTTTGGCGCCCATGATTCCGGCGAGCCGGCCGACCGCCAGGGCGTCGCCCTTGGGCAGCCCGTCGCGGCGCAGCAGCGCGACCACCTCGCCGGTGGTGCGCAACCGGCCGGCGGCGACGGCGAGCCGGCCGGAGACCGGCTTGGCGGAGACGTCGACCATGCGGGCCGCACCCGCCGTGTCGACGTGGGTGAGCTGCGTGGGGTCGGTCACGCCGCGAGCCTAGCCGCCGGCCGGTCCGCGCGGGATTCACCGGCGCACCGGTTCCGTTCGGCGATCGCCGGTAGCGCCGGCCACTGCCGCACCGCGTCGACGGAATACTCGGCCGCCGGAGGCCAGAATCCGCCGTTTCCCGGACGACCGGTGGTCGGTGCGATCCGCCGGTCTCCGGCGTCCGGCGCAGATTTGTGGCGGGGGTCGGCGACCGGGGGAACCGCCGATCAGGGAGGATCGTCGCGGCACAGTTCGGCAACGGCCGGAACAACCCGGTGCGCGAATCTCCACATAGCCATCGACGTCAACTCGTCGACCAGTCGGCGGAACGCGTCGCGAACCCCGCCGACCGGGCCGGAATCGCGTCGGTCCACAGCGGACGAACCACCATGTCGGACGATCGGTGGACTCCCGAATCCCGCCCGCCGCCGTACCGCCCGACAGACCGACCGATCCGTGGAGGAGCGGACGGCCGGCAAACCCTCAGACTGATCGGAACAGTGCTGCTCACACCGCCGGTGCCGCAGCATTGCGGAGTGAATCGAGCACGGAACGGAGGCCGGTGAACGCTCTCCGCGCAACCTCTATGGACAGAACGTTATGAATCGGTGCACTATTGACTAATATTGAATATAATGACATTTATGCCTACTAAGTAGCGCCTTCCTCACTTAGGCTGCCAATCATTACTGATTCGGCTTACCGCCGCCCCTTGGGGGAGGCGCCAGGTGAAGGAGCAGCGATATGCGCGGCAACGACTGGAACTGAATTAGACCCCTGGGACAAGAGGTCACCCGGCGGTACGCTGCGGACAACGGACGCGGTCACCGGGAGGGACATGACTCTTACCCAGCGACGAGAGAACGAGACCGATCAGCCGCTGAAGCGGCTTGTCGGTCTCCTCGTCGTTGCGGCGGCCGTGGTCCTCGCACTCGCACTCCGGCCCGCGCTCTCCTCCCCGCTGCTGCTGTCGGTCAACGGCGTGTCCACCCTGTTCATGCTGATCCTCACCATCGTGGTCGGCACCCTGGTGAAAGCACGCATCCGCATCAGGTCGACCACCCATTCGATCAGCTGGAACGAGACCGCGCTCGTCATCGCCCTCGCGGTCGCGCCGCACTCATGGGTGATCATCTGCACCGCGGTCGGGGTCACCCTCGCCTCCCTCCAACTGCCACCCATCAAGCTGGCCTTCGGCGTCGCGAAGAACGTACTGATGGCCGGCGGCGCGGGTCTGGTCCTCACCGCCGTCGGGTGGACGGCGCTACCGGGGCAGCCCTGGGTCATGGTCCCGCCCCTGGCGGCCGTGTACCTGGCCGCCGTGTTCCTCGACGAGATACTGGCGATCCCGGTGATCGCGCTGGCCTCCGGCACCCGCGTCTCGCACCAGTTCCTCAGCAATCTCGACCTGCGTCTGGCGGGCTACGCCGTCCGGTTCGTCTTCGCGATCTGCACCCTGCTCATCCTGCACGCCGATCCCCGCCTGCTGCTGGCCGTGCCGCCCCTCGTGCTCAGTCTCCACCTCGCCTACTCCACCCGCATCCGTACCCGCACCGAACAGCAGGCCTGGCAGCGCCTCGCCCGCACCACCGACGCGCTCAACGTGGTCGACCTGGACAAGGTCCTCACCACCGCCGTCACCCAGGCCGCCGAGCTGTTCTCCGCCGACGAGGTCGAGATCGAGCTGCGCGACGCCGGCCGCACCGTCCGGGGCGCCGGCGGCACCATCACGTACGACGGGCCGGCCGGCGAACGCAGCGGCATCGACGGCACCGTGCTCGCCGCCCGCCTGGAGGGGCACGACGGGACCGCCGACGTCGGAATGCTGCGCCTGCGGTTCCGGGGGCCGGTGCAGTTCGTCGAGCGGGAGCAGTACACCCTGCGCACCTTCGCCTCGGCGCTGTGCACCGCAGTCCGCAACGCGCAGGCGTACGCCGAGCTGGCCCGGGTGGCCGACGAACACGCCCACGCCGCCAGCCACGACGCGCTCACCGGCCTGGCCAACCGGCGGCAACTCCTGGACCGGGGCACCGACCAGCTCGCCAGCCGGCACGCCGAGGGCGTGACCGCGCTGGTGCTGATCGACCTCAACCACTTCAAGGAGGTCAACGACACCCTCGGCCACGCCGCCGGTGACCAGGTGCTGATGCAGGTCGCCGACCGGCTGCGTGGCGCCGCCCGGGACGAGGACCTGGTGGCCCGCCTCGGCGGCGACGAGTTCGCCGTGCTGCTGCGCGCCCTGCCCGCCCCGGCGGTGGCCACGCACCGGGCCGAGACACTGCTCGGCGCGCTGCACGAACCGCTCGACGTGGACGGCATGCGGATCAGCGTGGAGGCCAGCGGCGGCATCGCGGTGGCACCGGCCAGCGGCGGCATGCCGGAGTTGCTGCGCCGGGCCGACGTGGCCATGTACCAGGCCAAACGGGCCGGCCAGCGGATCTCCACGTACGCCCCCGCCCGGGACACCGCCGACCTGGGCCGGCTCACCCTCGGCGGCGAGCTGCCCCGCGCGGTGGCCGACCACGAGTTCACCGTCAACTTCCAGCCGATCGTCGACCTCGGCACCGGCGAGGTGACCGGCGCCGAGGCGCTGGCCCGCTGGCACCACCCCACCCACGGCGTGATCGACCCGCTGCGCTTCATCGAGGCCGTGGAGCGCTCCGGCATGCTCCCGGCGTTCGCCGAGGCGATCCTGGACCAGGCGCTCATCGCCGCCGTCAACTGGCGCGCCGCCGGCTTCGACCTGCCGGTCTCGGTCAACGTCTCCCCACGCAGCCTGCTCGACGCCCGGTTCCCCGGCGCGGTGCTGGCCCGGTTACGGGCCCACGACCTGCCCCCGGACCGGCTGGTCCTGGAGCTGACCGAGACGCTGACCCTCAGCCAGCTCGACGTGGTCGACCGGGTGCTCAGCCGGCTGCGCGACTCCGGCGTCCGCCTCGCCCTGGACGACTTCGGCACCGGCTACTCCTCGCTGTCCCTGCTCTCCCGGATCCCCGTCCACGAGCTGAAGATCGACCGCAGCTTCGTCACCGCCATGGAAGGCTCCGCCGAGGCGGCTGCCGTCATCCGCTCCACCCTCGACCTCGGCCGCAGCCTCGACCTCGCGGTCGTCGCCGAGGGCGTGGAGAGCGAACCGCAGCGGCGGGCACTCTGGTCCCTCGGCTGTGCCGCCGGCCAGGGGCACCTGTTCGCCCGACCGCTGCCCGCCGGCGCCCTGCTCGCCGCCCTCCAACGCGGCTCCGGCGGCCGGCCCGGTGCCCTCGTCGCACCGCTGCACGACACCGGCGCGGTCATCCGGCTCAGCACCCCCGGCCGCCGCCAGCCCGGCCGGGGCCGCACGGCGGGTCTGCCACACTTGCCGGCGTGACCGCCGCCGACCGAGCCGCCCGCACCTGGCGGGCCGTCGACTCCGCCGCCTGTGGGCTCGCCCTCGACCTCGGCCTGTACACGGTCTCCGCCGCGTTCGCCGCGATCACCGCCGCCACCTCCACCCTGCTGCCGCACCGCGGCTGGGGGAGCATCGCCGCCGCCGGCTACCTCCTCGCGGCGCTGCTGGTCGGCGGGCAGCTCCTGGCCCGGCGGCGACACCCGACCCTGGCCGGCACCACCGCCCGCTGGGCGGTCACCGGGTTCGCCTGGGCCAGCACCGCCCTGCTGCCCCTCGTCACGCAGGCCGTCCAGCGGGCGGCCGGCCGCACCGACCGCGCCCAGGAGGAGGTGGTGGTGGTCGAGCACGCCGGCATCCGGCTCGCCGAACACGGCACCCCCTACCTGGGACCGGACGCGATCGCCGCGCTCCCCGCCGACGAACGGCTGCTCGGCTACACCCCGTACCAGCCGGGAATGGCCCTGTTCGGGCTGCCCCGGGCCGCCACCGACGCCTGGTGGACCGACTCCCGCATCTGGTTCGCCCTGGTCACCGCAGTGGCACTCGCCCTCGCGGTCGGCGCGCTGCGCGGCACCGTACGCCCCGGCACCGCCCGCCCCGCCGGGCCGACGGTGCTGCGCGGCGTACAGGCGGCGACCGTACTGCCGATCTGCGCCCTCACCCTGGCCACCGGCGGCGACGACCTCCCCGTACTCGCGCTCTGCCTGCTGGCGCTGGCCCTCGCCGCCGCCGGCCGACCCGGCGCGGCCGGCGCGGCGGTCGGCGTGGCCGGCGCGTTGAAGCTCTTCGCCTGGCCGGTCGCCCTGGTCCTCATCTTCTGGGCGACGACCCGGCGGGCCGGCCTGCGGGTCGCCGCCGGCGCGCTCGGGCTGCCCGTGCTCGCCCTCGTGCCGGCCCTGCTGGTCGACCGGGACGCGCTGGTGGAGAACGTGCTCCGCTTCCCGCTCGGCCACGGTCAGGTCACCAGCCCCGCCCAGTCCCCCTTCCCCGGCCACCTGATCGCCACCGCGCTCCCCGGCGGCCGGGTCGTCGCCGCCGCGCTGCTCGTCGCCGTCGGCGGGGCGATCGCCGTCCGGCTCGTCCGGCGCCCGCCACGCACCGCCGCCGCCACCACGCTCGGCTGCGGGTACGGCCTGCTCGCCGCGATCCTGCTGATGCCCTCGACCCGCTTCGGCTACCTGCTCTACCCGCTCGCCCTGCTGGTCTGGGCACCCGCCCTGGACGCCGGCCGGGCCCCCGTTTCGGCCGAGTCGCCGCCGGAGGCCGTCCTCAGGGCGTAGACCTGAGGACATGAGCACCTACCGGGACCGGGCCGACGCCGGCCGGCAGCTCGCCGAACGGCTCACCGCGCTGGTCGGCCAACCCGACGTCGTCGTACTGGGACTGGTCCGCGGCGGCGTCCCCGTGGCCCGGGTGATCGCCGACCGGCTCGGCGCCCCGCTCGACGTGCTGGTGGTCCGCAAACTCGGCATGCCCTGGGCGCCCGAGGTCGCCTTCGGCGCGCTCGGCCCCGCCGGGGTACGGGTCCTCAACGACCCGGTCGCCGCCCGACTCGGCCCCGACGACATCGCCGAGGTGCAACGCCGCGAGCAGGCCGAACTGGACCGGCGGGAGGCCCGCTACCGGTCCGGACGGGCACCGCTCGACCTGACCGGCCGAACCGCCGTGGTCGTCGACGACGGCCTGGCCACCGGCGCGACCGCCCGCGCCGCCGTACAGGTCACCCGCCAGCTCGGTGCCCGCCGGGTCGTCGTCGCCGTACCCGTCGGCTCGCAGGAGGCGTACGAGATGTTGGCCGCCGACGCCGACCAGGTGATCTGTGCCCAACGCCCGCCCGACTTCGGCGCGGTCGGGGCCTACTACGACGACTTCCACGAGGTCACCGACGACGAGGTGACCGAGGCATTGACCGCCACGGCCTGAAAACTCGCGGCGACCGGGTACCGTCGAGCGATGCAGCTCACCTGTCCCAAGTGTCACGGAGACATGCGCCAGTACGAGCGCAGTGGAGTCGTCATCGACCAGTGCGGCGAGTGCCGGGGGATCTTCCTGGACCGCGGCGAACTCGAGAAGCTGTTCGAGGCCGAGGCCAACTGGAACCAGCAGCACGGCGCTCCCGTCCCCGCTGCCGGCCAGCCGGGTCACGTCCCCGGCCCGCAGCACGTCCACACGCCGGGCGGGTACGCGCCCCCGCCGCCGCCCCCGCCCGCCCCGACCCACCACCAGCCGGGTTACGGCGCGGTGCCGCCGCCCCCGCCCCCGCCGCCCGCGCACGGCTACCCGCAGCAGCCCGCGTACGGCACCCACGGCGGGTACGGGCAGCAGCAGCACCACGGCTACCACGGCCACTACAAGCGCAAGAAGCACAAGGGCTTCCTCGACGAGATGTTCGGCTGACCGGCACGTCACGACCGGGTCGGGTTCCGCCGCCCGGCCCGGTCACCTCGCTCGACCCTCCGTCGCCACGCTGACCGACCGGGAGCGGCAGGAGCTGGGCGAGGCCGCCGGCTGGTTCCGCTCCTCGGGGGTTAACCGAACCTCACCGGCGTCACCCGATGGCCATGTCCACGAATCGGGATAGATGGAGTTGAGCCGCGACCGTGATGCTGTCGGTCGGCCCGTTCCTGTGCTTGGCGATGATGAAATCCGCCTCGCCGGCGCGCGGCGACTCCTTGTCGTAGTAGTCGTCCCGGTGCAAGAGGATCACCACGTCAGCATCCTGTTCAATGGACCCAGATTCCCGCAAATCGGACAACTGGGGACGCTTGTCGGTGCGCTGCTCGGGGCCACGGTTGAGCTGGCTGACCGCGATCACCGGGCACTCGACCTCCTTCGCCAGCAGCTTCAGGCCACGGGACAGGTCCGCGACCTCCTGCTGGCGGCTCTCGGTGCGCTTCGGCGAGGTCATGAGCTGGAGGTAGTCGACCACGATCATCTTGAGGTCGTGCTTCTGCTTGAGCCGGCGTGCCTTCGCCCGGATCTCCATCAGGTTCATGCTCGGGGTGTCGTCCACGAAGAGCGGCGCCTCGCTGATCTCGCCCATGCAGCGGGCCAGCTTGGTCCAGTCGTCGTCGGAGAGCTGGCCGCTGCGCAGGACGTGCAGCGGGACCCGCGCCTCGGCCGAGAGCAGCCGCATGACGATCTCGACCTTGCTCATTTCCAGCGAGAAGATGGCGGCGGCCTGGTTGGCACGGATGGCCGCATTCCGGGCAAAATCCATGCTTGCTGTAGATTTTCCCAAACCGGGGCGGCCGGCCACGATGATGAGCTGCCCCGGGTGCAGGCCGTTGAGCAGCCGGTCCAGGTCGGTGAAGCCGGTCGGTACGCCGGTCATCACGCCGCCCTGCGCACCGACCGCCTCGATCTCGTCCAGGGTCGGCTGGAGCATGTCGGCGAGCACCGCGAAGTCCTCGCTGACCCGCCGCTCGGTGATCTCGTAGACCGCCTGCTGGGCCAGGTCGACGACGTCGTCGACGTCCCGGCTGCCGCCGGCGGCGGTGCCGTAGCCGAGCTGCACGATCCGGGTGCCGGCCTCGACCAGCCGGCGCAGCACCGCACGCTCGCCCACGATCCGGGCGTAGTAGGAGGCGTTCGCCGCCGTCGGTACGGCGGCCATGCAGGTGTGCAGGTAGGGAGCACCACCCACCCGAGCCAGGTCGCCCGAGTCGGCCAGGGCCGCCGCGACCGTGATCCCGTCGGCCGGTTCGCCCCGGCCGTAGATGTCGAGGATGGCGTCGAAGATGGTGGCGTGGACGGGCCGGTAGAAGTCGGTGGTCTTGAGGATCTCGACGACGTCGGCGATCGCGTCCTTGGACAGCAGCATGCCGCCGATGACGCACTGCTCGGCGGCGACGTCCTGGGGCGGGGTCTTGTCGAACTGGCCGTCGCGGGGCGGCGGGGCGGACGACTGCCCACCGGACCGGGGCTCCGCCCGCATGTCGTCGGTGACCGACACGGATCCCCCTCCACAGCGTCAGGTCGAGTTCCAGCAGTACCGGGGCAGTCTGGGCAGCTTCCGATCGGACCGGTCCGGTCGATCGGGGGGCCATCGCGCGACCGGTCGGTGCCCCACGATACGGAACCCGAGGTCAGACCCTCAACAGCCGCGGTGGACGAGCCTCGGGACAACCTGTGGACGCGGGTGGACAAGCATGTGCGCAGCGTGTGCACAGCCTGTGGAAAACCACTGGGGAATTCTGGCTCAGTCCGCTCTGACCTGCGGGTTCGTCATCCCCACCCTGTGGACGAATAATTTCTGGTAAGGCTGTCGGGGCGATTTTCCCGTACTATCCCTGGACAGCGGATTGCACTTTCGGTTGAGAAGGGTCACGCTCCGGCCGTGAGTTACCGGGACTGGGAGCGCGGGGAGGGCAGCCCGCGCGAGCGTCAGCCGATCGCCCCGTGGGACGACCTCGATCCGGTCCCGTCCGATCCGTACTCCCCGACGGACCGCTACCGGACGCCGAGCCGCCGACGGGCGGTCGAGCGTGGCCAGCAGGAGCCGATCGACGCCTACCTGCCGCGTTGGGCGGTGGAGTCGGGGATCGCGCACGCCGACGGGCGGGGCCGGCACGCCGCCCCCGACGACGAGGCCGACGAGGCCGACGACGTCCGCCCGGTCTCCGGGGTGGGCCGGCGCGCGGCCCGACGCCAGCGGGAGAGCCAACGCGGGGAGATGCGCGCCATCGGCGCGGCCCCCGACTCCGACCACACCCGGGAGTGGACCTTCGACCGTCCCCAGGAGCAGGGGTACGTCGGCAGCCGGCGGGCCGATTCCGACCAGGGGGAGCCGGTCTCCGGGGCCGCCCCCACGGCCCGGCCGCGTCGGTCCCCGGCCCGTCGGCCGCAGGTGATCTGGTCGGGCGGGGACGAGTCCGACTCCCCTCCCGAGGAGGTCACGCCGGAGCGCCCCGCCCGACGGCGTCGACGGGCCACGGACGACTCCTGGTCCCGCCCGGCGAGTGACCCGTGGAGCCGTCTCCCCGGGCCGGAGCCGGAGCCGGAGTACCGGCCGGCGGTGGACCCGTGGGACGCGTCCGGCGTGCACACCTGGCAGGCCCCAACCGTCGACGACCGGTGGGACCGTGCTGCCGGGGCCTCGCGGTGGGACCAGAGCGACAGCACCGGGCAGTGGGACCGGTTCACCGACACCGCCCAGTGGGACCGGTTCACCGAGGCGGCGCAGTGGGACCGCACCGACGCCGGCCAGTGGGGGACGGCGACCGGGGCGGACGCTCGGGACCGTGTCGAACCGGACCGGTGGGACCGTACCGAGCCGCCCCGGTCGGCGGAGCCGGTGACGGGCGAGGGCTGGCCGTGGGGGGAGCAGCCGGAGGGTTTCTGGTCGGGCACCCGCCTGGCGGGGGACGACCCACGGTGGATGGATCCGCCGCCGTCGGCGCCCCGGTCGCCGGTGGTGGGTTACACCGCGCCCCGGCCGCGCTCGGCGCCCCGGCGTCGGGCCGAGCCGGCGGGTGGTCGGGCGGTCGCGGCGTCCGCGCTGCGCGAACGGATCGGGTCGGTGGGCGGCGGGACCTCGTACCGTCGTCTTGAGGACGACCTGCTCGACCCGGATCCGGGTGGTCCGCTGCGCCCGCTGGTCTACACCGCCGCCTGCTACCTGCTGCCGGCGGTGCTGGTGTTCGTGTGGCTGTTGACCCTGGACGGTCGGGTGCCGGCTGGTTGTGTCACGGACATCAGCGGGGGCGGCTGCGACTCGCCCCGGGCGCACGCCTTCGGCTCGCTGGTCGCGGGCGCCCCCCGGTTCGGGTTGGCGCTGCTGAGCAGCCTGGTGGTGGCGGTGCTGCTGCGCCGGGTCGGGACGACCTGGCGGTCGGCGACGGTGGCGTTGGCCTCGGCGGTGGTCGGTGGGGGTCTCTCCACGGTGGTGATCAGCGCGGTCACCGGTCAACCGATCGGCTGACCACCGTTCCGTACGCGAAAGGGCCCGCACCGGAATCCGGTGCGGGCCCTTCGCGTGGTGCCGTGGTGTGGTGTCAGCCCTGGACGACGCTGAGGTCGAACTTGGCGGTCACCTCGGGGTGCAGCTTGATCCGCACCGGGTAGGAGCCGGTCGACTTGATGTGACCGGGCATCTCAAGCCGACGACGGTCGAGGGCCGGGCCGCCGGCCGCCTTGACGGCGTCGACGATCTCGGCCGGGGTGACCGAGCCGAAGAGCCGGCCACCGTCACCGGCGCGGGCCTTCAGGCTGACCTTCAGACCCTCAAGCTGGTCCTTGACCTCGTTGGCGTGGCCCAGGTCGCGGATCTCGCGGGCCGAACGGGCCCGCTTGATGACCGTGACCTGCTTCTCCGCACCCTTGGTCCAGCTGATCGCGAAGCCCTGCGGCAGCAGGTAGTTACGGCCGTAGCCGTCCTTGACCTCGACGATGTCGCCGGGGGCACCGAGACCGGAAACTTCCTGAGTCAGGATGATCTTCATTTCGGTGCCTCCTCTCAGCGGGCCGTGGCGGTGTACGGCAGGAGCGCCATCTCACGGGCGTTCTTGACCGCACGGGCGATCTGCCGCTGCTGCTGCGAGGTGACGCCGGTCACCCGCCGAGCGCGGATCTTGCCGCGGTCGGAGATGAACTTACGCAGCAGCGCGGTGTCCTTGTAATCGATGTAGGTGATCCCGTCCTTGTCGAGCGGGTTCACCTTCTTCTTCGGCTTGCGAAGTGCCGCAGCCTTGGCCATTGCACGTGCTCCTGGTTTGCGATCGCGGGCGCTCGGCGCCATTAGAACGGGGGCTCCTCATCGAAGTTGCCGCCCGAACCACCGCGGGAGGGGGCCGGAGCAGCCGAGGCCCAGGGGTCGTCGAAGTTGCCTCCGCCGCCGCCCTGGCCGCCACCGCCACCGGAGCCGAAGCCACCGCCGCCGCCACCGGAGCGCGACATCTTCTGCACCTTCGCCGTGGCGTAGCGCAGCGACGGGCCGATCTCGTCGACCTCAAGCTCGATGACGGTGCGCTTCTCACCCTCGCGGGTCTCGTACGACCGCTGACGCAGCCGACCCGAGACGATCACGCGGGCGCCCCGCTGGAGCGACTCGGCGACGTGCTCCGCCGCCTGCCGCCACACGGTGCAGGCCAGGAAGAGCGGCTCGCCGTCCTTCCACTCGTTGGTGGTCTTGTCCATGAACCGGGGCGTCGAAGCGACCCGGAACTTGGCGACCGCCGCACCGGACGGGGTGAACCGCAACTCGGGGTCATCGGTCAGGTTGCCGATGACCGTGATGGTGGTGTCTCCTGCCATGACCATCTCCTCGCGCACTCATCGTTCTGCCGTACAGGCTCTCAGAGCCCTCCGACAGTGCCGATGAGGCTGATCCGGGCGAACCGGGTTGAATGCTTAGCGCATCTCCGGCCGGATGACCTTGGTGCGCAGCACGGACTCGTTGAGCCGCAGCTGGCGGTCGAGTTCGGCCACCGCCTCCGGCGTCGCCTGAAGGTCAACGACGGCGTAGATGCCCTCGGCCTTCTTGTTGATCTCGTACGCGAGGCGCCGGCGGCCCCACACGTCGGTCTTCTCCACCGAGCCACCCGCGGTCCGGATCACGTTCAGGTACGTGTCGAGCGACGGGGCGACGGTGCGCTCCTCGAGACTGGCATCGAGGATCACCATGACTTCGTAGTGACGCAAGACGTGCTCACCTCCTGTGGGCTAGGCGGCCACGGTCCTTCCGTGGCAGGAGGTCGTGCGTCGTGTCCGCCCCGGGCCGGGGGAACCCGGCCGGACGCGGACAACCGGACCAGGATACCCGGTCGCAACGATCATCCCCGGGCAGGCCGGCACGGCCGGTCGGGAACGGTGACAGGGGCCCGCCGCGGCACCCGAAGGCCGGCGGCGGACCCCTGTCCACGGGGCCGCGGGGCGTCCCGGTCCGCATTCCTTGGGTGGGACCTGGGGAGGAACGACCACACCGATGAGGTTGGATCGAGGACACCCCGCGGAGCTTCATCCTGTTGTTATCCGACGGTACAACGACAATCGTCACATCACGGCCGGATTGGAACTATTAGTCCGAGATTTTGGCTGGTCGGAGATGGTGGCCCGGGTACCGCCGCCACCCGGTCCCGAACCGCCCGGCCGGGTGACCGTGCCAGACCTGCTCCACCGGCCGGTCCCGGTCGCCGGAAGAGCCGGCCATCGATCCCACCCCACTCAACGACCCCCGGGCCGGCGGGTGACGCGCGGGGCGTCCGAACAGCGCCGCGACTCCCCCGCGACCGTCGCCCCCGGCGTCGGGCCCGCGACGTAGGCTCGCCTGCATGCGTATCGGAGCCCACGTCGACCAGACCGACCCGCTGGCGGAAGCGGCCGCCCGTTCCGCCGAGGCGGTGCAGTTCTTCCTCGCCGACCCGCAGGGTTGGAAGGCCCCGAAACCCCGGGAGGACGCGGACCGGCTGCGCGCCGCCGACGTCGACCTCTACGTCCACGCCCCGTACGTCATCAACGTGGCCACCCTGAACAACCGGATCCGCATCCCCAGCCGCAAGCTCCTGCTGGCCCACGCGACCGCGGCGGGCCAGCTCGGTGCCCGGGGCCTGATCGTGCACGGCGGGCACGTCAACACCGGTGACGACCTGGCGGTCGGCTTCGACAACTGGCGCAAGACCTTCGCGTTCGCGGCGGACGCCGGTGGTTTCCCGCTCCCGGTCCTGATCGAGAACACGGCCGGCGGCGACAACGCCTGCGCCCGGCGGCTCGACGCGCTGGCCCGGCTCTGGGACGCGCTCGGCGACTACGAGGTCGGCTTCTGTCTGGACACCTGCCACGCCCATGCCGGCGGCGAGGAACTGCTCGACCTGGTCGACCGGGTCAAGGCGATCACCGGCCGGATCGACCTGGTGCACGCCAACAACTCCAAGGGCGGGTTCAACTCCGGCCAGGACCGGCACGACAACCTCGACGGCGGCACCATCGACCCGGAGCTGGTGGTCGCCGTGATCCGGGCGGCCGGCGCCCCGGTCATCGTGGAGACCCCCGGCGGCGCCACCGGCCAGAGCGCGGACATCGCCTTCCTCCGCGACCAGCTCGGCACGGGGGCCTGATCGCCGATGACCACCAACGCGACCGGCGGCAGCCAGCCGACCGGGCAGGCCAGCGGGAACGACACCGCACCCGGCCCGGGCAACGACAGCACGCCCGCCTCCGGCAAGGACAGCACGCCCGACCCGGGCAGGGACGCCAGGCCCGACACCGCGAAGGACGCCAAGCCCGAGTCCGCGAAGGACACCACGGCCGGCACGGGCACGGCCGGCGGCGGCGCGGGCGAGGCGGAACGGAAGGACGGCGCGGCCGAGCCGGACCCGTGGACGTCGTTCGGGCCCGCCCCCGAGCCGGTGCCCGGCCGTCCCCGGCGGGTCGCCCGCGCGACCGGCCGGTTCCTGGTGCACGAGTGGACGCTCGCCCTCCTCGCCTCACTCGCCCTCGCCGCGGGGCTGACCTGGCCGACCCTGCGCTACCCGCTCTACACGTTGCCGCAGGACTACTGGGACCCGAGCCTGCAGGCCTGGCAGTTGGCCTGGTCGGGACACGCGCTGCGGACGAACCCGGCGCAGCTCTTCCAGTCCAACACGTTCTTCCCCGAGCAGTGGAGCTTCGCCTTCTCCGACATGCTGCTCGGGTACGCCCCGGCCGGCCTGCTCGGCACCGGCCCGGACGCCGCCGTGCTCCGCTACAACATCATGTTCGTGCTGGCCCACGCGCTGGCCACGTTCGGGGCGTACGTGCTGGCCCGGCAGTTGGGCGCGGGACGGATCGGATCGGCGGTGGCCGGGGTCAGCTACACGTACGCGCCGTGGCTGCTCGCCCAGGCCGGCCACCTGCACATCGTCTCCAACGGCGGGATCCCGCTGGCGCTGGCCATGCTGGCCCGGGGCCATGGCTGGTCGCTGCGGCACGGCTACCGTCCCGAGCGGCGTCGGGTCGGTTGGACGTACGCCGGCTGGGTGGTGGCGGCCTGGCAGCTCAGCCTCGGCTTCGGCATCGGCCTGGTGTTCGCCTACGTCCTCGCCGCCACCGTGCTGGTCGCGGCGGTGGTCTGGTTCTGGCGGCGGCGCACGGTACGGCGGCCGTTCGGCCGGAAGCTGTTCGTCGCCGACCTGGTCGGCGGGCTGCTCTTCGCCGCCGTCGGCGCGCTGCTGGCGGTGCCGTACTTCAAGGTGGCCGAGCTGCACCCGAACGCGGAGCGGACGATCGGTGACATCGGCGTCTACTCCCCGCCGGCGAGCGGCTTCTTCACCGCGCCCGCCGAGTCGCGGATCTGGGGCGGGCTGCACGAGGGGGCACGGGCGGCGCTGCCCTGGCACCCGGAGATGACGCTGCTGCCGGGCTTCGTGCTGTACGCGCTGGCAGCCGGCGGGCTGTTCTTCTCGGTGTGGCGGCTGCGGCACCGGCTGCTGCTGCTCGCCGGCGTGCTGGTGACCATGGTGCTGGCGATGGGCAGCCGGTTCTTCGGTGGCACCTACACCTACGCGCCGCTGTTCGAGTACCTGCCGGGCTTCAACGGGCTGCGCACGCCGGGCCGGATGATGCTCTGGACGACGCTGCTGCTCGGCCTGCTGGCGGCCGGCGCGGTGAGCGCCTTCGCCGAGCGGGTCCGCGAGATCAGCGCCGAGCGGGTGCCGTCCTGGCCGTCGCCGTGGCTGCGCGCGGCCACCCTGCTGCCGCTGCTGCTGGTGACCGTGGAGGGGTTGAACAGCACGCCGCACCCGGTGGTGCCGGAGCAGCCGGTGGCGATGCGCACGGTGGACGGTCCGATGCTGGTGCTGCCGAGCGGCCAGAACCAGGACCAGCCGGTGATGCTCTGGTCGACCAGCCGATTCCAGCAGGTGGTGAACGGCGGCAGCGGGTTCACTCCGGTGCAGCTCGACGACGTGCGCCGGGTGACCCTGGCCTTCCCCGACCGGACCAGCGTCGACTACCTGCGCACGCTCGGCGTCCGCAACGTGGTGGTGCTGCGCGACCAGATCGCCGGCACCCCGTGGGAGGTGACGGTGGACGGCCCGGTCGACCAGTTGGGCATCACCCGCGAGCAGGTGGGCAACGCCGTGGTGTTCCGTCTCTGACTCGGGTTGCGGGGGAGCCCGGCCGGCTCCGGGCGGTCAGGCTTGATCCCTGCGCCGGCCGGGCTCCCCGCAGACCTGACGGGCGCACGGCCGTCTCGGACTTGCGCCTCTGGCTGGGACGCGGTTGTCAGGCGTTGGCGGGTTCTGGTTCGGGGTCGGGGGTGGGGGCTGGGCGGCGCAGTCTGGCCAGCCAGGGTGCGTCGGGGGCGCCGTCCAGGACGCCGCCGTCCGGGTCGTCGGGGTACGTCCAGCGGACCGCGTCACGCTCCGGACGGAGGATGTCCTTTACGATCAGGACGCAGAGCAGCACGACGGTGCCCAGCCGCAGCGACGAGGCGAGCACGAAGACGCCCTCGGGGAACACCGGCCGGTTGGTGGCCGCGCCGAGCAGTTCGCCGTAGAAGGCGACGAAGTAGCAGACCTCGGCGAGTTGCCAGGCGAGGAACGCCCCCCAACGGGGGCGGGCCAGCACCGCCAGTGGCAGCAGCCAGAGCACGAACTGCTGCGACCAGACCTTGCTGAAGATCAGGAACGCGGCCACCACCAGGAAGGCGAGCTGGGCGAGCCGGGGGCGGCGCGGTGCCCGCAGGGCCAGCGCGGCCACGCCGAGGCAGGCCAGCCCGAAGAGGGCGTACGACAGGTAGTTCAGCGTCGGGATGTTGGCGTTCAGCCACTCGAAGGGGCCCTGCTCGCCGGGGCTGCCGGTGTTCACCTTGCCGTCCAGGTACCGGCCGATGTACCAGAGCGTGCCCCAGTCGATGGGCCGGGTGGTGTTCAGCTCGAAGAACCGGTTCCAGTTGTCCGGGTACGCCCGGGCGGCCGGCAGGTTCACCGCGACCAGCGCGACCAGCGCGGTGGCCAGGGCGGTCAGCGCGGCCCGCATTCGGCCCGCGCGCAGGGCGAGGACCAGGATCGGCCCGAGCAGGAACAGCGGCCACATCTTCGCCGCACCGGCCAGGCCGAGCAGTACGCCGGCCACGGCGGGTTGCCGTTTCGCCCAGGCGGCCAGCCCGAAGGCGGCCAGCCCGATGGCGAGGAAGTCCCAGTTGACGGTGGCGGTGAGAAAGAGCGCCGGGGCCAGCGCGAAGAGCGCGGCGTCCCAGGGTCGTCGGCGGCGCAGGGCGAGGATCACCGCGACCGTGGCGACGGCGAGGGCGCTGAGGGTCAGCGCGTTGGCGTTGTAGAACCACCGGCCCTGGTTGATCGTCGGGTCGTCGACGCCGAGGGCGTGCACCGGCAGGCCGAGCGCGCCCATCATGTAACCGGTGAGCACCGGATACTCGACGGGATGGTCCCGGTAGGGGACCTTGCCCTCGTTGAGCCCCTCGGCGTAGTAGAGGGCGAGTACGTCGGTGTAGCAGAGCCGGGTGTACTGCACGTTGTTCTGCCAGGCACCGTCCTGACAGGGCGACTTCTGCACCCAGTGCAGGGCGAGGGTCAGGCAGACCAGGGCCAGCACGATCCGGGCCGCCGTCCAGAACCGACGCTCCCGTCCGGCGGGCCGGTCGAGGGCGACCGCGTGGTCGCCGAGCGGCCCGCCGATCGCCTCGGAGACGCCGCGGACGAAGCCGTCCGAACGGGACGGGTGGTCGCTGCTCCCGGCGTCGTCGATGCCGGCCGTCGACTGGGTGCTCATGAAGAAGCATCCTGCCCTACGAATGGCTCCCGGACGAGGAGCATGTTTCCGACCGGGGCGACCTGCCGTCCGCCGGGCCGCTGTCGTCGGGAAACTGCCCCGGAAAACGCCGCTGCCGGCAACCACGTGGTGGTGGCTGCCGGCAGCGTCATCGATCGTCGTCCCGTCGGGGTCCGCTCACTCCCGCGTGCGCGGGGACAGGGTGGGCAGGACGCCGCCGCCGTTCCCGCCCCCCGGTCGGGGAAGGTTCGGATCGAGCGGGTTGTCCGGGTTGCCACCACCCGGGTTGCCACCACCCGGGTTGCCGCCCTGGTTTCCACCGCCCTGGTTGCCGCCGTTCGGCGGGCAGAGCAGGCCGAGCGGGCCGCAGTCCTGCGGCGTCGGCGGGTCCGGGGTGGGCGGGGGCGGGGGCGGGGTGCCGTTGCCGGAGTTCGGGTCGCCGATGTTCGCCGCCGGCGGGAAGTCCAACTTCTCCTCGCCCTTGAGCGCGCCGTTCATGACCCGTTCCCAGATGTCGCCGGGCATCAGGGCACCGCTGATGTTCCGGCCGTCGTTCATCTTGATCGCTTCCCGCTTGCCCTTGTTGCCCACCCAGACGGCGGTGGCGAGCTGCGGGGTGTATCCGATGGTCCAGGCGTCACCGTTCTGGGTGGTGCCCTCCTTGAGCTCCCAGGTGCCGGTCTTGGCGGTGGCCTTCCGGCCGTCCGCCAGGGTGTGGTTGATCTTGCCCGGGTAGTCCTCCAGCACGTCGGTCACGTCGGCGACCACATCCGGGTTGATCCGCTTCTCCGGCTTGAGCTGCTCGCCGCCGAGCTTCTCCCACTTGCCGGTGTCCTTGTTCTGCTTCTCGGCCGACCAGAGGAAGTGGGCCTTGTTGTAGACGCCCTTGTTGGCGAAGGTGGCGATGCCGTTGGCGTGGTCGAGCACGGTGATCGGGTACTGACCATAGGCGACCACATGGTAGAACGGGTCGGGGGCCAGGTTCTCGGCCTTCTCCTTGGCCAGGTCGTGCCCCTTCGGCGGGTCCTCGTCCGTCTGCCACATCATGCTGACGCCGGCCTTGGCCGCCATGTCGACGATCTTGTCGGGCCCGATGTCGAGGCTGACGTGGTAGAAGGGGACGTTCAGCGACTTCAGTGTCGACTCCCGCAGCGTGCAGGAGTCGCCACACGTCGGGTTGTCGGTGCCGGCGTTGCTGACCCGGAACTTCACGCCCTCCGGGGTGAACGCCCGGCCCTTCCAGCGCGACTCGACCGACTTGCCGGCCTCGATCGCCGCCGCCAACGTGTAGATCTTGAAGCTGGAGCCGGGCGAGTGCCCGCCGGTGACGTTGCCGTTGGTGTCGGTGTTCTTGCCGGCGTAGTCGGTACCGGTGCCGTCGTCCCCGCCGTAGTAGCCCAGCACCCGGCCGTTCTTCGGGTCGATCGACACCACGGCGGCCATCAGGTTCTTCCGCGCGCCGTCCAGCTCCGATTTCTTGGTGCTGCGCTGGGCGGCATCGGTGACGGCCTTCTGCACCTTGACGTCGATGGTGGTCCGGATCCGGTAGCCGCCCTCACGGAGCATCGCCGAGCAGAGCGGCTTGCGATCGGTCGCCTCCGCCTCGTTGTCGGTGCAGAGCTTCTTTTCCCGCATCTCCGTCGAGACGTAGTTGATCACGTTGCCGATCGGGGTGTTGACGCCGAACTTGACGCCGGCCCGGGACTCCTTCGGGGTCTGCAGCGTCTTGGTCGGGTACGCCGTCGGGTGCGCCGGCCGACCGGGGGCGTCGACCCAGTGCATGTCGACCATGTTCTTGACGACGTAGTCCCACCGCTCCTTGGCGGCGGTCGGGTTGACCGACGGGTCGTAGCCCCTGTGGGTGGCGCTCGGCTCCGGCTGCTTGATCAGCGCCGCGAGCACGGCGGCCTCCGCCACGTCGACCTTGGCGACCGGCTTGCCGAAGTACGCCCACGACGCCGCCTCGATGCCGTACGCGTTGCGACCGAAATAGATCGTGTTGAGGTAGTGCTCCATGATCTGTTCCTTGGTGAACTGATCATTGAGCTTGGAGGCGACGATCGCCTCCTTCACCTTCCGCGCGTACGAGTCGTCCTGGAGGTTCTCGTAGGCGTTGCGGGCGTACTGCTGGGTGATGGTCGAGGCACCCTGCTTGTCGCCGCCGGAGAGGTTGTTCCAGGCGGCTCGGGCGATGCCCTTGTAGTCCACGCCGGAGTGGTCGTAGAAGTTCTTGTCCTCCGCCGCCGCCACCGCGTCCCGCATGTGCAGCGGGATCTGGTTGATCGAGACGAAGGTGCGGTTCTGCTCGCCCACCTTGGCGATGACCGTCTTGTTGTCGTTCGCGTAGATCGTGGTGGCGAGCGGCAGCTTGATCTGGTTGGGCAGCACCACGCTGGTCGAGTAGTAGGTGAACCCGATCACGCCGATGCCGGCGATCATGATGAAGACCGCGAACCCGGCGATCAGCATGTTGATCCGCCTGCGCTTCTTGGACCGCGACACCGCGTCCGGGTCGCCCGGCCCGCGACCGCCGCCGTAGCCGCGCCCCGGCCCGTTCGGGCCGCCGGGTCCGCCCGGCCCACCGCCGACCTGCGCGACGCCCGCCCGGGCCACCGACGCCCGCCCGGCGGGGCCGACCGACGCCGCGCCGACGCTGGCCCGCCCTGCGGAGCCCAGCCCGACGGAGGCCCGGCCAGCCGGGCCGGCGGCCGGGGAGACCGGCACCGAGGCACGCCCCGCGCCACCTCGACCGGGTGCCGCCGGGGAGACCGGGACGGAGGCCCGACCCGGCGCGGCCGGCGAGACCGGCACGGAGGCCCGACCTGCGCCGGCCCGGCCGACCGAGGCCGAGCCGGCCGCGCCCGGCCCGCGTGGCGGGGGCACCGCGGCGGAGGCCCGCCCGGTGGGAGCGCCAGCCGGCCCGCCGCCCGAGCCCCGGCCGGCCGGGGCCGCGCCCCGGGCCTCACCGGAGGGACGGCGGTACGCGTCGTCCGCCCCCGGTCCGGGGCCACCGTTCGAACCCGGTACCTGGGCCCGCGCGCGCGGGGAACTGGGATCGCCGTACGAGTTCATTCCTCACACCCTGCCGGTCGCGGTGGGACGCGGGGGCGCCGCCACCGGGTTGCCGTGAGTTGACACACGCGCCGTCGGGCCCGGGAGGGGCCGGAGGCGCGCCGCAATATCCGCATCAATCGGACCAATCAGGCCGATGGGCTGCCGGTCGGGGTGTCTGTGTCGCACGACACCGGGGTCGACCGGAGCAGCCAGGTTCACCGTTGCGCCTCTCGCCTTCGTCCATGAGCCGGGGCGGTCGCGGCGTCCGCCACACCCTGCTCCGGACCGCCCTCGGCCAGCCCGTCCCGCCCGAGCAGGAACTGCTCGACGAGATGGTTCCAGTCACAGCCGAGGCACACCTCCACCACGAAGACCTGGAACTCACGCAGCGTCATCGCCAGCACGGGCAATTCGGCCAGGGTGCGTGCCTGGCCGGCGGACTGCTTGAGTTCGTCCCCGTAAATGTAGTGGACGTGGGTCAGGTTCTCGCTCCGGCAGATCGGACACCGCTGTTCCGTCGGTTCCCCGTGGAACCGCGCAGCGTTCTTCAGGTACGGCGACGCGTCGCAGACATCGTACGTGCCGACCCGCCCGGCGAGGAGTTCACGCAGCACCGCCCGCTTCTGGAGCGAGTAGTCCACCACCTGGCGCTGCGTACGCATGCGGAGAAGGGTACGCGGTCCGGCCGGGTGGGGCGACCACCGTCACGATCCGTGACCTGGGCGGCGCGGAACAGGGGTTTGCCCTGATGGCGACTGAGGTACTAACGTGCGATGTATCGGTCCGATACATCGAGGCGGTTAACGTCCGGTGCCTGGGGGTAGGAAAGGGTGGCCCGTGCTCGAACTAGCCATCCTCGGCCTCCTGCAGGAGGCTCCGATGCACGGCTACGAGCTCCGCAAGGAGCTCACGGCCAAGCTCGGCGCCATCCGGGCGGCGATCAGCTACGGCTCGCTCTACCCGACCCTGCGCCGGCTGCAGGCGGCGGGCTGGATCAGCGAGGCCGCCGAGACGTCCGCCACCGCCGAGGAGGTTCCCGCGCTGACCAGCCGACGAGGTCGGGTGGTCTACAAAATCACCGCGGAGGGCAAGGAACGCTTCGCCCAGCTCATCGCGCAGGCCGGGCCCGAGACGTACGACGACACGGGATTCGGCGTGCACTTCGCGTTCTTCGCCCGGACCGACCAGGCGACCCGACTCCGCATCCTGGAGGGTCGCCGCCGCACGATCGAGGAACGTCGCGAGGGACTTCGTGACGTGCTGGGCCGGGCGGCCGAGCGCCTCGACGCGTACACCCTGGAACTGCAACGCCACGGGCTCGACGCCTGTGAGCGCGAGGTCCGCTGGCTGGAGGAGCTCATCGCCAACGAGCGCTCCGGCCGTGCCCCGACGGTCCCCTCACCCGGGACGGCCGGCGGCCGACGAGACAACAACAGCCCGCCCCCGCCTGGAGAGTCCAGGACAGAGCGGCCGTGATGAAGAAGAAGGAGGCAGACGCTATGGGCTCCGTCCGCGTCGCCATCGTCGGTGTGGGTAACTGCGCCTCGTCCCTCGTGCAGGGCGTGGAGTACTACCGGAACGCCGACCCGAACGACCGCGTCCCGGGTCTCATGCACGTCACCTTCGGCGACTACCACGTCTCGGACGTGGAGTTCGTCGCGGCGTTCGACGTTGACGCCAAGAAGGTGGGCATGGACCTCGCGGAGGCGATCGTCGCCAGCGAGAACAACACCATCAAGCTCTGCGACGTACCGCCGACCGGCGTCAGCGTCCAGCGCGGTCCGACCTTCGACGGCCTGGGCCAGTACTACCGCGAGATCGTCGAGGAGTCGGACGCCGAGCCGGTCGACGTGGCCAGGGCGCTGCGCGACGCCCAGGTCGACGTCGTCGTCTCCTACCTGCCGGTCGGGTCCGAGCAGGCCGACAAGTTCTACGCCCAGGCCGCGATCGACGCCGGCTGCGCGTTCGTCAACGCCCTGCCGGTCTTCATCGCCTCCGACCCGGAGTGGGCCCAGAAGTTCACCGACGCCGGCCTGCCGATCGTCGGTGACGACATCAAGAGCCAGGTCGGCGCCACCATCGTGCACCGCGCGCTGGCGAAGCTCTTCGAGGACCGTGGGGTCGAGCTGCTGCGCACCTACCAGCTCAACTTCGGCGGCAACATGGACTTCATGAACATGCTGGAGCGCAACCGGCTGGTCTCCAAGAAGATCTCGAAGACCCAGTCGGTGACCTCGCAGATCCCGCACGAGATGGTCAAGAGCGACGTGCACATCGGCCCGTCGGACCACGTGCCGTGGCTGGACGACCGCAAGTGGGCGTACATCCGCCTGGAGGGCCGCTCCTTCGGTGACACCCCGCTCAACGCCGAGCTGAAGCTGGAGGTGTGGGACTCGCCGAACTCGGCCGGCGTCATCATCGACGCCGTCCGGGCCGCGAAGATCGCGCTGGACCGCAAGATCGGTGGCCCGATCCTGTCGGCCTCGTCGTACTTCATGAAGTCCCCGCCGGTGCAGTACGCCGACCACGACGCGCACGCCGCCGTCGAGGAGTTCATCAAGGGCGAGATCGAGCGCTGACGCGCCACCGCCACCGCGGGCGAGCGCCCGCACCAGCACGGCCGAGGGCCGGGTCCGCACGGGCCCGGCCCTCGGCCGTGCCGCCCCTGCTCCGCCTCCCTGCAAGATCGCGCTGTTTCCAGGATGTAGTGGCCTCCCGACGACCGCGAGCCCACTACATCCTGGATCCAGCGCGATCTTGGAGTTGGCGGGATCCCCGCCGTCCGACCGCCTGATCATCACGACCAGGCGCGGCGCAACGCGACCCCGGCCTCCAACTCCAGCAGTGTCACCTTGCGCGGCAGCCCGCCGCCGAAGCCGACCAGCTTTCCGCCCGCGCCGACGATCCGGTGGCAGGGGACGATCACCGGAACCGGATTGCGGTTGCAGGCCACCCCGACCGCCCGGGCCGCACCCGGGTCGCCGACCCGGCGGGCCACCTCGCCGTAGGTGAGCGTCTCCCCGTACGGGATCAGGGTCATCTCCCGCCAGACCGCCCGCTCGAAGTCCGACCCCCGGGGCGGCACCACCGGCACCCCGAAGTCGGTCAGCTCCCCGGCGAAGTACGCCCGCAGCTCGGCCACGGCCCGCCCGGCGAGCGCGTCGGCGGGCTCCTCGGCGGCCGAATCCACCCGGCCGAAATGGGCGCCGCAGACCCCGTCGGCATCGGTGGCCACGGAGAACTCGCCGATCGGCGAGTCGAGCACGGTCCAGCGCATACCGGCATTCTCCCGCGCCCCCACGACAGTCCACCCGCCGGTGGCCGACGCATTCGTCGTCGTTCCCTGATCGAGGAGCCCGCATGAGCGCGACCACCCGATCCGTCATCGCCCGGGTCGCCGACGACCGGCTCTCCACCGGCGGCGGGCGGGTACCGGAGGTCGTGCTCGCCGAGCCCGCCGGACCCGAGCTGGCCCGGCTGCCACTGCCGAGGGAGCTGGCCGAACGGACGGTGACCGTCGCCCCGAATTGATCACGCGGCACGTTGCGCCAACTCGCTACGGTGCAGGTCGTGGCCACGGGGACGCTCATCTTTCTGATCATCGGTGGGGCGGGCGTCGGCGTGCTGGCGCTCGCCCTGCTCGGCGGCGAGCTGCTGCACCTCGGCCACGTCGACGTCGACGGTCCGGTGTCGGTCGAGGCGGTCGCCGGGTTCCTCGGCGCGTTCGGCTTCGGCGCGGCGATCGTCAACGAGCTGCTCGGCGGACGTACCCCGGGGATGATCGCGGCGGCGGTGGCCGGTGGCGCGCTCGCCGCCGTGCCCACCGCGTGGCTGGCCCGGCGGCTGAGCCGGGCGGCGCGGAACATGCGCACCGATCCCACCCCCACCCGGGACGACCTGGTCGGCGTGCTCGGCCTGGTGGTCACCCCCATCCCCACCAGCGGCTACGGCGAGGTCCGGGTACGCGTCGCCGGCCAGCCGGTGAAGCTCAACGCCCGGGCGGACCGGCCGATCCCGGTCGGCGCGCAGATCTTCGTGGTGCAGACGCTGAGCGAGACCAGCGTGCACGTCGAGACCTACTGACCCTCTTCTCGCAGAGACGGAACCCCCATGCCACTCCTCATCGCCATCGGCGGCGCGGTCCTGCTCGTCCTCGTCCTCGTGCTCTTCGTGCTCTCCCGGATCAAGGTGGCCGGCCCGAACGAGGCGTTCATCGTCACCGGCCGCAAGGGACGCACCACGCAGACCGCCGACGGCGGCCGGTCCACCGACAACTCCGGCCAGAAGGTCGTCCTCGGCGCGTCGGTCTTCGTGCTGCCGGTGGTGCAGAAGCTCCAGTCGCTCGACCTGTCCAGCCGCCGCATCGACGTCGGCATCCGGGGCGCGGTCAGCAAGCAGGGCATCCGGGCCGACCTGCACGGCGTCGCCATCGTCAAGGTCGGCGGCACCGAGGACGCGATCCGCGCCGCCGCCCAGCGCTTCCTGCACCAGCAGGACGAGATCGACAACTTCACCCGGGAGGTGCTGGCCGGCGCGCTGCGCTCGATCGTCGGTCGGCTCACCGTCGAGGAGGTCATCCGGGACCGGGCCGCGTTCGCCAGCGCGGTCGCCGAGGAGGCCGAGCACTCGATGACCAACCAGGGCCTGGTGCTGGACACCTTCCAGCTCCAGGACATCCTCGCCGAGGGGTCGTACCTGCAGGACCTGGGTCGACCGGAGGCGGCCCGGGTGCTCAAGGACGCGGCCATCGCCGAGGCCCGGGCCCGGCAGCAGGCCGAGCAGGAGCGGCTGCTCGCCGAGGAGGCGATCGCCGAGGCCAACCGGAACCTGTCGCTGAAGCAGGCCGCCATCCAGGCGGAGATCGACGCGGCCAAGGCGAAGTCGGCGGCGGCCGGCCCGCTCGCCCAGGCCGAGCGGGACCAGGCGATCCTCTCCGAGCAGCAGAAGGTGGCCGAGCGCAACGCCGAGCTGAAGCAGCGCCAGCTCGACACCGAGGTGCGCAAGCCCGCCGACGCGGCCCGCTACAAGGTGGAGCAGGAGGCCGAGGCGGCCCGCAACGCGGCGGTGCTGAACGCCGACGCGCAGCGGCAGGCCGTCATCGCCGCCGCGCAGGCCTCCGCCGAGCAGGCCCGGCTCACCGGTGAGGGCGAGCGGGCCCGCCGGGCCGCGCTGGCCGAGGCGAACGCCGTCGAGGGCGCCAAGGAGGGTGAGGCCGAGCAGCGCCGGCGCTCCGCGATCGCCGAGGCGGTCGAGCGGGAGGGCCAGGCCGAGGCGGCGGCCATCCTGGCCAGGGGTCAGGCCGAGGCCGACGCGATGGCCCGCAAGGCCGAGGCGTTCGCCGCGTACGGCGAAGCGGCCGTACTGGACCTGCTGGTGAAGGTGCTGCCGCAGGTGGTCGAGGCGGCCAGCGCCCCGATCGGTGCGATCGACAAGATGACGGTGATCTCCACCGACGGGGCGTCCTCGCTGACCAAGTCGGTGGCCGGCAACGTCGCCCAGGGGCTCCAGCTCGGTTCCGACCTCACCGGCATCGACCTGGCCGGCCTGCTCGCCAAGCTGGGCTCGGCGTCGACCGGGTCGCCGGCCAACGGCAAGCCGCCGGTCGAGGGCAGCGCGGTCGAGACCCGCTGACCGACGACGAAGGGGCCGTCCGACCACCGGACGGCCCCTTCCGCGTACGTCAGACCAGGCCCTGTTCGCGGGCCCAGCGCAACAGCTCCGCCTCGGCCTCGTCGCGGTCCAGCGGGCCGCGCTCCAGGCGCAGCTCCTTGAGGTGCTGCCAGGCCCGGCCGACCACCGGCCCCGGCGGTACGCCGAGCAGCTCCATGATCGCGTTGCCGTCCAGGTCGGGGCGGACCCGGGCCAGGTCCTCCTCGGCGGCGATCCGGGCGATCCGCTCCTCCAGCGCGTCGTAGTCGGCGGCGAGCTGGGCGGCCTTGCGTCGGTTGCGGGTGGTGCAGTCCGAGCGGGTCAGCTTGTGCAGCCGGGCCAGCAGGTCGTCGGCGTCGGTGACGTACCGGCGGACCGCCGAGTCGGTCCACTCGCCCCGGCCGTACCCGTAGAACCGCAGGTGCAGGCCGACCAGCTTGGTGACCTGGGCGGTGACGTCCTTCGGGTAGCGCAGGGCCTTCATCCGGGCCTTGGTCAGCCGGGCGCCGACCACCTCGTGGTGGTGGAAGCTGACCCGGCCGTCCGGGCCGACCGCCTTGGTGGCCGGCTTGCCCGCGTCGTGCATGAGCGCGGCCATCCGGAGCACGAAGTCGCAGCCGTCCGTCTCGTACGAGATCGCGTTGCTCACCACGGTCAGCGTGTGCTCGTAGACGTCCTTGTGCTGGGCGTGCTCGTCGATGGTCAGCTTGAGGCCGGTCAGCTCGGGCAGGAAGCGCTCGGCCAGCCCGGTGTCGACCAGCAGCCGCAGCCCGGTGATCGCGTCGGTGCCGCAGAGCAGCTTGGTGAACTCGTCCCGGATCCGCTCGGCGGTGATCCGGTCCAGGTCGGCGGCCATCGCGGTCATCGCCGTCCGGACGTCCGGGTGGACCGTGAAGCAGAGCTGGGCGGCGAAGCGGGCGGCCCGCAGCATCCGCAGCGGGTCGTCGCCGAACGACTCCCGCGGGGTGCCGGGGGTACGGATGACCTTGGCGGCCAGGTCGTCCAGGCCACCGTACGGGTCGGTGAAGCGGTGGTCGGGGAGGCTGACCGCCATCGCGTTGATGGTGAAGTCCCGCCGCCTCAGGTCGTCGGTGAGGTTGGTCCCGTACTCGACGATCGGATTGCGGCTGACCTGGTCGTACGCCTCGGCGCGGAAGGTGGTGATCTCCAACCGGAGGCCGTCGCGCTGGCAGCCGATGGTGCCGAACTCCCGGCCGGTCTCCCAGATCGACTCGGCCCAGCCCTTGATGATCCGGAGCGTCTGGTCGGGGTGGGCGTCGGTGCAGAAGTCCAGGTCGTCGCCGAGCCGGCCGAGCAGGGCATCGCGCACCGAACCGCCCACCAGGTGCAGTTCGTGCCCGGCGTGCGCGAACCGGCGGCCCAGTTCGTCGGCGACCGGGGAGACGCGGAGCAGTTCGGCGACGGCGTTGCGCTGCGCGGCGGTCAGCTCACGGCGTTCGGCGGCATGGGGAGCGGAGGCTTCGGACATGGGATCGCCAGCCTATCGGGCCGGGGCGGGAAGTGATCCGCCGGGCGCGGGTATGCGGCCCGGGTTGACTATGGTCATGGACGTGCGGGCCGGTGCCGGCCCCGCCGTACCCCTTGGAGGCTGGAGATGAGCGGCGGGCTCTACCGCAGCGCGAACGCCGCGCAGGGCGGCGGTCGGCCCCCGGCCGACGACGCCACCTTCATCTCGGCGGAGCCGCTGAACCAGCCGGCGGTGGAGGCGACCGCGCCGCCGCAGGAGGTCGTCGCGGAGACCAGCGCCGCGGCGAACAGCGCGGTGATGGCGGTCGGCAGCCTGGTCAGCCGGGGTACGGGCTTCATCCGCAACCTGATGATCGGTGCGGCGCTCGGCAGCGCGGTCGGCGACGCGTTCACCACCGCCCAGTTCCTGCCCAACCAGGTGTACGAGTTCCTCCTCGGCGGCGTGCTGACCAGCGTGCTGATCCCGGTGCTGGTACGCCGGCGCAAGACCGACCCGGACCGGGGCGAGGCGTACGCCCAGCGGCTGCTCACCCTGGCGGTGCTGGCGCTCGCCGCCGCTGTGCTGATCGCCCTGCTGCTGGCCTCGACGCTGACCACGCTCTACGCCGGCGGCAAGAACCGGGACTACACGGACCTGGTCACGAACCTCTCCTACCTGATGCTGCCGATGCTCTTCTTCACCGGCGTCAGCGCGTTGATCGCCGCGGTGCTGAACACCCGGGGGCACTTCGCCGCCCCGATGTGGGCACCGATCCTGAACAACCTGGTCGTCATCGGCACCTTCGGCCTCTACATCGTGGTGTACGGCGCGAAGGCGCTGGGCCCGGAGGAGATCGGGTGGGACCGGATCCTGCTGGTCGGCGGGGGCACCCTGCTCGGCGTGGCGGTGCAGGCCGCCGGGCTGCTGCCGGCGCTGCGCAGGGTGGGCTTCCGCTGGAAGCTGCGGTTCGACTTCCGGGAGCTGGGGCTGCGCGAGCTGGCCCGGCTCGGCGGCTGGATGTTCTGCTACGTCGCGGTCAACCAGCTCGGCCTCTTCGTGGTGGTCAACCTGCTCACCCGGGCCGCCGGTGGCGACAAGAAGAACGCCGGCCTGCTGATCTACAACAACGTCTTCCTGCTGCTGATGATGGCGCACGGCATCATCGCCGTCTCGATCATCACGGCGCTGATGCCCCGGATGAGCGCCGCCGCCGCCGAGGGCCGGTTCGCCGATGTCACCGCCGACCTGTCCCGGGGCACCCGGATGGTGACGGCGGTGCTCGCCCCGATCGCGGTCTGCTACGCGGTGCTGGCCGGCCCGGTCTCGGTGGTGGTCTTCCAGTACGGCGCGTTCGACGGCGACAACGCCCTCGCCACCTCGCTGGTGCTGCTGGTCGCCGCGCTGGGCCTGGTGCCCTTCGCGATCAGCCAGCTCTTCACCTTCGCCTTCTACGCGCTGCCGGACACCCGGACCCCGGCGCTGGTCAACATCCCGGTGGTGATCCTCCGGGTGGCGATCCAGATCGGGGTCTTCGCCGCCTTCTCGGCCACCTTCGCGGCGGCCGGCATGATGCTCGGCAATGCGATCTCGTACCTGGCGGCGGCGGTGATCTCGGCGATGCTGCTCCGGCCCCGGGTGGGTCGGATCGGGCTGGGCCGGATCATGCGGACCATGGGCAAGGTGGTCGTCGCCGCGATCGGCGCGGCGCTGGTCGGCCTGCTGGTGGTCAACCTGCTCCCGGGCGACCCGGCCGAGCTGGGCCGGTTCGCCGCGATCGTCCGGCTGGTGGTGGGCGGCGCGGCGATCGGCGGGACGTACCTGGGGCTGGCGATGGTGCTGCGGATCGGCGAGATCACCGAGGTGGTCGGGATGGTCCGTCGGCGGCTGGGCCGCTGAGCCCCTTGGTGTTCCGGTCACTCCGACCCGGTGGGCACTGAGGGTGAACGAGGATCACCAGCCTGGGGACACGGCTGTGGATAACTCCGCGATTCCCCGGTCAGCCGCCGGAACGGCCTGTGGACAACCAGCCGTACGGCTGAGCATGACCGACCGTTCGGCGGGAACCTCACCGGATGTCGCAGGGGTGCCGCCCCGGGATCGGCCGGTTGCGACCAGCGTCTAGATTGGCCAGTACATGTGCCAGCAACGTGGACGAGAACGGTGTTAAACGGGCATAAGCCCTCATGCCCGGCAGGCTGCCAGGCGCAGCGGGAAGATGACATGTCGGGATGACGGGCGGTCCGGGTAAGGTCGCTCTCGACGGACACGGCAGGTGGCCGACGCACGCGTCGACGCCGCCGGCCGTTCCATCGACGGCGGAGCGGGAAGCCACATGCCCAGCAGCGCGGGTCCATCGATCGGCACGATCACCGAGGGAGGACGGGTGACCCAGGTCGGCGAGGGTCAGGAGGCAGCGGAGACAGCTCCTCCGGTCATGACCTTCGGTGCTCCCACGGCCGGTGAGATCCTCGCCGAGCGGTACGAGTTGGTCGAGCACATCAACAACGACAGCGCCGGGCGGCTGGTCTGGCGGGGGGTCGACGTCATCCTGCGCCGGCCCGTGGCGGTCGTCCTGCGCTACCCGGGCGGCGACTCGGCCACCGAGATGCTCCAGGCGGCCGTGGCCGCCAGTCGCGTCATCCACCCCAACCTGGTCGGCGTCTACGACGCCATCGACGAGGGCGAGCGGGCGTACGTCGTCCGCGAGTGGGTCGACGGCCGTTCCCTGCGTGAGCTGGTCGCCGCCGGGCCACTGGACCCGGCCCGGGCCACCGCCGTCGGCAACGCGGTCGCCAGCGCCATCGCCGCCGTGCACGCCACCGGCATGGTGCACGGCAACGTGCACCCCGGCACCGTGATGATCAGCGACGACGGCCGGGTGGTGCTGGCCGATGCGCGCACCGACGGTGACGACAGCCAGGAAGCCGACATCCGGGCCGTCGGCGGCATCCTCTACTTCGCCCTCACCGGGCACTGGCCGCACGCCGAGGCCCCGCTGCGCGGCGCGACCGCCGGCCACGGCCGGGCCGCCATCCCGGACGCGGTCCGCGACGCCAGCGGCGCCATCGCCGCGCCCCGGCAGGTCCGGGCCGGTGTGCCGGCGTACCTCGACGACCTGACCATGGACCTGCTCGACGCCGAGATCGCCCCGCCGTCGTCGGACGTGCTCTCGGCCGAGCTGAGCCGCCTCGACATCCCCACCGAGGACCACTTCCTCGACCAGACCGGCACCATCCGGTTCACCGCCGACGGGGTCGAGGACCATTCGCCGCTCGCCGCCGCGGGCGGCCGGAAGGTGGCCATCGGGATCGCCAGCCTGCTGGCCGTCGCCCTGGTCGGGCTGCTGATCGGCATCAGCGCGCTGGGCGGCGACGACTCACCGGAGACCCAGCCGGTGGCCCGCCCCTCGACCAGCGCCCCCGCCGGAGACGCCACCCCGGCCCCCGCCGTCCGCAAGCTGCAGATCGAGGACATCCGGATCATCGACCCGGACAGCCGGAAGCGCAACGAGCTGGCCAACGCCGAGAAGATGATCGACGGCGACGTGAACGAGGGCTGGGACACCGACACCTACTACTCCGCCAACTTCAGCAACTACAAGAAGGGCATGGGCGTCTGGATCGACCTCGGTGAACTGCGCACCGTCAAGTCGCTCACGGCCACCCTCTCGGACTCCGGTGTCTCCGCCGAGCTGCTCAGCGGCGGCGCGGACTTCCCGTCCAGCTCGCAGGGCGACAAGGATCTGGTCAAGAACTACAAGGCCCGGATCGGGCAGCCCTTCGAGCAGCACGACGGCATCACGATGGCCTTCGACGGGTTCAACCCGGAGCAGCAGTACCGCTACCTGCTCTTCTGGATCACCGAACTGCCGTCCACCGACCGGGGCTTCAAGCTGGGCGTCCAGGAAATCTCGGTCCAGGGATCGTGATCCGCCGGCCGCGACACCCGCACCGCCTCCTCCGGACGTGGTGATGGCCGGTCGCGGCGGGCGGGCCCCCGATCCGGCGGCCGACGGAGCGATGCCGGCAGCGCTGTCGCACGCCGACGCGACCGACCTGGATCTGCTCCGCGCGCACGTGGCCGGCGACCGGGACGCCTTCACCGAGCTGTTCCACCGGCACCGCGACCGGCTCTGGGCGGTGGCCCTGCGGACCATGGGCGACCGGGAGGAGGCCGCGGACGCCCTCCAGGACGCGCTGCTCTCCGCCCACCGCGCCGCCGGCCGGTTCCGGGGCGACTCCGCCGTCACCACCTGGCTGCACCGGATCGTGGTCAACGCCTGCCTGGACCGGATCCGGCGCCGGCAGGCGCACCCCACCGTCCCGCTGCCGGACGGCAGCCGCACCGACGAGCACGGCCGGTCCGGCGGGGTCGAGCCGGCCGCCCCGGCCGCCGACCCCGACACCGCGCTGGTCGTCCGGCAGGCGCTCGCCGCGCTGCCGGTCGAGCAGCGGGCCGCGCTGATCCTGGTGGACGTGCAGGGCTACCCGGTGGCCGAGGTCGCCCGGATCCTCGGGGTGGCCGAGGGGACGGTGAAGAGCCGCTGCGCCCGGGGCCGGGCCCGGCTGGCCGGCGTACTCGGACACCTGCGTACCGGCGGCGACGGGCCGCCGCCCGGCACGTTCCGCTCGGGGGCCAGCGAACCAGGCGAACCGGTCCGGAGTGGTCGGGACGTTCCCGGCGTCACACCGGGGAACCGGTCGGTGCCGGGCGGCGTCCGATCGGGGTCGGGGCAAACCCGGCGGGACGCCAGCCAGGAGGAGACGTGACGGGCCGGGAGTTCAGGGAGGTCGATCACGACCTGCTCGCCGACTACGTGGGCGGGGTCCTGGACGGCACCCCTGAGCAGGCCGTCGTCGCGCGCCTGGTCGACGCGGAGCCGGCCTGGGCCGACGCGTACGCCGTCCTGGCCCCCGCCGTCGCCCGGGTGCACGCCGACCTGGCCGGCTGGGGCGATCCCGCGCCGGAGATGCCCCCGGCGGTGGTGGAACGACTCACCGCCGTACTCGCCGGAGCCGGGCCGGGCAGCCCCCCACCGGACGACGCCGACCAGCCCAGCCGCCTTCCCGGCCCGGTGCCGGCCCAGCCCGGCGGCCGGCGTACCCCCGGTGCACGGCCCGACGACGGGCGGGCCGACGCGTCCGGGCCGGGTCGGCGACGGCGACGCTGGGCGCGGCTGGCCGCGCCGGTCACCCTCGCCGCGGCGTCGCTGGCCGCGGTGGGGTTCGGCGTGGCGCACCTGGTCAACGAGACGAACGCCACGGACTCGGCCACCAGCACGCTCGCCGGGCCGGCGCACAGCGGCCCGGGGGCCCCGTTCCTGTTCGCCGGCGAGCCCCAGCACAGCGGCGTCGACTGGACGCCGGGAACGCTGAACGCCGCCACCGGCGCCCCGCTGCCGCAACTCGGCAGCAGCAGCCTCCAGCCGGGCAACGAGACCGGTCCGCAGGCCACCGAGAGCAAGCGCCTGATGGCGCCCGGCGGGCTGGACCGGTTGGCCGACCGGGCGGCGCTCGACGCCTGCCTCGCCGAGATCGCCACCGCGCACGGGCGCGGGCCGGTCACCGTCGACGTGGTCGACTACGCCGCGTTCCAGGGGGAGCCGGCCCTGGTGGTCCGCTTCGCCGACCTGTCCGGGGAGCGGTGGGCCTGGGTCAGCGGGGCGGAGTGCGGCGTACCGGGATCCGGCCCGGACACCCGCTACCAGGCGCGGGTAGGGTGAGGACGCGGTCACCGGTCATCATTCGCCGCGTGACGTGACCCACCGGACGACCGGTTCGGGAATCCCCGGTTCGTACGATGACGTTCTGCAAGTCAGTCGTCGGCGTCGCTGAAACCGCCGACGCTCGGATCGACGTCGGTACGCGACCGATGTCGAACACACACATCGGGAGACGGCAGTGGACGAGGTCCGCAACCTGATCATCATCGGCTCCGGGCCGGCCGGGTACACGGCGGCGGTCTACGCCGCTCGCGCCAACCTCAACCCGCTCGTGATCGAGGGTGTGCAGTCCGGCGGCGCGCTGATGACGACGACCGAGGTGGAGAACTTCCCCGGCTTCGCCGACGGCATCCTCGGCCCCGAGCTGATGGACAACATGCGCAAGCAGGCCGAGCGGTTCGGCGCGGAGTTCCTGACCGACGACGTCACCCGGGTGGAGCTGAAGGACACCGGCGAGACCGGTTCGGACGCGGTGAGCACCGTGTGGGTGGGGCAGACCGCCTACCGGGCGAAGGCGGTCATCCTCTCCACCGGCTCGGCCTGGCGTCCGCTGGGCGTGCCGGGTGAGCAGGAGTACCTGGGCCACGGCGTGTCGTCCTGCGCCACCTGTGACGGGTTCTTCTTCCGCAACCAGCACATCGTGGTGGTCGGCGGTGGCGACTCCGCGATGGAGGAGGCCAGCTTCCTGACCCGGTTCGCCGAGTCGGTCACCATCATCCACCGGCGCGACTCGTTCCGGGCCAGCAAGATCATGGCCGACCGCGCACTGAGCAACGACAAGATCAAGGTCGAGTGGAACAGCACCGTCGAGGAGATCCTCGGCGACGACGGCAAGGTCAGCGGCGTCCGGGTCCGCAACGTGCACAGCGGTGACACCAAGGTGCTGGACGTGACCGGCGTCTTCGTGGCCATCGGCCACGACCCGCGCAGCGAACTCTTCCGTGACCAGGTCGACCTGGACGACGAGGGCTACGTGAAGGTGCAGGCCCCGAGCACCCGCACCAGCGTGCCGGGGGTCTTCGCCGCCGGTGACGTGGTCGACCACACCTACCGGCAGGCGATCACCGCCGCCGGCACGGGCTGCGCCGCCGCGCTCGACGCCGAGCGTTTCATCGCCACGCTGAGCTGAACGACAGCGAACGAACAACCGAAGAGGAGGGTCATAGTGGGAGCAACGAAGGTCGTCACCGACGCCAACTTCGCCACCGACGTGCTGAAGTCCGACAAGCCGGTCCTGGTGGACTTCTGGGCCGAGTGGTGCGGGCCGTGCCGCAAGGTCTCGCCGCTGCTGGAGGAGATCGCGGGCGAGATGGCCGACCAGGTCACCATCGTCAAGCTCAACATCGACGAGAACCCGGAGACCGCCCGCGCCTACCGGGTGATGTCGGTGCCTACCCTCACCATCTTCAAGAACGGCGAGCCGGTGCAGTCGATCGCCGGCGCCAAGCCCAAGGGCGAACTGGTCCGGCTGATCGAGTCGGCGCTGTAGCACCGTCGTACCACCGGAACCCCGCACCCCTGGGTGCGGGGTTCCTGCTGTCGGCGGCCCTGACCTGCGCGAACCCCCGGCCCGGCGGCACCGGTCACGGTACGCTCCGTAAGCGTCCGCCGCGCGGAGCGCAGCGTGGCCGTCACCGACTCCGGTGGGCGCGTGCCCGAGGTGCCGACAGCCAGCCGCAGAGGGGGTCGTGCGTGCGTCCGATTCGACCCGGAGACCGTGGACCGGCCGTTACCGAGATCCGCACGGTCCTGACCGGCCTCGACCTCCTCCCGCCCTCGACCGCCGACGAGTTCGACCTCGCCACCGAACGCGCCGTCCGGGCCTTCCAGCAGTCCCGGGGCCTCAGCGTCGACGGGCGGGTCGGCGCGGAGACCTGGCGGGCCCTGGACGCGGCCCGCTGGCGGCTCGGCGCCCGCACCCTCTACCACGCGGTGCCCGAACCGCTCGCCGGCGAGGACGTCCGGTCGCTCCAGGAACGGCTGCTGGAGATGGGGTACGACACCGGTCGCGCCGACGCCATCTACGGCGTGCGCACCTCCCGGGCGGTGGCCCAGTTCCAGCGGGAGGTCGGGCTGAAGCCGGACGGCTCCTGCGGACCGTACACGATGGGCGCGCTGCGCCGGCTCGGCCGCAAGGTGGTCGGCGGGCGCCCGCAGTGGCTACGCGAGTCCGACGCGATCCGGCAGTCCGGCCCGGCGCTGGTCGGACGGACGGTGGTGATCGACCCCGGGCACGGCGGCACCGACCCGGGGGTGGTGGTGCCCGACGGGCCGCTGCGCTGGACCGAGGCGGACCTGGTGCACGACCTGGCCAGCCGGCTGGAGGGCCGACTCGCCGCCGCCGGCGTCCGGGTGCAGCTCACCCGTGGCCCCACCCCGGAGACCTGCCTGCCGGACGTCGACCGGGTGGAACTGGCCAACTCGCTCGGCGCCGACGTCTTCATCTCGCTGCACACCGACGGCCACGCCAACCCGGCGGCCGACGGGGTGGCCACCTACCACTACGGCACCGACAACGGCGTGACCTCGGCCACCGGCGAACGGCTGGCCGGGCTGGTGCAGCGGGAGATCGTCGCCCGGACCGGGCTGCGGGACTGCCGTACCCACGCCAAGGCGTGGGACCTGCTGCGGCTGACCAGGATGCCCGCCGTCCGGGTCGAGGTGGGCTACCTGACCTCACCGGCCGACCGGGCCCGGCTGGTCGACCCCCGGTTCCGGGACCGGGTCGTCGAGGCCATCGTGGCCGCCGTGCAGCGGATGTTCTTCCCCGTCGAGCGGGACGTGCCGACCGGCTCGATCGACGTCAGCGAGCTGCGGGCCGTGGTGGCCGCCGGCGCGGTGGTCGACTGAACCGCCGTCCGTGCCGGTGCCGGCCCGCTCAGCCGGCGCTGGAGCGGGTCGCCGGGGCGGGCCGCACCGGGCGGAGCAGGCTCTCCGGGCTCATCGAGCCGAGCAGCTTCTCCAGCGCGTACTCGACGTCGGACTTCCAGCTCAGCGCCGTACGCAGCTCCAGCCGCAGCCGGGGGTAGCGGGGGTGTGGGCGGACCGTCTTGAAGCCCACCGAGAGGAAGAAGTCGGCCGGGGCGACGCAGGCCCGGGTCGGATCGTCCGCGTCGTCGCCGAACTTCGCGTCGCCGAACGCCTCGATCGCCTTGATGCCCCGCTTGGTGAGGTCGCGGGCGACCCCCTGGACGAGCATCCGGCCCAGCCCGCCGCCGGCGAAGGCAGGCACCACGTTGGCGGTCATCAGCAGCGCCGCGTCGGCCGAGACCGGCGAGGTCGGGAAGGCCATCGAGCGGGGCACGTAGGCCGGCGGCGCGTACATGACGAAACCGGCGGGCATCCCGTCGACGTACGCCAGCTTGCCGCAGGAGCCCCACTCCAGCAGCGTCTGGGAGACCCAGGCCTCCTTCTCCAGCCCCGGGTCACCGGCGGCGCAGGCCCGGTCGGCCGAGACCGGATCAAGCTCCCAGTAGACGCACTGCCGGCACGGGCCGGGCAGGTCTTCCAAGGTGTCGAGGGTCAGACTGACCAGACGTCGCGACATCAGCGCATCCCCACAATTAGGCTCGGAGACGAGACCAGCCGGGAACGGCATCGCCGCCCTCCTGCCCCGACGAGCGATCGTACGCCGCCAGCCGGCGCTACGGGAGGGGACGCGCGAATGCCCACCCGAGCCGGTGACGGACGGTCCGGGATGTGGACGTCGGACACGTCGCGGCGGCCGACCGGCCCGGCGGGGCTAGGATCGACCGACCGGTGTCCCGCGCCGCCATGGTCGCCGGCACCGCGGGTACCCCAGCGGCCGGGGAGCCCGACCGACACCCGATCGAGGTGATGTCATGACCGGCACGACGCTCGACGACTACACCGACCGGTACGCCCGGCGGGTCCGCGGGATGACGGCCTCGGAGATCCGGGCACTCTTCGCGGTGGCCAGCCGGCCGGAGGTCGTCTCGCTCGCCGGTGGCGCCCCCTACATCGCCGCGCTGCCGCTCGACGCGGTCGGCGAGATGCTCGGCAAGCTCGGCTCCGAACACGGCGTCACCACCCTCCAGTACGGCATCGGCCAGGGCACCCTGGAGCTGCGCGAGCGGATCTGCGAGGTGATGGCGCTCTCCGGCATCGACGCGTCCTGCGGCGCCTCCCCGGAGGACGTGGTGGTCACCGTGGGCGGGCAGCAGGCCCTCGACCTGGTGGCCCGGCTCTTCCTCGATCCGGGTGACGTGGTGCTCGCCGAGGGCCCGACGTACGTCGGCGCGCTCGGGGTGTTCCAGGCCGCCCAGGCGCAGGTGGTGCACGTGCCGATGGACGACGACGGGCTGATCCCGGAGGCGCTGGAGGTGGCGATCGCCGACCTGGCCCGCGCCGGCCGGCGGGTGAAGTTCCTCTACACCATCCCCACCTACCAGAACCCGACCGGCGTGACGCTGAGCGAGGAACGGCGCGAACGGGTGCTGGACATCTGCGAACGCGCCGGGCTGCTGGTGGTCGAGGACGACCCGTACGGCCAGCTCGGTTTCGAGGGGGAGGCGCCCGCCCCGCTGCGGGCCCGCCGCCGCGACGGGGTGTTCTACCTGAGCACCTTCTCCAAGACCTTCGCCCCGGGGCTGCGGGTCGGCTGGATCCTGGCCCCGCACGCGGTGCGCGACAAGCTGGTCATCGCCAGTGAGGCGCAGATCCTCTGCCCCAGCGGCTACGCGCAGGCCGCCGTCGCGACGTACCTGTCGACCATGCCGTGGCGGGAGCAGCTCAAGGTCTACCGGGAGGTCTACCGGGAGCGGCGCGACGCGCTACTCGCCGCGCTGGACGACCTGATGCCCGCGGGCACCACCTGGACCAACCCGGCCGGTGGCCTCTTCGTCTGGGCGACTCTGCCCGACGGCCTGGACGCCAAGGCGATGATGCCCCGGGCCATCGCCGCCCGGGTCGCCTATGTGCCGGGCACCGGCTTCTACGCGGACGGCACCGGCACCGGCAACATGCGACTCAACTTCTCCTTCCCGCCGCCGGAGCGGATCCGGGAGGGCGTACGCCGGTTGGCCGGCGTGATGGAGCAGGACATCGCCATGCGCAAGGTCTTCGGCACGGTCACCCCGACCGGACGCCGACGGGGCGGCCCGGACGCCCCCGGACCCGACTTGGCATGATTCCCGCATGGCTGCCACCCCCGTCGAGCGATCCCACGTGACCGATCCCGCCGCCGTCGCCGACCTGCACGTGTTGGTGCTCGCCGGCGGGTTGTCGTACGAGCGGGACGTCTCACTGCGGTCCGGTCGCCGGGTCCTCGACGCGCTGCGCGCCGTCGGCGTGCAGGCGGAGCTGCGGGACGCCGACGTGGCGCTGCTGCCCGCGCTCGCCGCGGACCCGCCGGACGCCGTGGTGATCGCCCTGCACGGCGCCACCGGCGAGGACGGCTCGCTGCGCGGCGTGCTCGACCTCTACGACGTCCCGTACGTCGGCTGTGACGCGCGGGCCTCCCGGCTCGCCTGGGACAAGCCCTCGGCGAAGGCGGTACTGCGGGAGAACGGCATCCCCACCCCGGACTGGGTGGCCCTGCCGCACGACCGCTTCTCCGAGCTGGGCGCGGTGGCCGTGCTCGACCGGATCGTGCAGCGGCTCGGGCTGCCGCTGATGGTCAAGCCGGCCCAGGGTGGCTCGGGCCTGGGTGCCGCCGTGGTCAAGGACCCCGCAGCCCTGCCGGCCGCGATGGTCGGCTGCTTCGCGTACGACTCGACGGCGCTGGTCGAACGCTACGTGCCCGGCATGGACGTGGCGATCTCCGTGGTCGACCTGGGCGACGGCCCGCAGGCGCTGCCGCCGGTGGAGATCGTGCCCCGCAACGGCGTCTACGACTATGCGGCCCGCTACACGGCCGGCCGGACCACCTGGCACGCCCCGGCCCGCCTCGACCCGGCCGTGGCCGACGCGGTGGCCGAGGTCGCCCTGGCCGCGCACACCGCGCTGGGGCTACGCGACCTCTCCCGGGTGGACCTGATCGTCGACGCGGACGGGCGACCGCACGTGCTGGAGGTCAACGTGTCCCCCGGCATGACGGAGACGTCGCTGCTCCCGCTGGCCATCCAGGCGGCCGGGCTGGACTTCGGGCGGGTCCTCGGCACGCTGGTCGGCCGGGCCGCCGCCCGCCGCTCCTGACCCCTACCTCACTTCTTCTCGGGGCCGTTCCCCGATTCCTCGGCGACTTCCCCCGACTCCTCGCCGGCATCGGCCGCCTCCGCGACCTCGGTCTCGCCGGTGGCGGTCTCCTCGGGCGCGGGGACCGGGATCTCCTCCTCCGACTCGATCACCGAGACGGTGTCCTCCGCCGCCGCGGTCTCCTGCGCGGCGGCTGCCTCAGCGGAGGACTGCGCGGCGATGCTGGACGGGGCCTGCCACTGGATACGGGGCGGCTCCGCCAGCGGGCGCCCGCCGAACTCGGCCAGCCAGGCCGCGACCAGTGCCAGGTTCTCCCGCCACTGTGACTCGGAGATGGGCGGCAGGATCGAGTCCCAGAGCGACAGGAACGTTCCCCGTAGCTGGAGCTGACCGTACGGCCGGGCCAGGAACCACATGTGCAGGTGGGCGGAGCCGTCACCCCAGCGGTTGACATGCACCCGGGCCACCCCGTCCAGCGATCGGATGGCCCGCTCCAGGCGGACCGTCATCACCCCGAGTTCGGCCGCGAGCAGGTTGGGCAGATCACCCAGATCGAGGTGCGAACGGGACTCCAGGATCAGCACCATCGGCAGTCCGGTGGGTCGGTCCATGGCCCGTACCCGCCACCGCTCACCGACCCAGATGTAGGCGTCGTCCGGAGCGTTGCAGGCGGTGCATTCCCGATGCCCCTCGCCCTTGCGGGGAGGCTCGACCGGGACCGGGTCGTCGAGGTGCTTGACACGCAGATCGCCCTCGAAGGGGAACGAGGGCCACTGGGTGAAGTCCGGAACTGAGGAGGGAGGGGTGTCGTGCACGACGCTGACCCTAACCGAGTCAGGGACCGCTGTCCCTACCCCGATCGACGCTGATCGTGAAGGGATCTCAGCCGAACAGGGCCGTCGCCGACGGGGTGGTCGAGCGGGCTCGGGAGCAGTTGTCCACAGGCTGATGAGATCACCACCACACCCCGTCATCCACAGGCTGGACGGGGCTCTGACGCGCTGTTTCACGTGAAACGAGGGTCGCCTGTGGAAAACTTCTGTGGATAACTGGCGGCCTCATCCACAACGTCGTTCACAGGAGTCACGGACCCGAAGTCACTAACGATCGAGGGGCCTCCGGGCTGCTGGTGCCGACGACTTTCCCGGGCTCGTGATCGATGCCGGCCGGTAGTGCCTCGCCGACCAACTCTGCTTGTTCACGCTGCACCGCGCTTGTTCACGCCGCGCCGCCCTTCGGCGACCAGAGCCGTCTCCACGGACTGCCGTCGTTCATGCCACAGCCCATCGCTCCGGTGCCCGGAGGAGCGCCACGGGGCTCGGCGGTCGACTCCGGTTACGAACCCCCCCGCGCGCGCTCGCACTCGGTTTCACGTGGAACGAGCGGTTCGCCGCTCTGACGGATCAAGCGTCGGCCGTGCAGGGCCGAGGTGGACGGACGATAGGCCGTCGGTTTCACGTGAAACGCGCGGGGCGCGGGGCGCGGGGCGCGGGGCGCGGGGCGCGGGGCGCGGGGCGCGGGGCGCGGGGCGCGGGGCGCGGGGCGCGGGGCGCGGGGCGC
>NZ_JBIVRQ010000019.1:0-90468 GCF_044755745.1 Micromonospora sp. NPDC092111
AGGGCTATCAAGGCGCCCACGGCAGCGTGCGCACCCCGTTCAAGCGGCGCCGCTTCCGGCCGAAGCTGTCACGCCGGCAGAAGGCCGTCAACCGGACCCACGCGAAGATCCGCGCCCGCGGCGAACGCGCGATCGCCACACTCAAGACCTGGAAAATCCTGGTCAAGCTGCCCTGCTGCCCAAGCCGAGCAACCGCGATCGTGCAGGCCATCCTCATCCTGCACCACGTCGAAGCCAACCGCTACGCAGGATGAAAATGGCTCGGTGCAGAGGTAAGTACAGCTGATCTTGCAGAGGTCAACGCTGGTGCCTGATCCGTCGAGGGCGGCGGCCAGTACCAGGCCGCCTGCAAGTACACCCAGTGCATGTCACCCCACTCGAGGTACGGGTCGTCCGCCAGGTGCTCCCAGATCAACGCCCGCAACTCACCGGCATGACGGCGCACGTACTCCGAGCCGAACTGCGTGATCTTCTTGTCGAACACGACGGCCGGGATCCCACGGCCGTCCAACGCCCCGACAACATGACCGACAGCGGTTGTTTTGCCAGCCCCGTCGGCCAGCCCCAGACTGATCACGTTCTCCACCGCCCCGTCGAGCTTCACCAACGACACACTCACCCCAGCCTCGGCCAGGTACTTCCCGACCAGAGTCGGGTAACTGGTGGCCACACTCAACCCCGACAGGTCAACAAGCCGCTGCGGGCCGTCCGGTCGGGCCGCGACGTGGAACCGCGACCGCGAAAACCCCAACCGCCACACCTCACTTGCCGGAGCACCCGAATCCAGAAGCGCGAGTTTGGCTGGCGCTACGCCGACGGCACCCGCGAGGGCCCCGGTGTCCCGCTCGTTCTACCGGGCCAGCGCCCGCGACCCGCGAGGGAGCACCTGACGCGATTCAGGTCGCCGACCGGTGGCGCCTTCTGAAGAACCTCGGCGACGCGGTCGAGAAGGTCGTCCGGGGGGCATCGCCGGTGCCTGCGGGAGCACACCAACCCGACACCCGCCCTGGCGGCGCCGACCACGGACGAGCCGGTCAGGACGGGCCGCCGGGCGGCGAACACCCGCCAACGCCACGCGGCCGTGCACGCCCTGCGGGCCGACGGACTGTCATCAGAGCGACCGCCCGCCGCCTCGACATGAACGTCAAGGACCGCCCGCAGGTACGCCGACCAGCAGGAACCCGACGAGCGACGAACGCCGGTCGGGGATCAGCGTGGCCGCGGCGAGGCCGCAGGCCGTGACCGTGGCACTGAGGCGAGGTCACGGCGGCCCCTGGCTGCCGATCACCATGTGGGAGACACCGTGGCGGTGGCAACGGTGCGCCCGGTGCCGTCGTGTGCGGTAACCGTCGGCGGCCGGCGAGAGCCCCAGACCACGATCAGGTGACCGTGGTACGGGACGGGTAGGTGGCGGCCGTTGACATGCAGTTCTGCGACCCCATGGCCGACGAGCACCGCCGACCCGCGCACCCATCGCGTGCCCCGGGGCAGCAGGGGGTCGCCGTCGCGCACGACGCCAGCGCCCCCACTGAGCGCCACCTGGTACGGCGCGAGGTCGTCGCGGGCCCGCTCGAACTCTTCCGCAGTGGGGTCTTCGTCGTCCGACGATCCGCCGCCGCCGAGCGTTCGCCAGGCTCCGTGGTTGTCGACGGCCAGCAGGTGCGTCTCGTCCCAGCAACAGCCAACGCCTCGGCGTAGGAACCGTGTGGCGGCGACGTCGCCGTCCACGTCGACCGCGACCGGCGCGAAACGACGGCGCCGACTCAACCGCACGGGGCCGTCCGGCAACCCTCAAATGATCAGGCGCAGGCTCTCGGCCAGGGCGTCGTACGCCACCCGCTGACCGTACCCGAACCGAGGCACCCCCGGGTCGCGGGTCGATCACCTACGGGCCGGATCCGTCCCGGGTTCCGGGCGTGGTCGATCCGGCCCGGACCGTGTCATGCTGCACGGACCCCGACGGGAGGACGACGATGGCTGCTGGCGATGCCGTACAGGTGCGGCCGGCGCGAGAGCTGCTGCGACCGCTGGTGTCCGGGGCGACGCTGGTCGCGGTCCTGGCGTTGCTGTTCGGGCTGCCGTGGTGGACGTTGACGGTGGCGGCGCGGTGGCCGGCGCCGGTGGTGGCGGCCGGCACGAGCGTGTTCGTCGTCGCGCTGGTCGCGTTCCCCGTCCTGATGTATCTCGGGCACGGCCGCCGGCGGTGGGACGCGGCTGCGCGCGCCGGGGACTCACTGCTTGGCCTGATCTGGATCCTGTTCGTCTGGACGCTGATCGCAAACGTGGCCCGGCTCCCGCTCGCCGCGGCGGGAGTCGCCGATCCGGTCCGGTCCCGATCCGTGGCGGTCGGCGCGGCGGCCGTCTCGATCGTCCTGGCCGTCTGGGGCTACACCGAGGCGATGCGGGTGCCCCGGGTCCGGCAGGTGGACGTCACCATCGACCGGCTGGGTGCCGGTCTCGACGGGGTCCGGGTGGTGCTGCTGACCGACACCCACTACGGCCCGATCGACCGGGCCCGCTGGTCCGCCCGTACCATCGAGGTGGTCAACGGCCTGGCCCCCGACATCGTCTGCCACACCGGCGACATCGCCGACGGTACGGTCGACCAGCGCCGGGCGCAGGCCGCGCCGCTGGGCGCCGTCCAGGCCCGGCTGGCCCGGGTGTACGTGACGGGCAACCACGAGTACTACGGCCAGGCGCAGGGCTGGGTCGACCACATGCGGGCCCTCGGCTGGGAGGCCCTGCACAACCGGCATCTCGTGGTGGAGCGGGGCGGCGCCCGGCTCGTCGTCGCCGGGGTGGACGACGTGACCGCCGCCTCGTCCGGCGTCGCCGGTCACCGCGCCGACCACGCCGCGGCGCTCGCCGGCACCGACCCGCGGCTGCCCGTGCTGCTGCTGGCGCACCAGCCGAAGCAGATCGACGACGCGGTCGCGGCCGGCGTTGATCTGCAACTGTCCGGGCACACCCACGGCGGCCAGATGTGGCCGTTCCACTACCTGGTCAGGCTCGACCAGCCGGTCGTGCAGGGCCTCAGCCGGCACGGCCAAACCCAGCTCTACACGAGCCGGGGGACCGGTTTCTGGGGTCCGCCATTCCGGATCTTCGCGCCGAGTGAGATCACCCTGCTCACCCTCCGGGCGGGTTAGCCCGACCGGGCCGGCACCCACGCCCCCACCTGACCGTGGCCGGGATGCCCTCGGTCAAACCCCGTCGGCTATCCCCGGGCCCCGGGATCCACCCGCATACAACCGATGCCAAGCCTCCCGGGCGACGAGGGATCCTCATCTGCCCGGCAGGCTACGTGGTCGCCCTGGAACTCCTCACCCAAAGCCCGGGTAGCGATCGCGCTGGTCATCGGCGCGGTCAGTACGTCACCGACCCTAGATGCGCTGGACCTGGCGTAGCTGCTGTAGGGCCGCCGGCGGGTCGACCGCGAGTTGCTGGCCAACTCGTGATGGAGGCCCGAAGGGAGAACGCCGGCGGACGCGCCTACACCTCGCACCGGATGAACACCGGCACCCATCATCGACCGGCCTGACGCCGGACCGCGTGTACTGTCCGTGCCCGGACACTGGCGGCCAGGCGACAGCGCCCAGCGCGATGCCGATGGTGAACCAGGGTCGCGAGCCACTACGACTGCCGCCTCGCACCAGATTTCGGACGCCATCGCCGGGCCAGGTGGTGGTGGAACGTCAGCCGCCGAGGCGTCCACACCGGATCGACGGCTCACGGTGCGCGTCGACGGCCTGCCCGGTGCCGGCTACGAACTGCGCCACCGACGGGTCGACGCGGAGCACAACAGCATCGCCGGCTCGTGGGCCGCACTCGGCGATGGCGACTGGCCCGATGAGACACGGTGGCAGCAGCCGACGGCCGCGGACCGCCTCGAGGAACTGGACCCGACCCGGGCGGTGACCCCGGCTGACGGCACGGTCCACCTCGACCTCGACCTGCCGATGCCGTCGACCTCCTACTTCGAACTGACCCCTCTCCCGCGTCCGTAGACCGCACGCCCGCCGCCGTCCATCAGCACCCCGGGCGGCGCGCGTTTGCTCCCGAACGTTCTGACACTGCTTGGACGTCGATCGCCAGTTCGAAATGGCCGCCGCCGAAGTTCGATCTCGACAAACGATCTCGGCGTCTTGTCGATGATCGTCTTTCCCTTGACTCAACTTTCGAAGATGATAATATCGTCAACGATATATGCGCTGCGCGGGGCGGCGCTACGCGTCCCGTCGAATGTCGTCTCATCGGACTGCGACCACCCTGGACGGGAGCGTGCACCCCACATTCGCCGCCGCCGGGATGGTCGGGTCGGACAGGCCAGCTTCGACGCCGCGACCTGATCAACAGGCTCGACGGCGCCCACCTGCCCGAGCAGCTCGCCTTCGACGTGCACGAACTCGGGACCGACTTCCTCAGCGGCTTGGATTCGAAATACCCCGGTGCGGCCCGATGGGCACCGGGGTATTGCACGCGCGCACCAAGGTGATCCTTGTACAACCCGCTGCTATTGCCGGCACTCTGGCCAGTCTTGTGGACGCCATGATCAAACTCACCGCCGACATGTCCTGACAGGAGCAAGCCATGTGGAGACAGCACGTGCCGAGACTGCATATCCCTCGTGTCCCCGGCATCGCGGCGGCCGTCGTCCTGGTCGTCGTGGCCAGCACGGGCCTGGTCGCGGCGCCCGGCAGCACGGCCTACGCCGTCACGCAGGTGTCCTCGAGCGTGCGGGGCTCGGACAACCGAACGTACACAGCCACCAACCACCTCACGGCGGCGGCGCTGCGCGGCGGTCCCCGTGAGTGGCTGCTGGCCTGGGCCGGTGCGGCGAACGCATCGGATCCGGCGGCCAAGGACTTCATCGCCGTCATCGACGCGACGCGGGACTCGCGGACGTACGGGCAGGTGGTCAACACGGTGACGTTGAGTCCGCAACGTCAGACCGAGCCGCACCACATGCAGTACATCTGGCACAAGGGCCAGCGGATCTTCGCCGCGAGCATTCTGAGCGACACCAGTTTCGTGTTCGACTCGCGAAGCCTGCCGGCGCTTCGCCTCACCGGCGTCAACCTCGCCGCCGACACGCCGTGCGGCTCCGCGCCGGACGCGTTCTGGTCCTTGCGCGACGGCACCGCCTACGCCACCTACCTCGGCGGTCCCGATATCGCCGGACCCTGCCGCTACACCAACGGTCAGGTCCGCATCGGCAACGGCGCCAACGGCTCGCCCGGTGAAGTGGTCCGGATGGCGGCCGACGGGCGCACGCTGGCCGAGATCCCGATGGCGCTGCCGAACGGCGAGGACCCGGCGATCTGCCACAACAAGCCAAGCATCACCCCGGCGACGTGCGCCAACCCGCACGGGCTGCAGGTCCGCGAGGACCTCAACGTGATGGTCGTGAGCGACTTCGCCGAGCTCAGGAGCTTCGTCGAACCGTCCGATGTGCAGACCGACCCGCTCCTGTTGCGCAGCAGCATTCGGGTCATGGACATCACCAACCGGAACAATCCGACGATGCGCTCCGTGTCGTATTTGACGGACGGGCCGCGCGTGGACGAGTCGACCGCCGTCAACGAAAACCGCATGGTGATGGAGAATGCGGTCACCAACCAGCACCGGCACCGGGGTGCCTTCGCCTCCACGATGGCCGGCGGTGCCATCTTCTACACCCCCGACATCACCAGTCCCTCGCCGAAGTGGCAGGAGGTCTTCGACGACACGACGGCGTACCGCGGGTTCGACTCGAGCGGCGTGCTCACCGGGTCGAATGCCGGCGGCAGCTGGCTGCAGGTCACACCCGACGACCGGTACCTGATCCATACGGTCATGGGCACCGACCCGCGGTTGCCACGCGACGTCACCAGCGGCATGGTCTTCGTGCTCGACATCCAGAAACTCCTCGCGGCCGGCGCAAACCCCGCGTGCCGGATCGACACGATCGAGGAGGTCGCCGCCGGCGGGGCGGAGTCTGACTGTCCCGCCCTGACCAGTGTCGTGCCGATCGCTGACAAGGTGACGCCGAATATCGGCGTCGGGCCGCACTGGGGCAGCCAGGATCTGTTCACCCGCGACCGGAAGGGCTTCTACCGGGAGGCCGACCACATCGAGCGGATCGCGACCTCGAACTACTTCGTCGCCAAGACCGGCCTCGACGGTGACCACCGCATCTGCATGTTCGACCTCAACCACGCCGGCGTCTTGTCCTCCGACACCGCGTTCCGAGATGAGCAGACGCACCAGCCGTGCGTGAGCTTCAACCGACAGGACTGGCCGCACGGCAGCGTCGGCGTGGCTCGCCCGCACGGCGTGCTCTTCGTGGTCAGCGACAGCGTCCTGCGCTGAACCGGTAGTAACCCCAGACGAGGCGCAGCGACCGCTGCGCCTCGTCTGCTGTCGGGGTGTTGTTGGGGGTGTTGGTCAGGGCAGCTGGCCGCTCACCGCCGTGACGGTGCCGTGGGGCACCCAGGTGGTGCTCTGGTGGTGGCCGTCGGCGCCCGGAACGAACAGCTGGCCCGCCGCGTAGAGGCGCAGCGGCTCGGCGGGAACGCCGCGCTGGCGCATCCACGTCGTGTACCCGGTTCCGGTCGGCGGTTCGAGCGGGAACAGCTCGGAAAGCTCGGCCAGGTACGCCGACGGGGTGTCGTCGCGCACATCGAAGCGCAGCGGCAGCAGCGGACTGCTCGGGATGGCCAGCAGCGGGCCGGTCAGCAGCCACGGCGCCAGGTAGCTGCCCTGCGCGGGCAGGCGGTCGGCCGCCACCTCACGGAGGGTTGTTTCGGCCGCCGCCCATCCGGACACCACCAACAGTGGGTGGTCGCCGGGGTCGGTGACCCGGAGGTTCTCGGCGGCGCCGGCGGCCTCGACGACCTGCCGAGCCGCGACGCTGCGGGGCGAGTCGTCGGACCTGACGGAGATCGTGGTGGCGCCGCGCCCCGCGATGAAGGACACCATCGCCCGCAGCGCGTCGGCGTCCTCGGCGGTCAACTCCTGGGCCGGACAGGCAGCCAAGGGTCGCCTGGCGCCGGCGAGCAAGGCCCCCAGGCTCGCGCTGGCGCACTCGGGGCCGTCAGGGGTGGTCACGTCCGGGCCGGGGTCGGCCTGGCCCGTGTCGACGGCGAGGGAGGCGGTGGCGCCACCGTGGGTGAGCCAGAGCCGGCTGCGGCCGGTCGGCAGCCAGACGAGCCCCCACGATCCGGTGGTGCCGGGCCGGGCGTCCGTCGTGGCCAGCCGGCCCGGGTCGAGGCCGACCCGCACGTCGTCGGCGCCGATGTGGACGAGGTTCCAGCCCGGGCGCTGCGGGGTGACGAGCACGGGCAACTGCTGGCCGGCGGCGTCGACCTGCCGCACCATCGGGATCCCGGCGTCGGCCGGCGCGGGCGGCAGCGGGACGCCGACCAGCCCGACCCCCGCCACCAGCGCGGCCGACGCCGTCACCGCCTGGAACCGGCGCGACACGGGCCCCACCGTCACCGCCACGGCGGCGAGCCCGAAGTACGCGATGCTGAGCCAGCCGAACGTGAACCACAGCACCGTGGCGTCCAGCCGCACCTCGCCGCGCACGCAGTACGCCGTGGCGACGCCGGCGGTGACCAACGCCGCCCCGGTGGCCACCGGGCCCAACGCGACCGGACCGGCGCTGCGGCGACCAGCGAGCATCGCGGAGATCGCGCCCACACAGCACATCGCGGCCAGGAGCCCGGCGGCGGTGAGTGTCCGGGCCGGTGACCCGTCCGGCACGGCCTGCAGGACGCGACCCGCGCCGATGACCGCGCCGAGCGCGAGCGCCGCCCGGGGGCGGGTCACCAGCCATGGCAGCGCCAACGCCCCGAGCGCGAGGAGGGTCGAGGGCACCACCGCGGTGCCGCACGCCTGGATCGCGCCGATGTTCGCGACGGCGGCGATGACCGCGGCGACGGATGTCCGCGACCGCCCCGCCCGGCCGCCGCCCCAGGCCGTCGCCACGGCGGCCGCTGTGGCCAGCAGGCTCAGGCAGTGGATGAAGACCGCGCTGCCATCGAACGGGGCCACCCCGGAAGGGGCACCGTGATCGTGCGCCCAGGCCGGGGTGGTGCTGATACCGATCGGCACGGCGGCCAGGACGGCCACCGTCCCGGCGCGGTGCAGATGTTTCCTCATCGGACGGAGCGATTGCTGACGACGCAGCGCAGGATGATCGACACCGGCGACTCCAGTCCCAGGTGATGATGGCGATCAATTACCTCCCGCACCATAGACAATGCCGCCGCAGAATTCCATATCGTGATCCCGCGGTGTCAGTGGGACGGCGCTCCCCCAGATGGCGGCCGAGTTGGGCGGCGGCGAGCAGGTAGTTGTAGCGGGTGGTTTGCGGGTAGGTCCCGGCCCGCAGCGACCGGTCCCAGTCGCGGAGGAACCCGGACCAGGTCCGGGACTGCGTAGATTTCCGTGTTTGACCTGGGTGTGGTCCGTTGGACAGGACGTTGATCCTGTCTGGGAAGGACCACGTCATGGCAGACAAGAAGAAGGCGGTTCAGCTTCCGCAGCCGTCGGCGGTGGAGGTAGAGTTCGTGCAGCAGCTGGTCGAGCGGGCCAAGGCAGACGGGGTGTCGTTGGTCGGGCCGGGTGGGCTCCTCGCCGGGATCACCCGTACGTCCTGGAATCGGCCCTCGATGCGGAGCTGGACGCCCATCTCGACGAGGCCGGAGTCGATGAGACGACCGGTCGGCGGGCCAACGTTCGTAACGGGCACGGGGCGAAGACGGTGCAGACCGAGGTCGGGCCGGTGCGGATCCAGGTTCCCCGGGACCGGGCCGGGTCGTTCACCCCGAGAATCGTGCCCAAGCATGCCCGCCGCCTGGACGGGTTCAACGAGGCGATCCTGTCGCTGTATGCCGAAGGGTTGACGACCGGGGAGATCTCCGCGCATCTGGCGGATGTGTATGACGCCGATGTGTCCCGGGAGTTGATCAGCCGGGTCACCGACAGCGTCCTAGAGGAGATGGAAGCGTGGCGGCAGCGGCCCCTGGACCGGGTCTATCCGGTGGTGTTCATCGACGCGCAGGTAATGAAGATCCGGCAGGGGCAGGTCGCGAACCGGCCCGTCTACGTCGTGGTCGGGATCAGCCTCGACGGGGAACGCGACGTCCTCGGTATGTGGGCCGGGACCAGAGGTGAGGGAGCCAAGCAGTGGGCCGGCTACCTCACCGAACTCCGCAACCGGGGCGTCGAGGACGTGTTCATGGTCTGCTCCGACGGACTCAAGGCATGACCGACGCCATCGAGCAGGTCTGGCCGCAGGCGGTGCACCAGCAGTGCGTCGTGCACCTGGTACGGGCGTCGCTGCGCTACACCAACCGCAAGGACTGGCAGAAGATCACCACCGCCCTGCGAGAGATCTACACTGCTCAGGAGCCGCAAGTCGATACCTCGGCTATACAGTTCTGCCATGTCTGGAGGTCAGCCGAAGCGCGGCAAGTACTCCCAGGTCAGCTCCGGAATCCGAATGAACCCAGTGCCGGGCGAGCCGGCCGGGTCCCCTTCGAGACGCACGAAGACGCCCGAAATTGTGGATCTCCGAAATGATTCCATGCACCACCGCGTTGCGGTGGCCAGTGCGGCGCGGACGGCGTCCTCGCCGGCCGGCTGGCCCTTCTCGTTCGAGTACGGCCCGTACGGGACCCCCCACCGGCATGCCCGTCGCCTGCCGCCAACTGTCGGCCAGTGGTCCCGAGCCCACCACGCTGTACCCAATGGACTCGATGAATTCGGTCACCGCCGCCTTCGCGGGCGGGGAGTCCCCGGCGATCGGCAGGTACGAGCGGTCGCCCGCCCCGTCGGTCGGGCGAGTGACAGCAGGTGCTTGAGGAAGATGTTGTTGGACGCTTTCACGAGCATGGCGTCCGGGAGGTACCGCAGCAGCAGCTCGCTTGAGGTGAGCGACTTGCTGTCGAGCTCGGGGATGTTCCCGTCACGCTCGGGGCCGTAGTTGCACGTGTCGATGACCGTTTTCCCGGCCAGTGGCGCGGCGGGCATGTCGGGGAAGGCATTGACTGGCACCGTGATCACGACGATGTCACCGGCTGCCGAGGCTTCCCCGCTGGTCGCCGCAGACGCCCGCGGCCCCAGTTCCGCGGCCCGTGTCCGCGAGCGTTTCGGGACCGCGTGCGTTGCTGTGCACGACCTGATGCCCGGCCTCGACGGCGAGCCGCGCGATGGTGCTGCCGATGGCGCCGCTGCCGATGAATCCCACAGTAGTCATATTCTGAGCCGTCCTCCTTTCCTGTGCCGGACTCGTTGCGATTCGGGTCCTTCCCGTCAGCTGGCGGGAAAGTAGTGGCCGTTGTCCAGATCGGCGAGCAGGCGGGGCTGAGCGGGTTTCCAGCCGAGGGTCCGGCGGGTAATGAGGTTGGACGCCGGGTAGCTCTGCGTGACGATGTTCGCAAGAAACCCGAAGTATCCCGGCAGCACCAGTTCGTCCACGGGAACGCTCACGGCGGGCAGGCCCAGACGGCTGCCGATGGCCTCAGCAATCTCGCGGAACGGGATGCCCCCATCGTCGACCGCGTGCCAGTAACTGCCGGCCGGGCCCTTCTCCAGCGCCAGGCGGAACAAGGAGGCGACATCGCGGGCATGCACGGCGTTCCACAGGTTCGCGCCGTCTCCGGGGTAACCGACGAAGCCCTTCTCCTTCGCGAGCGCGATCAGCGTCGGGAGGAAGCCGGCACGATCGGTCGTGTCGTGCGCGATATTGGCGATCCGCACGACCGAAGACCGCACGCCCCGTTCGGCGAGGCCGATTACGGTGGTCTCCACGACGTTACGAGCCCGCAGGCTGCCCTTGTGCTCATCGCCGCTGGGAAGGGCCGGGTCCTCCTCGGTGGCCATCCGGCCCAGCAATCGCTGCCCAGGCGAGCCGATGCTTCCCGCCGCGACCAGCGGCTTTCCGGTTCCCGCCAGTGCCTCGCCGTACGCAAGCATGATCGGGACCTCCGCGGCGGCCACGGCGTGGACCCCGCCGGAGAAAAGCAGGTCCTGCCGGTGCGCGACGTGGATGACGCCGTCGGAGTCCGCAGCCGCCTCCTTGAGCCCGTCGAGATCCCCGAGGTCGCCGCGACGCACCTTCGCGCCGAGCGCGGACAGCGCCGCCGCGGCCGTGTCCGACCGGGCCAGGCCGGTGACCTCGTGGCCAGCGGCGATGAGCTCGGGGACGATGTACGAACCGGAATGGCCGGTCCCGCCAGTGACGAAAACACGCATTCTGCTGCTCCGAGTGAGTGATGTGACGCGAGAAGTGGTGGTGCGTGTGTGCTCAGCCGAGATTGCTGACGCCGAGGGAGAAGTTGAAGTCCCCCACGCCGTGGCGGGCCAGGTTGACCATCAGCAGGCCCGTCCCTTCCAGCCAGTGCGCCATCTCCAGGCCGCCGGCATCCAGGGGGCGCAACCCGAGACTCTCGATGAACGCCGACACGCTCGCCTTGGCCGGCACGTCGTCCCACGCCGGCGAAGAGCACGTCCAGTGGGCGTCCCGGGGCCAGGACGTGGCCGAGGACAGTGTTGAACGCCTTCACGACGTGCGCGCTGGCCGGGGCGGCCTTGGCGATCTCCTGCGCGGCGGAAGTGCCGTCGGGGGTGGTCAGCCCGCTCGCGTCGGCTTTCATGGGGTTGGTGATGTCGATTATGACCTTGCCGGCCAGCGCGTCCCCGTGCTGGACAACGACCGGCACGGCGCTAGCGTTCGGCACGGCAAGCATGACGATGTCGCCGGCCGGGCGCTGCCGAACGTCCCGGCCGTGGCGCCGCCGCCGAGCGCGGCAGCCAGGTCCCTGGCCTTGGCCGCGTCGCGACCGACGACCTGGACGGCGTGGCACCAGCGAGCGCCCGGGCGGCCAGGGCGCGGGCCATGGTCCCCAGGCCGATAATGCTGATGCTGCTCATGAAGTGCCTGATTTCCGGAGATGAATGGGGACGCCATGCCCGCCGGTCGCGAGCTGTTTGGCGTAGTCCGGTAGCCGTGCTTCAGCGGACCTCGGCGCCCAGGGCGATGTCGAAGCCGGCGCCGCTGCGGGCCAGGCCCACCAGGAGGATGCCGGCCCATTCGAGGACGTGGGTCATCTCGAGCCCTCCTGCGTCGAGAGCCCGCATGCCCAAGCTCTCCAGGAAGGCAGCGACACGTGCCTTCGCCTCGGCGCTGTCGCCGGCGTAGAACGCGTCCAGGGGCTTGTCCTCGGCGATGACGCCGCCGAAGATCGTGTTGAAGGCTTTCACGACATGTGCGCCCTCGGGGGCGACGGCGGCGATCTGCTGGGACACCGAGTTGCCCGCGGTCGTCACGACACCACTTGCGTCGGCGTTGAACGGGTTGGTGATGTCGATGAGGACCTTGCTGGCCAGCGCATCGCCGTAGTGCTCGACCACGTCGACCGCGCTGGCGTACAGGACGGCCACGATGACGATGTCACCCACCGGCCTTGCGCCGAACGTGCCGACGGTGGCTCCGTTGCCGATCTGGTCGGCGAGCGCCTGAGCCTTGGCCCTGTTGCGGCTCATGATCTCGATGGTGTGGCCGTGCTTCGCGGCCCGGGTGCCGATGGCGGTGGCCATGTTGCCCGAGCCGATGATGCTGATCGTGGTCATGACGTGTGTTCCCCTTGTTGTGTATGAATCAGTTGGTCGGGGGCCCGGCGTGCTGGGCCGGGTGTCGAAGGGTTCGCCGAACGGGCTCAGATCACTGTGGTGCCGCCGTCGGCGACCAGTTCCATGCCGTTGACGTAGCTTGAGTCGTCCGAGGCTAGGAACAACGCGACCGACGCGATCTCCTCAGGGCGGCCCATCTCTCGCCGCGGGATCACGGACTCGAACTGCGCCTTCATTCCCGCGTCCATGACCTGCTCCATCATCGGCGAGGCGACCTGGCCGGGCGTCAGCACGTTCACCCGAATCCGCCGGTCCCTCAGCTCGGACACCCACACCCGGGCGTAGGCGGGCAGCACGGCCTTGCTCGCTGCGTAGACACTCCAATCGGGGTAGCCCCGCAGTGACGCGTTCGACCCGGTCATGAGGATCGAGCCGCCATCATTGAACAGCGGCAGCGCCTTCTGGACCGTGAACAGCGTGCCGCGTGCGTTCAGCGAGAACGCGGCATCGAACTGCTCCTCGGTGATCTCGCCGAGCCTGCCCTGCTCACCCGTCCCGGCACTCGCCCACAACACGTCGACCGTGCCTTTCTCCTGCTTGACAGTATCGAACAAACGGTCCAGATCATCGAGGTCGGTCGAATCAGCCTGCACGCCGGTCACATTCCGGCCGATCAGCTTGACGGCTTCGTCCACCGCGTCCTTCCGCCGGCCGGAAATGAAGACGTGAGCTCCTTCGTCAACAAACAATTTCGCACCGGCCAGCGCCATACCACTTGTCGCGCCCGTGATCACCGCAACCTTGCCATCGAGCTTTCCCACGACTGCCTCCATTCACATAACCGTACCGAGTCGTGTTTCTCGGACGGAATTCAATTCCGGCCCATCAGTCACTTATCGAGCATGCCATTGGCTCGAGTCGGTTGTCCAAGACCTCTTTCGGCCGCTGCGATACCCTTGAGGTATCGCCGGAACGGGAGGCTCCGTGGATCTGGACCTGCGCAAGTTGCGTTACTTCGCCGCTGTCGCCGACAAGCTGCACTTCGGCCGGGCCGCCGATGAGCTGCACATCGCGCAGCCGGTGCTCAGCCGGCAGATCCGCGCACTGGAGAAGGAACTCGGCACTGCGCTACTGACCCGGGACAGCCACGGCGTGGCGCTGACCGACGCCGGCCGGCAGTTGCTGACCGACGCCGGCCCGCTGCTGGCCTCCGCGCACGCGGTCCGCCGCCGGGTGACCCTGGCCGCGCAGGGCAGCCGGCGGCTGATGGTCGGCTTCCGGGCGGGCATCGCGGTCACCCCAGCGGTACGGCAGTTCGCCATCCAGCACCCGGACGTACTGGTGGATCTGCGGCGGATCGAAGGAGACGACCAGGCCGCGATGCTGCTCGACGGCCGCATCGACGTCGGCTATGTGCGGCTGCCCATCGACGAGGCCGGCCTGCGCGTCACCCCGCTGTACACCGAGCCGCGGGTAGCAGTACTTCCCGCCGGCCACCGATTCGCCGGCAAGGAACAGATCACCGAGGCCGACCTGGTCGGCGAGCCGCTGCTCTGGCATGCCGACACGAGCACACAGCCCACCAAACGCCCGCACCCTGACGCCGGATACCGGGTGCGCGGGGTGGACGAGACGCTCGAGCATGTCGCGGCCGGCCGGGGCATCTCGTTCCTGGCCCGTTCGGCGACCGTATTCTATTCGCATCCGGAGGTCAGGTATGTGCCCATCCCGGATCTGGCACCCGACCAGGTGTGCCTCGCTGTGGCGGAATCGCGCACCTCGCCGCTGATCGACGACTTCCTCTCCGCGGCTCAGGTGACGTCCGAGATCACGGCAGAATGTGGGAATTATGAAATGTGGCAGCTTGGAGGCGATGCCGCTTCGAAGCAGGGTTGAGCAGTTCGACCGACAACAGCAGCGCCAACAGAGGGCACGAAGGTTGAGCGTTCTGGCTGGAACTCTGGTCTCGTGTCGCGTTGTTCAGTTGCTCTCGGATGCCCAGTGGTCGTTGATCGAGGGGATGCTCCCGAAACCGACGGGACGCCCGGGCCGGAAGGGAATGGCCGGCGACGTATAGTCGCGGTGAGGGCGAAGCGCCAGGCCGAGGTTCCGGCACCGGTGTGAGGGAGGGGCCAGGATGTTCGGTTCGAAGAAGAAGCTCAACGATCTGATGGCGCAGCTCAGGCCCGACCTGAGTCGGGAATCGCTCGGCGTCGGGCCCGACTTCCCGGGCGTCGCCCCGAACCCGATCCTGAGCAGTGATGCACGGAAGCGCAATGCGGAACTGCGTACGGGGGCGCTTGCGCTCGGTGTTCTCGTCGACTGGCGGGAGGTGAACAGCAACCCTCGCGTGGTCCTGATGTTCGACGTGGAGACCGCCGACGGCATCTCGTTCCGCGGTATCGCAGACGAAGACCTCACGATCACCGAGCTCACCCGACTCGCCCCAGGACAGACGTTGCCCGTGCGTTACCGGCCGGCCGTCATGGACCACTACGTCGCCCTTGCCCGGGACGCGGACCCGGCCCGTGTGCAGCAGCTCTCTGACGAGATCGCGAGCCGCAAGCGGACCTGACCCGAAGCCATTGGCCGGGTGCGGCTAGGATCAGAGGGTCTGGCTTGGGAGCCACGCGTGGAGCCACCGGGTCGAACGGAGCCGGACGAGCCCGGACCGATCCAGTTGCCGAGAGCGCGGCGACCAGGGCGACGCGGACGTTGCCGAGCTGCGGAGTGGTCTTGGGAATCTACGGATCAGAAGGTTAGGGTTTCGAGTCCCTTCGGGCGCACTTCAGGATCAAGGCCGCGACCAGCCGAAACGCGGGTCACGGCCTTGTTTGCGTCCCGGCATGTACCGTGGCCTTCCATCATGTGGACGCGTGGTGCTCCGTTGGTGCTCCTCTGTTTCGACGGGGATGTTTTCCGTTCTGTGCCACAACTGTCGGTAACGGTCTGCTGGTGCGCGATGGGTCCAGGCACGTAGTGCTCGGCGAGCCACCGCAGCAGCTGATGGTCGCGGATGGTGAGGCGACGAAGCCGGTCCAGACGAGCCAGTCGAGGGAACCCCTCTCGTCGACGACATTCGTTGGGCGGAGATCGACGCCGAGCTCGCCCGTGGCGTCGTGCCATACAAAACGCCCTGCTTGGAACGCGGGACCGTTTTGAAGAGCTGGTGCCGCAAGGGAGGACCTCGGATGATCAGTCCGTGGCCCGCCCGGTCCGGGAGATATGGGCTGTCAGCCGAGCGGGACGGAGCCGACAAGGCGCAGGTCCGAGGTTCCCCGTACGGGCTGGCGGCCGCCCGCATGTTGACGCGGACGCTGCCTCACCTCGCAGTCAGCAGGGGGAGGTGATCCACCTGTGCGAGAGCAGGTAAGCAGGGCCGATGTTGCCCTGCCAACCCTGCCCCATGCACCCGTTGTAGCCGGTGTAGTTCGTGCCCGTGTAGAACGCCACCGCCGTGTACGAGGTGGAGGTTCCGCGGTTGTACACCGAGCGTGCCGGAGCGGTCCGGGCCCAGGAACAGCGGTCGATCCCCGACGTCCAGTCCGGGTCGGCGTCCGACCATAGGCACATGTTGCCGGACCCGCCGCTGCCGGTGTAGAAGCACGCGTGGGAAGCGGGGCAGTCGGCGTAGCTGGCGGATGGGGTCACCACGGCCGCGGCGGGAGAGCTGATTGCCAGAAGGGCCGCCGCCGTCGTGGCGGCCACGGCGAGAGCCTGGCTCGGTCGGGTGAGTGCGGACAGCGCTCGCTGAAACATGCAAACCTCCAAGGGACCGCCGGAAAGAACGCCGCGCGGGTGCCGGCCGATCTGTCCGCGCTGACATTCGTCTATGGGTTGTAGTGTCGTGAGCGCACTGGAGACAATCCAGGCGACTGACAGGCGATCAACCGGCGACTTCCTCCACGACGGCTGAGGGAACAGGACAAGCGATGGAGTTCGGTCCTTTGATCAAGTCGCGTCGACAGTCGCTGAACCTCTCTCAGGAGGAACTCGCCACTCGGTCGGGAATCAGCGTGCGGAACCTTCGTGACCTGGAAACCGGGCGGATCCGGAAACCCCGCCAGCAGACCGTGCGGTTGCTGGCCGAGGCGTTGGGGCTGTCCGGTGACGAGCGGCGCGACTTTTACGAGCGGTCACGGGCGGCTGCGGGGCTCAGATCGCCGACGGACAGGGCAAGCGGCGCCTCCCCGGCGAGTCGACCCCGTCCGGCTCAACTGCCGCCGGACACCGCCTCCTTCACCGGACGTGCCGACGCTCTGGCCGCGATGGACGCGCTACTCAGCACAGAGACGCCAACCTTGGGCACCACGATCCTGGTGGTAGGTCCGCCAGGGATCGGTAAGACCTCGCTCGCGGTGCACTGGGCGCACCGGGTGAAGGACCGCTTCCCGGACGGGCAGCTTTTCGTCAACCTTTCCGGATTCGACCCTAGCCAACCGCCGCTGGCTGCCACCTCGGCGGCCCACGCGTTCCTGGACGCGCTGGGCGTTCCCGCAGCGGCTATGCCGGTTGCCGAGACGGGCCAGACTGGCCTGCTGCGGAGCCTGCTCGCCGACAAGCGAATGCTGTTGCTGCTCGACAACGCCCGCGACGCGGAGCACGTACGACTGCTGCTGGTCGCGGCACCGGGATCCGTAGTCGTCGTCACCAGCCGGGATCGGCTCATGGGGCTGGTCGCGGCGGCGTCCGCGCACCCGGTCAGCCTCACCCCGCTCAGCGACGACGAGTCGCGACAACTGCTGCGCCGCCGGGTCGGCGCCGGCCGCCTCGATGCCGAGCCGACCGCCGCGCAGGTGATTGTCGACCGCTGCGGCGGCCTGCCGCTTGCCTTGGCGGTGACGGCCGCCCGCGTCGTCTCCCAGCCCGCAGTGCCGCTGGCCGTCGTCGCGGGTGACCTGACCGGTGCCGTGCCACGGCTCGACAGCCTGGCCAGCCACGACAGCCCGACAGACCTGCGCTCCTGCCTCCTCGGCTCATACCGGCTGCTGAACCCCGGGGCCCGGCAGGTCTTCCGGATGCTTGGACTGCATCCCGGCACCGCCAACGAGGCGGCGGCGGCAAGCCTGGTCGGGCGCCCACCCGCGCACGTGGGCCCGCCGCTCACCGAGCTGGCCCGGGTCCACCTGATCGGCGAGACGACCGACCGCCGGTGGTACCTGCACGACCTGGTGGCCGCTTTCGCCAGGGAACGAGGGCGGCGGGACAGCGATGCCGACCGCCTGTCCGCGCTGCGGCGGCTCGGCGATCACTACCTGCAGACTGCGGTTGCGGGTGCCCGTCTACTTGAGCCTCGCCGGGAACCGCTCCCCACGATCACTCCAGCGCCGGGTGTCACCGTCCACTCGCTCGCCGACGAGGAGTACGCCAACGCTTGGTACCGGGCGCACCGGGCAACCCTCGTCGCCATGGTGCACCTGGCCGCCGAGCACGGCATGGCGGCCCACGCATGGCAGTTGGCGTGGGCGATGACCACGTTCCTGTCCCGCGGCGGCCACTGGGCCGACCAACTGGCGGTGAACCACGTCGCCCTCCGTGCCGCCCGAATGGCGTCCGACGCCCGCGGCATGTCGTACGCACTGCGCGGTCTGGGCCGCGCTCACCTGCGCCTCGGCGACCACGATGCGGCCGAGGTCAGCCTGCGTCGGGCGCTGCGGCTGTCGGGCCGGACCGGAGACCTCGGCGGGCGGGCGCGGGCCCACCACGGGTTGGCGTATGTGCATCAACAGCGCCACGACCTGCCCGGCGCCCTCTACCACTCCCGGCGGGCGAGGCTCCTCTTCCTGCTGGCGGGCAACCACAGCGCTGGTGCCGAAGTCCTCAACAGCTCTGGCTGGTACCACCTGCTGGCTGGCAATCTCCGCCAGTCGTTCCGCCAGACCCGGACGGCGCTGATTCTGTTGCAGCGGTTCGGTGAGCGGCACGGCGAAGCCAGCGCTTGGGATACTCTCGGCCGGCTCTGCACACATCTCGGCGATCCGGGCCAGGCGGACCGATGTTACGAGCACGCCCTTGCGCTGTTCCGGGAACTGGGGGACCAGTTCTTCGAGGCGGAGGTGCTGATGCACCGGGCGGAGGACCGGTGGGCGGCGGGCGACCAGGACGCCGCCAGAGCGGACTGGAGCGCCTCAGCGCGGATCCTTGAGGGCCTGCACCATCCGTTGGCCGTCATCGTGCGCAATCGGATCGGCAAGACCGCTCCGGGCAGCAGTGTGGCCTGGCCTGATCCTGGCCACACGGCCGGGAAGTACCGGACACGGCCACCGCCGTCCCTGAGGTTGGGATCGTTGACCAGTACGCCTTGTCAGCTCGATTGTGGTCGCCGCCTGTGCGGTGGCCGTGACGATCAAGGTGCTGAGCGCCGACGACGTCGTCACCATCAGGCAAGAGCGGGTGCTGGACCAAACGGCGGTGCAGCCGGCGGTAGCCACCAGCATCCAGGGCGTTCGGGATGAGCCGGTAAGGGTGCTGTCGTGCCCGTCTACTTCGCCGACCCCCACAGCCCCTGGCAGCGCGGCACGAACGAGAACACGAACGGGCTGCTGCGCCAGTACTTCCCCAAGGGCACCGACCTGTCCCGATGGAGCGCCAAGGACATTGAGGCGGTCGCGGCCACGCTCAACGCACCGCACGGGATGCGGGTGGCGTCGGCTACCCAGAGCCGATTCGGCCCGTCGGCGGTGAACTGCCGGTGGACCAGATCCGGCGCCGGCGTGTGCCGGGGATCCTGCTTCGTGGAGCCGCCGCCTCCCACCGACATCCAAGTCCGTATTCGGGCCGCCACCAGCGGCGTCAGCCCGGACGAGCACGAAACGGCCCGGCACAGCCGCCAGACCGAGCCGCACTGGTCTGCCGCTGCGCGGACACGCCGGTGGGGTGCCTGCGTCGCAATACCGTGGATGCTGCCGTCGCCGGCTGGCGCCGAGTGCGCCAACCAGACGAGGCCGATGGCGGCCGAGTCGACGTCGACCATGTGCGGCCGGTTCCCGGCCTCCTCATTCAGTTAGCCCACTTCCAGACGGCGTGGAAGCCCTCGGTCTGCCGCATCCAGAAGTAGCCGTACGCGGTGGTGCTTCCGAGGTACCACTTCTCGCAGAGGAAGGTCACCGCCATGAGGTGGGTTTCGAAGTTGTACGGGTCGCGCTTGACCGACTCGCCCATCGCGGCGAGGAACTCGTCGCGCTGCCGGTGGCCGTCGGCGAGCGTCGAGGCAATGCGGGTCACCCATGGATAGGGGTCGTCGGGGTTGAGTTCCACCGCGCGTTGGCTGGCCTGGGCCGCGACGGTGGAGAGCCGGTCGAACTCCTGGAACTGCTCCCGGCTGCAGATCCTCGCCCGCCCGGCCGCTCCCCGCCGCGCCGCCGGGCGGCTACGCGCGGCAAGACCGCCGTACCGGCGGTCAATCCGGCCGCGCCGCTGCGGTGGCCCGCAACGTCGGTGATGTCGGGTGCGGATCGGAACAGCTCGATGAGGCGCTCAACGCTATCCGTGATCTCCTCCGTCTATCGGACACCGGAAGCGGCTGGCGGTGGTGGGATCACGCCATCATCATGAGGCCTCGCCGCACGTGCCCCGAGTGGTGCGCAGCGGACCGTCCGGCCCCTGGGAAGGGCCCGAACTTCTTCCCGAAACCAGCTATTGACGACCCCGCAACACTTGACCTACGGTTCGTCGAAACGCTTCGACACCCCAATGCAAGCGGTTTCGCTGCCGAACTCTGGGAGGTACGCAGTGGCCACCATGCATGACGTAGCTCGCCTCGCCCGTGTCTCGGTCAGCACCGTGTCGTACGTGCTCACCGGCACCCGCCCCATCTCGCAGGCCACCCGGGCCAAGGTGCTCGCGGTCATGGCCGAGCTCGACTACCAGCCGAACGCGATGGCTCGGGGCCTCGCCAGCCGGCGCAGCCGGATCGTCGGGCTGATGATGCCGATGGATGAGCGCGGGCTCGGGGCCACTGAAACCGCGTTCGTGACCGGGGCGGCGGCCGCCGCCAGTGCCGCCGGCTACCACCTGGTGCTCGCCCCGATCGGCGCCGCCGACATCGACGACCTGCGCCGGCTGGCGAGCCAGCGGATGCTCGACGGCGCGGTGCTCATGGAGGTGCAGGTAGAGGACGGGCGGGTCGACGCTCTCCAGGAAGCCGGCGTGCCGCTGGTGCTGATCGGCCGCACCGGCGACACCGCGGGTTTGTCGTATGTGGACATCGACTTCGACCAGACCGTCCGGGAGGCCGTCGACTATCTCGTCGGGCTCGGCCACCGCCGGATTGTGTACGTGAACCACTCGGCCGCCGCCATCGCCGCCGGTTATGGGCCGGCCGTGCGAACCCGGGACGCCTTCGTCGCGGCGATGGCCGGGCACGGTCTGGAGCCCGTGATGATCCCTGCCGAGGACAGTGCCGCCGGCGGGAGGGGGGCGCTGAGCGCCGCCCTCACGCAGGCTCCCGACCTGACGGGCGTGCTGGCCATGAACGAGAACGCGATCTTCGGCATCCTCGGCGAGCTGACCATCCGCGGCCGCACGGTGCCCGACGACGTCTCGGTGGTGTCGATGGTGACCTCGCCGCAGGTCGCCGAGTTGGCCCACCCGGCCCTGACCGCGATGACCTCTCCCGGCTCGGCGCTGGGCCGGATCGCGGTCGAGGCACTACTGGGCCAACTGGAGGAGGGCGGCGACAACCACCAGCAACTGCTGCCGTGCGCGCTGGAGATCCGCGGCTCGACCGGCCCAACCGCCCGGCCCGCCGTCGCCACCGGCGACACGGTCCCGACCGGCTCCCACCTGCCGGAAAGGTAACACCTAACGGCCCGCCGCCGCGCTGCCACGCGACGACGGGCCAGGTATGTACCGGATCGATACTTACCAGGAGGATAGCAATGGGGCGATTCCGCAAGGTGGTCGTCACGGTCACGTTGGCCGTGACAGCCATCACGACGGTGGCCGCGTGCAGCGGCGACGGGGGCGGCGACGGCAGCGACGCCAAGACCCTCAAGCTCTGGCACTACGAGAGCGCGAACAGCGCCATGGGCGTCGCCTGGGACCGGGCGATCCAGATCTTCAAGGATGAGCACCCGGGCGTCGACGTGCAGTTCGAGCGCAAGGCGTTCGAACAGATCCAGCAGAACGCCGGCATGATCATCAACTCGTCCGAGGGCCCGGACATCATGGAGTACAACAAGGGCAACGCCACCGCCGGTCTGCTGTCCTCCCAGGGGCTGCTCACCGACCTCACGGACGAGGCCGCCAAGCGTGGCTGGGACGACAAGCTCAGCCCCAGCCTGCAGACCACCGCCCGCTACGACGACAAGGGCGTCATGGGTTCGGGCAAGTGGTACGGCGTGCCGAACTACGGCGAATACGTCATGGTCTATTACAACAAGGATCTCTTCGACAAGTACGGCGTGACGGTGCCGACGACGCTCGACGAGATGACCAAGGCGATGGACACCTTCGTCAGCAAGGGCGTCACCCCGCTCACCGAGGCCGGCGCCGAGTACCCGGCCGGTCAGCTGTTCTACCAGCTGGCGCTCGCCAAGGCCGACCGCAAGTTCGTCAACGACTACCAGCTGTACAAGAACCCGGTCGACTTCCACGCCGACCCGCTGAAGTACGGCGCGGACTCCTTCGCGAGCTGGGTGCAGAAGGGGTACGTCGCCAAGGACTCCGCGAGCCTGAAGGCCGAGGACATGGGCACCGCCTTCATCTCCGGCAAGGCACCGATGATCGTCTCCGGCAGCTGGTGGTACGGCCGCTTCAAGTCGGAGATCAAGTTCAACTGGGACTCGTTCCTGTTCCCCGGCAACAAGCTCCACGCCGGCTCGTCGGGCAACCTCTGGGTGGTCCCCACCAACAGCAAGGCCAAGAGCCTCGCCTACGACTTCATCGACATCACCCTGCGCCCGGAGATCCAGGCACTGATCGGCAACAACGGCGGTGTTCCGGTTGCCGCCGACGCGTCGCAGATCAGCGACCCGAAGGACAAGAAACTGATCGAGAACTTCAACACGATCAGCCAGCAGGACGGCCTGGCCTTCTACCCGGACTGGCCGGTGCCCGGCTACTACGACGTGCTGGTCTCCGGCTTCCAGGGCCTGATCAACGGCTCGAAGTCGCCCGACCAGACGCTCGACGCGATCGCCAAGCCCTACGCCGACGGCGTCAAGGAGATCACCGGCAAGTGAGACGGCGAGGGTGGGCGCGTCCGGCCACGGCCGGCGCGTCCACCCCACCGGGAAGGATCTCCCATGGCACTCACCCAAACCGCGGCCGGCCGGCAACAGCCCGCCACGTCCGCCCCACCGCCCGCGAGTCGGCGCCGGCGCCGTAGCAGCACCGCCGGCTACTGGCCCTACTTGCTGCCCGGCGCGGTGCTCTTCATCCTCGTCATCGCCGCGCCGCTCGCCGGCACCATCTATTTCTCGCTGACCAAGTGGTCCGGCGTCGGCGACCCCACGTTCATCGGCCTGGACAACTACCAGCGCCTCTTCCAGGACGAGGTGTTCTGGACGACGTTCCGGAACACCATTGCGATGATCGTCGCGATGGTCGGGGTGCCGACCCTGGTCGGGCTGGTGCTCGCCGCCGTGCTCTTCGACGTCATCGGGCGCCGGTTCCGGCCGCGGACCGCCGCCGCGCTACGCGCCGCGTTCTACCTGCCGCAGGTGCTTCCGGTTGTGGTGGCCGGCATCGTCTGGGGCTGGATCCTGCGCCCCGACGGCGCGTTCAACGGCCTGCTCGACGCGATCGGCCTCGGCGCGCTGCGCCACGACTGGCTCGGCGACCCGCACACCGCCCTGCCCAGCGTCATGGCGGTGATGATCTGGGTGCAGATCGGCTACCCGGTCGTCGTGTTCATGGCGGCGCTGCAACGCATCGACCCCGAGCTGTACGAGGCGGCCGAGGTCGACGGCGCCAACTGGTTCCACCGGTTCCGGGCCATCACCCTGGCGCAGATCCGGCCGGAGACCTTCGTCGTCGCGCTCACGTGCACCATTGCCGCGCTGAAGGTGTTCGGTCCGGTGTTCGCGCTGACCCGCGGCGGGCCGGAGAACACGACCAACGTGCCCTCGTACTTCGCCTACTACACGTTCTTCAAGAAGCTCCAGGTCGGCTACGGCTCCGCGATCTCCACCGTGCTCACCCTGATCATCGTCCTGGTGGCCGTGGTGTTCATCTGGTTGCAGAACCGCAGCGAGCGCCAGGACCGGGGGGTCTGACATGGCCGTCGCGCTCACTTCCGCCGACCGGGCGGTGCCCCCGACCCGGCACCGGCCGTCCCGGGACCGCCACCACCGCGGTGCGAGTCGCTGGATCGTCCTCGCCCTGGTCACCATCGGCGCGCTCGTCATGCTGGTGCCCTTCGCGTTCATGCTGCTCAACGCGTTCAAGTCACCCGGCGACTACTCGACGGGCGGCCCGCTGAGCTGGCCGGCGGAGTTCTACACCAAGGGCCTGCGGACCTACTGGACCGAGGTCAACTTCCCGCTGAAGCTCTGGAACTCGGCGCTCATCGCCGGCTCGGTCGCGGTGCTCGGCGTGGCCGTGTCACTGCTCAACGCGTACGCCCTCGGCATCGGCCGGGTCCGCGGCCGGCTCTGGATCGTCGGTCTTCTCCTGCTGGCCAACATGCTGCCGCAGGAGGCCCTGATCTACCCGCTCTACTACGCGGCGAAGCAGGTCGGCCTCTACAACACCCAGCTCTCGGTGATCATCATCTTCACCGTCATCCAGAGCGCGTTCGGCACCTACCTGCTCGCCTCGGTGCTGAGCACCTTCCCCCGCTCGCTGCTCGAGGCAGCGGCGCTGGACGGCGCGGGCAAATGGACGATCCTGTGGCGGGTGGTCTTCCCCAACCTGCGGCCGACCCTCTCGGTGCTGCTCATCTTCTTCTTCATCTGGACCTGGAACGAGTTCCTCATCCCGTTGGTCATGCTGATCGACAACAGCACACAGACCATTCCTGTTGCGTTGGCCTCGTTGCAGGGCGACCGGCTGATGGACGCGCCGACCACAAACGCGGGCGCGCTGATCAGCCTCGTCCCCGCCATCGTCTTCTTCCTCATCTTCCAGCGCACCCTCGCGCACGGCATCACGGCAGGAGCCGAGAAGTGAAGTTCACCGACGGGTACTGGCAACTACGACCGGGGATCAACGTGCTACGCCCCGGCACGGTCGAGTCGGTCGAGCCTGACGAGCGCGGATTTACCGTCTTCGCCCCCACCGGGCGGATCACCGGTCGCGGCGACACCCTCAACCGGCCGGTCGTCACGGTACGGTTCTTCTCCCCCGCCGACGGCGTCATCGGCGTCACCGTCGCCCACCACCTCGGTGAGGTGTCAAAGCTGCCCCGATTCGAACTGGCCACCGCGGACGGCCACCCGGTGACCGTCGACGTCACGGGTCTGTCCGCCACGCTGACCACCGGCGCGCTGAAGGCCCGGGTCGCGCTCGTCGACGGATGGCGGGTCGACTTCCTGCACGGCGACCGGGAGCTCACCTCGTCCACCGGACGCAGCATCGGCGTGGTCACCGACGCCGACGGCCGGGCGTACGTGCACGAGGGGCTGGCACTCGGCGTCGGCGAGACCGTCTACGGGCTGGGCGAACGGTTCGGCGCGTTCGTCAAGAACGGCCAGACCGTCGACATCTGGAACGCCGACGGCGGCACCGCCAGCGAGCAGGCGTACAAGAACGTCCCATTCTATCTCAGCAGCCGCGGCTACGGAGTCTTCGTCGACCACCCCGAGCACGTCTCGTTCGAGCTCGGCTCGGAAGTGGTGTCGCAGAACCAGTTCAGCGTCGAGGGCCAGTCGCTCACCTACTACCTCATCGACGGGCCCACCCCGAAGGACGTGCTGCGCCGCTACACCGCGCTGACCGGCCGACCGGCCCGCGTGCCCGCCTGGTCGTACGGGCTGTGGCTGTCGACGTCGTTCACCACCTCGTACGACGAGAAGACCGTCACCGAGTTCATCGACGGGATGGCCGAGCGGGACCTGCCGCTGTCGGTGTTCCATTTCGACTGCTTCTGGATGCGGCAGTTCCACTGGGTCGACTTCGTCTGGGACCCGGCGACGTTCCCCGACCCCGAAGGGATGCTGCGCCGGCTGCACGATCGCGGCCTCAAGGTGTGCGTCTGGATCAATCCGTACATCGCCCAGCGGTCATACCTGTTCGAAGAGGGGCGCCGCAACGGCTACCTGGTCCGCCGGGCGGACGGGTCGGTCTGGCAGTGGGACAAGTGGCAGGCCGGCATGGGACTGGTCGACTTCACCAACCCGGACGCCGTCGCCTGGTTCACGGGCAAGCTCAAGGTGCTGCTCGACATGGGTGTGGACTGCTTCAAGACCGACTTCGGCGAGCGCATCCCGACCGATGTGGTCTGGCACGACGGCTCGGACCCGCAGCGGATGCACAACTACTACGCCTACCTGTACAACCGTACGGTCTTCGAACTACTCGAGACCGAGCGCGGCAAGGGTGAGGCGCTGGTCTTCGCCCGGTCCGCCACCGCCGGCGGGCAGCAGTTCCCGGTGCACTGGGGCGGCGACTGCGAGTCGACCTTCCCGGCGATGGCCGAGTCGCTGCGCGGCGGGCTGTCGCTCGCCGCGTCGGGCTTCGGCTACTGGAGCCACGACATCGGCGGCTTCGAGGGAACCCCGGACGCGGCGGTGTTCAAGCGGTGGATCGCGTTCGGGCTGCTCTCGTCGCACTCCCGGCTGCACGGCTCCGGCTCGTACCGGGTGCCGTGGGCGTTCGACAGCGAGGCGGTCGAGGTGCTGCGGCACTTCACGCGGCTCAAGCTGGGCCTCATGCCCTACCTGGCGGCCGTCGCCGACGAGGCGCACCGCGAGGGCGTGCCGATGATGCGCCCGATGCTGCTGGAGTTTCCGGACGACCCGACCGCGGCGTACCTGGACCGGCAGTACATGCTCGGCCCCGACGTGCTGGTGGCGCCGGTCATGAGCGCTGACGGGGAGGTGACGTTCTACGTGCCGGCCGGCACCTGGACCCACCTGATGACCGGCGCTCAGCTCACCGGCCCGGCCTGGGTCATCGAGAAGCACGAGTTCGACAGCCTGCCGGTGCTGGCGCGGCCCGGCGCGGTGATCCCGTTCGGCGAGCGCGACGACCGGCCGGACTACGAGTGGGCCGACGGCGTGCGGCTGCGGTGGTACGCGCCGGAGGAGGGACAGCGGACGCGGGTGCGGGTACCGTCGCCCGGCGACGGGCCCGGCGCCGAGTTCGAGGTGCGCTTCGACCACGGGACGGTCACCGCCGAGCTCGTCTCGGGCGCGTCCGCGGGATACCACTGCGAGCTCCAGGGGGTACGGCAGTGACGGAGTACGCCTTCCCGGAGAGCTTCGTCTGGGGGTCGGCCACGGCCGCATACCAGATCGAGGGCGCGGCCACCGAGGACGGCCGGGGACCGTCCATCTGGGACACCTACAGCCACACCCCGGGGCGGACACGTAACGGCGACACCGGTGACGTGGCCGCGGACCACTACCACCGCTGGCAGGAGGATCTCGGGCACATCGCGACGCTCGGCCTCGACGCGTACCGGTTCTCCATCTCCTGGCCCCGGGTGCGGCCGGGCGGTTCCGGACCGGTCAACCGGGCCGGACTCGACTACTACTCGCGGCTGCTGGACGGGCTGCTGGAGCGCGGGATTCAGCCGGTGGCCACGATGTACCACTGGGACCTGCCGCAGGAGCTGGAGGACGCCGGCGGGTGGGCGGTGCGGGACACCGCGCTGCGCTTCCAGGAGTACGCGGCCGGCATCGTCGAGGCGCTGGGCGACCGGGTGCACACCTGGACCACGCTGAACGAGCCGTGGTGCTCGGCGTTTCTGGGATACGCCTCCGGCGTGCACGCGCCGGGCCGTACCGAACCGGCGGCAGCCCTGGCCGCGGTACACCATCTGAACCTGGCGCACGGCCTGGCTGGACGGGTGGTGCGGGAGTTGGCCCCGGCCGCGAAGCTGTCGGTGACGCTGAACCTGCACGTCCTGCGGCCGGCGTCGGACTCAGCGGCGGACCGGGACGCGGTGCGGCGGATCGACGCGCTGGCGAACCGGGCATTCCTCGGCCCGATGCTGGAGGGTGCCTACCCGGCCGACCTGCTGGCCGACACGGCCCCCGTCTTCGACTGGTCGGTCGTCCGTGACGGCGACGAGAAACTGATCGCGGTGCCACTGGACGTTCTCGGCGTCAACTACTACGCCAGCACGCTGGTCCGTGCCTGGGACGGCGTCTCACCGCGGTCGGACGCGGACGGACACGGCAAGTCCGCAGCGTCGGCGTGGGTGGGCGCCGACGGGGTCGAGTTCCTGACGCAGCCCGGTCCGTACACGGCGATGGGTTGGAACATCGCCCCGGAGGCGCTGACGGAACTGCTGCTGCGCCTGCACCGGCGGTATCCGGGCCAGCCGCTGATGATCACCGAGAACGGCGCCGCGTTCGACGACGTGGTCTCGCCCGACGGCACGATCCAGGACGACCGGCGGATCGACTACCTGCACCGGCACATCGCCGCGGTGGCCGAGGCGCGGGCGCAGGGCGCGGATGTACGCGGCTACTTCGTCTGGTCCCTGCTGGACAACTTCGAGTGGGGTTACGGCTACGACCGCCGGTTCGGCATCATCCGGGTCGACTACAACACACAGGTGCGCACGTGGAAGCAGAGCGCGCACTGGTACCGCCGGCTCATTACGGCCGGCCGCCTGGAGCGGCCGGCGGGCTGATCGACTGGCCAGCCACTCGAACGCAGGTGCTGGCGAACGCGGCAGGGGCGATGGTGCGAACAGGCGCGAAGTCGAACAGGCACGCGAACTGCGCGCCGCCACCCAGGCGACCCAACCTGGCCCTGTCGCTGTCGATGCTGCCCTCATGCGCCCCACCGTCCCACAGGTCCAGCGGCGTGATCTGCGTTTGATCGGCCAGCGTGAACCGGTGCATATGGGCCGGGTCCAGCGGGCAAACGCCTGGGCCGATCGCGTCAGCGAACTGGGCGAAGGAATGCGATCGGCTCGCCGCGAAGACCCGGCCAGGTCGAGGCCGCCCGAACTCGTACACCGGCACCGGGCCGACCGCTGGCGCGAACCTACACCGGCGTGAGGTTCCCACCCTCGATTCCGCTTGCTGCTCGGTCACATCGAGGATTCCGGGAGCGGAGCCCGGCGGATCCGCACATCCGGCCTGGGTGGCCGTGCCCGCCAGTGGTCAGCCTGTGCCGCGCGATGCGCCGACGCCAGGTGACGGGGGCCACATCCGCCCATGTCACTGGGGGTCGGGCCGCCCCGTCTCAGGGGGTGTAGCCAACAACGACCGCAGAGGAGCACACCATGGACGCGCGACTGAACTTCCTCGCCGACCCGACCGCCGGCAAGGCCCTCAAGCACGTGATGTCGGCGGGTAGGGCGATCAGGGAATCGCCGCTGCCGACCGCCACGCAGGAATTGGTGGCGCTTCGCGTGAGTCAGATCAACGGCTGCGCCGTCTGCATCGACATGCACACCAAGGAGGCCGCCGCCGGCGGCGAGGAGTCGGTGCGGCTGAACCTGGTCGCGGCATGGCGGGAGGCCACGGTCTTCACCGACGCCGAGCGTGCCGCGCTGGAGCTGGCGGAGGAGGGGACCCGGGTAGCGGATGCGGCCGGCGGGGTCAGCGACGAGGTGTGGGCGAGCGCCGCGAAGCACTACGACGGGGAGCAGCTCACCGCGCTGGCGGTCCTGATCTCCTTCATGAACATGGCGAACCGGCTGAACATCATCACCCAGCAGCCGGCCGGCGACTACCAGCCCGGGCAGTTCCACTGAACGGCACCGGCAACCGGCTCGGGGCCCGTTACGGGCTCCGAGCCTCCGGGCCCGGGGCGCTGTTCTGGCCCGCCCGTAGTCTGGGTGATCACCATGAGATGCCGGTGCCGGCGAGCACGGCGGGGTGAGCGGGCGTCAAGGGGAGGGAGTTCGGCGTGAGCAAGGTCGAGGAGTTCGAGGGCCTGCGACCGCTGCTGTTCTCGATCGCCTACCGGATCCTGGGCAGTGTGGGTGAGGCCGAGGACGCGGTGCAGGAGACCTGGCTGCGCTTCGACGGCTCGGCGACCCGGCCCACGTCGACCAAGGCTTTCCTGTCGACCACGGTGACGCGGATCTCGATCGATGTGCTGCGCTCCGCGCGGATGCGGCGAGAGGCGTACGTGGGTCCGTGGTTTCCCGAGCCGCTGCTGAGCGATCCGTACCAGGATCCGGCGCGGGCGGTGGAGCTGGCCGACTCGGTGTCGATGGCGGCGCTGCTGTTGCTGGAGCGGCTCAGCCCGCTGGAGCGGGCGGTGTTCGTGCTGCGGGACGTGTTCGCCTTCGGGTTCGACGAGGTCGCCGCCGCGGTGGGGCGTTCGGAGTCGGCCTGCCGGCAGCTACTGGTGCGGGCGCGGCGGCACATGGAGGCCGGGCGGCCACGGTTCGAAGCGGACCGCCAGGAGCGGCAGAAGCTGGCGACCCGGTTCTTCGACGCGCTGAGGAACGGCGAGGTGGACGGGCTGCAGGAGCTGCTGGCCGCCGACGTGCGGCTGGTCGGGGACGGCGGTGGCAAGGCCCCGCAGCTTGCCAAGGCCGTCATGGGCGCGGAGAACGTGGCCCGGGTGCTGGGCACGCTCCTGCCCTGGCTGATCCGGATCAACGTGTCGTTCACGCCGCACGAGGTCAACGGCCAGCCCGGGGCGATCTTCCGCGACCGGGACGGCAGGGTGCTTCATGTCCTCGCCCTCGACGTGCGCGACGGGCAGGTGCAGACCATCCGCGTGGTGCTCAATCCCGACAAGATCGACCATATCGGGCCGGTGGCCGACGCCTGGGCCATCGACCGCGAGGTGAAGCAGGCCCGCCGGCACGGCCTCGGGAACGGTGCGGACCGGAGAACCCAGGGCTGATCCGGTGGCCGTCCCGCGCTTGGCTCCGTTCCGGTGCGGCACGGCGCGGCGACGCGGAAGCCCATCGTGGACAGGTGAGGAACGGCCGCGCGCAGGGTTGCCTCGATCCGACATCAGACCCGGTCGTAGCGGGTTCCCGTCCAGCGGTAGGTGCGCTGTACCAGGGCCTCGGGATCGGCGTACTTCCTGGTCGAGGTGATGGTCAGCCGCCCGCCGTCGATCGCCACCTCGTTGATCACCTCGGCCACCGGCCCGACCCACTGCCGACCAGTCGACCGCTGCGTCCGGTGACGACCAGGAGTTGACCGGAGGCGTCCTCGTCGCCGGCGCCCGCCAGGCAGGATGCCCACACCACCGCCTCGTCGCGGCCGTCACCGTTGAGGTCACCGACGGTCGCGACGCCGCCGGAGTGGTCGGCGGATGGCCGCTGCCGGGTCGGCGGCCGGCGAACGTGGTGGGATGCCGCGCAGGTGGCCTACCCTCCAGGGCAGTGGCGCCGGGCCCCGGGTTCGGCGTGGGGCTGGTCCGGCAGGAAGGCGGGGACATGTCCGGCGCACAGTTGTACGACACCATCGGAGCCACCTACACCGTGACGCGGCGCACCGAGCCGCGGATCGCCGCAAGGGTCTGGGCTGCGCTCGGCGATGCGCGGACGGTGTTGAATGTCGGTGCTGGCACCGGCTCCTACGAGCCCGCCGACCGTGACGTCACCGCAGTGGAACCGTCGGCGCTGATGCGTGCGCAGCGGCCCGCAGGCGCGGCGGCGTGTGTGGCTGCCGCCGCGGAGAGCCTTCCGTTCGACGACCAGTCCTTCGACGCGGCGATGGCGTTCGCCACCATCCATCACTGGAAGGACCCGATCGCGGGCCTGCGCGAGATGCGACGCGTCGCGCGTCGCGTGGTGGTGTTCACGCACGACACCAGTGACACCGGATGGCTTCGCCGGTTCTGGCTTACTCGCGATTACCTTCCCGAGGCCGCGGATCTCCTTGTCGGCCGGCCTTTGGTAACCGAGTTGGCCAGCGCGATCGGAGCCCGCCTGGAGCCGGTGCTCATTCCCTGGGACTGCGCTGACGGCTTCTTCGAGGCATATTGGCGCCGGCCCGAGGAATACCTGGACGAGAACGTCCGTCGCGGGGTATCGGTCTGGGCCAGAGTCGGGCCGGACGCCGAGCAGCGGGCAGTGCACAGCCTCCGTGATGACCTCGCCTCGGGTCGGTGGGCAGAGCGCAACCGCGACCTCGTCGATCTCGATGCGGCGGAGCTCGGCCTTCGCCTGCTCATCGCCTGAACCCGCCAGATTCGGGCACGACTTCGCCCCCGAAGCCACGGGCGGTCCGGGGCCCACCCGCATCGGCCAGAACGGTTGGCCTGACCCAGCGGCCGTCGTCACATGTTCGGTAATGTCCACGACAGACGGTCGTTCGGCATGGGCCGTCCAGCGCGTCTCGATGCGATTCACGGTGCATAGCTGAATGCGCGGGCTTGGCTTTCGGTAGGGCTCGCCGAAAGGCGTGAGGGGTCGCGTCCGGGTGGCTGGGGTTAACTGTTATCCGCTGTCTGTGCTCGCGACGGGCGACACGCCAGCGGCGGCGGGTACAGATCCGGCATTTCCATAAACACATCCTTTGTCGACTATGTCGGCAAGGTGCCTGGGTGATAGCTGGGAATCCCAACCCCGTCAAGATATTGAACGGATCGTGGGCCTGTGCGTACGCTCCGCTCGCCTCATCGGGAGGCGTTACGGGGAGGGCGTTGTGCAGACGCATCGCTGGCGTTCGCGCGTGTTCATCACTCTGACGGCGGAGCCGTGTGCGGGTTGGACCCGACGGCTGTGGATCGTGATGGTGTTCGTCCTGGTGGCGACGTTGTCGGAGGTGCCGATGCGGCCGGTTCGCCCGGCGGCGGCTGCGGTGTCGAAGCCTGCGTCGAAGCCGGCGTGCCCGACTGACCGTCCCGACGAGGTGTCGGCGGCGATCGCGGCCCGGCTGTGTGGGTCCCGGGTGGAGGTTGCCGGCCGGCGGACCGAGACAACCCAGGTGTTCGCCAACGCGGACGGCACGTTGACCGAGGAGCAGGCCCTCGCCCCCGTCCGGGTACGTGCCGGTGACCGGTGGGTGCCGGTCGACCTCACCCTGCGGCGTCAAGCGGACGGGTCGATCGCGCCGGTGGCGCATCCGCGTGGTCTGACCTTCGCCGGTGCGACCGCCGGTGGCGGCGAGCACGAGGTGGCGTCCATCGGTACGGGAGCCGACCGGTCCGGTCTGGCCTGGACCGGGGCGCTGCCCGAGCCGGTGCTCGACGGCCGGACGATCACCTACCCGGATGTCCGGCCCGGCGTCGACCTGGTGTTCCACGCCCACGCCACCGGCTATGAGCAGCACGTCGTGGTCAAGGACCGGGCCGGGCTGGCGCAGGTGCGGAAGCTGTCGCTGCCGCTGCGGACCGGCAAGCTCACCGCCGTCCGCGACGGGATGGGCGGGCTGGTGCTGAAGAACGGCAAGGGTCGCCAGGTCGGTCGGGCGCAGACACCGTTGATGTGGGACGCCGAGGTGGCGCCGCTGTCCGGGGAGCGCGTCAACCACGCTCCGGTCGGGCTGCGGACGGTGGCCGGGGGCACGGGCCGCACGGTCCTGGAGCTGACGCCGGATCCGGCGTTCCTGGCCCGGACGGATCTGGCCTTCCCGGTGACCATCGACCCGCCGACCTCGCTGTCCGCCTCGTTCGACGCCTTCGTGCAGAACAGCTACTCCAGTGACCAGTCCGGGTCCGCGGACCTGAAGCTGGGGTACTCCAACGACGGCGGCTCGTTCACCGCCCGGTCGTACCTGCGGTTCAACACCACCGGGTTCGCCGGCAGCCGGATCATGTCGGCGAAGCTGCGGCTGTGGAACTACCACTCGTGGTCGTGCACGGCGGCCTCCTGGGAGGCGTGGCGGACCGACTACGTGGACTCGTCGGTGCGGTGGACCGACCAGCCGACCGCGCGGGCCAAGGTGGGCACCTCCACCGAGACCCGGGGCTACAGCTCGTCCTGCGGCGACGGCTACGTCTACGTCGAGGTCGGCGGGGCGTTGCAGTACGCGGCGGACACCAGCGCGTCCAGCGCCAGCGTCATGCTGCGGGCGACGTCGGAGACGTCGACGGCGGGGTGGAAGCGGTTCGACTCGGCCGAGGGCACCCACCCGCCGCTGGTGTCCATCACCTACAACAGCGCGCCGTCCGCGCCGTCCGCGCTGGCCGTCGCGCCCTGCTACACCGTCTGCGGGTCGGGCGCGCAGACCTCGTCGCTGCGGCCCACCGTGTCGGCGAAACTGGCCGACGCCAACGCCGGGCAGACGCTGCAGGCCGAGTTCTCCGTCCGGAACAAGACGACCCTCGCGGTCGTCAGCTCGTCCGGCCTGCGCTCGGGCAGCCCGGCGTGGACCAACGGCTCCACGGCCTCCTGGCAGGTGCCCGTCGACCTGACCAACGGCACCCAGTACGAGTGGCAGGTCCGGGGCAAGGACCCGTACGCCTACGGCGCCTGGACGGCGTGGACCCCGCTGACGGTCGACACCAGCCCGCCGGGGGTGCCGTTCGTCGCCGCGACGATCTACCTCAACGACGCGCAGCCGCACGGCGGCGCGGGTCAGGCCGACACCTTCACCTTCACCCCGGCGTCGGGCAGCACCGACCTGGCCGCGTTCGTCTACAAGTTCGACTACGACAGCGCCGCCACCACCCTCGCCGCGACCGGCGCCAAGTCGGTGACGTTGAGCCCCCGCGACGGCCACCGCACGCTGACCGTGCAGGCCAAGGACTCGGCCGGCAACCTGTCCAGCCCGAACCTGTACGTCTTCGACGCCGGCAACGCCGCCCTCGCCGAGCCACTGCCCGGCGCCACGATCGTCAAACGCACCAAGCTGCGGATCACCACCCCGGTGGCCGGCTACACCAGGGCGTACTACGAGTACCGGCGCGGACCCGGCGGGGCCACCCTGCCGGTGCCGTCGGCGAACCTGACCTCCGCCACCGGAGCGCCGATCACCGCCACCGCCACCGCCCCGGTCGGGCTGTCCACGCTCGGCGGCTACGCGATCTGGAACGCCACCGACACCCTCGGCCTGATCGGCGGCGTGGTCGAGGTCCGCGCCCACCTCTACACCGCCACCGGCACCACCCCGGCCTACACCGTGCCGTGGGTCCGGGCGAACGTCGACTCCAGCGGCAACGGGGCGGCGCGGGACGACGTCGGTCCCGGGTCGGTGAACCTCCTCACCGGTGACTACTCGTTGTCGTCCACGGACGTCGACCAGCTCAGTCTGTCGGTCTCCCGCTCATCGGCGTCCCGCGATCCGGCTGACGGCTATCAGCGGATGGCCGAGGTGCTGGACGGCAACCAGCAGCAGGTTTCCACCGACCTGTCCGGCTTCACCGTGGCGGCGACGTCGTCGGCGATTCGCTCCACCGCTCGCGGTCAGGGCGAGACGACTCCGCTGGATTCGCTGGAGATCACGCCGGTCACCACCACGAGCAACGACACGTACGTCGCCGTCGGGGGCGACGGCGGGGCCCTGCGGTTGGGGATGGCACCGGGCAAGACGTACCGGATGACCGGTTGGATCTACGTTCCCGGCGCCACCGGGCTGCTGCCGGCGCACACGCAGCGGGGCCTGCGGATCGTCGGTCTCTACAAGGTCGGCACCGTCTACACCGAGGTCACCTCGGCGATGGCGGGCTACACCGACGGCTGGCAGGAGCTGTCGGTCGACCTGACCGTGCCGGCCGGCGCGACCGAAGCCTTCTTCCGGCTCTACAACGGCATGCAGGGGGGCTCCGGGCGCAAGGTCTACTGGGACAACCTGTCCTTCACCGAGATCGTCGCCCCGTTCGGTCCCTCCTGGACCGGGGGCGCCACGGGCGGCGCCGCCGGTGTCGCCTACACCACCCTCACCACCCCGGAGCCCTCGTTGGTCGAGGTGACCACCGCCGACGGCGGTTGGATCACCTTCGCCAAGAACTCCGACGGAGTGAGCTTCACCCCGGAGCCGGGCGCGGAGGTGCTGACCCTGAAGAAGGTCAGCGGCACCGCGTACCGGCTGTCCGACCAGGACGGCAGCATCACCGAGTTCACCGCGCAGGGTGGGGTGTGGGCCGCGACGTCGACCTGGAACGGCGAGGCCAACACCACGTCCCGGCTCGTCTACGACACCACCGGCAACCGGCTGCTGCTCAAGAAGGTGGTCAACCCGGTCGAGCCGGGCGTGGACGACACGAACAACTGCGTCGCGGCCACCCCCGCGCGCGGCTGCGAGGTTCTGGAGTACGAGTACGCCACCGCCACCACCTCCGGCCTGAGCCAGACGGTCTTCGGTGACTACACCGATCGGGTCGCCGCGGTGAAGTTGTGGGCGTGGAACCCGGTGACCGCCACGGTGACGGCCACGGTGGTGGCCCGGTACGCCTACGACAACCTGGGCCAGCTCCGCGAGGTGTGGGACCCGCGGATCAGCCCGGCCCTCAAGACCGCGTACGAGTACGCCGGCGGCCGGGTCACCAAGGTGACGCCGCCTGGTCAGTTGCCGTGGAACGTCGACTACGGCAACCCGGACGTCGACTCGGCGGCGCTGCGCTGGGACCTCGACGCCGGGTCCGGCACCGCCGTCGCCGACTCGTCCGGCGGTGGGCGTACCGGCACCATGGCCACCGGGGTGACCTGGGGGCGGGGCAACGACCCGGCCAACCCGGCGGACCGGGCCGCGGTGTTCACCGGCGGCGCCGGTCAGCAGATCAGCGTCGCGGGCACCGCCCTGTCGAACACCTCGTCCTACACCGTCGCGGCCTGGGTACGGATCAAGGACAAGTCGGTCAACCGGACCGCCGTGTCCAAGGACGGCACGAGCACCAGCGGCTTCTTCCTCAACTACGTGGCCGCCGAGGACAAGTTCGCCTTCTCCCGGGTGACCTCGGACAGCGAGAGCGCCACCCCGGTCCGGGCCACCGCCAACACCACCGCCGTCGCCGGCCAGTGGACCCACCTCGCCGGGGTCTACGACACCTCCGCCAGCAAGATGAGGCTGTACGTCAACGGGGTGCTGCAGAACACCACCGCGGCCACCGGCGGCTGGAACGCCAGCGGCAACTACGTCATCGGCCGGGCCAAGTGGGCCGGCGCCGCCGCCAACATCTGGGACGGCGAGATCGACGACGTCCGCGTCTACGGAAAGGCCCTCACCGACGACCAGGTCACCGACCTCGCCGGCGACGAGAACGCCGGGAGGCTGCTGCGGGTGCGCAGGGCGGGCCTGCAGCAGGGATCGAAGACCGTCGTCGACGGTGAGACCGCCGCCAACGTCGTCTACAACGTCCCCCTGACCAAGAGCGCCGGCGGCCCGCACGACCTGAACGCGGCGGCGATCTCCACCTGGGGGCAGGTCGACCTGCCGACCGACGCGACCGCCATCTTCGGCCCGGAGGACAACCCGAACCGCAACAGCGCCACCCCCGCCGCGCCGGGCACCAACGGCTACCCGTACGCCCTCGTGCACTACCTCGGGGCCGGCGGCAAGGAGACCAACACCGCCACTCCCGGCAACCACATCGACACCCAGGAGTACGACCGGTTCGGCAACCCGGTCCGGACGCTGGAGGCCACCAACCGGGAACTGGCGTTGGGCATCCTTCCCGGTGCCGCCGGCTACCTGGAGGAACTCGGTCTCGCCAACTCGGACACGGCGAGCAGGGCGCTGGCGCTCTCGACCGTGCGGACCTACAGCACCGACGGGATCGACCTGGTCGACACCCTCGGGCCCACCTCGACCGTGGTGCTGAAGAGCGGCGCCCCCGACCCGGACGGCACCGGGCCGCTGGAGGCGATGCCCGCCGGCGCCACCGTCATCGGTAGGCACCACGTGACGACCACCTACGACGAGGGCAAGCCGGACGGCGCGACCTACCATCTCGCCACCACCGAGAAGAAGGGCGTACAGATCGTCGGCTACGCCGACGCGGACGTCCAGGTCGCCCGCAACGGCTACGACAGCGTGGGCGGCGGCGCCTCCGGGTGGACGCTGCACAAACCCACCACCCGCGTGACCGATGCCGGCACCGGCGGCGCGAACCTGACCTCCACCACCGTCTACGACACCGCTGGCCGGGTGGTCAAGACCAGCGGGATCGACTCGACCGGCACCGACGCGCGAGCCCAGCAGACGATCTACTACACCGCCGGCGTCAACGGTCAGGACAGCGCGTGCGGCAACCGGCCAGAGTGGGCCGGCAACGAATGTGTGACCAGCACGGTCGGCTCGGTCACGGGGCACGATCCGGATCGGATGACCAGTGCACTCCCGGTCGGCCGGGTCGTCTCGTACGACACCTTCGGCGGCCAGGCACAGTTCACCGACGGCGTCGGTAGTCAGACCCGTACGATCGTCACAGCCTACGACGCGGCCGGCCGACCCGTCGGGAAGACGGTGACAGCGTCGCAGGGTGTCGCTGTCGACCAGGTCACCACCGGCTACAGCCCGACCACCGGGGCGGTCACCACCACCACGATGGGCAGTGCGTCCATCGTGAGGGACTACGACTCCCTTGGCCGCCTGGTGAGCTACACCGATGCCGACGGTGGCACCACGACCACCGAGTTCGACCGGCTCGGCAAGACGGTGAAGATCGCCGACCCCACCGGCCACACCACGTACGCCTACAACCGCGCGGCCGAGCCGCGCGGCATGGCCACCAGCATCACCGACAGCATCGCGGGAACGTTCTCGGCCACGTACTCCCCCGACGGACATCTGACCCAGATGACGTACCCGGGCGGGATCACCCGCGCCGACCGGCAGGACGCCAACCTCGAAGCGACGGAGCGTACCTACACCCGCGACTCGGACGGCACCGTCATCTACGCGGAATCCGTGGTGGAGAACAGCCACGGGCAGTGGACCACCCACAGCTACACCGGTGGCAGCAAGAACTACCGCTACGACCGCCTGGGCAGGGTGACCCGGGTGCAGCACCACACCTCGATGACCGAGGGCTGCGTCACCCGGACCTACGCCTACGACAACCGGGCGAACCGCACCAGCAACTCCCGGTTCGCTCCGGCGACCGACGGATCCTGCGACGAGGGCTCTCCCACCGAGCAGCTCACCCACACCTACGACACCGCGGACCGGCTGACCGACGCCGGCTACACCTACGATGCCTTCGGCCGTACGACGGCGACCCCGGACGGCCTCGCCAACACCTACTACGTCAACGACCTGGTCCAGGGGCAGCAGCTCGACGACGCCCGGCAGACCTGGACCCTGGATCCGATGCAACGGTCCCGCGCCTTCACGGCGGAGACGCAGGTGGACGGCACCTGGACCACCTCCTCGACCAGGACCAACCACTACGGCAACGACTCGGACGCCCCCCGGTGGATCGTCGAGGACGCGGCGAGCGGATCGGTCGCCCGCAACGTGCCCGGCCCGGACGGCGACCTGGCCGCGGTGACCTCCGGCACGGGAGACGTTCGCCTCGCGCTGACGAACCTGCACGGAGACATCTCCGTCACGATCGACACGGCGCTGGTCGAGCCGGAGTTCTTCGACTACGAGGAGTTCGGCGCGCCGGTCGTCGGGCAGGCCGACCAGCGTTATGGCTGGCTGGGCGGCAAGCAACGCTCCGCCGAGGCACTCGGTGGTGTGGTGCTCATGGGGGTCCGTCTCTACAGCCCCGCACTGGGCAGGTTCCTCCAGGTCGATCCGGTGCCGGGCGGCAGTTGCAACCCGTACGACTACGTCTGCGCGGACCCGGCGAACGAGACCGACCTCTCCGGAAAGTGTCCCCCCTGCGCGGTCGCCGCGATCGCCGCGGATGTCATCGTCGCCGTCCTGCTGCTCGCGCTGATCTACGCGGTCGCTCGCTGTGTGATCACCGGCTGTGGAATTGCCCCCGCCATCCGGAGCATTCCCTGGCCGAGCATCCACGCACCCAGCGTCAAACGTTTCCGCCTGAAGAGGTACATCGTCTACCAGATCTCCTACTTCAAGGGTGGCAGTTGGCGGACCTGGAAGTACGGGATCTCGCGGGTGGGCACGTCGCGGCCGTCCGGTCAGCTCACCCAGTGCCGGACCAGCATGCGGGCGAGTTGCCGCTACGTGGTGAGGAACCGCGTCACCGGCTGGTTCGCCGCGCGGAGCCTGGAAGCCGGCTACATCACGGCCTACTACATGCGACACGGACACTGCCCGCCGGGCCAGTACTACAGTTGTCGGTGACCTGCCCGGAACCGCGCGGACCGCAGGTCGGACCATGACGACGACGTGACGACGAACGCCGTGCCGCTCCCGCCACTCTCGGATGGCGGGAGCGGCACGGCCCTTCTGGTGACGGCCAGCCTCCCGGCGTCCGACCGACGCGGGCAGGTCGAGTCGCCATCGCGGGTAGCCAGACGACAGCGCGAAAGCATTGGAAGGATCTTCCTGTGACCTCTGAGAAGTTCTGGCGCTACGTAGACGTCCTCGGCGGTGCGGCGACTTCCAGCGGGTGCGGACGCCTTGTCGAGGTCCTGGGTTCGGCCGGGGAGGCCGACGTACGGCAGTTCGCGGATGATCTCGTGACGGCGGTGCGCGCGCTCGCCACGCCGCGACACCAGACGCAGGCGGTCTGGGACGTGTCAGAGCCGGCGACCGCTGCGGCGCTTCCCATGTCCGACGACGTATTCCTCTACGCCAGGCTCGCCGTCGTCGCCGCCGGCCAGCGACAGTGGCAGACGGTCGTCGCCGACCCCGACGTCATGTCGGGGCGCTGGCAGGTAGCGGACGCCGAGGAACTGTTGGAAGTGTTGCCGAGGGCGTTCCGACGCGCCACCGGGCTGGACTGGGACGACGAGCTGATCTTCGACGCGTCTCCCGGCAGCGACCAGGTCGGAGCCCCGGCCGACGCCACCGACGGCCAGGAGAAGTGGTGGAACTGGTATTCATGCGGCCACCTGTACGACGTGAAGGCCGAGCGCGACGAGTTCGACAACCCGTCCGTCGCGCTGGAGAGGGCGATCGACACCGATCCCGCCTGGATGGCCTGGTGGAGCAACTCCGGCGTACCCGACCTTGAGACCTACCCCTTCTACACCTGGGACGCCCCACCCAGGCCGCGCCTCAGCAGGGGGCGGAAGGTGGTACGAATCCACCTGGGCTTCGATGCCGCGCTCCTGCATCACACGCCCGTCCAGGATCTGCCACGGCTGGCGGCCGAGCATCAGCGGGCGATGCTCCAGTATGCGCAGTCGAAACTCGGGCTGCCGGAGCTGCCACCGCTGCCCACGCCGGATCGGGAAGGCAGGTGACGTGACGTGGCGCCGAGGCCCGCCTCGGCCCCTACGCCTTGACCGTGACCTGGTGGTTCTCACAGGCCGCGACAAGCCCGGAAACAGCACGGGCCAAGGTGACCCGCCTGAAGTCCGCTGTCGCCTCGACGCCGCGAGGATCCTGCACCCGCTGCACCATGCCCACCGCGAACACGCCCGCGGACTTCAGATCCTCGTGAGCGGAGCGCTGGAACAGCTCACCCACCCGCTGTACCTCATCGGCGGGGGCGACGTGGCCCTGCGTGGCCCGCACCACGAACCCCGCCGAACGGCACGCGGTCACCCCCGGATCTTCATCCTCCCGGTCAGCCGACTGCCAGTACGCCGCCGCGCCGCCGACCAGGACGAGCAGCACAAGGGACGCCAGCGCGGGGCCGATCCAGCGACGCCGCTGCCTCGGCGCGTCAGTGGAGAAATCAGCTTCGGAGTGCCCGTCGGTCACGCCAACTTCCGTTTCTCAGCTTGAGCAACAAGAGGCCGGTAAGTTACCACCAGCGGCTACCCGGGAGGCCGTGGGTGTCCTCGGCGGATCCGGGCATCGAGTCGATCCCGCGCGGATGGCGACACTGCGGGAAGCGGATATGCCGTCGTGTCATGTCTATGCCGGAGCGGCATACCGGTGTCGGGCATGACATCCACGGGTGAGGGAAATTCGGGCGGAATTTCCGTTTCGTCGATCGGCGGCGTGGTGGCAGCCGGACCGACCAACCCGGCATACGGTTTAGGAAACCGATGCTCTATCCCCTGAGCTACGAGGGCGCGAGTGGCCAGTGTAGCGACCTGCGGGTCCAGCCGCGTTGGCAGGGAGTGACCCAGGTTGACGTGCGTTGACCCGGCGAAGCACCCCGACCGTCGACCACACGCGGATCACACCCGGACGGATCTGCGACCATGATCGTTAGCTCCGGATGACCTGGAGTGGCACGGATTGACCCGGGGTGATTTCCGCTGGAGACCACACGGCGACCACATCATCAAGATCAACCGGAATCTATCGGCGGCCCCTCACCCCGCGCCGACGCCCGAGCGACATGAAATCGGTCTGCGGAACACCCCCACGTGCGTGGGGAGGACCGCCGCCGGCCGCCCGCTTTCTTACCGCCCGCCGTAACACCCCAGTTGCGTGGGGAGGACCGCATCCACGTACGCCAAGCCGCGTCCCAGTCCGGAACGCCCCCACGTGCGTGGGGAGGACGCCGGCATGATGCTCAACCTCGGGTCGCACTACGGAACACCCCCACGTGCGTGGGGAGGACTTCTCGTCGCGGCGGAAGCGGACCACTTCCACCGGAACACCCCCACGTGCGTGGGGAGGACAGCAGCCCGTCCGGGTCGGCCTGGCGCTCCCACGGAACACCCCCACGTGCGTGGGGAGGACTCCGCCATCTCGGCCGCGTACTCGGCCAACTCCGGAACACCCCCCCACGTGCGTGGGGAGGACTTCGTGTAGTCACCGCGCGACTCGTAAATCTGCGGAACACCCCCACGTGCGTGGGGAGGACGTCCACCATGTCTCCCCTCACTCCCCGAGCAGCGGAACACCCCCACGTGCGTGAGGAGGACCTCTCCGACGGCACGGCGTTGTGGGCCGACGCCGGAACACCCCCACGTGCGTGGGGAGGACGCTGCCCGAAACAGCGTGGAGCGCAACATGCACGGAACACCCCCACGTGCGTGGGGAGGACTACATCAAGCCGGCGTTGGCGGCGCTGCGGGACGGAACACCCCCACGTGCGTGGGGAGGACGGGTCGGGCACCCAGTCGAGCCGGGCGCGGCACGGAACACCCCCACGTGCGTGGGGAGGACTTCGGCCACGACGCCGGCCGCCGCCCGGGCGACGGAACACCCCCACGTGCGTGGGGAGGACCGGTCGACGCTGTTGAGGGCCACGTAGGCGGCCGGAACATCCCCACGTGCGTGGGGAGGACTGCCGGGCGGCGATGATCGCGGCGGCGAGTTCCGGAACACCCCCACGTGCGTGGGGAGGACGTCGACCGGTGCCCGCAAGCTGCTCCCCCCGTCGGAACACCCCCACGTGCGTGGGGAGGACGCTTTCTTGCCCAGCCCCGATGTGCCGAGGATCGGAACACCCCCACGTGCGTGGGGAGGACGATGAGCTGGACGACGTGCCGCTTGTCGATGCCGGAACACCCCCACGTGCGTGGGGAGGACGTCCAGTCGATCCCGGAGGGCCGCTCCGTGGACGGAACACCCCCACGTGCGTGGGGAGGACGAGCCGCTCCCGCTGCCGCCCGGCGACATCCACGGAACACCCCCACGTGCGTGGGGAGGACTCATTGACCCGGTCCTGAGCCATCTGCAGCGCCGGAACACCCCCACGTGCGTGGGGAGGACTCGGTCAGCGCCAACACCTGGGCGCTGATCGACGGAACACCCCCACGTGCGTGGGGAGGACGGCAGAGCGACCGGACGGACGGACTCCTCCGTCGGAACACCCCCACGTGCGTGGGGAGGACGGCATAAAGATGGACATCTTCAAGCCGTTCCCCGGAACACCCCCACGTGCGTGGGGAGGACGCGCGCTCCGCCCCGCGGCTGCCTCGCACGATCGGAACACCCCCACGTGCGTGGGGAGGACACTTCGCGACCTGCGGTTTTACCAGCCGTCTGGCCAGATTCTCTCAGCGGTGGCGGTGTCGGGTGGTTGGGCCTCGAGTGGGCTCATGGCTACGAGGGTGAGGCCGTCGAAGTCGGTTGGGCGGCGTCGACGTTGTCCTGCGGTGCGTAGGGTGAAGCCTTGCTCGGTGTCGTCGGGGTGGATGAGGACGGCGGCGCCGTCGCCGACGACGGCGCTCGCGGCGTTCCAGAGTTCGTCGCGGACTTTGGCTGAGAGGGTGCCGACGAACATGCCGGGGGTGACTTCGATCATCCAGCGGCTGAGTGCGCCTCGTAGGTGGTCGGGTACGGCGGTGGTGGCGAGGACGACCATTGAGGCCATGGTTCAGTCCCAGGAGTCTGAGCCGTAGTTGACCCCGGATGGCATGGCGCCGGTGTCGGGGTCCCACAGGGAGGTGATCTCGGCTGTGGGTTGCCTCTGGCGGGGTGTGCTGTCGGGGTCGAGCAGGTGTTGGATGTCGGTGACGATGGCGGGCATCAGTTTCAGCAGGCGGAACTCTTCGCGGAGTTTGCGTCGGACGTCGCGTTCGGGTTGTGCGGAGGTGCTCATGGAGAAGGCGAGCGGGGCCGTGACTTTCGCCTTGTAGAGGTCCGCGACGTCGTAGACGAAGGCGTGTTGTGTGCCGCTGTGGACGAAGCCGAGCGCTGGTGAGCAGCCCAGGGCCAGGATCACCGCGTGGACCACTCCGTACAGGCAGGCGCTGGCTGATGACAGGGCCAGGTTGACGGGGTCCTGGGTGTCCCAGGCGTCGGGGTCGTAGTTGCGGCGGAATTTGCCGGTGCGGTACTTGTGTGCCAGGAGTCGGTAGAGGGTTTTCATCCGCTGGCCTTCCATGCCGCGGAGCTGTGCCAGGGTGGTGCCCTCGGGGACGGACTCGCCGAACCGACGTTCGTACATGCGTATAGCTACCTGTAGCCGCTTGTCGTCGTCGGCCCAGCAGCGGACCTGCTTTTCCAGCCAGGTGGTGGTCAGGGAGGTGGGGGTGATGCCGGCGTAGCAGCGTACGGCGCCGGAGCCGACGCAGACGATGGTGGTGCCGTGTCGGGCGAGGGTGGACATGGCGCGGTGGGTGATCGAGGTGCCGGGGCCGAGGAGGAGGCAGCTGATGGCGGCGGTGGGCAGGTAGACGCGTTCGGTGCCTTTGGGGGTGTCGACCTGGGCGAGGACTCCGGTGTCGTCTTGGACGATGCGGACGATGTCGGCGTACAGGAAGCTGAGGGAGTCCGCGACGCGGGGCAGCATGGCCAGGGTCGGGGCGGCGAGTCGCCGTCGTGCGTTGGGTGTCATCGAGTCGGGGCGAGGCTGAGCAGTCCGCAGCCGAAGGAGCGTCCGCGGCCGATTCCGGACAGGATGGCCGCGCGTGTCTGGTCGGGGTCGGCGATCACCGCTTGGCCTTCGAAGAGGGTGATGGCGTGGCGTACGGGGGTCGCGCGGCCGATCGCGGCGGGTTGTGGCTGGGCGTGCAGGTGGCGTAGGTGCAGGCCGTTGGCGTCGGCCTTGCGCTGCCACCACTGTTCGGCGTGCTGGCCGGACAGTGCGACGACCTTGCCGGCGTTGTCGCCTTTCCAGGCGCGTTTGGAGGCGTTGGCGGCGATCCGGTAGTGCACGGCCATCCCGCTGGTCAGGGCTTTGAGGAGCGGGAGGATGTCGCGGGTCTGGACGTTTCCGTAGCCGTCGGGCAGCCGGCTGGGGTCGGGTGGCATGGTGGTCTGGATCAGTAGTGCCGGGCCGGTGGTGGTGTGGTCGAGCCGGAAGAGCACACCTGCCTGGTGGCGTGGTTGATCGCCCAGGTCGTCGGGGAGCAGCGACATCACGCGGCGGTGTATGGCGGTGATGTCGCGTAGGTCGCGTCGTGCCGCCGGGTGTCGGAGGTCGGGTGCGATCCGGGTCAGCCAGGCGGTCACGTTCCGGCTCCTTGCAGATAAGCGTCGAGGGCGTCCAGGTAGTCGATTCCGGTGCCGGCGCAGAGGTCGGCCGGCAGGGTGCGGGGGGTGACGTGGACCTGGCGGGGGAGGTAGCGCCGCCGGTTCGGGTGCAGGTCCACGGGTACGTCGTTGAGGGTCATCCGGTGTGCGGCGCCGTCGCTGCTCGGTGCCTCGGTCACGAAGTCGACCGTGACCGTGGCGTCGTCGCCAGCGGGGCGACGCCGGTGCAGCGGGAGGTGGTCCAGGTGGTCGACCGCGTCGCTGGTCGGGCCGGTCAGCACGAAGGGGTGCTCGACGGGGCAGGAGCGGCGTCCGAGGTAGGGGGCCCAGACGGGTGTCGTCAGCGCCTTGTGTGCTCGCTCGATGAGGTCGTCGGGTCCGGTGACTGCCACGGTGAACACCGCATCTGCCAGGTAGAACCGGCGCGAGACGATCGTCGCGGCACCGGATGGCCGTCGTTTACCTTCGGCGGTCGGCACGGTCCGGTCGGCGGGGAGGCCGCCGCCGACGGTGTGGAAGTCGTACATGAGCGTGCCGGGCCGGTCGACGCGGACCGTGAAGCCCATCGCCGTGAAGTCGTGGAGGGACTCGCCGCGGCGTCGTCCCAGGGCTGCGGCGATGAGGCCGATCATCGCCGACCGGGTCGGGACTTTGGTGGTGTCCCGGACGCTGAAGGTGCTGTGGTCCCCCCAGGATTGCATCGGCCCGGCCAGCCGCAGCAGCAGACCGGTCACCGCGTCCTCGCGTGTTCGACGGCGGCGGCGATCAGGCTGTCGAAGCTCTGGCGGGCGTCGCCGAGTTCCTCCAGGCCCTTGTCGTCGATCGTGGCGTGCCCGTGGAAGATGAGGCCCTGGTCGCCGAGGAGTCGGTGGATCCGTCCGGCGTAGTCGGCGAGCCGCTGGCGCGACGGTTCGGCGTAGCCGCTGTCCAGGGGCGCGCGTACCGGGGTTTCGAAGGCGCTGGCCAGGGAGACCGGCCGGTCGGCCCGGACCGTGATGTAGGCCAGGTCGGGAACGGTGAAGGGTGCGGTGGAGTTTTTCTTGGCCTGCGGCATGGCGGTGATGAACGCCGACAGGAACGCCGTGGTGAGCTCGACCGCTGTGGTGTGGTCGCCGAGGTTGTTGGTGAGGTCGTCGAGGTTGACGCTGGCGTACCGGTAGAACGTGCCGGTGCTGAACTCGGCGCTGTTCATGTGTCCGCTGCCGGTCTGGTCGGCGTCGGCTTTGAGGTCGTCCACGGCGGTGAAGAAGTCGACCTGCGGGTCGGTGGCGTGGGTGGTGAAGGCGTGGGCGACCTGGACCGCGCCGTCGACGTTGGTGCCGGGCAACTCGGCCAGCATCCGCCCGAACAGGTTGATCACGTCGTTGCGTCGACCCATCGCCTCGCGGACGCCGTCGGCGGGCAGGGGCGCCTCGCCCTTCTTGAGCTTGACCGTTCCCGACTGCAGACCGGTGAGCCGCTCGCGCTGCTGAACGCAGATGTCGGCCAGTTCGTCGAAGGCCCGCTCGGGCAGGTAGAACAGCACCTGCGCCTCGCCGGTCTCCTTGTCGACCTTGAAGCCGTCGGCCTTGACCGCGATCGTGGCGAGCGTGGCCATGACCTGCGCTGCCGCGTAGGTCGCCAGCTCAGGCTCCCAGCCTTGCTTGACCAGGCGGCCCTGGATGGCCTGGGGCAGCCGTCGGGTGCGCTTGGCCGTGTCGCCGGTGGAGGTTTCGACCTCCTGCCGCACGGCGCGTTTCCAGCACTGGCTGGACACCCGGGTACGGTCGGCGTAACCGAAACGTACCGATTTGGGTGAGCCCAGGTCGTCGCGGTTGAGGTTGGCGTACGGGATCGTCTGCAGCAGGTGGATCTCGACGTAACGGGCGGTCATGCTGATTCCTCCAGGCTCTGGTGGTGCTTCTCGGCACGGCGGTCGGCGTCGTGCAGGATGCGGTAGTACGACTGGAGCCACTGTTTGGCGACCCGGTCGCGGCGGTACCGCCACTGGCAGAGATCGTCGAGGAGTTGTCCCCAGCTCACCGGGACCTCGACCACGCCCAGATGCCGCACGACCCCTGCAAGTTGCTGGTACACGCCCGGGTGGCCCTGCCGGACCAGCAGGTGAAGCCGCTTCTCGGCGGTTGCCCGGTTCATCGCCCGGCGGCCCTTGCCCGGTCGGCACACCGCCCAGGCCAGGGATGCCCCCAGGTTGGGCCGGATGGTCGGCTCACCGTCGGCGCCCGGCACGGTCGCTTCCTCGACGGCCCCCTCCTCAGGCACCTCCCCGCTCGTACCGGCGTCCGGCCGGTCACGGGTGGCCGCCGCGATCATCGCCGCCACGGCGTAATAGGCGTACTCACGATCCCTGGACACCTCAGCCGGGAGCAGTGGCGCCACGACGGCATGCATCGTGTACGCCTGCTCAGGAGGACGACGCAGGCCGCGACGCAGAGCCGCCCGCCGGCCGCGATCACGCCGACACTGCTCCGCGACCCGCCCGACGAACCAGTCGGAATGCCTCTGTGCGATATCCGCAGACGTCACGGGGTAGATCCCTTCTTCGCCGGAGTGGGAGCGGACAGCAGCCGGTGCGCTGTCTGCACGGCCCGAACCATCCGAGGTGGGCTGGCCTCCCCGTCCGCGGCATAGTCGATAGCCTCATGCCCGAGCCGAGCGAAGGCCCGGCCACCCTCGGTGAACCGGCCCTCCCGGACGCACTCCCAGAACATCGCCTCCGCCCGCGCCCAGTAGTACGCCTCGCCCGCCCGCGCCCACGGACCATCCCGGTCCTTGACATTGGCCACGTCCCGCCACGCCTGCCGCAACGCCGTACCCATCCGTCGACCGATCCTCTCGGCCGACCGGGTCAGCATGGCCACCCCGTTCGCCGTCACCGGATCGCGTTCCCGCAGCCAACCCAGCACCGGTGGGGTCACCGCGGTGAACCACTGCCGGTCCTTGGCCTGCCCGTCCTGGTCGAACCCGTACGCCCGCACCCGACCACCCAAACCGAGGTCGGCCGCAGCGATCATGATGTGCGGACGGTGGGTCGTGACCTCCGTGTTGCCGCCCAACAGGGCGTCGACGTCACGCCACAGCGCCCGGGAGCCGTCGGCCGGAAGCTGGTACCAGCCGCCCTCCTTGTTCTGCCGACGCACCACGTACGGGTCGACCTGCTCCGGGCTGGGAAGCCGCCACGCCCACGTGACGTAGGCGTCGGTCACGGCTTTACCCGTAGCGTCGGGAACCAGCAGCACCGCATGCCGGGCCCGGCCCGTCAATGCACCGCACGGCCACGACGCCGACCACGGCACACCGAGCGGATCCGGCAGCTCATCACGCTCCCAGGGACACAGGTCGGGCCCCTCGTCCTGCCCCGACGACCGCGGCGCAACGCCCACGACCAGCGACTCGAACAGGTTCTCCCCGAGCGGGTGGTATGACATGGCGCCCCGCAACGGGCCGGCGTTGCTGTTGGCGAACTTCTGTCCGCCCACCTCACGGCTGCTACACCGACCCGACGCGCCGTAGTACAACTGCGCAATCAAGTACCAGGCCGCCTCACCGGCCGCCACAGCCACCGCACCAGCATCCGTGTGGTGACCGAACCACACCTGCGTGTTGCCGGCCGGCCGGTCGAACACCAGTTTGTTCACCCCCGACGACTTGGGACACTCCACAGCCAGCCGAGGATCCTGCATCCACGGACGGACGGGATCGAACAGGTCAAACCGCCCCTGGTACCTCGCGAAATAGGCGTCCACATCAGCCGCAACGAACGCCCTACGATCCAGCACCTGCTCCTGGCGCTCCCGCCACCGCGGCCCACCCACAGCATCCAGCCCGGTCACCCGAGCAGCGATCGCGTACAGGATCCGCCACAACCCCGACGCCGCCGGCGGCACCGGCAGCACCAGATCATCGAACTCCGCCGCCCGTACGAACAACTCTCGGAGCCCGACCAGCACAGACTCACCTCCGGCCACCACCGGTATCCACGGCCGATCAACCAGATCGAACGATTTCGTCATCAGATGACACTCCCTGAGAACAGGCCGGCCTGAGGCTGCCGAACCAACAGCTCGACGCACAGCCTCGTGTCGGATGGATGACCGAAGCGGAGCTACGACGCTCCCCCAGTCGACAGCACCTCAAGACCGAGCTCGTGGTCGAGGCGGGCCATCCTGCCACCCCACACGGCGGGTTCCGGGCCGGCCGCTTGGAGGGGCAACCACAGTGGTCGTAGATCCTTGAGCCAACTGTTGTCACCCCAACTCGCCGGCAAGTCCCGGGGCGGGTCATATCCCTTCAAGAGGCCCGCACGTACCGGGAGCGTCTCTTGCAGGATCGCCCGTACCTCGCTCTGCCGGAACCGACCGCCAGCGCCGGAGCCACGCTGCGGCAGCGGCGTGCGCCGGTTCGGGTCCAACCACTGCTGACCGTCGGCGTCGAGGTAACAGCACAGGACACGGTCGGAGTCTGCTCCCAAGCGCGTGGTCGCCAGCCACTCCGGGGTGTCGTTGTGGCTCAACACCGCCAGGTCGGCCACCTCCGCCGGGTCAGGAATGACGCCAAGCTCGGCCGCTCCCCGCACCGCCATCCCCTGAGCCCGGTACTCGTCATACTCCGCGCCCAACACCGGGTCGTCGCTGATCAATCCCGGCACATAGACCGCCTCCACATGCTCCTGCACGGACTGCGGCACGGCGATGCTGTCGATTCCCGCCAGGCGAAGGTGCGTTGCCCGCAGCAGGTAGCGGGCATACACGTCCCCCCACGCTGGTGGACGGACGTGCTCATCTCCGGACGTGCCGCCCCTCGGGTCGAGTACCACCACCCGCGGCCGCTCAGCCCACGACGGCCTCGTCCGACGGTGACGCTGACACCGGCCCGCCCGCTGCAACAGCTGCGCCATCGGTGCAAGATCCGTCACCAACAAGTCAAGATCCAGATCGAGCGACTGTTCGATCACCTGGGTCGCGACCACGATCACCGGAACCGACCGGTCACCGTCCCTGCCCAGCCGGCCAGTGATCTCGGCGGTGATCTCCTCCCGGCGACGCGCCGGGAACCGGGAATGCAGTAACAGAACGTCCACCCCGGCCGGCGCCCAGTCACGAACGAGGCGATAGGTCTGCTGGGCATCGTTGACCGTATTGCACACCACCGCGGCGCAGCCACCACCCTGCACTACCGGCGCCAACACCTGCCGCACAACGGCCCGGCGGTCCATCGGGTCGACTTCCGGTCCCGACAGGTGACGGACCGGACGCACGTCGAGCTGAAACCGCATCCTCCTGCCCGCCACGACCCGCTCGCGCGAAGCAGGTGAGATCGTGACCGCACCCCTGTCCATAGCCGGCACGAACATCCAACCCGGATACGGCACCGACACCTGGGTCGGCTCCGCCCCAGCACCCTCCTGATAGGCCTGCACGAGAGCCGACGCCTGCGACGACGGCAACGTCGCCGACAGCAACACGACGGGACATCCGTACCGGCCCAGCCAGCTCATCAGCCGCCGCAGCAGAGCAGTCATGTACTCGTCATAGGCGTGCGCCTCATCGACGATGAACACCTTCCCGGACAGGCCGAGCAACCGCAACGCGTTGTGCTTCGTGGTCAGGGCCGCCAACAGCGCCTGGTCGACCGTACCCACCGCCATCGGAGCCAACAGCCCACGCTTACGGCCACGCAACCAATCCGGAGCCACCACATCCCGGGCCGGGTCGTCCGACAACACCCCGACGTGCTCCCCCACCCCCGCAACTGCTCGTGCTTCATACTCGGCGTTCAGCCACGACATGCTGTGCAACAGCGTCACCGGAGCCGGTCCGTCGGCGAGCTTGACAGCGAACTTCCGGACCCGGCGATACATCTCGTCGGAAGTCGCCATCGTCGGCAAAGCGAAGAAGAAGCCACTCGCCCCGCAGACCTCGGCCAACCTGCGAGCCGTCACCAGCCCAGCTTCGGTCTTACCATCCCCCGTCGCCGCCGTCACGACCAACAGCCCCGGACCATTCACCACCGGCAACAACTCGTCGATAAGCGACCGTTGCAGCGCGTTCGGAGGATGCGGAAACAAGTCCTCGAAGCCAGCCGCACGGTACGACGGTGCCACCAGCCCCGCCTCGTCGACCAGAGCCGTAGCCGGTCCTGCCAAGGCCGACAGATATGCCGCGGCAGACTCCACCGTCATCGACCGCGGCACACGCGACAGCTGCTCACGCAGGAAGTGCTCCTGGCTGGCCAACCAGTCCGCCAAAATCACCAACCCCGTGACCAGGACACATGCCGCAGCATCCACCGCCGCAGGTGGCTGCGGTGAACCCACCGCGCCATAGACCACCCCCACCAGGGCCTCACGCTGCCTGGCCCAGGCTCCCCCACCCAGTTGCAGACGACCGCCGTGAGGGCCGCTGCTCTGCTGGAAACGCCCATGGTGACCACCGGCGATCTGCGCCACCCGATACGCCACACGACTACTGGCCCGCCGACCCAACTGCGGGTACCCGAAAGCGCCGAGAAGCTCCGGCAGCGCCAACTGACCAGCGATGTCATGCCCCAACCAGCAGTCGCCAGACACATCCTCATATGAGCCACCACGGCGTAGCGCGGCGAACGCGCGCTCGTCCTGCTTCTGGAAACTGGGACTCGCCTTACCGACATCATGCAACCCGGCCCAGAACATGATCAACGACCTGGCATGCCCCTCATCGACGGCCAGACCCTCCGCGATGATCCTGCGCTGGTTTGGAGCCAGGTACCGACTCCACAAGACACCAGCAACCGCAGCCGTATCCATCAAGTGCCACAGCAGCGGATACGGCATCGGAAGACCCTTAGACTTCCCCCAAAGCCCGGCATCGATCCACATCTGATCGACACTCACCTCGATGCCCCCCACCACACCCCCGACAACAACGGCAACCGCATGCAACCACAGCCATACGACACTCCAAGCCGACCCACCAAAAACTGCACCCAGGCCCGATAAACCCGCAGGTCGCGAAGTGTCCTCCCCACGCACGTGGGGGTGTTCCGCTGCCCGAGATGGTCTGCGCGGCCAGCGGCGAGTCCTCCCCACGCACGTGGGGGTGTTCCGGATCTGCCCGCCGGGGCCGTGGTTGAGACGTTGTCCTCCCCACGCACGTGGGGGTGTTCCGGATCTCGGGTTCTCCACCACGGCGATGATCCGGTCCTCCCCACGCACGTGGGGGTGTTCCGTTCCGGCGTGCCCGCACCGCCGACGGTGAGGAGTCCTCCCCACGCACGTGGGGGTGTTCCGTCCTCGATGGCCCGCTCCGACGGCGGTTTGACGTCCTCCCCACGCACGTGGGGGTGTTCCGCCGAGCCGGGTCGAGACGTCGCCCCCGTTCGGGTCCTCCCCACGCACGTGGGGGTGTTCCGCGGGCACCCTGTCGGTGGAGCGGCAGGCCACCGTCCTCCCCACGCACGTGGGGGTGTTCCGCCGAACGATCCGGAGGTGGACGGGCCCCGGCGGTCCTCCCCACGCACGTGGGGGTGTTCCGCAGCCCCGATGGCGACACTGGTACCGGTTGCGGTCCTCCCCACGCACGTGGGGGTGTTCCGACGCCGGTCGACTCGATCTGGAGTCGCCAGTAGTCCTCCCCACGCACGTGGGGGTGTTCCGGAGTCGACCGCCGCCCGAGCGGCCCCGGTGTTGTCCTCCCCACGCACGTGGGGGTGTTCCGTCGCCTGTCCACACGGCCAGGCCGACCATCAGGTCCTCCCCACGCACGTGGGGGTGTTCCGGCCGTCAAGGTCAGCGCCAACGGGCAGGCCAAGTCCTCCCCACGCACGTGGGGGTGTTCCGGCGACCGGCCAGCCCTGCTGATCCTCCTGTCCGTCCTCCCCACGCACGTGGGGGTGTTCCGCTCGCCAGCCTCGGCGTGCTGCTCGTGGTCTAGTCCTCCCCACGCACGTGGGGGTGTTCCGGCATCGCCAGCTCCGGGGAGTGGGGCGCGATCGTCCTCCCCACGCACGTGGGGGTGTTCCGCCGCACAGTCACCCGTGGGATTTCGCCTCGCAGTCCTCCCCACGCACGTGGGGGTGTTCCGGCTGCCGCACTGGATGCCCGCGCTGATGCGGAGTCCTCCCCACGCACGTGGGGGTGTTCCGTCGTCCGACCAGGATCCACCCGCCGGGGTGAGGTCCTCCCCACGCACGTGGGGGTGTTCCGCCATCCGTTGCGGCGGCAGTTGGCGTAGGTGGGTCCTCCCCACGCACGTGGGGGTGTTCCGCCGCTGTGGTGTCGTGTCGTGCGCCCGTTCCAGTCCTCCCCACGCACGTGGGGGTGTTCCGGCCGGACCGAACCAACGGCGCGGCAGGCCGGCGTCCTCCCCACGCACGTGGGGGTGTTCCGCCGATGACCACCCCACCGTCCCCGCCGGCCGCGTCCTCCCCACGCACGTGGGGGTGTTCCGCTGACCGTGTCGGGCCTGACCGCCGACACGCAGTCCTCCCCACGCACGTGGGGGTGTTCCGTTCATTCAGGACCTCATTCAGACCCACAACGAGTCCTCCCCACGCACGTGGGGGTGTTCCGTCGTGGGCCGCGCTGGGCGCTCGGGCGCAGTGGTCCTCCCCACGCACGTGGGGGTGTTCCGCTCGTCTCGCAGGGCCTCGATCCGCTGCTGCGTCCTCCCCACGCACGTGGGGGTGTTCCGGGCAACGCCCGGCAGGTCGGTGACCTGGAGGCGTCCTCCCCACGCACGTGGGGGTGTTCCGCTCGTCGGGATCGCACGGCAGCCGGAGGACAAGTCCTCCCCACGCACGTGGGGGTGTTCCGCCCACTGCCACAGCGCCAGCTCACGCTCCCTGGTCCTCCCCACGCACGTGGGGGTGTTCCGCTGCTCCTGGAGATGATCGACGGGTTCCCGTTGTCCTCCCCACGCACGTGGGGGTGTTCCGCTGCCAGCACCCTCGCGAGTGGAACGCCGACGGTCCTCCCCACGCACGTGGGGGTGTTCCGGCGGCGGAGATGCTCGACTCCACCAGCAACGCGTCCTCCCCACGCACGTGGGGGTGTTCCGGGTTAGATCCACTTCGGATTCGGGCCTGATCAGTCCTCCCCACGCACGTGGGGGTGTTCCGCCAGCCCCGGAGCCGGAGCCGGAGCCGGTGGCGTCCTCCCCACGCACGTGGGGGTGTTCCGCAGCTCTACCAGGACACCCTGGGGCCGTGGTGGTCCTCCCCACGCACGTGGGGGTGTTCCGGCGCAGAAGATCATGACCGCTACGCACACCGAGTCCTCCCCACGCACGTGGGGGTGTTCCGCTGGAACAGGGCCACCGCGAGCCCAAGCTCACGTCCTCCCCACGCACGTGGGGGTGTTCCGCCGCCGCCGTACGTCCTGGTGTACGTGGCGGTGTCCTCCCCACGCACGTGGGGGTGTTCCGCAGATCGCGATCATGGCCGTGATCGCGCTGGCGTCCTCCCCACGCACGTGGGGGTGTTCCGCCATTAGCCGCCCAGCTCGACGGGATCTCCTCGTCCTCCCCACGCACGTGGGGGTGTTCCGTCGTTGCCCGTCAGGGCGGCGTGCGGACTGACGTCCTCCCCACGCACGTGGGGGTGTTCCGCCGGCCAGGGATGACAGCGTCGAGCGCCAGCGGTCCTCCCCACGCACGTGGGGGTGTTCCGGACCCACCGTGCCCCTGCACGCCGGCGTCACCGTCCTCCCCACGCACGTGGGGGTGTTCCGGACCCACCGTGCCCCTGCACGCCGGCGTCACCGTCCTCCCCACGCACGTGGGGGTGTTCCGACATCGGACCTGATGACTCTTTCAGTACAGCAGTCCTCCCCACGCACGTGGGGGTGTTCCGTCGGTGACCCCGGAGATCACATCTCCGGCAGTGTCCTCCCCACGCACGTGGGGGTGTTCCGCTGCTGGTGGCGCTCGCCCCACTGGGTGCGGTGTCCTCCCCACGCACGTGGGGGTGTTCCGTGGGCCGCCGCCCAGGCGTTGCGCAACGCGGTGTCCTCCCCACGCACGTGGGGGTGTTCCGGCAAGCGCATTCCCGCTCGACCTGGCGGTGGGGTCCTCCCCACGCACGTGGGGGTGTTCCGGACGGACTCTGCCTACCAGGTGGAGGCGGTGGGTCCTCCCCACGCACGTGGGGGTGTTCCGGATGAGACCGGCCTCCGGCTGGTCGCGCCTCGGTCCTCCCCACGCACGTGGGGGTGTTCCGCACGCGGCCGTCTCCCGCGACGGACGCTGGGTGTCCTTTCCACGCACGTGGGGGTGTTCCGAAGCCGGCCCGGCCAGCGGACCCCGGTGTCACGTCCTCCCCACGCACGTGGGGGTGTTCCGTCGAAGGCGACGGCCACCCCCCTGGAAGCGGCGTCCTCCCCACGCACGTGGGGGTGTTCCGGGTTGGAAGGGTTCTCTATAACTTTTCCTACGGTCCTCCCCACGCACGTGGGGGTGTTCCGCCCTGGGAGGGCCGGTCGGCTCGCCACCAGTCGTCCTCCCCACGCACGTGGGGGTGTTCCACAACTACTCTGCCGAGTGGGATCGCAGCGGCAGTCCTCCCCACGCACATGGGGGTGTTCCGGCCGGCGCGAAGGGCCTGGAGATCGGCGGCCGTCCTCCCCCACGCACGTGGGGGTGTTCCGCCGGTGCCGAGGGCGACACCGAACCCGCCGGCGTCCTCCCCACGCACGTGGGGGTGTTCCGTGGGCGTGCCGCCGCGCTGACCTGGACTACGAGTCCTCCCCACGCACGTGGGGGTGTTCCGTACCTAGCCGACCTCGCCGACCGCTCTGAGCGGTCCTCCCCACGCACGTGGGGGTGTTCCGATCGCGCCGAGCAGGGTGCGCGGGTCGAACGCGTCCTCCCCACGCACGTGGGGATGTTCCGCGATCCTGGCGCGCGCCGGAAGGCGACGCTAAGTCCTCCCCACGCACGTGGGGGTGTTCCGGCGCTGGTCGAGCAGCTCCGTAAGGAGCAGGGGTCCTCCCCACGCACGTGGGGGTGTTCCGGCCAGGGCCGCCAGCACGGCGCACACGGCGACGTCCTCCCCACGCACGTGGGGTGTTCCGATGAACGACGGGACGAGGGCGTCATTGGCGCGGTCCTCCCCACGCACGTGGGGGTGTTCCGACGTACTACATCGGGGGGTCAAGACCCATCTGGCCTGCGAGCAAGGCCGTAACCTGATGGCCCTGGTAGTGACCGCCGGACAGCGCGGCGACAGCCCACAGTCCATCCCCGTGCTGGCCAAGATCCGCGTCACCCGAGCCGGTGGCGGCCGGCCACGGACCCGCGCCGACACAGTGCTGGCCGACAGACAAGGCGTACACGTTCAAGGCCAAACGAGCCCACCTGCGATCCCGGGCATCCGCGCGTGCATCCCGAGCAAGGCGGACCAGGACGCACACCGCAAAGCCAAAGGGTCCAAAGGCGGACGACCGCCCGCCTTCGACCCACGTCTACCGCCTACGTCACGCCGTGGAGTGCCGCATCAACCAGCTGAAACCACACCGCGCCATGGCCACCAGGTACGACGCACTCGCCGTGCGCTACGAAGCCACCCTCACCATCACCGCCATCAACCAATGGCTCCGAGCCCTACGAAACACCGCCTCGTCCACATCGGTTGGAGTGATCCACACGCCTGCGGGCATGTAGTCGAAGGCGGTCAGCCCGTCCACCACCAGCCAGCGGCGGTCCGCGCCGGTCAGGCATTCCGGCGCAGCACCCCGATCGAGAGCCACTACACGATCGGGGGCGCGAGTGGACCGCCGACCCACTCTCGACCCGCGTCTGCCGGCGGGAGTTCGCGCAACCCGCATGTCAGGCCTGCCCCCGCCTGGGGGCATCGCCCCCTTCCTGCCAGTGAGCTGCGGACTCATGGACGACAACACCAAGGCGCTCGCCATTATCGCTGGTCAACTCGGTAGGGGGCGGCTCGTTAGTTCTGCAGGTCTGGCGGCGCGGGGTCGCTTGCGCTGTCCCGCGCGGTCTTCTCGACTTGCAGGAACTCGTGGATGACTCGCGCGAGGCTCTTCCTCGTCCTAGGGGTCAGTTCGTCGAAGGATCTGGCCATCACCCTTGCCTGTCGGCTGGTCGTTTCGGGTTCGTCGTCGCCGAGTAGGTAGCCGGCGGGCACGTTGAAGAACTCGGCGAGTGCGCGCAGGGTCGTGGCTTTGGGGTTGATGCGGGCGGATCGTAGGAGGTTGCGGATGCCTTCGGTGGTGATCTTGTGCCCCCGGGCGGTCAGGGCGCGGGAGACTTCGGCTTCGGTGTAGGGCGGTCGGTCTTCGTCGCGGGCTTCGAACAGCTCGCGGAGACGGGTTTGGATCAGTCGTGAGGTGACGTCTTCTGCCGTCTCAGCAGGCGATTCGCTCACAAGACCCCCCAACTCTGCTTCAAGGTTGACGAACTGTGGTTGACGATGACGTGGGTCCGTGCTTAGCTCTCGGTATCGCTTCATCAACTGTGGTTCGGCTTCATCGAACTTAAGTTGGTTGCAGCGTAGCGGATCGGGACGCCAGACGCGACCGGTGCCCCGATGCGTGGGCGACGACTGTCAGAGGGGGACACGTCGTCGCCGTGGGTGCCCGTGTCCTCCACCCGCCGGGCTTGGCGGGAGCCCCGCCTGAGCTGGTCGGCGTCACGAGACGCTGCCGCTGCCGCGACGCCTTCGAAGGAGGCGACGGGCGGGGACGGGAGGGCCGGAGCGCCAGCTCACCATGCCGTCCTTCCTCCCCGTGAGGGCGTGCACGGTGGGCGGGACCCGGCTGGCGAGGTGGGGGCTTCCCCGCCGGGTCCCTTCTCTCGAACACGTCGTGGCGTTTCTGCACTCGGTCGACGACGGCGGTGCCCCGTCTGGTCGACCGCCGCGCCGCGGCCGGCCGGAGGGCGCAGACGAGGAGTCGGGGCAGAGATGAAGCGACGTCGGGCGGACCGATCGGCGACGGCCAGGGGTGCCTGGCGCGTCAACACCGCTCTCGCGCTCGCGTCCCGCCGGCAGCGGTCACGCCGCAACCCATCACTGCGAAAAGTGGGGTCCACACATGCATGCAGATCAGTCCCGTCAGGTTCGCGGGAGGGCACCGGCTGCCCCGGTGCCCCTTTTCCGGCGTGGTGAGCGTGGCCGGCGTCGTGATCGGCAGACCGTGCGCCGACCTCGCCGGGGCAGGTGGTCGCGGTGAGCGCGGCGACACGCCGCCCGGCGGGGCAGGTGTACCGAGTGCCGGTGCGGGGTCGGGTCGCCCGGCCGGCGGGGATCGATCCGGTGACGGAGCTGTGTCGTACCGCTGACGCGGTGCGCGCACACCTGGAACGCGTGGTGCTGCAAAAAACGGGGATGACCTGGACGACTTACGACGTGCTGCTGCTCGTCTGCGCCCGTCGAGTGATCGAGCCCCCGCACATCGCGTCGTTGGCGGGAGTCGCGCGGTCGACGTTGACCAGCGCCCTCGCCGCGCTGACCGATCAGGGTCTGGTGCTGCGCGAGTTGCACGAGCATGACCAGCGGCGGGTGGTGGTGCGACCCACTGCCGCGGGAACGGCGCTCGCGGACATGACGCGGCGCCAGATCGAGGCTCGACTGGCGCAGATGTTCACCGCTGCCGGGATGCCCCGGCACGACGACTTCGCCGCCGCCCTTGCCACCCTGGCCAGCCTGGCCAACGCCAGGGGCGGTGGTGCGGGCGTGGAGGCGATCCGGTGAGCGGCGGGATCGGCACCGCGCGGGGCGTGGCCCTGAGCGTCGGCGCCGTCCTCGGCCCGGGTGTCCTGGTGCTGCCGGCGATCGCGGTGCGCGTCGCGGGACTCGCGTCGTTGGTGGCGTGGGCGGCGCTGCTGTGTGTGTCCGCGCTGATCGCGACGTACTTCGCGGCCCTCGGCGCCCGCTACCCCGACGCCGGTGGCGCCGCCGCGTTCACCCGGCGTGCCTTCGGCGCCCGGGCCGCCGCCGTGGTCGGGTGCTGGCTGTACGCCGCGGTGCCAACGGGGGTGGTCGCCGGCGGCATCGCGGGTGCCCGCTACACGACCGCCGCGCTCGGTGCGTCTGCGGCGGTGACAGGCATGACGGCCGCGGCGCTGCTCGGTGTCGTGTACGCGGCGAACCTCGTGGGGCTGCGCCTGTCGGCGCGGCTGCAACTGGGGTTGACCGGTGTGCTGATCGCGATGCTGGTCGCGGTGCTGACCGTGGCCGGGCCGCACGTGGACCCGCACCGGATCACCCCGTTCGCGCCGCACGGCGTCGCCGGCGTCGGCAGCGCGGTGGCGGTGTTGTTCGTGGCGATCTGCGGCTGGGAGGCCACCGCCAACCTGTCCGCCGAGTTCACCCACCCCAACCAGGTGCGGCGGGCCGCACGCGCGAGCCTGACCGTCGTCGCCGTGCTCTACACCGGGCTGGCCGTGTGCACGGCCGGGGTCCTGGGCGACGACGCGGGCGACACCACAGTGCCACTGATGCGTCTGCTCGCCCCCGCCAACCAGACATGGGCGGCGACGATCATCGCCATGGCAGCCGTGCTGTTCACCGTGGCAGCCAGCGTCACCTTCGTCGCCGCCGGCGCCCACGCCGGCATGTCACCGGCCCGCCACCACGTCCTCCCCGCCGTTCTCGCCGTGACCGGCCGCGACGCAGAGCCCCGACGCCACGTCCTGGTCCAGGCCACCGCCGCCACGGCCGTCGCCGTGGTCGCCGCCGCAGCGCCGCACACCATCACGGTCGAGACACTCATGCGCGTCTTCGCCGCGCTGCTCGCCTGCGTCACCCTGGTCGGACTCGCCGCAGCGGTACGCCTACTCCCCGAACCCCGTCAGCGGGCCTGCGCCGCGGTGGCAGCACTCGCCGTCGCCGTCGTCGCCGCCCTCAGCGCAGCGTTTCTCCTGGCCCCCGCCGCGGTTGCCGTCGTCGCGCTCGCTCGATGCCGCCCTGCCCCGCCGACCACGGGCCCACCCTCGACTACAGGACGCGGCCCACGGCCCGACATCCGCGACGGCTCGCACGGCGACCCGGTGGTGGCGCTGGGCAGGATCCGATGACCAACCATCTGCCAGCCGTGGCCACGACCCGCTCCGCCACCGTGGTGGCGGCTCCCGGCTGGCGGCTGGGCGTGCTGTACGGCCCGGCCGTGTACGGGGTCAGCGCCGCCGCCGTGGCGCTGCCCGACGCCGCCTGGCACCTGCACGCCAGCGCGGCAGCCCTGGCCTGGACCCTGACCGCCTACGCCGCAGGCGTGGGCGTCGGCGCGGTCACCGCCAGCCGCCTCATCGACAGCAGAGGCAGCCGCCCCGTCCTTGTCATCGCCGCGATCCTCCTGACCTGCGGGGCCGCGATGTGCGCCGCCGCTCCTACCCTCGCCACCGTGGTGACCAGCCGCGTCCTGCTGGCCGTCGGCTCGGGGGCGGTCATCGCCACCGCCCTCACCCACACCGCGCAGCTACCCGCCAACAGCCGTCCCACCGCGTTGGCAGCCTTCGGCGCCTGCCTCGCCGGTTTCTCCGCCACCGCCCCGCTCGCCGGCGCGCTGGCGGCACACTGGTCATGGCGCGCCCCGCTGGCCCTCCCCGCGCTGTCACTGGCCGCGGTCCCCCTCTGCTGGCCCCTCACCACCCATACGCCACGACGGGCACCGGTCGACTGGCCCGCCACCGGCCTACTCGCCACCGCCGCCGCCGGACTGCTCCTGACCGTGCAGACCACCGCCCACCAGGCAGACCCGCGAACGATCATCATCACCGCGGCCACGACGGGAACCGCTATCGCGGGCCTGGCGCTACGTCAACGCTCGCACCCCGACGCGCTACTGAGCCGCACGATCCTGTCCGCCCGATGGTTCTGGCGTGCCGCGACCACCGGCGCCGGCATGTACGCGGGCCTGTTCGCCGTCGTCTACGCCGCACCCCACCTACTCAGCCGCCTCGGCCACGACACGATGGACATCGGGCTGCTCCTCCTGCCCGCCGCCGCCACCGGCGCCACGCTGGCCTGGGCAGCCGCCCGCGCCACCCGCCACCGATCCCCCAGCGGCATGCTGACAGCGGCGGGCCTGCTCCTGGCCACGGCGCTCTGCTACACCGCGTGGGACCCGAGGACCTGGCCGGTCATCGCCGCCAGCACGGTCGCCCTCACCGCATCAGCCGTGACCCAGACCCTGCTCACCACCCAGACGGCAGCGCACGCCCCGGCCGACAACCGCAGCGGCGCAATCGGCATGCTCGCCCTGGCCATGTTCCTCGGCGGAGGTTGCGGCGCCGCCCTGTGCGCCGCGCTGTGGCAGACCACGACGCCGAGCACAGCCCTGGCAGCTGTCGCCGCACTCCCGATGACCGGTGCCGCCACGGCCTGGTCGCGCAGACGACACCACGGGCAGCTCCGATGATCACCAACTCTCCGGTCGAGGCATCCACGTAGTCACCACGCGCGTGACCACGGGAGGCACGACAAGGATCCACCTCCCCAGGACGCATAGATCACAGTCAAGCGTGAAGATCAACGACCGACACCCCTGACGGGCGACCACCGCCCTGCCGCCCAGAGCCCTGCCACCCGACCGCGCAATTGCCCTGGGGCTTCCTGTGGACGGGGTAGAAACCTCTCGAGATCAAGGATCAACCGCATCAATTGCAGTCCCGCGCCCGACAAAGCACTGTTGGACGACCCGCCATTCGGGCATAGTGGACACTGTTCCGGGGGCGACATCAACCTACATGCGGCAACACCTGAAGCTAGGACAAAGGGGCTGGCATGAACAGATTGAACAGGTCGACCGTCTATCGTGTTGCGACGGCCGTGACACTTGTCGCCGGTGCAATAGTGATCGTTTATGAGGTGTTCACCTGCCACCCGGCTCGCAACGAGGCGGCTATGATCCGGCTGTATGAGGCTGATCCTCTGCTGGCCGTCGCGTCACACGACGGCCAACTCCTCGGGGAGGACGTCAAGAGCTACACCTGCGACAATGGACACGGGGGCAGTCCGACGAATCCGGCCTTCGTTGAGGTTACCCGGCTGTACCAGACACCCGTCGTCTACGGCGCACACCAACTACGGCAGCGCTTCGACCAACCGGCGGCAGCGGCGGGCTGGCGCATGGTCTCACATCGAGAAGACCTGAACTATCCGTTTGTCTTCTACTGCAAACAAGTTGGTGGGCGGGCCGCTTACGCCTCCGTGTCCTCGACGGCACGTACGGTGTATCTCCCAGATGCCCCAGCGAGCTCCGGCATCAAGGTGGTCCTTACCGCCGATGCCAAAGACGGCACGACGTGCGGCATCGACCTGGGCGGCCGGTGAATCGCAGGGCTACCCCGAAGGGCTGGGTAACGCCGGTCGTACTGTCAGCGCTTACCAGACAGCAGTAAACATCCTTTCAGCGGCGACACGAAGCGGTCCGCGATCCGCATGCCCGGACCCGCAGGCAACACGGTCCTGAGCCCGTCAAGCGACGCGTTCTCCGCAGGAGTCGGGTCTGCTGCACCGATATGGTGGCATTACAGCCTTGAGTGATCAGATTGTGCCAGGTTCGAGTGTCAGCCCGGCGTTAGCGAGGAAGCCGTCGAGCAGGTCGGTGCGGTACTGAATGCTCTTGAGTCGGTTTTTGATGATCGCGACGAGATGGTCGATGCTGGTCACGGCGTGGTTGCCGATGCGGCGTTTCAGGTGGCACCACACTGCCTCGATGGGGTTCAGGTCCGGGCAAGTTGAGCGGCGGCGAGGGCGAGGGTGTGTGGGTCTGGTCTCAGGGCCGGGGCGGGTTCGTGGGTGTCGTGGTGGCAGCTCGGGGAGGGACCCTGGGGTGTGAGGGGGTAGGAGTTCAGCCATTTCCAGTCGTTGGCCACGGTTCTGCCGGCGGCCCGCTGACGCATGTTGAAGCGGGCGAGGGCACAGCTTTCCCGGTGCTGGTCAGTGATGGACACGCCGGCGGTGTTGAAGCTGTGCAGCACCGCTTCGTGCAGGGTGAGCAGCGCTCTGTCGGCGCGTAGCCGGTCGTGGTCGGGTAGGCCGAGACCGTCGATGACGGCCGGTAGTTGGTGGTAGCGGTCGGGGTCGGCGAGGTTGCGGGTGGCGATCTCGCTGATCATGAAGGTGCCGCTGAAGGGTGCGGGGAACCGTAGTCCGCCGAGGTGCAGGCTCATGTTGCTGATGGCCGGTACGGCGGGCCAGCGCAGTGCGAGGTCAGCCAGCCAGGGGTGACGGGGGTGGTGGATTGGCACCTGGCGGATACGCCGGTGGTCGGGGTGTAGCAGGTGGAGTCGTCGGTCGGCGGTGGCGACGATCCAGGGCAGGAGGTCGAAGGCGCCGCGGTGCGTGGGACCGTGCCAGCCGAGGTGGCGGGTCAGCGCGGTCAGGGTCAGGTTGGCGGGGTCGCCGATGACGCCGCCGTCGGTGTGCCAGGCCGCGTAGCGGGCCAGTTGCGGGCTGATGATGCGCAGCGGGGCCGGAGCGGTTGCGGTGGCGGGGGCCAGGACGGTGAGCACCGACCGGACGCGTCCGTTGTTGGTGGCCTCGTCGAGGTGGGCTGTGAGTTCCTGTCGCAGCGCGGGCAGGGTGGTGGTGTGGCGGCGGTCGCGGATGATGAGGCTCGACCAGCGTGCCCGGCCGATGCAGCGGCCGGCGTTGCGCCAGGCGACCCGCGCCCCGTAGGTCAGCTCGTCGAAGGTGGGCTGCCAGGTTCCGGTGACGGCGATCTCGGCGCTGACTTGTCGCCACCGTGCGGTGAACCCGGGCGTGCCTGACTCGTCGTGCCACTGGCGCAGGAACTGGCGCGCGTGAAGGGTTATCTCCTGGTGGGCGTCGGCGTTGTGGGACGCGGGTGCTGTGGTGGTCATCGGATGTCGGCCGTGGTGTGGTGAAGGTCGTGGTCGCCGAAGATGGTGGTGTCGCGGCTGCGTAGCAGGTACGGGGTGCCGGGTGTGCCACCGGTTCCGGCGGGTTCGGTGCCGAGCATCCGTACCGCGAGGCGGTAGTGGGTGCGTCGCCACTGGAGCAGCGCTGCGGTGAAGGCGCGCATGCCGTCGCGCAGGGTGGGGGCCTCGGTGAGGATGTTCCGGTCGGCGCGGATGGCGGTCAACGCGTCGTCGAGGCTGATCTGCCCGTCGCGGATGCGGGTTTGCACGTCAGGCACGGACAGATATGCCGCCGAGTGCAGGCGTGGCGGGTCGGGTGTGCGGCACAGCGATTCGACCAGCTTGAAGGCGCGGGACTGGATGGCGCTGGCGCCGTCGGTGTAGGCCCGGAAGCGCTGGAAGGCCTGTGGCTGCATCGTGGCCAGCATCGACCATAGGGGCGCGGTCTCCTGTAGCAGTGACGCCGCGGTGGTGAGCTGGATGCCGGCCAGGGGTAGGCGGTTCTCGCCGACGGCGGTGACGGCGCAGGTGAGGTCGACGGCGAGCAGACCGAGGGTCACCTCGAAGGCTTGCAGGGTGCGCAGGAACAGCCATTCGTCGTGGACGGTCGACACCGGCAGCAGGGTGATGCGCAGCATCAGTCGCTCTGCCGGGGTGCGGTCGATACAGGTCATGGTGACCAGTCGGCGGGCCAGCGCCACCGGGTCGTTGACGTCGCGCAGGGGGAAGCTGAGTCGGTGCAGGGCGGGACTCGCGGCGCGCATCGCGTGCCGTAGGCGTTTACCCACCAGCGGTGGGGTCGGGCGTAGGTGGCTCATCGGTGTGCCGGCGCTGTCGAGGGCCCGCAGTTCGACGGCGGCCAGGTCGGCCAGCAGCAGCACGTGGAGTCGGTCACGGCGGGCCAGCAACTTCTCCGCCATGGCGGTGTCGCTGTCGGGGTCGGGGATCGGCAGTAGGCACAGGCCCAGGTAGGTGCGGTAGTCGAAGCGGTGGTCGACCTTGTCGAGTGCGACGGTCAGGAAGTCGGTCAGCTGCTGGTGGGGACCGCGCACGCTCGGCAGCCGCTCCCGCGTGCGTTGCAGCAGCGTCGTCCAGTCCCGCGGCACGAACTGCTTGCCGTAATGCTGATAGGCGTCGACGACCCGGTCGTAGGGGAACCGGCGCGCGGCGGGTGTGCGGCGGGCCAACCAGTCCTGCAGCGGTGCGGGGTTCATCAGATCCCTCCCGATCTGGTGTGGTGGTGGCGCCGGTAGGCGGCGATGGCCTCACACACGGCGTCGACGTCCTCATCCGTGCTGTAGGCGTGCACGGCCAGGCGCAACACGCCGGCGCGGGGGGCGGTGATGACACCGCGATCGCCAAGCCAGGCCGCCAGCGCCTCGGCCTGGGGATCGACCAGCGCAAGGTGCGCGCCTTGCGCCTCGGGTGGGGTCGCGATCCGCACGACCTCGCCGAGCCCGCTCAGACGCCGCGCGGCCGTGGCGATCAGCCGCTGAGTGTGACGGCGTACCTGTTCCAGGTCGATGTCGCCGACCAGCGACAGACCGGCGACCGCGGCGTACACCGCGGCAGCGCACGGGGTGCCCGTCTCGTAGCGGCGGGCGTGTGACGGCGAGTCCAGAACCGTAGCGTTCAGGGCGTGCGGATCGGCGCGGCCGAGCCAACCGGTGAGGGCCGGCATCGGCCCGTCCGGGTGCCTGGCGTAGAGAAACGCCAACCCCGGCAACCCCAACAAGTACTTGCCGGCGCCGGCAACGAGGTAGTCGCAGCGCAGCGCGTCGACGTTCAGCGGCATCACGCCCGCAGCTTGATAGGCGTCGACGAACACCTGCGCGCCGACGTCGTGGGCGGCCTTGGCGATGCGCGGCACGTCGAGACCGATCGCGTCGCGGTAGGTCACGGCCGGCACCGACACCAGGCCCGTGCGCGCGGTGATGTGCGGCAGGTAGTCACTGGTGCGCACACCGCCGCCGGGCGGGCCGGTCCACCGCACCCGCGCCGCGGGCTGGTTCAACCAGGTGTGGGCGATGCCCGGGAACTCCGCCGGCGTGGCCACCACGTCTCGGCGTCGCCGCCACCGCCGCCTCGACACTGCCTGGTGTGCCGCGATACTGGCGTTCGGCAGGACCGCGACCTGGTCGACGTCGGCGCCGATGAGCCGCGCGAACATCCCGCGAGCCCGCTCCACCTGCTGTTCGCACGCCTGCCAGAAGCCGGGCCGGGACAGGTCTTCCATCATCCACGACAGCGCCTGCTCCACATCCGAGCTACGGGGAGCGATGCTGCACACCGCGAGGTGCGTCTGCGCCACCGAGGTGACCAACCGCTGCCGTACCGCATGCAGGGACGGCACGGGATCGTGCAGGACCGACGCGCTCACCGCCGCTCCTCGCTGGGGCACGTACCGGAGGAGCACGCCCGCGTCGCCGCCGTCCGCGCCTCCCACAGAGTCGGGAACCTGCGGTGGCTGATCAACGCCGGCAGGCTGTCGACCGGGGTGCCACCCGTGCCCCGCACTCCGTGACCGATGACGCGGGTGGCGACGCTGTAATGCTCGACGCGCCACAACGCGATCCGCTCGTCAAGATCGACCAACGCCTCGGCGAGCCGGTACAGCGGATCCGACGGCTGACCACGATACACATCGACCACCGTGATTCGATGCGAGGACAACAGTCGGCTGTAGGCGATGTCCAACTCCGTAGTCGCCGCACGCAGTAGCCGCCAGCCAGGCGACTCGAATCCTGACCCGTTGCCCAACGTCCTGCGAATGACCGCGAAGTGCGCCGGCGGCAGCGACCGCAGGATACGCAGATGCTCGGTGATCAGCCGCAGCGCCTCCGCCGCTCGGTCGATCAGCAACTCTGCCGCAGCGGGCTGCCCCGCCCCTAGGTGCGCCAGGGCGCGGGACAGGTGAGAACGAGTCAGCTTCAGCCACAACTCCGTGCTCTGATGCGCGATCTGGAACAGCAACTCGTCCGGGTGAACCCACTGCGCCGGCTCCTTCTGCAGACGCAGCAGCTCATCCGTGCGCATGTACCGGGCATAGTCGGTGACGCCGGAGCCCGGTAGCACCGCAGGAAGGGAGGACGTGACCATGACAAACCTCCAGGCAGGGATAGTCGGAAAAGGGGGGCCGCCGCGCCGCCAGGCGCATAGTGCGTTCAGGGCGGAAGACGCCGCGGCGCGAAGCGCCGGCGATCATCCCGCCGGGCGGGGCGGTCCCGCCGGTCGCAACGTGGCACCGGGAACCATGCGGTAGACGGCCGCGTCGTACGTGGCGCCCGTCGCGCCGGCAACTGAATCGACGTAGAAGCAGGCGCGGCCCAACACCCAGGTAGGTCGGTGCCCGGCCCGTTGGCCTGCTGCACCTGGCGGAGCCTCTCGTACATGACTCGGCCTGTCCCAGAAGCGTCGACTTCGGCGAGCACGGTCATCACCGCCCCGCGAGGAAGCCTGCCGACCGTCACCACGGATGACAGACCAGCGGATCGACCGCCCAGGGTCCCGCGAGGAAGGTGCTTGCCCGGCGGCAAGCACCTTGACGCCAACATGCCATCGAGCCCGACAGCCGCCAGAGCCCTGGCGCTCAGACGCCGTGAAAAGTCCACATCAATCATCGAAAGCACCTACTCAGACGCGGGTCATCAGCCCGCTAGCGCGATATGCGGCGGGCCGAATTCGGCTGGATCGACTAGTGGCAACCTGCGCCAGGATCGACATACCAATTCAGCACAGCCGGGTCCCGCGTGTCGATGAATGCTGCCGGTGCCGGCAACATTTCCCGCCAACTGCTCTACCCGGCCAGATGCCGCGGTGCGCGTTCTGAGCAGGCATTTTTCCTGTCGGCCGGACGAACTCGGCCATCCCTGGCTGCCGGTACATGAACGCCGGCGCGTGACGCCCCTTCGGCAAGCCGCCGACCAATCAACAAGATCCAACTGTTCGGTGAACGGGCGATGGGTATTCCCGGCAGTGGGTGGGCGCGTCCGCCGCGTCGAACACGCGTGCGCATCCCGGAACCGCGACCCTCGGCTGCTCGTTCGCGCCGCGTGCCAGCAGCCACACATCCTCGATGACCAGAGCCGTCGGTCGCATGACTACCCGTCGCCGCCGGGTCCCGGATACGCCAGTGCGGCAGTCGTGTTGCGCGGAGTGGTGGACGGCGGCGGTGGTTAGCGGCGGAACGCCACCGCGCCGCGCATCGGTGAGGGGATCGACGCGGCGACGAAAGGATCGGGATCGCTGAGCTCGGGTCGCCAGCGGTCCACCGGCACGAGGCCAGGCTCGATCATCTCAAAGTCGCTGAACAGAGCGGTGATCTGCTCGTCGGTGCGGAAACGTATGTCCGTGGCGGCGTGCGTGCGGTAGACATCGGCTGCCTGTTGCACGGTGGACTCGCCCCAGCGGTCGGACACGTCGACGCCCACGTGACTGATGACCAGGGCGCTGCCCGGCACGAGCAGATCCCGGATGGGGGCGATCACGCCGTCGATCTGATCGTCGGGGATCAGTTGCAGCACGGAGCAGTAGAGGACCACGACCGGCTCGTCGAGATTGATGATCGACGCGAGATCACTGTCGGCGAGGACGTCGAGGATGAGGTCCGGGCGAGTGAAGTCGCCTTCGATCGCCCGGCAGTGCAGGTTGCCGTCGAGGATCTGGTTCGACGCCACCACCGCGACGGGGTCGATGTCGACGTAGAGGACGCGGATCTCAGGATTGACGGCTTGGGCGATCTCGTGGACGTTGCCCTGGGTGGGGATGCCGGAGCCGAGGTCGAGGAACTGCCGCATGCCCGCCTGGGCGAGTGTGTGTACGGCGCGGCGCAGGAACAGCCGGTTGGACAGGGCGATGTTGGCCGCGGCGGGCACCTTGCTCAGGACGTCTCGCGCCGCGCGTCGGTCGGCCTCGAAGTTCTGCTTGCCGCCGAGGAGGTAGTCGTACATTCGCGCGACGGTGGCTCGGGGACGTGGAGTATCGGGCGTGTCTGTCCGCTGGTTGGTCACCGCTTCTCCCACCGGCCGTTGACGATCGTCTTGGTCGGGCAGCCTAACCGACTGCCGTCTTCTGTGATGGCCCCGCACAGTACGCAGGCGTGTACACAGCGATAGATACCGCTACACTCTGACCTTCGAATCGACGCTGATCACAATGTCGGGAGGTCAGGATGCTGCTGGCTCGAGCGCGCCTTCGGCGACGCTTGGCGAGAGCGGGCCTACCTTCTCCGTGCGCGCCGCACACCGTCGATGCCTGGTGCACCGCGATAGGTGTGGCCCGTGGCCGGGAACTCGTGGTCGGCGACGTCGAACTGGACCCTGGTCACCCATCCGGCCTGCTCATCACGGACCGACCGCAGCGTGACATCATCCTGGTCGACCGCTCGCTGCCGGCGGTGACCCGGACCCAGACCGTGCTGCACGAGGTCGCGCACCTCGTCCTCGACCATCCCGGCGATATCCGGCATGACCATGTCGATCGGGCCGTCGAGGCTGAGGCGGAACTTGCCGCGGACCTGCTCTATCAGCAGCTCACCCAGGCCGCCGTGCGTGCTGCAGACGACATCGCGGGGATCGGCCGCCAGCGATGGCTATCCGGTGAGACGACGAGTTGGTGGGCCGATCGGCGCTCGGACTGGCACCTGCTGCACCTGTGGATGGCGCTGCGTGAGGGCATGCCGGATCTCGTCATCGTCACCACCACTACCGCCACCCCTGTTCCTACCGAGATCCACGGTAGTCGGCAGCGGCACCGCACCGTCGTCGAGATTCATGAGGCATTGCGCGCGTTGCGCCTTTGGTGCAGCCCGCAGGTGCACGCCAGCGCGACGTCGCGCGCACGCCGTCATCGCCTCGACGCAGCTACGACGGCCGCGGTGGCCGAGGCAGCCACGATCGCCGTGGCCCTCCGGCACCGGCAGACGGCGATTGCGCCGCCCGTTGTCAGCCCGCAGTTGCCACCGCCACCGCACGACCGCCATGATGTGCGCGCTGAGGCGCGGCACCTGGCCCACGTGGAACGGGCGATGCGCGACTCTCCCCTCGTCGCCGCGGAGATCGCCAGGTGGGCGCCGGTGGGCCCGGCCGCGCTGGTCGGGCCCCGCACGACCCACATGATCGACGACATCCCAGTGGTGCCGCTTCCGGCGGACCTGTCTTCTGCTCGGTCAGCCCGACCGGTGTAGCCGCCGCTGATCAGGTGCCCTGCCGACCGGGCGCGGGGCCCACCGCTTGGCGTGCGCGCGGATCTGGCTCGGGAACATCTCGCCTCCGAACAACTCGCCGCTTCCGTAGGCGCACCCCAGGGCGGCCAGCTCTTGGCGCTGATCCTGGGTGCTGATGCCTGCGGCGACGGCGACAAGATCGAGGTCCGCCGCGAGGTCTACCGCCGCGCGGATGACCGACCTCGCCGGACGCCATCCAGCGTCCAGCGAGAAGGCCGGATGTAGGCGAAGAAAGCTCCAGTCGGCGGCGTTGAGTGCCGCGAGATCGGTGTGCCTGCTGCCATAGTTGTCCAGGAGAAGGCGTACACCCATCTTGGTCACGTGCGCATCGGCGCTCTGGTCGTCCGCACCGCCAGCGCTGCCGTTGGAGGAGTCCTGGCTTGCCGCCGCTGGTGGCCGGCTGAGCGCCAATACCAGGTGCGACTCCGGCAGCCCGTAGGCGTTCAACAGCTCTCGCACCGTCGCGGCGAACTGCGTGGTCACCGCAGCGGCGGGCACTGGCACGACCAGCGTCGCCTCGGGCAGCACATCGCGCCACGAGGCCGCCGCCGCCAACGAACGAGCCAGCACCTGTGACGCCAGCGCACGTAGACCGTCGACATCATCGATGTGCTGGTAGACGTAGTCGTCTGCGGCCAGCAGGTCATTGCGCGAGTACAGCCAGCGTGGCACCGTTTGCACCATCGTGATCTGGCCACTGGTCAGGTGCACCACGGGTTCGTAGGAGATCGACATCCGCGCCTGCGTCAGCGCGCGGGCCAACGACCACTCACCTACCGTGCCCGACTCGTACGACACGAGCCTGTCCTCGCTCCGACGCAGCGCGCGCCACAGCACCCGCTCGGCGGCATCCAGTACCGCCGGTCCGGGCGCACCCGACGCCATGCCGGCGCTGGCGCGCAGGTCGACGCGGCGGCCGTCAACGTCAATGCCGTGACGAAGCAACGCCACAGCCCTACAGGCCCGCTGATACGCCAGCTCAGTGGTCATCTCGCGCAGGACGAGGGCGAAGGTGGCGTCGCCGACGCGGGCCGCGACAGCCCAGCGGTCCGCCGACAGGTGACGCAGCCTATCCGCTACCTGAGCGAGAACCGCTCGCGTCCGCTCCTGCCCCATCGTGTCGGCCAGGAAGTGCAGATTCTCAAGATGCACCGCCAGGACGTGGCATGACTCGTCGGGTAGGGCGGCGCACCACTGCGACAGCCCGAGCCGATTCGGCAGGCCCGTGTCCTTGTCATGGGTCGCCTCACGCGCGAGCAGACCATAGGCGTGCGCGAGGTCCACGCTTGACGACAGCGTCGCGACGAACGCCCGCAGCGTCGCACGCTCACGCACCGACGCTGTCTGGTAAGAACCACCCAGCCGCAAACGGACTTCGCCGCGCACACCCGTCGTGTGGTCGCCAAAACCCTGGGTCAGCACCGCCGACGACTCCGCGGCGGCAGGGGCGGCGTCCACGGATCCGTCATACGCGACCAGTGCCACGTCTCCCCGCAGCACGGCGCGGACCACGCGTCGGTCACGGGTGATCTCGATATCGGCTGACTGCGCGCCGAACAGCTCCACCGCGCCAGCAGCGGCGGTGTGCAGAACCTCATCGAGGTTCCTGGCGGACAGTGCGTCGCTCAAAGCGGTCAAGCGCTCCCAGACGCGTCGCTCCTCGCGGATCCGGAGTCGATGGCTGACCGCGAAGTACAGCGCCATCATCGTCGAGGGCAGTGCGATGAGAACGCGAGGCTCAGTCATGAGAGCAACGGCGATGGCCACAGCGGCGAACACTTCACCGACGGCGACAACAAGCCGTGTCCGCCAGAGGAAACGCAGCGTCACCGCGATCGGCTGTCCGGTCGACCATGTCACCGCCGCGACTGTCACCAGCTCTTCGAACAGCAGAGCCACGACCGCTGCGGCGAGGAACGCGACAATCACCCACGCTGGCTCAAGCTCTGCTCCGCCCGACTCGGCGAGTGTTGGACGGAAGCCGGCCCCGTACATCATCATCGCCGCTACGGAGGCGGTGACAACATCTACGCTCGTGTTATGGATGAGCTTGTGCCGGCTCACCCTACGCGCGGGTTGCCGTACGGCACGGCCGAGCGAGACTCCAACGGCGGTGCAGATCACCACCCAATGCGCCGGCAGCACCGCCACGCACACGATGCACGCCGTCGGGATAAGGGTGATCCTGATCGGCATACGGGACGGAAGGGGCATGGGCAACACCGCGCCCACCGCCATCAACGCCGCGCCCACCGCAGCGTAGACCCAGGGCGCGGACGGCGCCGGCTTGCCCAACTGAGCCACCGCCCAGGCCAGGCATGCCAACGCCGTCACCGCTATGGTCCCTGTCAGCAGACCCAGCGCCTGCCTTCCGCGCTGGATCGACATCGATCATGCCTCCGTGGGCTCACACCGCAAGGTCAACGATGCTCCACGTTAGCCGGTTGGGCCAATTCTCAGTTCCACTCGACGCCTTTGCGCATGACCTACACCCTTCTTTGACGTGACGACAATTCGAAAGCTATTACTGCGCATCATCTACAATCAACATCAAGGTGTCTTTTTGGTCATCCATTGCGCAACAGGGCAAGTGGTCGTCACAATCCGTGCTTTACCTGCCAGAGAATCCTAACCCTCAGTGTTGATATGCCTCATCATGAGATCAGCCCTCAGTTGCCCTGGCGGGCGTGAATGACCCGATGTTCGTAAAAGCGCAGGAGTACGCGGGGGTCGGTCATGAGTTCGCCGAACCGATCGGCGTCTGCGGGTGTGATGCTGGTCAGGGTGGGGCGCAGGTGGGTGACGATGTCGGCGAGGAGGTGGCATCCGGGGCCGCCGCCCGTCCAGGTTTCAGTGCCGGTGTGGATGCAGTGCTGCGCCAGGCCGTGGCTCAGGAGCAGGGTGTCGGGGTCGGCGGTCGAGGTTTCGTGGTCCGGGTTGGCGATGGCGTGGTGGACCTGCTGCATGATGGTGTGGATCAGGGCACCGGCCTCGTCGTCGGGGGCCCGGTAGACCCGCGGTGCGGTGGGTGTGATGTCGGCGAGGACGAGCCAGCCACCCGGACGCAACCGGGCGATGCTCTGCTCCACCAGGTCTTCCGGGTCGCGCAGGCTTCCGTGGGGGCAGCGGGCGATGATGTGGTCGTAGCTGTCGGCTTGGCCGGGCAGGAGGTCTCGGTTCAGGTCGCGCTGCTGGACGTCGATGACGTCGGTCGGGGTGAGGTGGCTGGTGTCTGCGTCGACGACGGTGACGGACCCATACCAGCCGACGAGTTGGGCCAGGCGGGCGGTGATGTCGCCGGCGCCGGCACCGATCTCTAGCACCCGCTGGTTGGTGGTGATCTCAAGTCGGTCAAGGACCATGTGGATGCTCGGTTCAAGTAACCGGTGCAGTGGCCCCGGGCAGGCTGGCAGTGCGATCGTCATAGCGGTCCCTTCGTGGTTGGTGCTGCCCGGAGGCATCAGATGCAGGGGTCGTCATCGCGGGACCGGCGGGCACATGCAAGAGCGGCGCAGGTCGACGGCGTTCGGTGCGTGGACGAGGGCTTGGTCGACCATGCGGTCGAGGTGCTCGGCCATGCGGGCGGTGGCGGGATGCCCAGGGTGGGCGCGGCGGTGGTGGCTGATCGTGTCGGCCAGCAGGGTGCGAGCGGCATCGCGGTGGCCCAGATCGCCCAGTACGAGGGCGGTGGTGGCCCGGACGGCGAGTGTCTGGTGCGCGTCGGGCCCGGCGGTGGCAGCCAACTGATCGGCGAGTTGGTGGTAGAGGCGGTAGGCGCGTTGGTGGTGGCCTGCCTTGCGGTGGGCGGTGGCGAGTGTGTGCGTTGCGGCCAGGGTGAGCGGGGCGGTGGGGCCGTGGAGGTGGGTGAGGCTGCGGTGGGCGTATTCGGCCCAGCGGATCGCCGCGTCGCCGTGGATGAGGTGGGCGAGGTAGTGGGCGGCTTCGGCGTGGATGGTGTCGCTGGCGGTGGTGGTGGGGTCGATGCCGATGAGCATGTCCCGCACGATGGTGTGGGCGCGGTACGGGTCGGTGGTGGCGAGTTGGCGGGCGAGGCGGAGTTGCTTGACCAGGGCGGGCCGGGGGTGGCCGGCGGTGGGGTGCCAGGTGATGCGCAGGTCGGTGGGGTGTGTGCCGGCGTTGATCCGGGTGAGGACCCGGTGGGCGTGGGCAGCGGCGATGCCGGTGCCTTTGGGGTGGGTGAGCGCCGGCACCAGGTGAGCGGCGTGCCGTAGCACCACCTGGCCGACGGTGTGGGCGACGGCCACAGCGTCGAGCGGGGTTCGGCGGCACGGCGGTGGGCAGTCGTAGACGAGCCCAGCGCAGGTAAATGCAGCGGTCATAAGCTGCTGGCAGATCCGGCAGTACAGCAGACCGTCGGGCAGCAGGACCGCGTCATCGCTGGTGTTGCTGGAGCGTGGCGGGGTGGGGCAGGCGGCGGCGGGGGCTGCTTCGGCGCGGGCCCTGCTGACCCAGTCCTGGAGGAGGCGGCGGTCGATGTGGAGGTCACGGGCGACGGCACTGACCGGGCCGCGCTGGCCTGCGGCGCGGGCGGCCTCGACCTGCCGCACTGCGGTGGTGATGACGTCGGGCGGGTACTTGCGGGCGAAGGCCATCGGATGGTCGTTCCTTGACAGGATGGGTGAGCGGGGGGCAGTGAGGTGCCGGTGACTCTGCCGGGGCGATTGCCATGACGGCCGTGTCGACGGCCAGCGTGCCGAGGCCGCGGAGCGGGTGGCACAGGCCGCCGGCAAGCACGGGAAGGACGGTCGGCCCGGTGACCGCTCCATTGGCCGGGTGAGCGTCCGGGCGATGGTGAGACGAATCAGCACGGCGCGGGTGGAGGGCAAGCCACCCTCCAGCACGCAGCAGGTGGATCACCTGCTGGAGCAGGGCTACCTCAGCGACCGCCGCGGCCGTAGTTCAAGGCGACGAGTAGACGTGCTACCGGTGGTTGACTGCACCAGCCCCCGATGCCAGCGCCCGCCGCTGTTCCTATGAGGACGATGGTTAGCCTCGTCTCGATGCTTTGAGTGTTGAGGAAGAGCCACACCCCGGCCATGGACACGATCGCCGAGGCCAGAGCGAAGATGATTCCCACTATGACGGCGGCGATGAGTGTCTGTGCCCGCCCCACCGGCGCAGTCGTTGCCACCGGGCGTGGCATTGCCATGTGTCGACCTGTCGATCTTGTGGAGGTGGGCTTGCGTAGCTCGGGCATAGGTCTACCTCAATTGGTGTGGTCGATGGACCGCTAGGGCGAGTTCGCTGGCCCGCACGGACAGGACATGGAGTTTGTTGCAGGAGTTGGCGGCCGGTGTGCTCAGCGCGGCGGGCTGGGGTCGGGTTTCTGGGCGTGGGTGGTGGTGAACTGGTAGCTGGACACGACGACGTGGGGATCGGACATCAGCTCGGTGAACCGATCGAGGTCGCCGGGGGTGAGGCCGGTGTCGGTGAGTTGGTCGTGGAGTTGGTGGGTGTTGTTGGCGTAGAGGGCGCAGCCGGGTCCGCCACCGGTCCAGGTCTCGGTGTGGCTGTGTGCTTGGACGTGGTTCATGCCGGCGGCGAGGAGCAGGGCGGGGGTGGTCTCGCCCCAGTGCAGGTCGACGCCGCGGTGGGTGAGGGTGTCGAGGATGGTGTGCACGACGCGGGTGATGAGGGCGGTGTCGGATTCGGTGGGGGCGCGGTGGACCAGAACCCGGGAGTAGACGATCTCCCCGAGGACCAGCCATCCGCTGGGTCGCAGCAGGTGGATCATCTGCTGAAGCAGCTCGGCCCGGTTCGGTAGGTGTTCGAGCAGGCAGCGGGCGGTGATGATGTCGTATCCGTCGCCGGTGGTGGGGATCGGTTCGGCGCGCAGGTCCCGCTGGTAGACGTCGATGACGGCGGTGGGGTCCAGCAGGCAGGTGTCGATGTCGACGGCGGTGACTTTCCCGGCGGGCCCGACGAGTGTGGCGAGGTGGCGGGTGATGGATCCGGCGCCGGCCCCGAGGTCGAGGGCCCGCGCGCCGGGTTTCACCCCGACCCGCGCCAACTCCCGAACCGTGTGTGGGTCGAGGACGTCCTGGAGGGGGTGTAGCTGGTGGGGGCTGTTACGGAACTGGTAACGCTGGCCGGTCGTGGTCATCGTGGGCTCGCCTTCTCTGGTGTCGGGTTCGGTGCGGGTGTGCAGGGCTGGTCGGTGTGGCCGATCGATCGGCTGCGAGGGCGTGGCATCCACTGCGCGGGGCTGGGAGACGCCGGACCGTCGTCGGTGGTGGGTGGTTGCCACCAGCGGTGGGTGGTGTGGGTGTGGGTGAGCGGGAGTAGGTAGTCGTCGACCTGCCAGCCGCTGGGGGTGAGGGTGGCTTGTTCGTAGGCCAGCACGTCCCCGGTGGCAGCGTCGAGGATCAGCAGATGACGGTGGAGTCCATCGGCGGTGGTGGCGGCGATGCCAATGCCGGCGCGGCCGGCCCGGTCGGTGGTGTGTGGGTAGGCGGTCATGCCTGGGGTGTCGGCCAGGGCGGTGACGGCGAGGGTTCGGCCGGGTCGGCGGGGGCTGTGCCAGGTCGACAGCACGGCCAGCCCGGACAGGACAGCCTCCGCCTGCCTGAGCCGTGTGGAGGTGTTTCGCGCCTGGAGGTAGGCGTGGAGGAACGTGGCGTCGGTGAACGTGCCGGCCAGTCGGGGGTCGAACGGGTCGAACGGCGTCCAGTAGTCACGCACGACGTCCACCACGGCGGGGGGATACTGCGTGGTCAGCGCGGCGCCGTGGCCATCCTGGTCGTACCAGCGGATGATGTCGCGCACTTCCATGCCGCCACCGGCCGGCTCACGGTGCCACCGCAGGTGATGGACCAGATCGAACCGGCCACCGACCAGGTCACAGGCATGAGGAGTGAGGCGGGAGGCCAGGTCCCGCAACACGGGCCGGGCCGCACGCGGATACGCCAGCACCGTCGCCGATGAAGCCCGGGCCGCGACGGCGGCCAGGCTGGCGGTGGACGTGGGAGTCGGCGTCGCGCAGCTACCGGCCGTGGACGGCGGGCGGACGGCCGTCGAGGCGGACGCGAGGACGGGGACCGGGACTGTGGCGGTCATCAGCGCAGCCGCGGTGACCCCGCCCGCGACCGCGCGGGTCAGTTGGGTGCCCGACCTGCCGCGCCTCGGTTGGCGTCGCCGGCTGGGGGCGTGGTGGGTCGCCGAGGGCACGGCGGCGAGGCTCGGTTGGGTGTGCACGGTGGGCTTACTCCCGGTGTGGGGCGGTGGTGAGGGTGAGGTGGTGGCGCAGCAGCATGTTGGCCTGCTCGCCGTCCGGGTCGAGCGGCACGCTGAGCCGACCCGCGGTCAGCACGTGAACGCGGTCGGCGAGCGCGGTGGCGGCGTGTGCGTGCGGAAGGGCCACCAACACGGCGACACCCCGGTCCGGGAGGTCCCGCAGCACGGCGGTGACCTGATCGGCGATGCGGGGGGCGAGTCCTTCGGTGGGTTCGTCGGCCAGCAGGAGCCGTGGGTGGGTGCGCAGGGCGCGGGCGATCGTGAGCATCTGCTGCTCACCGCCAGAAAGCTGGTGGCCGTGGTGCCGCAGTCGGGTTGCCAGCGGCGGGAACAGGTCGAGCAGGTCCTCGACGCTGAGGCCAGGGCGGTCGTCGTGGCGGGTCGGGCGGGTGACGGTGAGGTGCTCGGCGACGGTCAGCGACGGCCACAACCGTCGGCCCTGCGGGGCGAGCGCGATGCCGGCACGGGCCGCCCGGTGGGGGCGCAGGCCGGTGACGTCCCGGCCGTCGAGGACAACGCTGCCGCTGGTGGGGCGCAGGTGTCCGGCGAGGGTGTGCAGCAGGGTGGTCTTCCCGGCGCCGTTCGGGCCGACGATCGCGTACACGCCGGGGGTGGGCAGGTCGAACGACACCGACCGCACAACCGGGGTGTCGCGGTGGTAGCCGACGGTCAGGTCACGGACGTGCAGCATGACCGGCCTCCGTCGTGCCGAGGTAGAGGGCGCGCACGGTGGGATCGGCGCGGACGTGGTCGGCGGGACCGTCGGTGTGCCGGCGGCCGTGGTGCAGCACGGTGATCCAGTCGGCGAGGGCGGCGACGACGTCCATGTGGTGCTCGACGAGCACCACCGCCATCCAGCCGGGCAGGCCATCGAGGACGTCGAGGAGCCGGCCGGTTTCGGTGTCGGTGAGTCCGGCGGCGGGTTCGTCGAGCAGCAGCACCCGGGGCTGCCCCGCCAGGGTGACCGCGAGGTCGAGCATCCGGCGGTGCCCGTGTGACAGGGTGGCGGCCGGATCGTCGGCCCGGCTGGTGAGACCGACCAGTTCCAGTAGCTCCAGAGGGGTGCGTTCGGGGCTCTGGCGGTGGTGCCAGCCGCCCATGCGTACGCAGTCAAGGACGGTCAGGCCGGGGTAGACGGTGGGGTGTTGACAGGTGCGGCCGATACCGGCCCGTGTCCGCCACGCGGTGCCACGGCGGGTGATGGTCTGCCCGTTGTAGGAGATGACACCGGTCTGCGCCCGGGTCGTGCCGGCGAGGAGGCCGAGCAGGGTGGACTTGCCGGCCCCGTTGGGGCCGATCACCGCGTGCCGGTCACCCGGCGCCACGACGAAGGAGTCCAGATCGAGGACGGTCAGCCGCTGGTAGGCGTGGCGCAGGCCGGCCGCGGTCAAGCCGTTGCCGTGGGCGCGGCCGATGTGGGCGGGGTCTCGCCGGGAGGGGATGTAGTCGACGGCGTCGACGTGCCGAGCGGTCACGCGGACCTCCAAGCAGATGGCAGCGGAAAACGCCGCTGGGCCGCCCGCGCCCGCCCGGCGGCAGTGCAGAGGCGGGCGGGGAGGATGGTCAGCCCACCGGGCAGCAGGTAGACGGCGGCGACGAACAGGACGCCGAGGAGTAGCGGTGCGTGTCCGGGCCACTCGGCGGCGGCCACGTCCCGCACGGCGAGGACGATCAGCGCTGCGGCGGCGGCGCCGGGCAGGGACCGTGTGCCGCCGATGACCACGGCCAGGAGGGCCAGGGCGGCGGTTTCGAAGCCGACGTCGGCAGGGGTGATCCACCGGTGGGTGTGGATGAGCAGCGCTCCGGCGATGCCGGCGAGCGCGCCAGCGCCGGTGTGCACGACCCACAGGTAGGTGGTGACCGGGTGACCGCTGGCTGCGGCCCGGGCCTCATTGCCTTGTATGGCCGTCAGGAGCAGGCGGTGCCGGTGCAGCAGCAGCCCCGCGCCGACCGTCGCGGCGATGGTGATGGTGGCGGTGTAGAGCAGCACCGGTCGGTCGGCGATCAACGGTGGTGTGCCGGGCAGCAGGTGAGGGGCGGGGATGCCGGCGAGGCCGTCGGTGCCGCCGCTGACGGTGCGCCACTGGGTGGCGGTGATCGTGGTCAGCTCCGCCGCCGCGAGGGTGAGCATCAACACGACCGTGCCCCGATAGCGGACCAGGATCACGCCGAGCAGTCCGGCGGTGACCGCGCCGACCACCGCGGCGGCGGCGAGCTGCACGGGTGCGAGGGTGTGGCCGGCCAGGGCGAGGCGGGCGGTGGTATAGGCGCCGGCGGCGTAGGGGGCGACCTGTCCGAGGGTCGGCAACCCTGCCCAGCCGGTGACCACGGCGACGCTGATCGCCAGCAGCGCCAGGGGCAGCATCCGGGCGACAACGGCGTGCCAGTAGCCGTCCGACGACACCGCCACCACGGCCACACCCAGCGGGAGCAGCCGGGGCGCCACCCACCACAGGCCGTGCCGAGTACGTGGCGACGCCTGGCCGGGGGTGCGGGTCGGCGTGCCGGCGGTCATCCGCGCACCCCCGACAGCGGTGCGCGGCGCGTGAGCAACACCATGGCCATCGCGCCGACGAGCAGGTATGGGGCCAGCGCGGGCATCGTGACCACGCCGACGGTTTGAACCATGCCGACACCGATCGCGGCGGTGACCGCGCCGGGCACCGAGCCGAGCCCGCCGCAGACCACGATGATCAGCGACAGCAGCAGTGCTGTCTCCGCGGTCCCGGGCCCGACACCGAGGATCGGCGTGCACAGCGCCCCCGCCAGACCCGCCAGCGCGCCGGACGCGGTCAGAACCGTGGCGTCGACCAGGCGCGGGTGCACGCCGATCCCGGCGACCATGGCCCGGTCGTCGACGGTGGCGCGGACCAGCCGACCGGCGCGGGTACGGTGCAGCACCACATACCCGAGGGCCGCGATGACCACGGCGGTGGCCAGGACTGCCAGCCGGTCAGCTGGATACCGATGGCCGCCGACCGTGAGGGTGGTCTCCAGGGCGGCGGGCACCCTCGGGCGTCGTACATCCACGCCGTAGACGGTGGTGAGCAGGTCCGCGCCGATGAGCGCGACACCGAAGGTCAGCAACGCCTGATCCAGGTGTCCCCGCCCGGTGAGGGCTGCGGTCGCGGCGGCGAGCACACCACCCCCGGCGGCACCAACCGCCGACGCCGCCAGGACGGCCCACAGCAGGCTCGGCCAAGTGCCCGAGCTGGTGGCGGCGGCGACGTACCCACCGGCGGCCAGGACAGTGCCGTGCGCGAGGTTGAGCACCCCACCGGCACCGAAGGCCAGGGTCAACCCGGCGGCGGCGACCGCGAGCACCAGACCGTAGGCGACCCCGTCGACGGCGGGTATCAGGTAGGCGTCCACGCGTACAGCACCCCTTATCTGCTTCGGTGGCGGATTGATAGGTCAGCTGGCGGGCAGGGTGGTGAGGTCCTGCACCAGCACGTTGGACAGCACAGGACCGTCGGGCTTGACTTCGCGCAGGTACCAGCGCTGCACCGGCCGGTGCTCAACCGGCTCGAACTGCCAGTCCCCGCGCGGGCTGACAACCCGTCCAACGTTCCCGATCGCGGTGTTGAGCTTCGGACCCGTCACCTCCCCGTCCACCCCGGAGAGCGCGCGGTCAAGCACGGCCGCGGCGTCGTAGGAGGCCATCGCGAACGTCGTCGGCTGAATGGCATGCCTGGCCGACCAACGAGCGACGAAGTCCTGGTTCGCGGCGTTGCCGAGCGTGGGGCTGTAGTTGAGGACGTTGCGGATCCCCGTCGCCGCCGAACCCTGCGCGGTGAGCACCGACCCCTCCGTCAGGAACCCGGCCGCGTAAAGCGGAACGTCCTTGAGATCGGACTGGGCGTACTGCCTGACGAACGCCACCGCCGCCGCTCCGGCGTAAAAGGTGTACACGGCCTTCGGCTTCGTCTTAGCGGCCATGTTCAGGTACGGCAGGAAGTTTTGCGTCGCCGGGAACGGGGTGAACAGCGTCTTCCCGTCCGGGTTCGCCAGCTTTCCACCGAGGCGGGTGAACGTGTCGGTGAAGCCGCGCAGCTCGTCCCAACCGCCCTGATAGTCCGGGCCGATCGCATACACCGCACCGTCCCCGACCTGCGATCTGACGTACTCGGCGATGGCGATGCCCGGCTCGTCGGAGTTGTAGGAGGTGTGCCACGTGTAGGCCAGGTCGCGCGGCTTGCCGCCTACCGGCGTGAACGCCGGGCGCGCGTTCGCCCCGAGCAGGGGGACCTTCCGCTCGGTGGTGAGGATCTGCACCTTGTCGACCGTCGCCCCACCGACCAGACCGGTCAGCGCCACGACCCGGTCACGTTCGAGGAGCTTCTGCGCGGCCGGCACGGCGGTGGCCGGGCCGTCGCCCTCATCCCCCACCACCAGATCGACCCTCCGGCCACCGAGCCGGCCACCATGGGAGTCGAGGTAGAGACGGATGCCACGCTGCATGTCCTCCCCGACAGTCGCGTAAGTGCCCGACAGCGACACCAGCAACCCGATCCGGACGGAGTCCGGGTCGTCGGCGGTGGTACTGGCACAGGCGGCGGTCAGCAGGGCAGCGGTGGCGGTCGCCGAGGCGAGTCCGCGTCGCAGCCGGGTACGGAAACGGGTCATCGTGGTGCTCCTTCACAGAGTGGACGGCAGGTCAGGACGGGAAGACCGGCGCGGTCGGCCGGGCGCGGGCGAGGACGTGCTCGATGAGGGTGATGAGCAGCCGGCGGACGCTGTCGCGGTCCCGGGCGTCGATGTCGACGATCGGGGTATCCGGGTCGAGGGTCAGGGCCTCACGGATGGCGGACACCGGGTAGGCGCGAGATCCGGTGAATTGGTTGACGGCCACCACGAACGGCAGCCGGGCGTGTTCGACGTAGTCGACGTGCCGGAACGAGTCCGCCAACCGGCGAGTATCAACGAGGACCACCGAGCCGGCGGCACCGCGGACGATGGCGTCCCACATGAACCAGAACCGGTCCTGGCCCGGCGTCCCGTAGACGTAGACGGTCACCCCGTCCACGTCCAGGCGACCGAAGTCCATCGCCACCGTCGTGGTCGTCTTCGCCGGCGCGTACGAGGTGTCGTCGACGGCGGCGGCCGACATGCGGACCTCGGTGGCCAGCGGGACGACGTCCGACACCGCGCCGACCAGCGTCGTCTTCCCGACGCCGAAGGGACCGGTCAGCACGATCTTCACGCTCGGCGGCCCTGACCTTGGTGGAGTGGGCGGGCGGGTGGCGGTGGGCGCGGGCGTCATCTCCGCCCCGCACCGGTCAGGGCCGTGGTGAACCCCGGGGTGAGCTGGTCCCCGACCTGATCGGCAAAACGGCCGAGCTCTTCGGTGACGAATGCGAGGTCGGCGTCACGGGTGACCAGTGTCAGCAACGACGCCCCGCCGCTGAGCGCGGTCAGGAGCAGGTAGCCGCTGGCCAGGTCGACGATGGTGCCCTGCACCCCACTCGCGCCGAAGTCCCGCGCCGCGCCGTTGAGCAGGCTGTTCAACCCCGCCGCCACCGCCGCGAGCCGTTCGGCGGCGGCGCGGTTGAGGCCGTCGGTGCGGGCCAGTAACAACCCGTCTACGGACACCGCCACCGCCTGACTGACCCCCGGCACCCGGGTCAGGTTGTTCGACAGCAGATAGTTCAGATCACTCATCACTGGCCTTTCTTCGGCTGTGGAAATCGGCGGCCCAGGCCGCGCTGGTACGCCCGCGCGGTGACCGCCAAGCCGCCAGGACGACGAAACGGCGGCACCTCAGACGCGGGGAATGGGGCGGAGGTGGTGATCATCGGCTGCCGTTTGGGCAGACCTTTCACGGTCATCGCGGTGCCGCCACTGGGCGCTGGCCCAGCGGGAGGCAGATGGACGGTGGCGCCCTCGACGAACCACGGCGAGACAGGCAGCCGCCGGGTCGTCTCCTCGTAGACAGGGGTCGACTGCCGATCCATCGGCGGGTGGGGCGCCGGAATCAGGGGCAGCGCCTGCGTCGGGGCGTCCGCGCCGTGACCGCGCGGGCGGCGGGCCGGCAGCGCCGGCACCTCGGAATGCCCGGCCGGTGACAGCGTCGCGGGCAGGGGCAGCGCGGATGCTTCGGTGCCGCCCGGGGCGCGGCGGCTCGCGATCGGCCCCGCCGGCACCACCGCCGGCTGCGGCGCGACGACCAGGAGCCTGTCGGTGGGAATCTCCACCACCGCGACCGTGCCCTGCGGCTGCCCCGCCACCAGCCGCACCCGCAGCCCGTGCGCGGCGGCCAGCATCGCCACCGTCGCCACGCCCTGCCGCCGAATGTGCTCCACGTCGATCATCGGTGCCGGCGCGGCCAACTCGGCGTTCAGTCGAGTCAAAAGGTCCGCCTTGATGCCGGCACCGGCGTCGATCACCTGCACGACCACCCGGTCGCCCAGCAAATGCCCACTGATGATCGTCTCGCCGGGGCTGTAGCGGGCGGCGTTGTCCAACAGCGACGCCAGCAGGTGCACCAGATCGTCGATCAGCGCCGGTGGCACCAACACCCGCTCGTCGACCGACCCCACGACGACGCGCCGGTACTCCTGGATCCGGCTCAGTGCCGCCTGCGCCACCGTCACCAACTCCACCGGCTCCGGGTGCACGGATCCGAGGGTGCGACCCGACAGCACCAGCAGACTCTGCGTCGCGTGCAGCAACTGCGCGGCCAGGTTGTCCACCGCGAACAGGGTCGCCAGCGTCTTCTCGTCCGCCTCGTCCCGCTCCGCCAGGTCCAGCTCCCGCATCAGCAGGTGCGCCATCGCCTGACACCGCCGGCCGACTGCCTCCACCGCCCCCGCCGCGACCAGCCGCTGCCGAGCAAGGTCGGTGGCGATCCGATACACAGTCAGCGCGAGAGAGTCGAACGCCTCGGTGACCTCCACGATCTCGTCGCGGCTCCTGCCCTGCGGTGCGAGCGCGGTCGGGGCCGGTGGCATCGCCGACGGGTCGCCCGGGTCGGCGTCGGAGATCCGCCGCACCAGATCCGGCAGATCACGGGACGCCATCCCGGTGACCGCATCGCGGACCACCCGCAGCCGCCGCGCCAACGCCCGCCCCTGCCACACCGCCAGCACACCCGCGACCACCATCAGCAGGAGCGCCGCCCCGGTCAGCCCCAACGTTGCCACCCACTGCTCGGCCCGGCGCCGGGCTACCGCGGCGGCGATATCGGCGTCCACCCGCGTCTGCACACCATGCAGCCGATCCCGCCGCTCTCCGCTGGCCCGCACCCAGTCGGCGGCGTCGACCCGCAGCCGCGACCCCACCCGCGCACGGGAAACCTCGTCATCAAAGCGTTGCGCCGTGAGCACCCCCGGCCCGGTCAACGCCTGGTCCAGCCACGACCGCCACCGCTCCGACGACCGGTCCGCCACCGTCAGCAGCGCTTCCTCGTAACCCGCACGGGACGCGGCGAGCTCCCGCTGCGCCGCCTGGGTCAGCACCACGCCACTGCCGGCCAGGACCGCGGTCTGTTGGACGCCCGCGTACTCCGATGCCCGCGACAACGCCGCCGCCACCCGGAGCTGCTCCGCAATCTGTGCGTCCGCACCACCGACCTGTCCCACGGCCTCCCGCACCGTTAACCCCTGCGAGACCGCCACCTGGTAACGCACCAGTACCGTCGTCAGCGACACCGCCCGGTTCCGCACCTGGTCCCGCAACGCCGGCAGATGCCCGAGCTGCCCATCGAAGGACGCGAACAGCCGCCCGGCCTCGACATCCCCGGCACTGAGCCGGCCACGCCGCTGCCGGTATTCGCCGATCACCCGATCCGTGCGGGCGACCTGCGCCAACAGCGGGTTGACGCTGTCAGGCGTACCCGCGACGAATTGCGCGGCAACCAGACGCTCCCGGCTCAGCTCATCGATCACCTCACCCGACACCGCCGAGACCGCCACCAACCACCGCAGCCGATCAGCGGCGCGCGCCTGCTGCCCAGTCGACGCCACTCCCCACGCCGCGAACACCAACGTCGCCATAAGCGGCACCACCAGCAGCAACGCAAGCCGCCTGACAACAGGCACAACTATTCCTCTCGAACCGTCATGGCAGCGTCCCCCTCTTCGGCCGAATCAGGCGTACGCCTTGCCAAGGAATTCAATTGGTCACTCAGTTAGGAGGGCGATATGGGTTCGATCGCGGTTTCCGATCCGGCAGCTGAGTCCTTTTTATGTCGGGTTGCCCCGCAGAGACGAGCATGCTGTACAGAGCCGCCTAAGCGTGAGTCGTGGGGCTTAGCGGCTTCACTGGGCTAGCGCAGCTAGTCCCAACCCGCCTACCCCGCCTAGGCGGGGTAGGCGGGATTAAGTAGGGCTAGATTTAGCTGCTACCGCAGGTCTAATCTGAAATCACCAGCATGACTACAGGAGGAAGCGGTGAACGTGGGCGGAGATCCGCATGGCCCCATCACCCCAGCGGTTTGGGAGCATCCCGAGATGCGCAAGGCCTTGGCGACCCGCGACCTGACCGCCGTCTATCGGCGACTGCAAAGCGTGGGAGTTTCGCAGCGCAGGATTGCCGGGGCAGCCGGACAAGCGCCATCCGAAGTGTACGAGATACTCAACGGCCGACAGGTCATGTCGTATGACGTGTTGGCTCGCATAGCTGACGGCCTAGGCATTCCCCGTGGCTACATGGGGCTCGCATATTCAGAATCGGAAGTCTCGTCGATTGACAATGCGACAGCCTTCTGTTCGCCAGATGTAACCGAACGTGAAGAGACGAGGCGCTTGTTATCCCACGCCGCGGAGGTAACTCTAGGAGTATCTACAGAAGACCTCGCTCGATGGTGGCAGCCCGGGCAAACACCGACGCCCGTTCCCGAACGAATTGGCGAAGCTGACGTCAACCACTTACTGGGTGTCACTCAGATAATGCGTGCCATGGACTACCGCCATGGCGGAGGTGCTTGTCGGGATGCCGTGTTGGCGCAAGTAACGTGGGCCGAACAGTTAATGCAGGCATCTTGCCCGACCAGCCTGGTTCAACGTCTACGCGCAGCCCTTGCTGATCTTTACAATCTCGCGGGGTGGACATCTTTCGACGTAGGGCTATACTCGGCCGCGAGGAAGCAGTTCGCACGAGCGATCTCCAATGCGAAGGAAGCCGGCGACAACTCGCTCGTTGCCAACGTTCTCTATCGTATGGGCAGGCTACACCTGCACCGGGGGATGCACCGCGAGTCCTTGAGATTCTTCCAGCTCGGACAAATTGCCGCGCAGGACGCGGGCTGCGAACTGACAGTTTCCATGCTGTGCGCGAACGAAGCATGGGCCCTGGCCCTTCAGGGGGACGAAGCGCAGGCAGAGAAGTCACTTCAGCGGGCACGAGATGAGTTCGGCCGTGCTGACAAATCACAGGCTCCAGGCTGGGTCAGCTTCTTTGGCTCGGCGGACCTAGAGGCCCTCGCTGGAATGACCCATGCGTCATCGGCTTCACTTCCAGATGCTAGGGCCTCTTTGGCTATCGAGGAATTGCGGCAGAGCATAGCGATGCGCGGCGCGGATATGGCACGTAGTCATATATTCGAGCTTACGGCCCTGGCAACCGTTCATCTACGTATAGGTAGCTACTCAGAGGGTGTCGAACTGGGGCATCGAGCTTTGATGCTGGCTGATCGCGTGAGATCAATAAGAACCATTGATCGTCTCGAACCCCTCCAGTTCGCAGCGGATAGTTTGCGGGGCAAGGATCCAGCTGTTCGATCTCTAGCTGAGAGGGCTGCTAGACTTCGCCGCCTATGAGCAATTCATCTGGGGTGGAAACGCTGTCGCGCGATATGCAGGAACTTCTGCATGGGTTCGCGCAGATGTCTGGCTTGAGCCCATTTGATGCAGAGTTGGTGAAATTTACCAATAATGCAGTCTTTCGCTTCCCTGCCGACGGCGTCGTGCTGCGCATTGCGGGCAGCCCGACCGCGCGCGACAGGGCTTCGAAGGTTGTGGCGGTAGCTCGGTGGCTCGAGGATGTCAATTTTCCGGCGGTAAGACTGGTGCGAGATGCGATTCAACCACTTCACCTCGGGGAGCATGTGGCCACTCTGTGGCAGGATGTCCCATCGGTGAAATATCAGCCCAACGGAGCCGACCTAGGTCAACTATTAAAGGAACTCCACAGCCTTGCGCCACCGAACTTCAGTCTGCCTCAGTGGCAGCCGGTTGCGGGAATTAGGAGTAGGCTGAGCACGGCGGATTCTCTGGTTTCGGTCGAGGATATCGAATTTCTGCACAAGAAATGCGACGAGATGGAAGTCGCCATCAGTGAGATATCCTATCTTTTGCCGATCGGCCCCATACATGGAGACAGCTTCATTGGCAACTTGATCCCAGGTGACAGTGGGGTCGTTCTCTGTGATTTTGATTCGACGAGCATCGGTCCGCGAGAATGGGACCTAATCCCGACCGCCGTGGGTCATGTCCGGTTCGACTACGAGAAGGATATACAAGGACCCCTCGCGCGTTCGTACGGTTTGGACGTGATGAAGTGGGATGGTTTTGACGCTTTCAGGAACTTGCGTGAACTCCAACTTGTCACCAGCGTGATTCCAACCCTCTCTCACAATCCGAATATCGTCGCTCAGTGGAGGTGGCGCCTTCAGAGCTTCAAGCGCGGCGCTCGAGATGTGCACTGGTCCCCCTATCGCTAGAAATGAATAGGCCACCCTCGTCGTCACCAGGTCGGAGCGGGGAGCAGTCCTAGCACCTCGGACCGGAGTACGTATTTCCCGGATGACCCCGCGTGCTCGGGGAGCAGCGGGCACGCAAAAAGCGGCCCCGTGACCCCCATGGATCACCCCGCATACGCGAAAAGCAGACCGCCGAACTGTCGCCCAGCTGCATGAACGCGGGATCACCCCCGCTCACGCGGGGAGCAGATGCAGCCACCCTTTCCCAGGTGCGGATGTAGGTGATATCCCCGCATCAGCGGGGTCGGCCCCGGTCGAGCGAGGTCGAAGTCCCGGCGGATCAGATCCGCCGGTAAGCCTGCTGCCGGGTCGGGCACGGTGGTGGTGCGCCACCGCTTCGGCGCCCGCCGCACAACCCGGCGGCGCGCATCGGCCGGACGATCCGCTTACAAGTGCCGCCGCCCTGCGCGGCGAGTTCGGCGTGCACCCGAGGGACGCCATACGTGCCTATCGAATCGACGTGGACATCCGCGATGCGTGCGGTCAGGTCGGCGTCGTCACGCTCACGCCGCGACGGGCCGGTGCGATGCTGGTAGTAGGCGGACCGGGAAACCTCCAGCAGCTCATAGGCTGTTGAAGAGTTCGAGGGCGGCTAGGGGGCCGTTAGGGCGTGGTTGCTCCGACCCGGACGGCGAGGTCGCGTAGGCCCTGGGGGGTTTGGCTGGGCGCATAGAGCAGGGTGGAGATTAGGGTGCGGACGGAGGAACGTCTTACCTCCTGCGGGGCGTAGCGTTCGGCGATGCGTAGTGCCTCGTACGCGCGTTCGGGGTTGCCATGTTGTTCCCAGGCGCGGGCGGTGTCGATGCAGTAGCGGGCGTGGCGCTCCGGGCTGGGAAGAAGCTGCGGCTGGACTGTGCTGGCGTGTTGCAGGGCGGTGCCGGTCTCGCCGAGTGTGGTGTAGATGCCGATCTTGTAGATGGCGACGTTGGTGAGCCCGAAGGGTTCGCCGGCCTCGGGTGTGGTGTGGCTGTGGCGTGTGGCGACGCGAGTGGCTTCGTCGATGAGTTGGATCGCCTGGCTGCGGTTGCCTTGCTGGGCACTGCTGTATGCGGCGGTGCAGAGCAAGGATCCGTAGGCGGCGATGACCGATGGGCTGGCCTGGGATGTGTCGGCGTCGAGGTTTTCGGCGGTGGTGGTGAGGAGTGCGACGGCGCCTTGGTGATGGCCCGAGCGGCGCATGGCGATCGCAACGGACCGGGAAGCGTCGGCGATCGTGGTGGCGTGTCCACTGGCGCGTGCGGCGGTGAGGGCACGGTCGGCGAGTACCCAGGCGATCGGGTCGTCGTTGAGTTTGATGCACAGCTCGGCGCCGAGGCGGTAGCTCTGCGCGAGGATCGCCGCGAGCTGCTCACGTTGAACCTCGGGGCCGTCGCGGTGACTGGCAGCGGCCATCCTGATCAGTGTGGGCAGTTGGCGGGACAGTTCGTCGTAGCGGGTGTCGGTGAAGGCGCTTTGCGCGCGGGTCAGGGCTTGTATCAGCCGCGCGGTAGGTGCCGATGGCACAGCGGTGTTTTCGGCGGTGAGCAGGGCTTCTAGGCCGACTGGGGGCTCAGAATCGGCCGCTGTGCCGGCGCGAGCGTGGATCGGCCAGGCCGTGGCCGCCGTGGTGGCTGCGAGCCCGGCGAGCAGGTTGCGTCGTCGCACTGGATCACCTCCTTCACCGGTTGTCGGTGTTCGGCCGACCATATCGTCTCGGCTCGGCCTGAGCGGACCGATGGCGAGCGGAGGGGCAACGTGTTGCTCGCCAGGAGGTGACGAAAGACCGAGGAAGCGGCGTGGGATCTGTAGTGCGTCGGCAATGCGGCGGCGTACGTCGATGTCGTGGATGGGTGGTTGGCCTCGCTCAATGCGCGAGACCGTCGAAGCTGAGTAGCCGCAGCGAAGGCCAAGGTCGGTTTGGTTGAGGCCAGCGGCCTGGCGAGTTAGAGAGACCGGCAATAGGTGTTATCTGAGCCTGCGGGTAGTGGGTCGGGTGTCCCAGCGGTAGAGCGTGCGGGCGCGTTGGATGAGTTGACGGAT
>NZ_JBIVRQ010000020.1:0-85978 GCF_044755745.1 Micromonospora sp. NPDC092111
GGCACCACCCACTCCTTCGAAGGCGGCCACTACATCAGCGTCGTCGGCTACCACAACGACGGAAAGATCGTCACCATCGCCGACTCCGCCAACCCGGACCAGGCCTCCTACCGCATCAGCGTGGACAACCTCGCCGACTGGATCGCCACCCGCGGCTACACCTCCTGACCACCACACCACGACAGGGCCGACCCCCACCGGGGCCGGCCCTGTCGACGTACACCGGGACTGGGGACGACCTCACCCGCCGGAGTCGTCGAGTTCGGCGCCCTCGGGGACGGTGTCGTCGTCCCGGCTGGCCAGCCAGCCCTCGGGCAGGAAGACCTTGCCCGGGGAGTTCGTCCGGCCGCGCGGCTGGCCGAGGGTGGCCACCGGGAACGGTTCGGTCGGGTCGAGCTTGCCGAGCAGGTCGTCCAACTGGGCCAGGCTCTCGATCATGGCTAGTTCGCGACGCAGCTCGCTGCCGACCGGGAAGCCCTTCAGGTACCAGGCGACGTGCTTGCGGAAGTCGGTGCAGCCGTCCCGCTCGCCCCGGGACGGGGTGCGCGAGCCGGCGGTGAACTGGTCGACCAGCAGTTCGGCGTGCCGCCGCATGGTCGCGGCGACCTCACCGAGGGTGGGCAGCCGGCGCTCCGGGCGGCCGTTGAACGCGGCCTCCAGGTCGGCGAAGAGCCACGGCCGGCCCAGGCAGCCGCGCCCGATCACCACCCCGTCCACCCCGGTGTGGGCCACCATCCGCAGCGCGTCGGCGGCCTCCCAGATGTCGCCGTTGCCGAGCACCGGCACGTCCAGGTTCTGCTTGAGGGTGGCGATGGCGTCCCAGTCGGCCGTGCCCGAGTAGCGCTGTGCGGCCGTCCGCCCGTGCAGGGCGACCGCCGCGACGCCGGCGTCCTGGGCGGCGAGCCCCGCCTCGACGTACGTCAGGTGGTCGTCGTCGATGCCCTTGCGCATCTTCACGGTGACCGGCACCCCGGCGGGTGACGCGGCGGCCACCGCGGCCCGCACCAGCCGGGCGAAGAGCCGACGCCGCCAGGGCAGGGCCGAGCCGCCACCCCGGCGGGTCACCTTCGGCACCGGGCAGCCGAAGTTGAGGTCGATGTGGTCGGCCAGGTTCCGCTCCACCACGATCCGCACCGCCGCGGCCGTCACCTCCGGGTCGGTGCCGTAGAGCTGGAGGCTGCGCGGCTGCTCCTCGGCGCCGAACGCGATCATGCGGAGGGTCTTCGGGTTCCGCTCGACCAGCGCGACCGTGGTGATCATCTCGCAGACGTAGATGCCGCCACCCTGCTCCCGGCAGAGCTGCCGGAAGCCGACGTTGGTGATGCCGGCCATCGGGGCGAGCACCACCGGCGGCCACACCTGGTGCCGCCCGAGGGTGAGCGGGCCGGGCACGACGGAGGGAACGGGACTGGTCACGTACCCAAGAATCCCACGCCGGCCCCGACCCGCCGTCCGCCGGTGCCGGGACGCGCGACGGCCCCGCCCCCGGACAGCGGGGCGGGGCCGTCGGACGGCGGTCGGTCAGCAGCCGGGCAGCCGCTCGATCAGGTAGCGCTCGACCTGGTCCAGGGCGACCCGCTCCTGGGCCATGGTGTCCCGGTTCCGGACGGTCACCGCGTCGTCGTCGAGGGTGTCGAAGTCGACGGTGACGCAGAACGGGGTGCCGATCTCGTCCTGCCGGCGGTAGCGGCGGCCGATCGCCTGCGAGTCGTCGAACTCCACCACCCAGCGCTTGCGGAGCTGGGCGGCGAGCCCCTTGGCCTTCGGCGAGAGCGCCTCGTTGCGGGACAGCGGCAGCACCGCCACCTTGACCGGGGCCAGCCGGGGGTCGAAGCGCATCACGGTGCGCTTGTCGACGCCGCCCTTGGTGTTCGGGGCCTCGTCCTCGTCGTACGCCTCCAGCAGGAACGCCAGCACCGCGCGGGTGAGGCCGGCGGCCGGCTCGATGACGTACGGGATCCAGCGCTCGTTCTTCGTCTGGTCGAAGTACGACAGGTCGACGCCGGAGTGCTTGCCGTGCGTGGCGAGGTCGAAGTCGGTGCGGTTGGCGATGCCCTCCAACTCGGCGAACTCGCTGCCGCCGAACTGGAACCGGTACTCGATGTCGACGGTGCGCTTCGAGTAGTGGGAGAGCTTCTCCTTGGGGTGCTCGTAGAAGCGCAGGTTCTCCTCGGAGAGCCCCAGGTCGAGGTACCAGTTCCAGCGCTCCTGCAACCAGTACTCGTGCCACTGCTCGTCGGAGCCGGGCTCGACGAAGAACTCCATCTCCATCTGCTCGAACTCGCGGGTACGGAAGATGAAGTTGCCCGGGGTGATCTCGTTGCGGAACGACTTGCCGGTCTGCGCGATGCCGAACGGCGGCTTCTTGCGCGCGGCGGTCGCCACGTTGTTGTAGTTGACGAAGATGCCCTGGGCGGTCTCCGGACGCAGGTAGTGCAGGCCCTCGTCGCTCTCCACCGGGCCGAGGTAGGTCTTCATCAGGCCGTTGAACATCTTCGGCTCGGTGAAGGTGCCCTTGTTGCCGCAGTTCGGGCAGTTCAGCTCCGACAGCGAGGTCAGCGGCTTGCCGTGCTTCTCGGCGTACGCCTCCTCCAGGTGGTCGGCGCGGAACCGCTTGTGGCAGGACTGGCACTCGGTCAGCGGGTCGACGAACTCGGCGATGTGGCCGCTGGCCTCCCAGACCTTGCGGGCCAGGATGACCGCGGAGTCCAGGCCGACGACGTCGTCGCGCTGCTGGACCATGGTCTTCCACCACTGCCGGCGGACGTTCTCCTTGAGCTCCACGCCGAGCGGGCCGTAGTCCCACGCCGACCGGGTGCCTCCGTAGATCTCGCTGGAGGGGAAGACGAAGCCTCGGCGCTTGGCGAGGCTGACGACGGCGTCGATACGGTCGGCTGGCATGTTTCCTCCTACGCCGGCTGGCGGTCGGCGGGGACGTGATGTGGATGGGACGGAACAGTTCGGGACAACGGTACGACCAGCGGGGTCCCGGGCCCATCAGATTACCGGGGACGCCTCAGCCGACCCCGCAGACCTCCATGCCGCCGGTCTGCTGGTCGGCGGCGAGGGTGACCTGCTGGGTGCCCCGGGAGCCGCCGCTGAAGGTCACGTCGACCGGCACGGTCAGCGTCTGCGGGTCGACCGCGCCCACCCGGTAGGCGGCGACGGCGGGCTCCTCGGCGACCCGGCGGGCGAACTCCCCCCGCGACTCGCGCCGCCGCGCGTCGTCGCACAGGGTGTCGTACGCCTTGCCGTAGTCCTTCTCCACCAGCGCGCGGTAGTAGTCGTCGGTGACCGCGTGCCCCTGCTCCTCGATCGCCTGGACGTTGCTGACGACCAGGCCGACCGCCGCCGCGCCGCCACCCCCGCAGCAGATCAGCAGGGCGAGCGCGCCGACACCGAGCCCCAGCCAGAGCCGCTTCCGGCCGCCCTCGGTGGGCGGCGCGGCGAAGGGCGGGGCCACCCCGGGCCCCGGCGGCGGGGCGGGCACGCCCGGCTCACCCGGCGCGGCCGGCGGTGGGCTGCCGTCCGGGCCGGGTGTCGCGGGGTACGGCGGTGGGGCTGCCGGGCCGGGAGCGGTCATAGGAGCAGGGTAGTGCCCGCCGGCTCAACGGTGCGGTCGCGCGGCCCGATCACTGTCGGCCGGCACCACTTCGCCGTCCGGCGCGGCGCTGGCCAGCGCCTCGTACGCGGAGGGCTCGTCGAGCGACTCGGCGAGCAGCGGCACGGCGGTGATCTTGACGTCGAACCCGCCCAGCGCCCGCCGGTAGGTGCCGACCGACTCCCACTCGGTGAGCAGGCACCAGTGCCGGGGGTCGTCGAGCGCGCGGAGGAGTTCGCCGCGCAGGTAGCCGGGGCGGGCGGCGAGCGCGGCCAGCGCGGCGTGCGCCCGCGCGGTGAAGTCGTCGGCGACCTCGACGTCGACCACGAACCGGTTGGTGACCAGCACCGGGTTCCTCCTCGTAGAGTCTGTGGGATGCAGCCTACGCAGCGCCCCCTGCTGGCCCGGTTGGCCCGGGCGAACCCCACGTCGGTGTTCCTCGCCACGCTGGTCCTGGTGCTGGTGGCGTTCTTCGCGCCCGCGCCGGTCGGCGGGGTGCTGCTGCTGGCGCTGGCCGCCGGGCTGGTCTTCCTGCTGGCCACGACCTGGTCGGTGCAGGCCCCGCAGACCCGGCTGATCCGGCTGGTGATGCTGACGCTGCTGGTCACGGTGGCCCTGGTCAAGCTGCTCTGACATGCAATCATGCGTTTTTGACAATCATTGTCGTTGCCACGGACAGTTGGGGGCATGACCGCCCGCGCCCTGCCCCGCGTACTGACCGCCGCCCTGCTCACCCTGGCCGCCGCCACCGCCTGCTCGTCGGCCGGCGCCGGCGCCGACCCGGACCGGGTGGACGTGGTCGCCGCCTTCTACCCGCTCCAGTTCGTCGCCGAGCGGGTCGGCGGGGACGCGGTCACGGTCACCAACCTCGCCAAGCCGGGCGCCGAGCCGCACGACCTGGAACTCAACCCCCGCCAGGTCGGCCAGCTCAGCGACGCCGAACTGGTCTTCTACCTCAAGGGCTTCCAGCCGGCGGTGGACGAGGCCGTCGACCAGAACGCCGCGCCCCGGGCCTTCGACGTGACCACCGTCGCGCCGCTGCTCGACGCGGCGGCCGGCGGGCACCAGCACCAGGGTGCGGCCGGTCACGCCGAGGAGGGGAACGGCGGCCGGGACCCGCACCTCTGGCTCGACCCGACCCGGCTGGCCACCGTCGCCGACCGGCTCGCCGACCGGCTCGGCACGGTCGACCCGGACCGGGCCGCCGACTACGCCGCCCGGGCCAGGACGCTCCGCGCCGACCTGGAGAAGCTGGACGCCGAGTACACCACCGGGCTGACCACCTGCCAGCGCCGGGAGATCGTGGTCAGCCACACCGCCTTCGGCTACCTCGCCGCGCGCTACCGGCTGGAGCAGGTCGGCATCACCGGCCTCACCCCGGACACCGAGCCCTCCCCGAAGCGGCTGGCCGAGGTGGCCCGGGAGGCCCGCGAGCACGGCGCCACCACGATCTTCTTCGAGACGCTGGTCAGCCCGAAGGTCGCCGAGACCATCGCCGCCGAGGTCGGTGCGAAGACCGCCGTGCTCGACCCGATCGAAGGGCTCTCGGCCGACGGGGGCGGCGACTACCTTTCGGTGATGCGCGCCAACCTGACCACCCTGCGTACCGCCCTGGGCTGCTCGTGACCACCCCCGTGATCCAGGTCACGCACGCCGCCGCCGGCTACGACGGCCGGCCGGTGCTGCGGGACGTCTCACTGACCGTGACCGCCGGCGAGGTGGTGGCCGTCCTCGGGGCCAACGGCTCCGGCAAGTCCACCCTGATCCGGGCGGTGCTCGGGCTGGTCCCGCTCGGCGCCGGGTCGGTCGAGCTGTTCGGCGTCCCGCAGCGCCGCTTCCGGCAGTGGCACCGCGTCGGGTACGTCCCGCAGCGGCTGGGCGCGGGCAGCGGCGTGCCGGCCACCGTACGCGAGGTGGTGGCCTCCGGCCGGCTGGCCCGCCGGGGCGTGCTGCGCCCGCCGGGCCGCGCCGACCGGGTGGCGGTCGACGCGGCGCTGCGTGCGGTCGGGCTCGCCGACCGGGCCGGTGACCCGGTGGCCACCCTCTCCGGCGGCCAGCAGCAACGCACCCTGATCGCCCGGGCCCTGGCCGGCCAGCCTGAGCTGCTGGTGCTCGACGAGCCGACCGCCGGGGTCGACGCGGCCAGCCAGGAGGCGTTCGCCGGGGCGCTGGGCGAGTTCGTCGGCACCGGCGGCACCGTGCTGCTGGTCGCCCACGAACTGGGGCCGCTGCGCCCGCTGATCAGCCGGGCCGTCGTCGTGCACCAGGGCGGCGTCTGCCACGACGGCGCGGTGCCGGAACCGGCCGGCCACCACGCCGAGCCCGACCACGACCACGTGCACCCGCACGGTCCCGAGGAGCCCGCCGGGCTGTGGAGCAGCTAGCAATGGACCTCTTCCAGTACGACTTCATGCAGCGGGCGCTGGTCGGCGCCCTGGTGATCGGGCTGGCCGCCCCGGCGCTCGGCATCTACCTGGTACAGCGGCGGCTGGCCCTGATCGGCGACGGGATCGGCCACGTGGCGCTCACCGGCGTCGGCGCCGGCCTGCTGCTCAACCGTTCCCCGGTGCTGGTGGCGGTGATCGCGGCCACCCTCGGCGCGATCACCATCGAGCTGGTCCGGGCCCGGGGCCGCACCTCCGGCGACCTGGCGCTGGCGCTGCTCTTCTACGGCGGCATCGCCGGGGGCGTGATGCTGGTCGGCCTCTCCGACGCCAGCAGCGCCAACCTCAACGCGTACCTCTTCGGATCGCTCACCACCACCTCCCCGGCCGACCTGACCACCATCGCGGTGCTCGGCGCGGCGATCGGGGTGCTCATGCTGGCGCTGCGCCCGGCGCTCTTCGCGGTCTGCCACGACGAGGAGTACGCCCGGGTCGCCGGGCTGCCCGTCCGGGCGCTGAACATGCTGCTGGCCGTCGCCACCGCGGTCACCGTCACCATCGCCATGCGGGCCGTCGGCGTGCTGCTGATCAGCGCCCTGATGGTGGTGCCGGTGGCCACCGCGCAGCAGGTCACCCGGGGGTTCCGCAGCACGATGACGGCGGCCATGGCGCTCGGCCTGTTCGCCGCCGGGGCCGGGGTCTGGGTGGCCGCCACCGCCGACACCGCCCCGGGTGCCTCGGTGGTGCTGCTGGCCATCGCCTCCTTCCTGGTGGTGTCGCTCGCCGCCGCCGGCTGGCGGCTGCTGCGGCGCCGGGCCACCCCGGTCGCCACGGCCGCCGCGACCGCCCAGGAGCCGCACGAGGTGGTGCTCCGGTGACGCCGATCGGTGGGCGGTCACCGGTATTGGTTACCGTTACGGGGTGACCGGCACCCACGGCTACGACGCCTTCGAGGGCGCGGGCGACCTGCTCCGCGCCCTCTCCGCGCCGATCCGGCTGGCGATCGTGAGCGAGCTGGCGCAGGGTGAGCGGTGCGTGCACGAGTTGGTGGAGCAGCTCGGCGCCCCGCAGCCGCTGGTCTCCCAGCACCTGCGGGTGCTGCGCGGCGCCGGGGTGGTGCGGGGTTCCCGGCGGGGCCGCGAGATCGCGTACGCGCTGGTCGACGAGCACGTCGCACACATCGTGGCGGACGCGGTCAGCCACGCCGGGGAGGGGCCGTCATGACCGACGGAACGGTGCGGAACACCCGCCAGCGCTCCGCCGTGAGCGCCCTGCTCGCCGAGCTGGAGGGCTTCCACAGCGCGCAGGACCTGCACGCCATGCTGCGCGCCCGGGGCGAACGGGTCGGCCTGACCACCGTCTACCGCACCCTGCAGGGCCTGGCCGACGCCGGTGACATCGACGTGATGCGCCCGCCCGGCGGGGAACACCTCTACCGCCGGTGCAGCGAGGGGCACCACCATCACCTGGTCTGCCGGGCCTGCGGGCGCACCGTCGAGGTGGCCGGGCCGGCGGTGGAGACCTGGGCCGAACGGGTGGCCGCCCAGCACGGCTACGCCGACGTCAGCCACACCCTGGAGATCTTCGGCACCTGCCCGGAGTGCGCCCGCTGACGATCGCCCGGCAGCGGGCAGGCCGAGTCGATGGCAGCTCGCGCGGGGGTGCCCGGACGGCCGCCGCCGTGGCACGCTGTCCGGCGTGAAGATCTACGCTGACCGTTTTCCGGTCGCCCTCCGGCAGCTCCTCACCGACCTGTTCGTCGTCGCCTGGGTCTACGCGGCGGTCCGCTTCGCCCGATGGCTGTACGACCTGGTGCAGAAGCTCGCCGTACCCGGGCAGAAGCTGGAGGGGGCCGGCGGTGGCCTCGCCGACAACCTGGCCGAGGCCGGCGGCAAGGTCGGCCGGGTGCCGCTGGTCGGCGACGAGCTGACCGGCCCGTTCACCAAGGCCGCCGACGCCGCCCGGGCGCTGGCCGAAGCCGGCCGCGACCAGCAGGAGCTGGTCGGCCAGCTCGCCCTGGCGCTGAGCATCGCCGTGCTGGTCTTCCCGCTCGGCCTGGTGCTCCTCGGCTGGCTGCCGCTGCGGCTGCGCTGGATGCGCCGGGCCGCCTCGGCCAAGGCCCTCGCCGCCGGGCCGGCCGGTCGGGACCTGCTGGCCCTGCGCGCGCTGACCGGCCAGCCACTGCGCAAGCTGACGAAGATCGATCCGGACGTGGCCGAGGCGTGGCGACGGGGCGACGACGCCACCGTCGACGCGCTCGCCGCGCTGGAGCTGCGCCGGCTCGGCCTGCGGGGCGGCCGTTAGGCTGTACCGGTGCTCTGGTTCCTGATCGTCATCGCGGTGCTGCTGCTCGGGTACGCCGCCGTCCTGGTGAGCTTCGTCCGCAAGGGGCGCAAGATCCCACCGGCCGCGTACCTGGTGCTCGCGGCCCTCAACGGGCTGATCCTGGCCGGGGTGCTGGCCTGGGCGGTCGCCCGCTGACCCGCCCGCCGCACCCCGGCCGGCATCACTCGACGGGCGGGATACGGCGACGGACGTCCTCGGCGGTCGACGGGCCGGGCGACCAGTGCGCCACCCAGGGGACGTCGGCCGGCGGGGTGACCACGCCCTCCTCCAGCCCGGCGTACCGGCCGGCGAGGATCCGCTTCGCGGCGGCCACGTCGACCGAGTCGGTGTTCTCCCAGAGCGCGGTGAAGAGCTGCTCGACCCGGATCCGCGCCTGCCGGCAGAACAGGTCGGCCAGCTCGACGTTCTCCGGGCGGGTGTCCTTCTCCGCGTACGCCCGGACGCAGACCGCCGCCATCGCGAACAGCTCCGCGCCGATGTCCACCACCCGACCGAGGAACGCCTGCCGGCGTTCCAGCTTGCCCTGCCAGCGGGACATCGCGTAGAAGGTGGACCGGGCCAGCTTGCGGCTGTACCGCTCGACCTGACGCAGGTGGCCGGCGAGCGGGCCGTACTCCCCGTACCCGTTGGGCTGCTGGCCCCGACCGACGGCGAGGGTGGGCAGCCACTTCGCGTAGAACGCGCCGGCCCGCGCCCCGGCCTTCGCCTTGCGGCCGAGCCCGGCGTCCGGGTCGATGATGTCGCCGGCCACCGAGAGGTGGGCGTCGACCGCCTCCCGGGCGATCAGCAGGTGCATGATCTCGGTGGACCCCTCGAAGATCCGGTTGATCCGCAGGTCCCGCAGCAACTGCTCGACCGCGGCCGGACGTTCGCCCCGGGCCGCGAGGGAGTCGGCCGTCTCGTAGCCGCGTCCGCCCCGGATCTGGACCAGCTCGTCGCCGATCTTCCAGGCCATCTCGCTGGCGTAGAGCTTGACCAGCGCCGCCTCGATCCGGATGTCGTTGCGGTCGTCGTCGGCGAGCAGGCAGCACAGGTCGAGCATGGTCTCCATGCCGTAGGTGGTGGCGGCGACGAAGGCCAGCTTTTGCGCGACCGCCTCGTGCCCGCCGACCGGCCGACCCCACTGGACCCGGTCGGCGGCCCACTCCCGGGCCACGTTCAGCGCCCACTTGCCCGCGCCGACGCACATCGCGGGCAGCGAGAGCCGGCCGGTGTTCAGGGTGCTCAGCGCGATCTTGAGGCCCTTGCCCTCGCCGCCGACGACGTTCTCGTTCGGCACGAAGACGTCGTGGAAGCGGGTGACGCTGTTCTCCAGGCCGCGCAGCCCGATGAACGAGTTGCGTCGCTCGACGGTGAGGCCCGCGCTGTCGCCGTCCACCACGAACGCGGTGATCCCGCCGCGCCGGCCCTCGGCGGCCGGCACCCGCGCCATCACCACCAGCAGGGTGGCGACCGTGCCGTTGGTGGCCCAGAGCTTGACCCCGTTGAGCCGGTAGCCGGTGCCGTCGGCGGTGGGCTCGGCGGTGGTGGCCAGCCGGGCCGGGTCGGAGCCGACGTCCGGCTCGGTGAGCAGGAACGCGGAGACCTCACCGGCGGCCAGCCGGGGCAGGAAGCGCTCCTTCTGCGCGTCGGTGCCGAACATCTTCAGCGGCTGCGGCACCCCGATCGACTGGTGGGCGGAGAGCAACGCGCCGATCGCCGGGCTGACCGAGCCGACCAGCATCAGGGCCCGGCAGTAGTGCAGGTTGCTCAGGCCCAGCCCGCCGTACCTCCGGTCGATCTTCATGCCGAACGCGCCGAGCCGGGCCAGGCCGTGGAAGACCTCGTCGGGGATCCGGGCGTCCCGCTCGATGGCGGCGCCGTCCACCTCGGCGCGCAGGTAGGCGTCGAGGTCGGCGAGGAACGCCTCGGCCCGCTCGGCGTCGTCCGGGTCGGTACGGGGCCACGGGTCGATCAGGTCCAGCCGGAACCGGCCGAGGAAGAGTTCCCTGCCGAAGCTGGGCCGGTCCCAGGCGGCCTCCCGGGCCGCCTCGGCGACCTGCCGGGCCTCCTTCTCGGACACCTGACCGGCCTCGGCGGGCAGCGGCCCGACGGCGTCCTGGTCTCCTGGGTGGTGGTGCGTCGCGGTCACGGCTGCCCCCTCGAACCTCGGTCCGGCTGCGTCCACGTGCTCGACAGGAAGCACGCTACCCCCGGTTGTTACCCAGGGGTAGCGTCGGCGCAACGTCCGATTTTCCGGCCGGTGGACGAGGGTCAGTCGGCGGCCAGCGTCACCGGCTCGTCATCGTCGTCGTCGATGTCGTCGTCACCCCAGTTGCGCCGGGCGAACGGCAGGGCCACCCAGAAGGTCAGGAACCACAGGCCGGTGATCACGCTGAGCACGACGGCGATGCCGGTGTCGAGCACGAAGTCGGTGATCAGCAGGACCGCGCTCACCATCGCGATCAGCATGAAGGCCAGGCCGCCGGTGGCCATCCGGTGCGCGAAGCGGACCAGCTCCGGCTTGCGGCCCTGGCGGAACAGCGCCCGGTGGAAGGCGACCGGCGAAATGATCATCGCGGTGGCGGCGGCGGCGGACAGCAGCGCGAGGATGTAGATGTCCTTCTGGAAGTCGCTGGTCCGGGTGAAGCCGTTGCTGAACGGCAGGGTCAGCAGGAAGGCGAAGAGGATCTGCACGCCCGTCTGGGCGACCCGCAGCTCCTGGAGCAGATCGGCGAAGTTGCGCTGCCAGCGCTGCTTCTCGGATTCCTTCGACACGCGCTACCTCCGGCTCAGACGGTACTGCCGGCGGGGTCCACCCCACCGGCAGCGACGACTGTGCCCACCCCGGGGCCGCGTGAAACCGTCTCACGAACCCCGGCGGATCCGGCCGGCGTACCGGGCCTCCAGGGCGGCGTTGTGCGCGTCCCCGCCGGGGATGTTCGCCGACAGGTAGACCGGCGGACGCTCCCCCGCCGCCACCAGCCGGGCCACCGTCTCGGCCACGATCTGCTGGGCCAGCAGCGCCGCCGTGATCGAGGAGACCGCGCCGACCGCGCCGCCGTCGGGCAGCGGCAGCGTGGCGTCGCCGTACGGGGCGCCGTTGTCGAGCACCACGTCGGCGAAGTCGGCGAGCTTGCGCCCGGACGGGTGCCGCGAGGTCATCCGGCCGGAGTGCGCGATCGAGGTGATCACGACCAGCCGGTGCCCCCGCTGCCGTACCACCGAGGCGAACTCCACCATCGCGCCGTTGACCCCGGAGTTGGAGGCGAGCACGAAGACGTCCGGCGGGCGGACCGGGGCCAGCTCGTAGAGCCGGTGCGCCACCGCCGGGTCGCGCTCCAGGTGCGGCCCGAGGATGCTCGCCGGCTCACCGCCGAGCAGCACCAGGTCGCGCAGCGCGATCCGGTTGGTCGGCACCAGCCCACCGGCCCGACCGGCGATCTCCATGGCGAGCGCCTCGGAGTGGCCGGTGCCGAAGGCGTGCACCACCCCGTCGGCGCGCAGCGCCCCGGCGATCAGGTCGGCCGCCCGACCCACCGCCTCCCGCTGGCTCGCGGCCACCCGGCCGATCGTCTCGGTCACCACCGCCAGGTAGCCCTCGGCGCTCACCGTCATGCTTACTCCGTCCGCTCGTCGGTCCCGCTGGTCGGCTGGTACGGCCCCGGACGACGGTCAGGCCACGCCGCGCACCCGGGCCAGGATCGCCTCGGCCAGCGGCGCCGGCGCCTCGTCGGGGATCCAGTGGGTGACGCCGGGCAGCGCCACGAAGCGGTAGTCGCCGTCGACATGGCCGGCGCACGCCTCGGCGGCGGTCCGGCCGATGGCGACGTCGTTCTCGCTCCACACGTAGGTGGTCGGCACCCGTACCGGGCCGACCGCCTTCAGGTCGCGGCCCGACATCGCCCGGTACCAGTTGAGCGCGCCGGTCAACGCGCCCGGCTGCCGCATCGGCTCGGCGTACCGGGCCACCCGGCCGGCGTCGCCGACGCCGGAGAGCAGCCGGCGCAGGGCCGCCGCCCGCCAGGCCAGCAGTACCTTCTCCGCCTTGCCCGGCTTGCGGAACAGCATCATGTACGACGAGCGCGCTTGCTGCCGCCGGTCGTTGGCCAGCGCGTACCCGAAGGCGGCCGGGTGCGGCACGGAGACCGCGGTCAGGGTGCGGACCCGCTCGGGGTGCCGGGCGGCCAACGCCCAGCCGACCACCGCACCCCAGTCGTGCCCCACCACGTGCCCGGCGTCGACACCCAGCGCGTCCAGCACCCCCACCGCGTCGGCGACCAGCTCCGGCAGCCGGTACGCCACCGGCTCGGCGGGCCGGGCACCGGGCGAGTAGCCCCGCTGGTCCGGGGCGTACGTGCGCAGCCCGGCGGCGTGCAGGGCGGGCACCACGTCGTCCCACTCCCCGCCGTGCTGGGGGAAGCCGTGCAGGAGCAGGACGGCGTCGCCGCCCTCCGGGCCGCCGGCCCGTACGTCGAACGTCAACCCTCGCGCCTCGACCCGCATGAGCGGCAGCCTACCCAGCCCGGGGCGGCGCACCGGGCCCCCGGACGGTCGCCGACCGTGGCCCGCTGGGTCCTTCGCGCAGGTCGGTGCTAGCGTCTGCCGAGACAACTTCACATCCGACAGGGGAGCGCACAGCGCTGAGAGTGCGGGCACCGCCCGCAGACCCTCGAACCTGATCTGGGTAATGCCAGCGCAGGGAGTTCGGTCGACCTTCAGCCGCGCCGCCGTCCGGCAGCAACCGGGCGCGGCGTGCGTCTTCTCCTGGTTCGATCGCTGGACTGGGAGCATCGCATGAACCGCATCGACAACAACCGGTGGCGCACGATCGACATCGTGGTCGCCGCCGTGATCGCCGTGGCCTTCGGCGTCATCTTCTGGGCCTGGGGCCTGGTCTGGAAGGCCGCCGACCCGGCGTTCGCCGCCGCCCCGGCCGCCCAGGCGGTGATGTACGGCGTCTGGCTGGTCCCGGCGGTGCTCGGCGGCCTGGTGATCCGCAAGCCCGGCGCGGCCCTGTTCTGCGAGGCCGTCGCCGCGACCGTCTCCGCGCTGCTGGGTTCCGAGTGGGGCGGGATCACCATCGTCCAGGGGCTGATCCAGGGGCTCGGCGCGGAGCTGGCCTTCGCGGCGTTCCGCTACCGCTCGTTCCGGCTGCCGGTGGCGGTGCTCGCCGGCGCGCTCACCGGGCTGAGCGCCGCCCTGTTCGACTTCTTCGTCTGGAACGTCGACTACGCGCTGACCAGCTACCGGCTCCCGTACGCCGCGCTGACCGTGCTCAGCGCGGCCGTCATCGCCGGCCTCGGCGCGTGGTACCTGACCCGCGCCCTGGCCGGCACCGGCGTGCTGGACCGCTTCCCCGCCGGCCGCGACCGCGCCGCCGTCTGACCACCCCACCCTCGTGCCGATGATGGCGTTGCCGGCGATCCGGATCTCGGACACCGCCGCCGACCCCGTCGTCACCGGGGCGGGGCGGCGGCCGAGGAGGTGCGCGTGGGGGGTGTGACCCTGCGGGGGTTCGGGTGGCGGCACGCCGGCCGGAAAGCCTGGGCGGTACGCGGGGTGGACCTGCGGATCGGCGCCGGGGAGCGGGTGCTGCTGCTGGGTGCCTCGGGCGCCGGCAAGAGCACGCTGCTGGCGGCGCTGGCCGGGCTGCTGCCGGACGACTCCGGCGAGCAGGAGGGCACCGTCGAGGTCGACGGGCTGGACCCGCGCGAGGGACGCGAGCGGGTCGGCGTGGTCTTCCAGGACCCGCAGTCGCAGCTCGTGATGGCCCGCAGCGGCGACGACGTCGCGTTCGGGCTGGAGAACCGGGGGGTGCCCACCGAGGAGATCTGGCCCCGGGTCGACGAGGCGCTGCGGCGGGTCGGTTTCCCGTACCACCGGGACCGGCCCACCGCGGCGCTGTCCGGCGGCGAACAGCAACGGCTCGCCCTGGCCGGCGCCCTGGCGCTGCGACCCGGGCTGCTCCTGCTCGACGAGCCCACCGCCAACCTCGACCCGGCCGGTGCCGAACTGGTCCGCCGGGCGGTGGCCGGCGCGCTGGCCGACGACACCACCCTGGTCCTGGTCGAACACCGGGTCGCCGAGGCGCTGCCGCTGGTCGACCGGGTGGTGGTGCTGGAGCCCGGCGGCGGCGTCCGCGCCGACGGCCCGCCGGCGGCGGTCTTCGCCGCACACGGCGACGCCCTCGCCACCGAGGGTGTCTGGGTGCCCGGCCACCGCACGCCGGCCCGGCCCGCCGCCGCCCCGGCCGGCGTGCCGCTGCTCGCCGCCGACCGGCTCGGCCTGCCACCCCGGCTGGCCCCCACCGACCTGGCGGTACGCGCCGGCGAGGCGCTCGCCGTACTCGGCCCCAACGGCACCGGCAAGTCGACCCTCGCCCTGCTGCTCGGCGGGCTGCTGCGCCCCGGCGCCGGCCGGGTGGCGGCCACCGCCGCGCTGGCCGGCCGGGACGCCCGCACTCCCCCGCACCGCTGGCGGGCCCCGGCGCTGGCCCGCCGGATCGGCTCGGTCTTCCAGCACCCGGAGCACCAGTTCGTCACCGGCACCGTCTTCGACGAGCTGGCCCTCGGGCCGCGCCGCACCGGCCAGCCCGAGCCGGCCGTCCGGGCCACCGTGGACACGCTGCTGGACCGGCTGCGGCTGGCCACGCTGGCCAGGGCCAACCCGTACACCCTCTCCGGTGGGGAGGCCCGGCGGCTCAGCGTGGCGACCGCCCTGGCCACCGCGCCCCGCCTGCTGATCTGCGACGAGCCCACCTTCGGCCAGGACCGGCGGACCTGGCGGGAACTGGTCGACCTCCTCGCCGACCTCCGCGACGACGGGCACGGCATCGTCACCGTCACCCACGACGCGGACTTCGTCACCGCGCTGGCCGACCGGACGGTCACCCTGCACCGGGCCGAGGCGCGGCCGTGATCGACCTGGAACCCGTCGCCGTGCCGGGCGCGCCGCTGGCCCGGCGCAACCCGGTGGCGAAGCTGGCGGCGGCGCTGGTCTTCTCGTTCGTCCTGGTGGCCACCCTGGACCCGGTCGCTCCGGCGGTCGCGATCGCCACCGAGCTGGCGCTGCTGCCGCTGTTCGGCGTCCGCTACCGGGTGCTCGCCCGGCGGGCCCTGCCGCTGCTGGCCGGTGCCGCCGGCATCGTGGTCACGCTGGTGTTCTTCGCCGCCGACCGGACCGGCGAGGTGCTGCTGGACGCCGGGCCGCTGCTGGTCACCCCGGGGGTGCTGGTCACCGCGCTCGGGCTGGTGCTGCGGATGTTCGCGGTCGCCCTGCCCGGGGTGATCGTCTTCGCCACCACCGACCCGACCGACCTGGCCGACGCGCTGATCCAGAACGCGAAGGCACCGGCCCGGTTCGCCGTCGGCGCGCTGGCCGCGTTCCGGCTGGTGCCGCTGCTCGGGCAGGAGTGGCAGCTACTCACCATGGCCCGCCGGGCCCGGGGCGTGGACGCCGGCCGCGACCCGCTGGCGAAACTGCGACTCTTCGCCTCGACGGCGTTCGCGCTGCTGGTGGGGGCGATCCGGCACGGCACCCGGCTCGCGGTGGCGATGGACGCCCGGGGCTTCGACGCCGGCACCCCGCGTACGGTGGCCCGGCGGCAGGTGTTCCGACCGGCGGACTGGCTGCTCGTCGGCGGTGCGGCGGTGCTCGCCGCCGGGGCGCTGGCGGTCAGCGTCGCGCTGGGCACCTTCCGCCCGCTGATCGGCTGACCGGCCCGGCCCCCGGCGGGATCACCACCGGGAGCCGGGCCGCCGGCCCGACCCGCCACCCGGGCGGGCCGCCGGGCCGGTCAGCTACGCCGGAAGGCGTACCGGCGGCTCTGCCCCCGGGCGGCGGTGGAGCCGCCGCGCACCGACCCGCCCGACCGCGACGACGGCGGGGTCGGGGTCGACCGGGCGGCGACGTCCGGTTGCGCCGTGTCGGCGGCGAGGGTGACCGGGTGCGCGGGCGTCACGGTGAGCGCCGCGAGCGCCGTGGGGTCCACCTCCACCGGGGACGGTTCCGGACGGCGGGACTTCTTCGGACTGCGCTTGGCGGGCATACGCTGCCTCCTTCGGTGGAACGGAAGGACCGCGCGCCAGACGGGGCGGGCGGCCGGTCGGACAGGGCACGACCCGGGCGACCGGCCACGCGGAGACACCTCGAAGGAGGATGGGAACGCGGGACGCCCGAGCACGCGGACCCGCGGCGACGGCGGCGGGTCGGCTCTCGATGAAGGGCGTCAGATGCGCATGCCAACAGGCTAACCGACCGCCGGGGCCGGCGCATCCGATTTCCAGCCACCACCGAGGACACACCCGAGCCCCCGCCGGCACCCGTTCCGACCAGCGGCGCGGGGCGGACGCGACCACCCTGTGACACGGCGTCGACGTCGACTCCCGGCCGCCCGTCACGCGCGATACCGTCGCAGCACACAGGCGACGCGAAAGGTGGCGGGTACGAATGACGCAACAGGCGACGGCGCAGATCGGGGTGACGGGGCTGGCGGTGATGGGCCGGAACCTGGCCCGGAACCTGGCCCGGAACGGGTTCACCGTGGCGGTGCACAACCGTTCCCCGGAACGCACCCGCAGCCTGGTCGCCGAGCACGGCGACGAGGGCACCTTCGTGCCGTCGGAGTCCCTGGCGGACTTCGTCGGCTCGCTGGAGCGGCCCCGCGCGGTGATCGTGATGGTCAAGGCCGGCGGCCCCACCGACGCGGTGATCGACGAGCTGGTGCCGCTGCTGGAGGAGGGCGACATCGTCGTCGACGCCGGCAACGCGCACTTCGCCGACACCCGCCGTCGGGAGGAGACGCTGCGCGGGCACGGGCTGCACTTCGTCGGCACCGGTGTCTCCGGCGGCGAGGAGGGCGCGCTGCGCGGCCCGAGCATCATGCCGGGCGGCTCGGCGGAGTCCTACCAGAAGCTCGGGCCGATGTTCGAGAAGATCGCCGCGCAGGTGGACGGCGTGCCGTGCTGCCGGCACATCGGCCCCGACGGCGCCGGGCACTTCGTCAAGATGGTGCACAACGGCATCGAGTACGCCGACATGCAGCTCATCGCCGAGGCGTACGACCTGCTGCGGGCCGGGCTGGGGGCGAGCCCGGCGGAGATCGCGGAGATCTTCCGGGAGTGGAACAGCGGCGAGCTGGAGTCGTTCCTCATCGAGATCACCGCCGACGTGCTGGCCCACGCCGACGCGGCGACCGGCAAGCCCTTCGTCGACGTGGTGCTCGACCAGGCCGAGCAGAAGGGCACCGGCCGCTGGACCGTGCAGATCGCGCTCGACCTGGGCATCCCGATCACCGGCATCGCCGAGGCGACCTTCGCCCGGTCGCTGTCCGGCCACGCCGGCCAGCGGGAGGCCGCCCGTCGGGCCTTCCCCGACGCGGGCGGGAAGTGGCAGGTCGACGACCGGGACACCTTCGTCGAGGACGTCCGGCGCGCGCTGCTGGCCAGCAAGATCGTCGCGTACGCGCAGGGCTTCGACCAGATCCGGGCCGGCAGCGGCGAGTACGACTGGAACATCGACCTCGGCGGCACCGCCACCATCTGGCGGGGCGGCTGCATCATCCGGGCCCGCTTCCTGGACCGCATCCGCGAGGCGTACGACGCCCAGCCGGAGCTGCCGACGCTGCTGGTGGCGCCCTGGTTCGCCGACACGGTCGGGGACGGGGTGCCGAGCTGGCGGCGGGTGGTGGCCGACGCGGCCCGGGCCGGCGTGCCCACCCCGGCGTTCTCCTCGTCGCTGGCGTACTTCGACGCGCTGCGGGCCGAGCGGCTGCCGGCGGCGCTGATCCAGGGTCTACGGGACAACTTCGGTGCGCACACCTACCACCGGGTCGACCGGGAGGGCGCGTTCCACACCCGCTGGGCGGGCGACCGCGCCGAAGTGGAGGCGTGACGGCCGGACCGCGCTGACGGCCCCACCGGGTCGGCCGGGTCAGTTCCCCGGCCGGCCCGGTGCCGGCGGGGCGACCGGGTTGGGCAGCGCCCCGCCGAACCGGCGGTCGCGCTGCGCGTACAGCTCGCAGGCGTACCAGAGGTGCCGGCGGTCGAAGTCCGGCCAGAGGGTGTCCAGGAACACCAACTCCGCGTACGCCGTCTGCCAGAGCAGGAAGTTGGAGATCCGCTCCTCGCCGGACGGGCGGAGGAAGAGGTCCACCTCGGGGATCTCCGGGTGGTAGAGGTACTTCGCCACGGTCTTCTCGGTGACCTTGGCCGGGTCGAGCCGGCCGGCCGCCACGTCCCGGGCGATCGCGGCGGCGGCGTCGGCGATCTCCGCCTGGCCGCCGTAGTTGACGCAGAACTGGAGGGTCAGCGTCGAGTTGCCCCGGGACATCTCCTCGGCGGTCTGCAACTCGGCGATGACGCTCTTCCACAGCCGCCCGGCCCGCCCCGACCAGACCACCCGGACGCCCAGGTCGACGAGCTGGTCACGGCGACGGCGGATGACGTCCCGGTTGAACCCCATCAGGAACCGGACCTCGTCCGGCGAGCGCCGCCAGTTCTCGGTGGAGAAGGCGTACGCCGACAGGTAGGGCACGCCCAGCTCGATCGCGCCCTCGATGGTGTCGAAGAGGCTGAACTCGCCCTGCTCGTGGCCCTTGGTGCGGGGCAGGCCGCGCTCCTTGGCCCAGCGGCCGTTGCCGTCCATCACCACGGCGACGTGTTTCGGCAGCGCCTCGGTGGGCAACGCCGGCGGCCGGGCGCCCGACGGGTGCGGTGTCGGCGGCATCGGCTCACGTCGGCCGGCCCTCATCGATCGGATCACTCGGTCATCTCCCTGTCCACACCCTGCCCGCCGGCCCGTGGTGGCGGCACCGGACCGGGCCCGCCGCCCCCCGGCGGCCCGGCCGCACCGGCCCCCGGGGTCCCCCGGTCGACCAACGGCAGCGAGCGTAGCGCGCGCTCCAGGTGCCACTGCAGGTGCGCCGCGACCAGGCCGCTGCACTCCCGGCGTACCCCGGTCTCGGTGGCGTCGGCGACCACCCAGTCGCCGCTGGTCAGCGCGGACATCAGGTCGATGGTCGCCGGGGCGGGGTGGGCCGCGCCGGGCGGCCGGCAGTCCGGGCAGACCGCGCCGCCGGCCGGTACGGAGAACGCCCGGTGCCGCCCCGGGGTGCCGCACACCGCGCAGGCGGTCAGCGCCGGGGCCCAGCCCGCCAGGGCCATCCCCCGCAGCAGGTACGCGTCGAGCACCAGCGTGGTGGCGTGCTCGCCCCGGGACAGCGCCTTCAGCGCGCCGAGGGTGAGCTGGAACAGCCGCAGCGACGGCTCCCGCTCGACCGGGGTGAGCCGTTCGGCGGTCTCCGCGATCGCGCTGGCCGCCGTGTAGCGGGGGTAGTCGCCGAGGAAGCGCTTGCCGTACAGGTCGATCCCCTCGACCTGGCTGACGGTGTGCAGCGAGCTGCCCTGGTTGCCCTTGGGGTCGCCGGCGAGCTGGACGTCGACGTGCCCGAACGGCTCCAGCCGGGCGCCGAACTTGCTGGTGGTGCGGCGCACCCCCCGGGCCACCGCGCGCAGCCGGCCGTGCCGGCGGGTCAGCAGTGTGATGATCCGGTCGGACTCGCCCAGCTTCTGCACGCGCAGCACCACCGCGTCGTCGCGGTAGAGCTGTCGGCGGTACCCGGCCATCGGGCCATTCTCCCTCGGGGTGGGAAATCAGGGTCGGCTCGGGGTGGACCGGCGGGCCGACCCCGATGTGCCGGGCCCGGCACCGGCCGTAGGTTGCTGGGCATGGCTCTCCCCCGTACCGCGGTCGTCCTGGCCGCGACCACCGCCCTCATCCTCACCGCCGGGTGCGACACCCTGTCGTTCCGGCGGCTGGACTTCGACACCACCGAGGCGGCGAGGATCGCCCGGATCACGGTACGGCCCGGCGCGGGAGACATCGTGATCCGGGCCACCGGTCCGGCCACCGGGGTGCAGATCAGGCGGGTGGTCCGCTACCAGGGCGGCCAGCCCGACATCACCTACCGGATCACCGGTGACGAGCTGGTGCTGGACGCCGACTGCGGCCCCCGCTGCTCGGTGTCGTACGACGTGACCGCCCCGGCCGGCGTCCGGGTGCAGGGCGAGACCGGGTCCGGCGACGTGGAGCTGACCAAGGTCGGTCCGGTCGACTTCACGCTCGGCTCGGGCAACATCCGGGTCGCCGACGCCAGCGGCCCGGTACGGGCGGAGACCGGCTCGGGCAACATCGAGGTGCTGGGCGTCACCGGCCCGGTCGACCTGCGCGCGTCCTCGGGCGACGTCACCGGGACCAGGCTCGGCGACCAGGTCTCGGCCGAGACCAGCTCCGGCAACGTCACGCTCGCCCTGGACACGGCGGTCTCGGTCCGGGCGCACGCCGCCAGCGGCGACGTCGAGCTGGTAGTGCCCGCCGGCCGGTACCGGGTGAAGTCGAACACCGGCTCGGGGGACGCGCGGATCGGCGTCACCGACGACCCGGCCGCGCCGCTGCTGCTCGACCTGAGCACCGGCAGCGGGAACGTGACCGTCGCCCAGCGGTGACCGCCGCCCGGCGTACCTCAGCGGGCCTTGACCTCGGCGGTGCCGGCTTCCGGCGTGCGCGGTGCCGGGGCGCGCGCCCGGCCGGTGGCCCCGACCGGCAGGGCGGCTCCCGGCCGGTCCTCCGCCGGGCCGGCGCCCGGCCAGGGCGCGGTACCCGCCGGTGCCGGGCTGGTCGGCACGCCGGCCGGTGCCGGGCTGGTCGGCACGCCGGTGGGCCGGGGCGCGGCCGGGCGACGGCCGGGGACCAGCTCGGGGCGGCGCCGGGCCGCCACGTCCTCCACCCAGCCGACCAGCAGGGTGACCACGCCGACCAGGACGAAGACCAGCACCACCCGGATCGCCAGCCCCCACGGGTCCCGGGGGGACCAGCCGACCAGACCGACCAGCGGGGTGAGCGCCACCACGAAGGACATGTGCCAGAGGTAGACGGTCAGGGCCCGCCGGTTCACCATCGTCACCAGCCGGCCGAAGGTCCGGTTGCGGTCCACCCAGGCGGCGGTCGGGGCACGGCCGATGACCACCAGGATGAACGCCGCGGACCACAGGGCGTTGCCCAGCGGGATGTCGTTCAGGTCGTACCCGCGCGGGCCGGGGTGGCTGAGGATCCACGCCGCGCCGGCCCCGGCGAGCAGCAGCGCCACCGGCACCAGCACCCGGTTGGCGAGGCGGCGCAGCAGGCCGTCGTGGTGGGCGAAGCCGAGCAGCCAGGCGCCGAAGTAGAGACCGAAGTCGCGCAGCACCGGCGAGGTCGTCGGCAGGATGCCCACCTCGATCGCCGCCAGCAGGGCGTACGGCGCGGCCAGGGTGGGCAGCGGGGCCCGCCGGAACAGCCAGAGCGCCACCGGCGAGGCGAGGACGAACCAGAGATAGTCCCGCAGGTACCAGATCGGGCTCAGCGCGAGCGCGCCCCAGTAGTTGGCCGGTGGGTCGGCGATCGGGAAGAGCCAGAGCACCACCCTCGGGGTGAACGCCAGCCCGGTCAGCAGCATGGCCGGTACGAAGACCGCCGCCACCACCCAGAGCGAGGGCAGCAGGCGGCGCAGCCGGCGCCCCACGGCGGGCACGCCGGACCGGTCCAGCGACGCCGCCATCAACGACCCGGCGAGCGCGAACATGATCGACATTGCCGGGAAGATCAGGGTCAGCGTGGCCAACCCGGTGACGTGGTAGACCACGACCCGGACGATGGCCAGGAAGCGGAGCAGGTCAAGGTATCGGTTACGCATGAGGCTGCATCTATGTCGGGGGCGGGGGGACAAACGCCCCCTACCCTCCGACCCCAGCCTGTGAAACCGCTGGCAAACCGGGCAGAATGTGAAACTTCCCACGAGCTCGACCGGATTCGGCGGCCGGACCGGCCGAATCAGTGGGTTGATCGCCGGCCGGCCAGCCGGATTCAGAACCCCAGCTTGCGCAACTGCTTCGGGTCGCGCTGCCAGTCCTTCGCCACCCGGACGTGCAGGTCCAGGTAGACCCGGGTGCCGAGCAGCTCCTCGATCTGCCGCCGGGCGGTGGTGCCGACCTCCTTGAGCCGGCTGGCCCGGTGGCCGATCACGATCGCCTTCTGGCTGGACCGCTCGACGTAGAGGTCGGCGTAGATCTTCATGAGCTTGCCCTCGGGGATCATCTCCTCCACCACCACGGCGATGGAGTGCGGCAGCTCGTCGCGGACGCCCTCCAGGGCCGCCTCCCGGATCAGCTCGGCGACCAGCACCTGCTCCGGGTCGTCGGTGAGCATGTCGTCCGGGTAGAGCTGCGGCGACGGCGGCAGGTAGCCGGTCATCACGTCGACCAGGGTGTCCACCTGGTGCCCGGAGACCGCGCTGACCGGCACCACGGCGGCGAACTCACCCAGCTCACTGACCGCCAGCAACTGCTCGGCCAGCCGCTTCTTGGCGACCAGGTCGGTCTTGGTGACCACGGCGAGCACGGTGGCCTTCAGCTCGGCCAGCTCGCCGCTGATGAACCGGTCGCCCCGGCCGACCGGCTCGTCCGCCGGGATGCAGAGGCCGATCACGTCGACCTCGCTCCAGGTGGTGCGGACCAGGTCGTTGAGGCGCTCGCCGAGCAGCGTCCGGGGCCGGTGCAGGCCGGGGGTGTCGACCAGGACGAGCTGCGAGTCCGGCCGGTGCAGCACGGCCCGGATGATGTGCCGGGTGGTCTGCGGCTTGTTCGAGGTGATCGCGATCTTGGTGCCGACGATCGCGTTGGTCAACGTCGACTTGCCGGCGTTCGGCCGTCCGACGAAACAGGCGAAACCCGCCCGGTACGGCCGCTGCTCGACGCCGGTCACTCGACCACCGTGCCGAGGACGGTCCCGTCCGGCGCGGCGACGTGGATCGGCGCGTCGACGGCCAGGTCACGCACCGCGGCGTGCCCGGCGCCGTCCAGCGTCGACGCCTCGGTCACCACCACGGCCGCCTCCAGCCGGCTCGCCCCGGCCGCCACCGCGGAGGCGACGGCCAACTGGAGCGCGGTGAGGGTCAGCGACGGCAGCACCACACTCGCCGCCGCGTACGTCCGGCCGTCCTGGTCACGGACGGCCGCGCCCTCGACCGCACCCACCCGACCCCGGGCTCCCCGGGCCAGCACGACCAGCTTGCCGTCCTCGGCGCTCAACTCGGCCGGGTCGGACGGGGTGGGCCGGGCGGCCGGCACGGCGGGTGTCTCAGGCATCGGCGGGTTGCCTCTCCTCGGATTTGTTCTGGTTGTCGCGGGACTCCGGCTCGCCGTTCGACGGCACCCGGCTGACCAGCACGGTGTCTATCCGGTTGCGCCGGCCCGTGGTGCCCTCGGCGAGCAGCTTCAGCCCGGCCACCTCGGCGTGGGCACCGGGGATCGGCACCCGGCCCAGGGCCTGGGCCAGCAGCCCACCGACCGTCTCCACCTCGTCGGTGGGCAGGTCGGTGTCGAACAGCTCGCCCAGGTTCTCCACCGGGAGCCGGGCGGTGACCCGCACCGCGCCGTCCTCCAGGTGCTCGACCGGCGGGCGTTCGACATCGTACTCGTCGGTGATCTCGCCGACGATCTCCTCCAGGATGTCCTCGATGGTGACCAGGCCGCCGGTGCCGCCGTACTCGTCGACGACGATGACCAGGTGGTTGCGGGCGGCCTGCATCTCCGACAGCAGGTCGTCGACCGGCTTGGACTCCGGCACGAAGGTGGCCGGACGCATCAGCTCGGCGACCGGGGTCTGGTGCGAGCGCGGGTCGCCGCCCCGGGTACGCCGGATGAGGTCCTTGAGGTAGAGCACGCCGAGCACGTCGTCGACGCTCTCCCCGATCACCGGGATCCGGGAGAATCCGGAGCGCAGGAAGAGCGTCAGCGCCTGGCCGAGGAACTTGCCCTCCTCGATCCACACCATCTCGGTACGCGGCACCATCACCTCGCGGGCGATGGTGTCGCCGAGGGCGAAGACCGAGTGGATCATCTGGCGTTCGCCGTGCTCCACCACGCCACGCTGCTCGGCCAGGTCGACCAGCTCACGCAGCTCCACCTGGGTGGCGAACGGCCCCTCCCGGAAGCCGCGCCCCGGGGTGACCGCGTTGCCGATCAGGATCAGCAGCGAGGCGAGCGGGTTGAGCGCCCGGCCCAGCCAGCGGACCAACGGCGCCACCGCCCGACCCACCGCGTACGCGTGCTGCCGGCCCAGGGTGCGCGGGGCCACGCCGACCACCACGAAGCTGACCACGGTCATCGCCCCGGCGGTGATCAGCGCCGCCCGCCAGCCGGCCCCGAAGCTGTCCACCGCGACCAGGGCCACCAGGGTGGTGGCGGTCAGCTCGGCGAGCAGCCGGAGCAGGAGCAGCAGGTTGAGGTGGCGTACCACGTCACCGGCGACGGCCTGGAGGGTACGCGCGCCGCGCGCCCCGTCCCGGGCCAGCTCGGCGGCCCGGGCCGGGGAGACCGCGGCCAGCGCGGCCTCGGTCATCGCGATCAGGCCGGCGAGCACCACCAGCCCGGCCGCGAAGAAGATCAGCTCAAGGTCGGGAAGGCCGGCTGTCGGACCGGCCGCGAGGGTGTCCATCACCGGGACCGGGTCGACCGCCAGCTAGCCAGCAGCCGAGCCTGGAGCGCGAACATCTCCCGCTCCTCCTCCGGCTCGGCGTGGTCGTAGCCGAGCAGGTGCAGCACGCCGTGCACGGTGAGCAGGTGCAGCTCGTCGGCGGCGGAGTGCCCGGCGGTGGCCGCCTGCTTGGCCGCCACCTCCGGGCAGAGCACGATGTCGCCGAGCAGGGCCGGCTCACCGCCGGCCGGCGCGCTCTCCCCCGGGCCGTGGTCGACGCTGCCCTCGTCCATGGGGAAGGCGAGCACGTCGGTCGGGCCGTCGCCGCCCATCCAGCGGTGGTTCAGCTCGGTCATGTAGCCGATGTCGACCAGCAGCACGGAGAGCTCGGCGAGGGGGTTGACCCCCATCTCGTCGAGGGCGTGCCGGGCCACGGCGAGCACTGCGTCGGTGTCGACCTCGACACCGGACTCGTTGGCGATCTCGATGGACAAGTTGTCTTCCTCTGGGTGTTAGCGGCGCCGGCCGGCCCGGCCGCCCTGGGCGGGCCGCCCCGGGACAGCGTGCACGCCCTGCGCCTGCTGGTTCTCCCGCTCGTCCCAGCGGGCGTACGCGTCGACGATCTCCCCGACCAGCTTGTGCCGGACCACGTCCGAGCTGGAGAGCTGGGCGAAGTGCACGTCCTCGACGTTCTCCAGGATCTCCCGGACGACCCGCAGGCCGCTGGTCGTCCCGCCGGGGAGGTCCACCTGGGTGACGTCACCGGTCACCACGATCTTGGAACCGAAGCCGAGCCGGGTGAGGAACATCTTCATCTGCTCGGGCGTGGTGTTCTGCGCCTCGTCCAGGATGATGAACGCGTCGTTGAGGGTGTTGTGGGTGACCAGGAAGTCGTCGGTCACGTACAACGAGTCCTGGGCCGCGACCTGGATGCACATCGTCTCCTGCACCCCGGCCGGGATGATCGAGTCGATGAACCGCATCGGCCGTCCGCCGCCGTGCTCGTCGTACCGCTGGCGCTTGCGGGCCAGTCGGAACGGCGGGACACCGGCCGGTAGCCGGATCTCCACGACGTAGGCGTCGGCGCGATCCGGGACCGGATGCCCGTTGGCCAGACCGGGCGTGCGTCCCTCAGCCTCCCGCACCCGCCAGGTCGCCACCCCACCGAGCGACTGGACCAGGTGGACGACGTCGTCCCGCAACCGGGCCGACGTCGTCGAGTACTGCACCCGACAGGTACGCCCCGCCTGGACGACCGGCCCCCCGTCGGCGTCCAGCAGCCCCTGCAGGACGGCCAGCCGGACGTCGAGGCTGTTCTGCTTGTAGACGTCGGGCACGAACCTGGTCCCCGACTTCGCACCGGCGAGACCCAGTTCGCGGATGGCGAGCGTCACCGGGTTGGCGACGATCACCCCGCCCCGGTGACCGTTGACGTGCCGGAGCACGTGGTCGTCGTCGCTCTTGCGCACGAGCTGGATGTCGGCGAGCGCTCCCTCAAGCGCGTCGGCGAGCTCCGGGTCGGCGGTGCAGAAGGCCGGGGTGGCCCGCGACGAGATGGCGCCGCCGCCGAGCAGCAGACCGAGGGCGTACGGGTCGAGCGGAACGTCCTGCGACTCAAGCCGCACGGGCGCCACGACCGGAAGCTCGTACCGGCGGAGGTGGCCCCGCCGCTCCTTTCCGATCATCTCGCGCGTCTCGACGGTGCGCCGACCGCCGCGCCGCTTGTCCTCCGGGGTGGCGACGGTCCAGAGGTGTTCACCGCAGCAGAGGGTGGAGGCGCCGTCCTGGGTGGTGACCCGGTAGACCTGCTTGGGGCCCTGCGGGTAGATGCCGATCACCGGCGTGGGCGTCCCGTTCGAGCCGATGACCAGGTCACCGACCCGCAACGACCCGAACGGCCGGAAACCTTCCGGAGTCAGCACCTTTGCGTCGTACGGCTGCGCGCGGCCCCGCATGTACGCCAGCGGCGCCACCTCGATCGTGCCGGCGGCCATCAGCTTCGGGATGGTCTCCGGATCGAGCATGTCGTGCAGCGCGTCGTAGAGCGGGCGCAGGTAGGGGTCGATCTTCTCGTTCAGGGTGCCGGGCAGGAAGCCCAGCCGTTCCCCCGCCTCGACCGCCGGCCGGGTGAGGATGATCCGGCTGACCTGCTTGGCCTGGAGCGCCTGGACGGCCTTCGCCATCGCCAGGTAGGTCTTGCCGGTGCCGGCGGGGCCGATCCCGAAGACGATGGTGTTCGCGTCGATCGAGTCGACGTACTTCTTCTGGCCGAGCGTCTTGGGGCGGATGGTGCGCCCGCGCCGGGAGAGGATGTTGAGGGTGAGGACCTCGGCGGGCCGCTCGGCACCGCCCTGCTCGAGCATGCCGACGGTACGCCGGACAGCGTCAGTGGTCAGGGTCTCGCCTTTCTCGATCAGTTCGAGCAGCTCGCTGAAGAGGCGCTCGGCGAGAGCGTTGTCCGCGGGCGCGCCGGTGATGGTGATCTCGTTGCCGCGCACGTGCACGTCACTGCTGACCGAGCGTTCGACGAGCCGGAGGATCTCGTCGCCCGCGCCGAGCAGGTTGACCATGATCTTGGAGTCGGGAACCGTGATCCTGGTCTGCACCCGGGGCGGGCCGGGAGGTGGGGTGCCGGTCATAGGTCGGGCCGTCGGGCCCTGTGCCACCTGCTTCCATCTCGGCGCCGGCCCTGCTGGCGCGGCGTGCGGACGATACGCCCATCGTATCGGTTCAACAGCGGCGGCACCGCGCCCATTTCCGCCGCCTGCGGCCCCGCCGCCGGGTGCGGGACACGGTGGCGTCCGGGGCACGCCGACACCACCACCTCGCCGAAACGGCGCGGCCGTGCCGGGGGTCGCCCGTCCGGGCGGACCGGGGGCGGGCGGCGGCACGGACGGATGACCTCCGACGCGCTCACCGCCCGACCGGACCGGGTCAGGCGCGGAAGTCGTACCGGTCGAAGGTCTCCTGGTGGCGGGTGAACCGGTAGGTCGCCCAGTGCATCCCGACCACCGTCCCGGCGGCGTCCCGGGTGAGCCGGAGCAGTTCGCCGGCCTCCCGCCCGGAGACGGTGCGGAACACGTCCGGGGAGTCGGGCACGGGCGCGAAGACCGCCGGTGGCTTCCCCGCCGGGTCGTCCGCGCCACGGGCCCGCAGCGCCCCCTCCTGCCAGCAGAAGACGTACTCGAAGCCCTCGCCCCACCAGCGGCCCAGCAGGCCACGCAGCGGGCCGGGCGCACCCGGGCCGGGACGCCACGGCACGACGTCCGCCGGGTCGTGCTCGGCGGCGGCGGCGAGCAGCCGGTGCGGCAGCTCCAGCGCCTCCCCCGCCGTCCCCGACGAGGCGAGCACCGCGCAGCCCATCGCGCCGGCCGTGCCGTCGCCGCCACGGCGGCCGTAGACCCCGGCCAGGAAGCCGGGCATCGCGCCGTCGTGCCCCACGTGCACCACCCGGTCCGGGTACGGCACCAGGATCAGGCCGAGCCCGAAACCGGCCGTCCAGGCGGTCTCGTCGGTGGTGGTCACCGGCCAGCGCATCTCGTCCAGCGTGGTCGGGGCCAGCACCGCCCCGGCCGGGTCCAGCGCCGCCGGGTCGGCCAGGAACGCCGCCCAGCGGGCCATGTCCGTGGCGGTGCTCCAGAGCTGGGCGGCCGGGCCCACCGCGCCGAAGTCGGTCGGCGGCTCGGGGTGGGCCTCGTCGGAGTACGCGTCGACCAGGAACCCGGTCGCCGCCGCCGGTCCCGGGGTGACCGAGGTGGCGGCCAGCCCCAGCGGGTCGAGCACCCGCTCGGTGAGCACCTCCGCCCAGGTGCCGCCGCGCAGCGCGCCAACCAGCCGGCCGAGCAACGCCATGCCCAGGTTGGAGTAGTGGTAGCGGCGGCCGGCGGGCAGCACCCGCTCCACCCGGGCCAGGTCGGCGACCAGCTCGTCCACCTGCGGCGCGCGCAGCGTGTCCCAGACGTCCCCGTACGGCTCGCGTTGCAGGCCGGCGGTGTGCGAGAGCAGCCGGCGCACGGTCAGCTCGCCGTGCGCCGGCAGGTCCAGGTGCCGGCTCAGCGGGTCGTCCAGGTCGAGCAGCCCGTCGTCGCGGCACTGCAGCACCAGTACGGAGGTGAAGGTCTTGGTGACCGAGCCGATCCGGAACCGGGTGCCGGGGCCGAGGACGGTGTCGTTGCCGGTGCCGCCCACCTCCAGGGTCCACAGCGGACGGTCGGCCCGGTGCAGGGCCACCGCCAGGGCCGGTACCCGGGCCCGTTCCTGGACCTGCCGGACCATCCGCGCCAACCGGTCGGACGCCACCGTCACGCCAGGTCCCGGGCCAGCATCGGGCCGAGCGGCGCGCCACCGAGCAGGTGCGCGTGGACGTGGAAGACCTCCTGCCCGCCGTACGCGCCGGTGTTGAACAGCAACCGGAAACCGTCGCCGGTCAGCCCCTCGTCCTCGGCCACCGCGGCGGCCGTGGCCAGCACCTCGGCGGACAGCGCCGGATCACCCTGCGCGAGCGTCGCCACGTCGGCGTAGTGCTCCTTCGGCACCACCAGCACGTGCACCGGCGCCTTCGGTTGGATGTCGCGGAAGGCGAGGGTGGTGGCGGTCTCCCGGACGATGGTGGCCGGGATCTCCCCGGCGACGATGCGGCAGAACAGGCAGTCGGATCCCATCGGGGCAGTGTAAGGAAACGCACCCGGCAACCGCCGCCGGTAGCGGAACGACCTCGCTCACCTGCCCGCGCCCGGTGGCGGCAGCGACCCTTGCTCACCTCCCCGCACACCGTTGCGGCAGGATGGCCGCCATGGCGGATCGGGCGGTACTGGTGACAGGGGCCTCGCGCGGCATCGGCCGGGCGGTGGCGCGGATGTTCGCGGCAGGCGGGGACCGGGTGGCGATCCACCACCGGGACTCCGGGGCAGCGGCCCGGGCGCTCCGCGACGAACTGCCCGGCGACGGCCACCTGGTGGTCCGCGCCGACCTCACCGACCCGGAGGCCGTACGGGCCATGGTGGACGAGGCGGCCGACCGGCTCGGTGGCCTGGACGTGCTGGTCAACAACGCCGGCGTGTACGGCGAACGGGACGCCCCGCACCCGGTCTTCGGCGCCTCCTACGCCCAGTGGCAGCAGCAGTGGCGGCTGGTCCTGGAGACCAACCTGACCGGCGCCGGGAACGTCACCTGGTGCGCCGCCCAGCACATGCGCGGACGCGGTGGCCGGATCGTCAACGTCTCCTCCCGGGGTGCGTTCCGGGGCGAGCCGGACCAGCCCGCGTACGGCGCCAGCAAGGCCGGGCTGAACGCGCTCGGCCAGTCCCTCGCGGTCGCCCTCGCCCCGTACGGCATCACCGTCGCCACGGTCGCCCCCGGCTTCGTCGAGACCGACATGACCACGGAGTACCTGACCGGCGAGCAGGGCGCGGCGATCCGCGCGCAGAGCCCCTTCAACCGGGTCGCCCGCCCCGAGGAGATCGCCGCCGCCATCCACTGGCTGGCGAGCCCGGAGGCGGAGTGGACCTCCGGCACCGTCCTCGACCTCAACGGCGCCTCCCACCTCCGCACCTGACACCCCACCCCGGGACGGTGCGGGCGGGTCACCAGCGGGACAGCCGGGTGGCCAGGACGGTGAGGGCGGCGACGCCGGCCGTGGAGGTGCGGAGGACCGACGGGCCGAGGCGGACGGGACGGGCGCCGGCCTCGGTGAAGGCGGTCAACTCGGCCGGGGCGATGCCCCCCTCCGGGCCGACCACCAGGACGATCTCGCCGGTGGCGGGCAACCCGGCGGTGGTCAGCCGCTCGTCGGCCTCCTCGTGCAGCACGAACGCCGCACCCGCCCCGGCGATCCGGCGGGCCACCGTGGCGGTGGACTCGTCCGGGGCCCCGGCCACCACCGGCAGCCAGGCCCGGCGGGCCTGCTTGGCCGCCTCCCGGGCGGTCGCCACCCACTTGTCCCGGGCCCGTACGCCCCGGTCGCCGCGCCACTGGGTCACCGAGCGGGAGGCCGCCCAGGGCACGATCTCGTCCACCCCGACCTCGGTCATCGCCTGCACGGCCAACTCACCCCGGTCGCCCTTGGCGATGCCCTGCACCACCACCAGGCGGGGGACGTCCGCGTCGACGTACCCACGGGAGGTGACGGTGAGATCGAGGGTGCCCCGGCCGACGGCGGTGACCACGGCACCGGCCGTGCCGCCCCGGCCGTCGGCGAGCAGCAGTTCCTCGCCGACCCGCAGCCGCTGCACGGTGGCGGCGTGGTGCCCCTCGGGGCCGTCCAGGGTGAGCTGGTCGGCGGTGGGCAGCGACTCGACCAGGAACAGCGGTGCGGACACGACGATCAGGCTAGCCGCCCCGACGGACGCCGGGGCGGCCAGGCCGGATCAGGCGTGCCCGTTGAAGGCGTCGCGCATCCGGGAGAAGAAGCCGCCCTGCTTGGACAGCTCGGCGACCTCCTCGCCCCGGGTCTTGGCGAAGTCCCGCAGCATCTTCTCCTGGTCGGCGTCGAGCTTGGTCGGGGTCCGCACGTCCAGGTGGACGTAGAGGTCACCCCGGCCGGTGCCGCGCAGGTGCGGCACGCCCCGGGCGCGCAGCCGCAGCGTGCTGCCCGGCTGGGTGCCCGCCTTGACGTCGACCGTCTCCTCGCTGTCGAGGGTCTTGATGGTCAGCCGGGTGCCCAGCGCGGCGGCGGTCATCGGCACGGTGACCCGGCAGTGCAGGTCGTCGCCCTTGCGGGAGTAGACGTCGTGCGGGCGCTCGTGGATCTCGACGTAGAGGTCACCGGCGGTGCCGCCACCCGGGCCCACCTCGCCCTGCTGGGCCAGCCGGATCCGCATGCCGTCCTCGACCCCGGCCGGGATCTTGACGGTCAGCGAGCGGCGGGTCCGTACCCGGCCGTCGCCGGCGCAGGTCGGGCAGGGGTGCGGGATGGTGGTGCCGTAACCCTGGCAGACGGTGCACGGCCGGGCGGAGACCACCTGGCCGAGGAAGGTCCGCTGCACCGACTGCACCTCGCCCCGGCCGCCGCACGCCTCGCAGGTGGCCAGGTGGGTGCCGGCGGCGGTGCCCGCACCGGTGCAGGTGGTGCAGAGTACGGCGGTGTCGACCGTGATCGGGGCCTCGACGCCGAAGGCGGTCTCGTGCAGGTCGAGTTCCAGCCGCAGGATGGCGTCGGCGCCCGGCCTGGTCCGGGGTCGGGGACCTCGCGCGCCGCCGGCCGCCCCGCCGAAGAAGGCGTCCATGATGTCCTGGAAGCCGACGAACGGACCCGCGCCGCCGGGGCCACCCGGGCCGCCCGCGCCCCCGCCGCCCGGGGCGAGCGGGTCGCCGCCCAGGTCGACGATCTGCCGCTTCCGGTCGTCCGACAGGACCTCGTACGCGGCGTTGATGTCCTTGAACTTCTCCTGTGCCTCCGGGTCCGGATTGACGTCCGGGTGGAACTGCCGCGCCAGCTTGCGGTAGGCACGCTTGATCTCGTCGTCGGAGGCCTCCCGGCTCACGCCGAGAATGCCGTAGTAGTCCCTGGCCACTGCGTTCCGTGTCCTCATGTTCGTCTCGCGTTGCGCCGGTCGGCGGCCGGAGCCGGCCGTCGGCCCTGACTGGTCAGTTCTGGGCCAGCAGCTCGCCCACGTAGCGTGCCACGGCCCGCACCGTGGCGATGGTGCCGGGGTAGTCCATCCGGGTGGGGCCGAGCACGCCCATCCCGCCGAGGATGGTCGCCCCCGGGCCGTACCCGGTGCTGACCACCGAGGCGGCCCGGAGGTTGTCGACCTCGTTCTCGTCGCCGATCAGCACCCGGGTGGTGCTCGGCTCGGCCTCACCGATCAGCTTGAGCAGGACGACCTCCTCCTCCAGCGCCTCCAGGATGGGGCGCAGCGAGCCCTGGAAGTCGAGCAGGCCACCCCGGGTGAGGTTGGCGGTGCCGGCCAGCGCGATCCGCTCCTCGTGCCGCTCGACCAGGGTCTCCAGCAGCACGGTGGAGAGGGTGGTCATCGCGCCGCGCAGGTGCGGGGCGCACTCCTCGACCAGCGCCTGGACCAGCGGCGGGGTCTCCGACAGCCGGCTGCCGACCAGCTTCTCGTTGACCAGCCGGCGCAGGTCGGTGACGTCCTCGACGGGCACCGGCGCGGCCAGTTCGACCAGCCGCTGCTCGACCCGGCCGGTGTCGGCGATCATCACCAGCATCAGCCGGGTGGTGGAGATCGGCACCAGCTCCAGGTGGCGCACCGAGGAGCGGGCCAGGCTGGGGTACTGCACCACGGCGACCTGCCGGGTGAGCTGCGCCAGCAGCCGGACCGTGCGGTGCACCACGTCGTCCAGGTCGACGGCGCCGACCAGGAAGCGTTCGATGGCCCGGCGCTCGGCCGGGCTGAGCGGCTTGACCCGGGACAGCCGGTCGACGAAGAGGCGGTAGCCACGGTCGGTGGGCACCCGGCCGGCGCTGGTGTGCGGCTGGCGGATGTAGCCCTCCTCCTCCAGCACGGCCATGTCGTTGCGGACTGTCGCCGGGGACACCCCGAGCTGGTGCCGCTCGACCAGCGCCTTGCTGCCGACGGGCTCCTGCGTGGCGACGTAGTCCTCGACGATCGCCCGCAGCACGGCCAGCTTGCGGTCGTCGAGACCCATCTCCCACCTCCTGACGCACGTCGGCCCGGGACACCTGTCGCGCCCGGACGAGCGCTCTGGCACTCGACTGTAGCGAGTGCCAGTCTACGTCCGCACCACCGCCGCCGCGATGATCAACGTCGGACCCCCGGTACGTCCCCGCCGGCGGGTCGTTGACCGAACGTCGACGGCAACCTCACCAGTGTCGCTCTGGTGCACCCTTGCCGGCAGCCCCTACCGTGACGTGCATGACTGAACCACCTCGCCCTCCCGGCGCGGGGGACCCCGGCGCCCAGCCGGACCCGACCGCCCCCTCGGGCTCGCCATACGAGCCTCCCACCGCACCACTGTCCGGGGCACCCGGGGCGGGCGGCTATCCCCCGCCCGGCGGCTATCCCCCGCCCACCGGTGACCAGCCCCCGTCGGGCGGCTACCCGCCGCCGGGCGGCTACCCCCCGCCTGGCGGCTATCCGACCGGCGGCGCGTACGGCGCCCCGACCGGCGGCTACGCCAACAACGAGGACAAGACCTGGACGCTGGTCGCGCACTTCGGCGGGGCCGCCGGCGCGCTGATCAGCTTCGGCCCGCTCGGCTTCGTCGCCCCGCTGATCGCGTACCTGGTGCGCGGTCAGCAGTCGCCGGCCGTCCGGGCGCAGGCGCTGGCCGCCCTGAACTTCCAGATCCTCTGGTCGATCATCGCGTTCGTCCTGCTCTTCGTGAGCTGGTGCCTGCTCTTCCTGCCCAGCATCGCGGTCGTCGTGATCCAGATCCTGTTCGGCATCATCGCCGGCATGAAGGCGAACGAGGGGCAGCCCTACCGCTACCCGATGTCCACCAGCTTCATCAAGTGAGCGCCGGCCGGCCGCTCCCCCGGCCGGCCGGGCACCACTCAGGGCAGCAGGTCGCGGACCACCGCGTCGGCCAGCAGCCGGCCGCGCAGGGTGAGCACGGCCTGCCCGTCCGCGTACGCCGCCGGGTCCAGCAGCCCGTCGGCGAGCGCCCGGGCCGCGCCGGCCCGCCCCGCCGGGTCCAGCGCGGCCAGCGGCAGCCCGGCGGCCAGCCGCAGCCGGAGCATGACGTCCTCCATGTGCGCCTCGCCGGGGGTGAGCACCTCCCGGGCCAACCCGGGCGACTCCCCGGCGGCGAGCCGCTGCGCGTACGTCGCGGGGTGCTTGACGTTCCACCAGCGCACCCCGCCGACGTGGCTGTGCGCGCCGGGGCCGAGGCCCCACCAGTCGGCGCCGGTCCAGTAGAGCAGGTTGTGCCGGCACCGGGCCGCCTCGGCGCGGGCCCAGTTGGAGACCTCGTACCAGGAGAAGCCGGCCGCGTCGAGGGCGGCCTCGGCGGCCAGGTAACGGTCCGCCGCCACGTCGTCGGAGGGGTACGGCAGCTCGCCGCGCCGCATCCGGGCGGCCAGCCGGGTGCCGTCCTCCACGATCAGGGCGTACGCGCTGACGTGGTCCACCCCGGCGGCGACCACCTGGTCCAGCGAGGCGGCGAAGTCCTCGGCGCGCTCCCCCGGGGTGCCGTAGATCAGGTCCAGGTTGACGTGGTCGAACCCGGCGTCGCGGGCCTCCCGCGCGGCGTCGGCGGCCCGGCCGGGTCGGTGCTTGCGGTCGAGGATCGCCAGCACGCCGGGGGCGGCAGACTGCATGCCCAGCGAGATCCGGGTGTAACCGGCGGCCCGCAGCGTCTTCAGCGACTCCGGGGTGACCGATTCGGGGTTGGCCTCGGTGGTCACCTCGGCGTCGGCGGCCAGCCCCCAGGTGCGGTCGATGCCCGCCAGGATCCGGGCCAGGTCGTCGGCGGGCAGCAGGGTCGGGGTGCCGCCGCCGACGAAGACGGTGTCGACCCGGGGCGGCGGGTTGTCACCGAGCGCCCGGGCGGCGAGCGCCAGCTCGGCCAGCACGGTGTCGGCGTACGACTCGCGGTCGGCGCCACCGCCCAACTCGGCGGCGGTGTACGTGTTGAAGTCGCAGTAGCCGCAGCGGCTGGCGCAGAACGGCACGTGGACGTACACGCCGAAGCCGCGCGCGCCGACCGTGCGCAGGGCGGTGGCGGGCAGCGACCCGTCGACGGGGACGGTCTCGCCATCTGGAAGGACGCCGGGCATGGCCACTAGTGTGCCCGGCATGACCTCTCCCGACCGCCTCGTACGGGTCGCCACGGCCCGTGGGGTGACCACGCTCACCCTGGACAGCCCGCACAACCGCAACGCGCTGTCCACCGCGCTGATGACCGAGCTGCTGGCCGGGATCGCCACGGCGGTGGCCGACGACGCGGTCCGGGTGATCGTGCTGGACCACACCGGTCCGGTCTTCTGCTCCGGGGCGGACCTGAAGGAGACCGCCGCCGCGTACGCCAGCGGATCGGTGCCGGCCGGGATGCTCGGGGACGTGCTGGTGGCGGTCCGGGAGTGCCCGAAGCCGGTGCTGGCGAAGGTGGCCGGGCCGGCCCGGGCCGGTGGGCTGGGCCTGATCGCGGCGGCCGACCTGGCGGTCTGCGCCGAGGAGGCGACGTTCGCCTTCACCGAGGTGCGGATCGGGGTGGTCCCGGCGGTCATCTCGGCGACAGTGCTGCCCCGGCTGCACCCCCGGGCCGCCGCCGAGCTGTACCTGACCGGGGACACCTTCGACGGCCGGCGGGCCGCCGAGGTCGGCCTGGTGACCGCCGCCGTGCCGGCGGACGGGCTGGACGCGGCGGTGGCGCGGTTCTGCGCGTCGCTGGTCCGGGGTGCCCCGCAGGCGCTCGCCGGGACGAAGGAACTGCTGCGCCGGCCGGCGGCGACCGACCTGCGCGCCGAGGTCGCCGACCTCGCTGCCCTGTCCACCGGCTACTTCCTGTCCGAGGAGGGCCGGGAGGGTGTGCTGGCGTTCCGGGAGAAGAGATTGGCTCGATGGGTGGTTGGTGCCGAGGGCGGTCAGGGAGAGCGGGCGGGCTGAGAGGCGGGGCGGTAGGGCGGGCTGAGAGGCGGGCTGGGAGGGGTGGCCGGCTCTGTGGTGCTTGGGACGGTTTTCTTCACAACCTTCCGGGAAGGTGAACCGGTCGGCCGACCTGGTTCGGGTTTTCGGAGACGTACGCTTGGCGGACCCTGAAACAGGAGGTGCGGGTGCGAACTCGGACATTCGTGGCAGCCGGTGTCGTGGTGGCGGTGCTCGCCATGCTCGGAGTCTGGGGAGTCCGTCAGCTCGGGGGGCAACTCCGGCTGCCCACCGCCAGCCGCACCTGCACGGTCCAGGCCGACGGCACCGTGCTGCTCGACGCCGACCAGATGGCCAACGCGGCCACCATCGCCGCGATCGGCATCCAGCGGCGGATGCCCGAACGGGCCGTGGTGGTCGCCCTGGCCACCGCGTACCAGGAGTCGGGCCTGCGCAACCTGGCGCACGGCGACCGGGACTCGCTCGGCCTCTTCCAGCAGCGCCCCAGCCAGGGCTGGGGCACCGCGAAGCAGATCCGCGACGAGCGCTACGCGGCCACCCGGTTCTACGCGGCGTTGAAGAAGGTACGCGGCTGGGAGGAGATGGAGGTCACCGAGGCGGCCCAGGCGGTGCAGCGCTCGGCGTACCCCACGGCGTACCAGAAGTGGGCGGACGAGTCGCAGGTGTTGACCCGGGCCCTGCTCGGCGACGCGACCGGTGCGGTGGCCTGCACGGTGGGGCGTACCCCGGTGATGCGGGGTGAGGCCGCGGTGGCGGAGCTGACCCGTGGCCTGACCCTGGACTGGGGGTTGCCCGACGCGGGCGCGGTGGCCGAGCTGACCGGCGTGACGGTGTCCGCGACGGACTCCCGCGACGGCTGGCGGTACGCGCACTGGCTGGTCTCGCACGCCCCCGACCACGGGGTGAAGCGGGTCCGCTACGGCGGCCTGGAGTGGAGCGCGGACAACGGCCGGTGGGCGAAGGTCTCCGACGGCCGGCCGGCCGAGCCACGGGTGCTGGCCGAGGTCTTCGCCGATCGCGCCGAACGCTGAGCCGGGTCAGCGGCTGCCGGCCAGCCGGCGGCGTACCTTCTCCAGCAGCGGTTCCGGCAGCTCCGGGGCGGTGAGCAGCCGGGGCAGCAGCTCCGGCTCCAGGCTGGTGGCCCGGAAGACCTCGCCGATCGTGACCCCGTGCGCCGGCCGGTCCACCACCTCGACCGGGTCGCCCGTGCCCACCTCGCCGTCGCGCAGCACCCGCAGGTACGCCCCGGGCGCGGCCCGGGCGGTGAACCGCTTGATCAGGTCGGGCACCCCCCAGAAGCCGGCGAAGGTGGTGCACGGGGTGCGCGGCTTGGTGACCTGGAGCAGCGCGGAGCCGACCGCCCAGCGCTCGCCGATCACCGCGCCGGTCACGTCCACCGCCCAGGTGGTGAGGTTCTCGCCGAACCCGCCGGGGCCGATGGCGCGACCCAGCTCGGCCGACCACCAGCCGGCGTCCTCCTCGGCGTAGGCGTAGACCGCCTGGTCGGGGCCGCCGTGGTGGGCCCGTTCGCCGATGAAGTCGCCGGCCACGCCGTCGGCCCGCAGCAGCACCGGCCCGTCGACCGGCCGCTTGTCGATGCCGCTGCGACCGCTCGCGCCGCCCGCCCACGCCGCCTCGGTCACCACGCCGAGGTTCACCGCCGCCACCCTGCCCGTCATGGCGGCCAGCCTAGCGGCCGGGGTGGTCACGATCGGCCCCGTCGGGTCCGCGCCGGGCTCAGCCCTTGACCGCGCCGGGCTCAGCCCTTGACCGCGCCGGCCACCAGGCCGGAGACCATCCGCCGCTGCACCAGCAGGAAGAAGATGATCACGGGCAGGGTGAAGAGCGTGGAGGCGGCCATCACCGAACCCCAGGCGGTGTCGTCCCGGCCGAAGAAGAAGGTCATCGCCACCGGCAGGGTGTACCTGTCCTGGTCGTTGACGAAGGTCAACGCGAAGATCAGTTCGTTCCAGGCGGTGATGAAGGAGAAGATGCTGGTCGCCACCAGGCCCGGCGCGACCAGCGGAAAGAGGATCCGGCGGAAGGTCTGCGCCCGGCTCGCCCCGTCTATCGCCGCGGCCTCCTCCAACTCCTTCGGCACCGCCGCCACGAAGCCGCGCAGCATCCAGACCGCGAACGGCAGCGAGAAGCCCAGGTACGTGAGGATCAGGCTGGGCAACGTGTTGTAGAGACCCAACCGCTGGATCATCAGGAACAGCGGGATGACCAGCGCCTCCAGCGGGATCATCTGCACCACCAGCAGCAGGATCAGGAAGCTGGTCCGCAGCGTGAACCGGAAGCGGGCCACCGCCGTCGCGGCCAGCAGGGCGACCAGGCCGCTGAGCAGGACCGTGCTCACCGCCACCAGCACGCTGTTGAGGAAGAAGTCGACGAAGGTGACCCCGGGGATCAGGTTCCCGGTCAGGATCTCCCGGTAGTGCTCCAGCGTCGGGTGGGCCGGCACCGGCCGGGGTGTGGTCGAGAAGATCTCCCGGTTCGGCTTGAGCGACGTGGCGATCATCCAGTAGACCGGGAACGCGGCGAAGAGCGCCACCAGCAGGCCCGCGCCGTTGAGGGCGACCTTCTTCACTACTCGTCCTCCTGCTTGAGCACCATCCGGACGTACAGGCCGGTGACCACCAGCAGGATCAGCGTGAGGATGACCGCGATGGCCGAGCCCACGCCGTACTTGGGCGGCGGCGAGAACGCCTCGGCGTACGAGTAGATGGAGAGCATGAACGTCGGCCGGTCCTGGGTGCCGCCGGCCAGCACGAACTGCTGGGTGAAGACCTTGAAGTCCCAGATGGTGGAGAGCACCACCAGGATCCCGAAGACCGGTCGCAGCAGCGGGAAGGTGATCTTCCAGAAGACCTTCCACGGGCCGGCCCCGTCGACCCGGGCCGCCTCGTGCAGCTCGCTCGGTACGCTTTTCAGCCCGGCGAGCACGCTCACCGCGATGAACGGGAACGAGTGCCAGACCACCACCAGGGTCAGGATGGCGAAGAAGAGCAGCGGCGAGTTGAACCAGCCGTAGCCGGACCAGTCGGTACGCCCGAAGAGGGCCTGCGACAGCCCGTCCGGCAGGGCATTGAACGCCCAGGTGACCAGGCCGGAGGTGTCATCGAAGATCCACTTCCAGACGATGGTGCCGGTCAGCGCCGGGGTGGCCCAGGCCAGCATCACGCAGCTCGCCACGAAGGTGGTCATCTTCCGGCCGAGCCGGTTGAGCAGCAGCCCGACCAGGGTGCCCAGCACCATCGTCAGCAGCACGTTCGTCGCGGCGAAGAGCACCGTGTTGCGCAGCACCGTACGGAAGAACGGGTCGCCGAGGATCTGGGTGTAGTTGGCCAACCCCACGAACGGCCACTCGCGGTCGCCGCGCAACTGCCGGACGCTGTCCAGCTTGAAGAAGGACATCGCCACCACCTGGCCCAGCGGCCAGAGCAGCAGTACCCCGATGACCGCCAGACAGGGCAGCAGGAGCAGGTACGGCAGGCGGTCCACCCGGGGCCGCCGCCGCGCGGAGGTCTTCCGCGCGGCGGCCGGCCGGGTGGGCTTGGTCAGCGTGCTCACCTGGCGTTGAGGATGCTTTCCATCTCGGCGGCCGCGTCGGCGGTGGCCTTCTCGACCGTCTTCTGCCCCTTGATGACCGAGCTGTTCATCGCCTGGGTCACCGTCTTGGTCCGGCTGACCTCCACCCACTTCGGGGTCAGCGGGGTCACCCGCGTGCTCTGCATGGTGGTGGCGAACGCCGCCATCAGCTTGTCGTTGGCGTAGTCGCCGCCCCGCACCAGGTCGGAGTAGACCGGGAAGAAGCCGAGGCTGCTGGCGAAGGTCTGGGCGTTCTTCTTGTTCAGCAGGACGGTCAGGTAGTCCCAGGCCAGGTCCTGCTTCTTGCTGTCCTGCCAGAGGGCGATGTCCGAGCCGCCGGCGAAGGCCGGGGCCGGCTTGCCGTCCGGGCCGGGGATCGGGAACGTGCCCCAGACCCGCTCGATGTCGGGGTTGTCCTTCTTGATCGCGTTGGCCTGCCAGCTACCGGCGAAGGCCATCGCCGCCTTGCCGGTGGCGAACTGGGTACGGGCGTCGATCTCGTTCCAGCCGGCGGCGGCCGGCGGGGCGACCTTGTGCACGGTCACCAGATCGGTCCAGAAGGTGACCGCCCGCTGCGCCTCCGGGCTGGTGTAGCCGGACTTCCAGGTGCCGCCCTGGTCAGTGGCGATCTCACCGCCGGCACCCCAGAGGAAGGAGTAGAACGGCAGCTCGGAGTTGCCCGGCAGGGCGATGCCGTAGGTGCCGGGCTTCTTGGCCTGCACCGCCTTGGCGACCGAGACCAGCTCCTCCCAGGTCTTCGGCGGCTGCACGCCGGCCTCGGCGAACCAGTCGGTGCGGTAGTAGATGGCGCGCACGCCGGCGTACCACGGGACGCCGTACTGCTTGCCGTCGAGCTGGGCGTTCCGCACCAGGTCCGGCAGCACGTCCTTGCCGTCGGCCCAGCCGCCGAACCTGCCGGTGACGTCGGCGAGCGCCTCCTGTGCCGCCCAGCCCTGGGTCTCGGTGTTGCCCAGCTCGGTGACGTCCGGGCCCGCACCGCCGGCGAGCGCCGCCTGGAACTTCTTCGGCGCCTCCAGCCAGGGGATGTACTGGACCACCACGTCGGTGTCGGGGTGCTGCTGCCGGAACTCGGTCTCGACGCCGTCGAGGAACTTGGTCTGGGCGTCGCTCCCCTCGCCCATCATCCACACCGTCAACTTGCTGTTGTCGGCGGCCTCGTCGTCACCGGAGCCACCGCAGCCGGCGAGCACCATCGCGGCCGAGGCCACGACGGCGGTGACCGGAGCCAGCCGCTTCCACCTGTTCACGCCACTTCTCCCTCACGCCGTCTGGCACTAACCTTCCCTGCCGCACCCTAGTAGGAAAAATTCCTTTACGACAGGGGGGCGTGCGGCGAGGCGACCGTATCGCAGGCGACGACCCGCCAGGCAGCCCCGCGACCCGCCCGGCCGGCGGCCGTCGGCGGGTCGCCGGCCCGGCCTGCCGCGCCACATCGTCGGGGCGTCGGCCGGCCTGCCGCGCCACCGGCGGCGGTACGCGCACGAGCGGACGCCCGCCCCACGGCTCGGGGCGGGCGTCCGCTGAGTGTCGTGGCCGACCGGTCGGTGACCGGCGGGCGGATTACCGGTGGGTGATGCTGCGGCGACGACCCACCCCCGCCACCAGGGCCACGGCGATGGCGGCGAGCACGACCTGCACCAGCAACTCGGCCCAGTCGATACCGGCGGTCTGCGTCGCGATACCCATCGCCCGCGCCAGCACGGTACCCAGCAGGGCCGCACCGACACCGATCAGCATGTGCAGCCAGATCGGCATGTTCTGACGGCCCGGCACGACCAGGCGACCCAGCGCGCCGACGATGAGACCGACAACGAGCGCGGTGATGATGCCCCAGACGGTGAGTTCCACGACCGTCCTCCTTCTGTAGGTATGTCACACGATTGTGTGGTTCCTGTCGTGATCGATAAGTTCCCGAAGCGGGGATTCTCCAAACCGTCTTCGGTAACGATCCGGTCGAGACCGCCCGTCACCGGCGGTTCTCCCGGCATCGCCCGGGGCCACGGTCCGGGGCCAGGGGGCACGACGCGAGCGGGCGCCCGCCCCCGGAAGGGGTACGGGCGCCCGCTGAGCGTTGCGGTGTCGCCGACTACCGGTGGGTGATGCTGCGCCGGCGACCCACCCCCGCCACCAGGGCCACGGCGATGGCGGCGAGCACGACCTGCACCAGCAACTCGGCCCAGTCGATACCGGCGGTCTGCGTCGCGATACCCATCGCCCGCGCCAGCACGGTACCCAGCAGGGCCGCACCGACACCGATCAGCATGTGCAGCCAGATCGGCATGTTCTGACGGCCCGGCACGACCAGGCGACCCAGCGCGCCGACGATGAGACCAACAACGAGCGCGGTGACGATGCCCCAAACGGTGAGCTCCACGGTCGCCCTCCTCCTCAAGATGTGTCACACGGTGTGTGTGGTTCCTGTCGCGACAGCTAGATGCCCGACCCGCCGGAAAGCCAAACCGACCCACCGCCACACCGGTCGCCACCCGTCGATCCGACGACGGTGCGTCGGTTGCCGTCCGATCGATGTCAGAGCAGCTCACAGTGGTCGCAACCGGCCGTCCGGTGGTGCCGGTGGAGACCGGAAATCTCATCCGTACGACATCGCGGGCGGGCACACGGCGGCGGCCGGCACCCGGCCGGAGCGGGGTGCCGGCCGCCGTGGACCGGATACGCGGGGGCTACTTCTTACCGGCCGCCTTGGCGTCGCCGGAGTCGGAGGAGAGCGCGGCGATGAAGGCCTCCTGGGGGACCTCCACCCGGCCCACCATCTTCATCCGCTTCTTGCCTTCCTTCTGCTTCTCCAGCAGCTTGCGCTTACGGCTGATGTCACCGCCGTAGCACTTGGCGAGCACGTCCTTGCGGATGGCGCGGATGGTCTCCCGGGCGATCACCCGGCTCCCGATCGCGGCCTGGATCGGCACCTCGAACTGCTGCCGCGGGATCAGGGTACGCAGCTTCGCCGCGATCGACGTGCCGTAGTGGTACGCCTTGTCCTTGTGCACGATCGCGCTGAACGCGTCCACCGGCTCACCGTGCAGCAGGATGTCGACCTTGACCAGGTCGGACGCCTGCTCGTCGGAGGGCTCGTAGTCCAACGAGGCGTAGCCCTTGGTACGGCTCTTCAACTGGTCGAAGAAGTCGTAGATGATCTCGGCGAGCGGGAGGGTGTAGCGCAGCTCCACCCGGTCGGCGGAGAGGTACTCCATGCCGAGCAGGCTGCCGCGCCGGCCCTGGCACAACTCCATCACCGCCCCGACGTAGTCGTTCGGGGTGAGCACGCTGGCCCGCACGACCGGCTCGTACACCTCGGCGATCTTGCCGGTGGGGTACTCGCTCGGGTTGGTCACCACGATCTCCAGGCCGTCCTCGGTGATGGCCCGGTAGACGACGTTCGGCGCGGTGGAGATCAGGTCGAGGTTGTACTCCCGCTCCAGCCGCTCCCGGATGATCTCCAGGTGGAGCAGGCCGAGGAAGCCGCAGCGGAAGCCGAAGCCGAGCGCCCCGGAGGTCTCCGGCTCGTAGTCGAGGGCGGCGTCGTTGAGCTTGAGCTTGTCCAGCGCCTCACGCAGGTTCGGGTAGTCCGAGCCGTCGATCGGGTAGAGGCCGGAGTAGACCATCGGCTTCGGGTCCTTGTAGCCACCCAGGGCCTCGGTCGCCGGCCGGGTGTTGATGGTGATCGTGTCACCGACCCGGGACTGCCGGACGTCCTTCACGCCGGTGATCAGGTAGCCCACCTCGCCGACCCCGAGCGCGTCGGCCTTGACCATCTCCGGCGAGATGACGCCGATCTCCAGCAGCTCGTGCACCGCGGCGGTGGACATCATCTTGATCCGGTCCCGGGCGCTGATCCGGCCGTCGATCACCCGGACGTAGGTGACCACGCCCCGGTAGACGTCGTACACCGAGTCGAAGATCATCGCACGGGCGGGCGCGTCGGCGTCGCCGACCGGCGGGACGAACTGCCGGACGATCTCGTCGAGCAGGTACGGCACCCCGTCGCCGGTCTTGCCGGAGACCCGGATGCAGTCGGCCGGATCGCCGCCGATCAGGTGGGCCAGCTCCTCGGCGTACTTCTCCGGCTGGGCGGCCGGCAGGTCGATCTTGTTGAGCACCGGGATGATCCGCAGGTCGTTCTCGAGCGCCAGGTAGAGGTTGGCCAGCGTCTGCGCCTCGATGCCCTGGGCGGCGTCGACCAGCAGCAGCGCCCCCTCGCAGGCAGCCAGCGAGCGGGACACCTCGTAGGTGAAGTCGACGTGGCCCGGGGTGTCGATCATGTTGAGCACGGCCTGCTCGCCGGCCCGGTCACCCTCGCGGATGGTCCATGGCATCCGGACGGCCTGGCTCTTGATGGTGATGCCGCGCTCGCGCTCGATGTCCATCCGGTCGAGGTACTGCGCGCGCATCTGCCGGGGGTCGACCACGCCGGTGAGCTGCAACATCCGGTCGGCCAGGGTCGACTTCCCGTGGTCGATGTGGGCGATGATGCAGAAGTTCCGGATGCGCGCCGGGTCGGTGGCACCAGGAGCGTTCGCGCCGGGATCGAGCGTCGGTGGCACAGCGGTCCGTTCTGATCGGCTGACGTGAGCGGGCCGGCGCGCCGCCGGCCCGCTCTATGATCCCACGTCGCTCCGGGCGCGGTCCGATCACTCCTGGGCCCGGCCCTCGACCGCCGGGCCGGGGCACTCCGGCGACGGTGCGCTCCCCCGCTGGCCGCGCCGCTCGGACCGCCCGCCGCCCCCGGCCGGCGCACCGGACGTGCCCCGCTCGGCGTCGGCGTGGCTCACTCCTCGGGCGGCTCGACGAAGAGGGCGGCGAGCTTCGGCAGCCGACGCCGGGCCTCCTCCTCGTCGTCGAAGTCCCAGAAGTCGTTGAGGTCGGGCACCGGCACCGGGTCGCGCTCCGCCGGCAGATCGGTCGCGGTCGCCTTCCGGTACGCCTCCCACGGCACCGCCAGCATGTCCTCGCACTCGAACTCCTCGCCGCTGAGCGCGGCCGAACGGACCCGGGGCAGCGCGGCCAGCGAGTCCGGATCGGTGACCGCACCGGCGAAGACCGACCGCCCCTGGGTCATCAGCCAGCCCCGGAAGTACTCGAAGCCGTCGTCCGAGGCACCGCCGTTGATCAGGTAGGCCGCGCCCCACAGGTCGACCCGGTAGGAGGCGGCGAGCACCCGCTGCTGGTGCCGGGCGTACCCGACGATGTCCTCCGGGGACCGCTCGGCGAGCAGGGCGACCGCCCGGGCGGCCACCGCGTCGGACTCTCCCCCGCCACCGGCCCGGGCCTGGTCGATCAACTGCCAGAAGTCGTCGGTCCTCATGGCCTGGCAGTCTCCCAGACCCACTCCCGCCCCCTGGCGGGCAGCGGGAACATCCCGGCGAGTCGCGGGTAGCGGCGGGCCAGCTCGGCCCGGTCGTGGACGTCCCACTCCTCGTCCACCGGGTCGGGGGACGCGCTCAACTCGATCCCGCCGGCCTCGACGACCTCGTCGAGACCGTCGACGACACCGGTGATCCGCTCGTACGCCTCGTCCGCGACGTAGTCCAGGCCCTCCCAGTCCGGCCACTCGTCCTCCGCCCAGTCGCGCGGGGAACGCCCGGCCAGCCGACGCACCTGCGGCACCTCGGCGAGCGCGTCGGGGTCGGCGGCCACCCGCGCGAAGGCGTCCCGGCCGAGCCCGACCAGCCAGGCCTGGAAGTAGTGGAAGCCGTCGTCGGAGCAGAGGCCGCCGCAGACGACCAGCGCGGCGGCCCAGTGCCGCCAGGTGTCCACCTGCCGCCGGAGCCCGTCCAGCAGAACGGCGAAGTCCACCGCGTCGGCGGCGGGGCGCCCGGCGAGCCGGTCGGTGAGCCAGGCCAGCCGCTCGTCGGGGGTGTCGGTCGCGGTCGCCGACGCCTCGACCAGCGCCCAGAACTCGTCCATCTGCACGGCAGGAATGCTGCCAGCGCGGTACGACAGATCGGCCGGCGAGCCGGCGGGTCGCCACGCCGACCGGGCACCATGGGTGGCGTGCCCGCGATCCCGCCGCCGTACCACGCCACCGCCGTGCGGCCCGACTGGCGTGACCTGCCCGACGGCCTGCGGGACGCGATCACCGCCCGGCTCGGCGCCCCGGTGGTCGCGGCCCGGACCGCCACCGCCGGCTTCACCGGCGGCTTCGCCGCCGTGCTGGAGACGGCGGCCGGGCGGGTCTTCGTCAAGGCCGCCGACCTGGCCCGGCAGCGCCACCTGACCGACTGGTACGCCCGGGAGGCCGCAGTCCTGGCCCGGCTGCCGGCCGGCCTGCCGGTCCCCCGCCCACGCTGGGCGCTCGACGCGGCCGGGTGGTACGCGGTCGGTCTGGACGCCCTCGACGGGCGGACCCCCCGGCTGCCCTGGGAGCCGACCGAACTGGCCGCCGTCCTCGCCGGGTACGCCGAGGTGTCCGCCGCGCTGGCCGACCCGCCGGCCGACCTGACCGCGCTCGGTCTGCCCCACCTGGCGGACCTGGCCCGCACGGACATCCTCTGGTGGGGCGAGGTGGCCGCCGGGCGCGAGCCGTCGCCCCCGCTGCCCCCGGCGGCCCGGGACCGGCTGCCCGAACTCGTCGCGCTGGAGTCCAGGCTGCCCGGGTACGCGGCGACCGCGCCCGGCCTGGTCCACGGCGACCTGCGGATGGACAACGTGCTGCTGGACCGGGCCGGGCGGGCCTGGTTCTGCGACTGGAACTGGCTCTGCCACGGCCCGGCCTGGTTCGACCTGGCCGGTCTGCTGGTCACCGGGTACGCCGGCGGGGTGGACGTCGACGCGCTCTTCGCCGGCCATCCGGCGACGGCCGACGCCCCGCCGGACGCCCTGGACGTGACGCTGGCCGCGCTCTCCGGCTACTACCTCACCGCCGCCGGCCCACCGCCACCCGCCTGGACCGCCACCGCGCGGGTGGACCGGCTCGGTCACCCCGGAGGACGTCCGGCGGACGGCGGGCGGGACCGGCCGCCGGACGTCTCCCCGCTGCTGTGGGCACACCGGCGGTTCAGCGGAGAGCAGGCGCTCGGCTGGCTGGCCGACCGCCGGAACTGGCACTGAACCGGCTCGACCACCGCCGGTCGGCGGGGTCGCGGACGGGGCGTTTTGGCTCGTCGTGGCCGACCTGGTAACCTGGCTCTTCGCGCAGCGATGACGCATGCTCGTCGCGTGCGGAAGCAGACCAAACCGAGCTATCAAGACGAGGCTGTCGCGTGGCGAACATCAAGTCCCAGATCAAGCGCAACCGGCAGAACGAGAAGCGCCGGCTGCGTAACAAGTCGGTCAAGTCGTCGCTGAAGACCGCCATCCGGAAGTTCAACGAGGCTGCGGAGGCCGGTGACGCCGAGAAGGCCACCGTCCTGATGCGTGACGCCGCCCGTAAGCTGGACAAGGCTGCCAGCAAGGGCGTCATCCACGCCAACCAGGCGGCCAACCGGAAGTCGGCCATCGCGAAGCGCGTCGGCTCGCTCTCGGCCTGACCGAGCAACCCTAGACCTGACCGGAAGCCCCGGGGGTGACTCCCCCGGGGCTTCCGGCTGTCCGTGTACGGGGAACGGGCCCGTCGGATCACCGGCGGTGGCGGGTCAGTGGCGGTGGCGGGTCAGTGGCGGTGGCGGGTCAGTGGCGGGCCGCTCGCGGGAGCGGCGGTTCGGCCGCCTCCCACTGCGGCGGCGCCGTGGCGACCACCACACCGGGCAGCGTGTGGGGCACCCGCACCCGCCCGACCACCGGCTCCATCTGCCGACGGAACCGGTCCCGTTCCTGCTCGGGCACCAGCGCCGCCGAGCGGACCACCCGCTCGGCCACCACGTCGTTGAGCTTCACCATGACGGCCACCGCCAGCGGCAACACCGGCACCGCCCACCAGCTCACCAGCTCGGCCAGGGCGAGCAGCACGGCGAGCGCCACCGCCCCCTCGAAGAAGAGGAAGCAGAGCACCCCACCCGGGTTGAGGAACCGCAGGCCGAGCAGCCGGGCGTAGAGCGGCCGGTACCGCTCCTCGTACGCCGGCAGGGTGGCCCACGCCGTCCGAGTGGGGCCGCCGGTCACCGGACCCCGCCCCGCCGGGCGGCGGCGACCGAGAAGACCGCCTTCTCCAGGGCGTACGCCCGGTCGTCGGCGCCGCCCTTGACCGCCGCGTTGCACTCGGCAGCCGCCCGCATCGCCTCGACCAGCCCCTCCGGGGTCCAGCCCCGGGCCCGCTGCTGGGCGTTCTTGATCTTCCAGGCGGGCATGCCGAGGGTACCGGCCAACTGGTACGGGTCACCCCGGCCGGCGGCGGCGACCCGGGCCACCGTCCGCACCCCGTCGGCGAGCGCGTCGGCGATCGGCACCGGGTCGACCCCGACGTGCAGCGCCCAGCGCAGCGCCTCCAGGGCGGCGGGGACGTCCCCGACCATGGTGGCGTCGGCGACCGTGAAGCCGCTCACCTCGACCCGGCCCCGGTAGTAGCGGGCCACCGTGTCCGCGCCGATCCGCCCGTCGGTGTCGGCGATCAACTGGGAGCAGGCGGCGGCCAACTCCCGCAGGTCGGTGCCGACGGCGGCGATCAGCGCCTCGGCCGCGTCGTCGGTGCACCTGCCGCCGGCCCGTCGGAACTCGTCGCGGACGAACGCCACCCGCTCCCGGTGCCCCTTGAGTTTGGCCGCCGGGACGACCGTGGCGCCGGCGGCGCGCAGCCCGTCGGCGAACGGCTTGCCCTTGCCCCCGCCCAGGTGCAGCACGACGAGCTGGACCTCCGGGTCGGGGTTCTTCGCGTAGCCGAGCAGGGCGGTGACCAGGTCCTTGCGGGCATCCTGGCCGGACCGGAGCACGAGCACCCGGTGCCCGCCGAACAGTGACGGGCTGAGCATCTCGGCGATCTCGCCGACGGCGAGCGCCCCGGCCTGGTAGTCCCGGACGTCGACGTCCGGGTCGACCGCCCGGGCCTTCGCCACGGCTTCGGCCACCGCGCGCGTGGCGAGCAGCTCCTCGTCGCCGAGGACGAGCAGAATGGGAGCGAGGTCGACGCCGGTCACGTCGCCCATCTTGGCACGGCCCGGCGGGGGATCGTGCCTGCTCATCGACGGCTGCGACGGCGCACCCCGCACTCAGCGCAAATATAGACATTTACGTTTATTGCCGTACCGATTGGGGCAATACTCTTCGATCTCGCATCGGTTTCCGCCCTCCGGCCGCCCCCATTTCCGCCCTCCGGCCGCCGCGCCCGGCGACGATGCCACCGGTGGCCGCGCCGCTGCTCACCGGCGCCCCGGTGGCAGACCGCGCCCCACCACCGCCAACACGCCGGAGCGGAGCACCACCGCCACGTCGCCGTCGGTGTCGGTGCGCAGCACCCGCGTCCCGGACCGGGCGAGCCGGTCCAGGATCACCGGGCTCGGATGCCCGTAGTCGTTGTCGACGCCGACCGGCACCAACGCGACGGCCGGCCGGACCGCGTCGAGGAAGGCCGGATCCTGGTAGGCGCTGCCGTGGTGGGCCACCTTGAGCACCTCGGCCCGCAGCACGCCCGGCGGCACCCGGTCCAGCAGCGCCCGCTGCTCCTCCGTCTCCGCGTCCCCGGGCAGCAGGATGCGCACGCCGGCCACGGTGGCCCGCAGCACCAGGGAGTTGTTGTTCGGGTCGGACCGGGTGCCCCGCATCGGGTAGGGCGGGCCGAGGGCGACCAGCTCGACCCCACCCACCCGGTACGACCAGCCGGCCGCCGGCACCACCCGCCGGGCGGCACCGGCGGCGGCCGTCACCAGGCTCCGCCCGGCGACCGGCTCGGACCAGGCCGGGGTGAGCACGGTGGTCACCCGCCGCCCCCGGGCCACCCCGGCGACGCCACCCACGTGGTCGGCGTGGAAATGGCTCACCACCAGCAGTGACACCTCCCGGACGCCGAGCCGGCGCAGGCAACCGTCCACCGCCGACGGCTCCGGGCCGGCGTCGACCACCACCGCCCGCCCGGACGCCACCGGCAGGACCAGCGCGTCCCCCTGCCCGACCGCGCACGCCACCACCACCCAGCCGTCCGGCGGCCAGCCACTGGCGAGCAGCCGGACCGGGAGGGTGCCCAGCACCACCGCCGCCGCGCCGACCGCCACCAACCGGCGGACCAGCGGCCGTCGGGTGGCCACCAGCAGGCCCAGGGTCAGACCCGCCAGCAGCAGCGCGCCCGGCACCCCACCCGGCCAGGGCAGGGTGCCCGCCGGCAGCCGCGCCCCGACCCGGGCGACGGTGACCAGCCACCAGGCCGGCCAGCTCGCCAGCCAGGCGGCGAACTCGGCCCCGGCCGGCCAGACCGGCGACACGACGGCCGCCGCCACCCCCAGCACCGTGGCCGGCGCGATCGCCGGCACGACGAGCAGGTTGGCCGGCACCGCCACCAGGCTCACCGTGCCGGAGATGCCCGCCACCACCGGCCCGCAGGCGAGCTGCGCCGCCGCCGGGACGGCGAGCGCCTCGGCCAGCCCGACCGGTACGCCCCGACGGCGCAGCGCGTCCCGCCAGCCGGGGGCGAGCAGCAGCAGCCCGGCGGTGGCCAGGACGGACAGGGCGAAGCCGGCGTCCCCGGCCAGCTCCGGGTCGACCAGCACCAGGACGGCCACCGCCGCGGCCAGCGCCGGCAACGCGGCCCGGGGACGCCCGACGGCCAACGCGGCCAGCCCGATCGCGCCCATGGTGGCCGCGCGCACCACGCTCGGCGAGGGGCGGACCAGGACGACGAAGCCGACCAGGGCGAACCCGCAGAGCACCGCAGCCGTCCGGGGACCGGCCCGGGCCCAGCGGGCCAGCAGCAGCACCGCACCCACCACGATCGCCACGTTCGACCCGGACACGGCGTTGAGGTGGGTCATCCCGGTGGCCCGGAAGTCCTCCTCCACGGTGGCCGGCAGCCGGCTGGTGTCGCCGACCACCAGACCGGGCAGCAGACCGCCCTGCTCCGGCGGGAGCGGCGCGCAGGCCCGGTGCAGACCGGCCCGGAGGGTGCCGGCGGCACGTTGGAGCCAGGGCGGCGACCCGTGCCGGATCGGCGGGCCGGTCACGGTCAGCACCGCGGCGGTGAGGTCGCCGCCCCGGGGCGCGGCCAGCCGACCCTGGGCGGTGAGCCGTTGCCCGGGCAGCAGGCCCCGCCAGGCCGGATCGGTGGCGAGCACGAGCAGGCGCACCGGGGTGCGCAGGCGGCCACCCTCGGGGTCGGTGAGCACCACCAGCTCCGCCGCGACGAGCAGGGTGACCGGGCGGCCGGGTGCCCCGCGCACCGGCCGGGGGTCGTCGCGGAGCACCAACTCGGCGGTGACCCGGACCCGCTCGTCGACCAGTACGCGCAGTGCGGCGGCGTCGCGGACGTGTAGCTGGGCCGCCGTGGCGGTGGCTCCACAGACCACGCCGAGCAGCGCGGCGACGGCGATCCAGCCGTACCGGCGGACCGGGGGGACCGGCCGACCGACGGCGCCGAGCAGGTGCCCGGCGAGCAGGCCGGCGAGGACGGCGGCGGAGCCGGCGAGCAGGGCCATCGTCGGGGCGGTGAGGTGCAGGCCGGTCAACGCGGTGAGCCAGGCCGCCACCGCCAGCCCGGCCAGGCGCAGGTCGGGCGTCCGGTCGGCGGCGGCCTCAGCGCCGTCGTCGTGGGCCGGGCCGGCCGCCGGCTCACCGCCGTCGACGCGGGCGGGACCCCCGGCGCGCGGGTCGGGCACCGGGCCACCGGCAGTGGCTCGCCGGGCCCGGTCCGGCACGGCTCTGCCGCTCACACCGTCACCAGATCCTTGAGCTGTTCGTACCGGGCGTCGCCGATGCCCTCGACCTGCCGCAGGTCGCCCACCGAGCGGAAGCCGCCCTGCTGGTCGCGGTGGGTGAGGATGCGTTGGGCGAGCACCGGGCCGACCCCGGGCAGCGCGTCGAGCTGCGCCAGCGTCGCGGTGTTGAGGTTGACCCGGCCGCCCGGGACTCCCCCGGCCGGAGCGCCGGCCGGCCCGGCCGGGGCCGCCGCCGGGTCGGCCGCGCCGGGCGGGGCGGTGACACCGACCAGGATCAGTTCCCCGTCGGTGACCTTGCGGGCCGGGTTGAGCAGCGCCACGTCCACCCCGGGCAACGCCCCGCCGGCCGCCTCGACCGCGTCGGCGACCCGCGCCCCGGCCGGCACCCGGACGAGGCCGGGACGGCGGACCCGGCCGGCCACCGCGACCACCAGCTCACCGGTCGGGGCGGCGGCCGGGGCCGAGTCGGGCGCGTCGCCGGACGACTCCGGCCCGGCCGCCGCCGGGGCCGGGCGGACCGGTTCCGCCTGCGGGCGGGACCGCCAGGCCCACAGGCCGGCACCGAGCACCACGACCACCGCGACGACGGCCAGCGCCCGGACGCCGCGCCGGCCGGGGTCGAAGGGGCCCGGCCCCGGCAGCCGCCCACCGGCCACGGGGAGCGGATCGTCCACGTCGACGTCCCGCCCCGGCCCGTGGGGTTCCGCGACACGGCCGGGCCGGGGCGGGACGGACGCCGGGTGGTGGTCGCCACCGTCACCTGCCCGCGCACGGGGTGCCGGTGGCCCACCCGCCGGATCTCGGGGGCGGGACGGGGCCGGCGTCCCGCCCGTGCGCACCGCCGCCGACACCGAACCCACCAGGCGGAACAGCCGTCGCCGTACCACGGTCTCCTCGTCCTCCGACACGGGGCGAGGTTAGGACGGCGGGGCGGCCGGCTCGGCCCGGCCGACGTCGGGCTGTGGACGGCGAGGCCGGCTGTGGACAACCGCCTGATCATGGCGGGATCTGCTACGGCGGGCGCCGCCCGGTCAGGACGACTCCGGGTCGAGGCCGAGTACCGCCCGCCCGCCGTCGACCGGCAGGACCACCCCGTTGACGAAGGCCGCCTGCGGCGACAGCAGGAACGCCACGACCGCCGCCACCTCCCCGGTGGTGCCGATCCGGCCGACCGGGTGCAGCCGGGTCAGCTCGGCCGACGCTCCGCCTCGGCGGGTTCCTGGCCGGCGAGGAAGACCGCGTGCCGCTCGGTGTCCACCGAGCCGAGGGCGACCGCGTTGGTGCGGATCCCCCGAGCGCCGTACTCGACGGCCAGCGCCCGGGTGAGCCCTTCGACGGCCGCCTTGGCGGTGGCGTACGGCAGGCAGCCGGGCACCGGCCGGGCGGCCTGGTGCGAGGAGACGTTGACGATGGCGCCGCCGGTGCCGGCGGCGAGGAACCGGCGGACCGCCGTCGCCGCGCCGACCAGGGCCGGCCGGAGGTTGCCGCCGATCAGGTCCCACACCTGCGCGACCGGGGTGGCATGCACCGAGGCGTCCTGGAACACCGCCGCGTTGTTGACCCAGCCGGCCAGCGGCGCGGCGTCCCCGGCGAGGTCGGCCGCCCGGTCGGCGACCTGTTCGTCCGCCGCGTCGCCGACCAGCGGGACCAGCCGGTCCGCAGCGGGATGCCCCGGCAGCCAGGCCAGCGCGTCCTGGTCCCGTTCCACCACGACCACGGTCCCGCCGGCTTCGGCCAGCAGTTCCACCACGGCCCGGCCGACACCCCGGCCGCCGCCGGTCACCACGTAGGACACCCGGTCACCCCCGTCCTCCGGCCACCGCCGGATCGCCCACCCCGGCGACGGCAGCCGGATCGCTCACTGCTGGCCGGCCGCCGTCGGCTCACCCGGTCCGGCCGACGGCCGGCGGTCGTCCACTCCTGGCCGGCGGTGCACCACCACGCTGGCCAGGCCCGGTCCGGCGTGGGCGGCGACCACCGCGCCGGCCTCGCAGACGTACGTGTCGTGCAGCCGGTCGCCGAGCCGGTCGGTCAGCGCCTCGACCAGCCGCGCCGCCCGTTGCGGGGCGGCGAGGTGGTGCACCCCGAGGTCCACGTCGGCGTCGCCGGCCGCCTCGACGGCCAGGTCGACCAGTCGGGCCACTCCCCGGCTGGCGGTGCGCACCTTGTCCCGCACCACGATCGCGCCGTTCGGCATGTGCATGATCGGCTTCACCGAGAGGGCGGTGCCGAACAGCGCCTCGGCCGCGTTGATCCGGCCACCCCGGCGCAGGAACTCCAGCGTGTCGACGTAGAAGAAGATGGTGGTCCGGTCGACGGCGGCCAGCGCCGCGTCGCGGACCCCGGCCAGGTCGGCACCGGCCTCGGCGGCCTCGGCGGCGGCGAGCACCGGGAAGCCGAGCCCCAAGCCGGTGGACCGGCTGTCGACCACCTCGACCCGGTCGCCGACCTCGACGGCGGCGAGCCGGGCGGCCTCCACCGTGCCGGAGAGTTCCGCCGACAGGTGCACCGACACCACGCCCGGCGCGCCGGCCGCCAGCAGCCCCCGGTACGTCTCGGCGAACTGCTCGGGGGACGGCCGGGACGTGCTCACCGAGACCCGCCGCCCGGCGAGTGCCCGGGTGGCGTCGGCGGGGAAGGTCTCCACCCCCTCCAGCCCTTCCGCGCCGTTGAGCACGACGGTCAGCGGCACCACGGTCAGCCGGTGCGCCCGCACCAGCTCGGGTGGAAGGTAGGCGGTGGAGTCGGTGACGACCGCGACGGGCATGCCCGGCACGCTAGCCGATGTCGGGACCGGACGCCCGGGCCGGACGGCTCAGACCGGGTCGGGCAGGACCGGCCGGGTGGTCAGGCCGACGTTGTGGGCGCGCAGGTGCCAGCCCCGGAGGTCGTTGCGGCGCAGCTCCGTCCAGTGGCAGTTGGCCAGCGAGCCGAGGCTGCGCAGCACGGAATGGTCCCAGTCGAGCAGGTGACCGACGCCCTGCCGGGCCGCGCCGCCGTGGGTGGCGATCACGACGGTGCCGCCGTCGGCCAGCTCGGCGGCGGCCAGGAGCGCCTCGCCGACCCGCTTGCCGAGGTCGTCGAGGGGCTCGATGCCCGCGCCCGGGTCCGGGTCGCCGGCCCGCCAGCGGGCGTACTCGGCGGGGAACCGCTCGGCGGCCTCGGTGAGGGCGAGCCCCTGCCACTGGCCGAAGTGTCGTTCGCGCAGCCGTGGGTCGGTGCGCACCGGCAGGCCGGTGAGCTGGGCGAGCGCCGCGGCGGTGTCGGCGGCCCGGCTGAGGTCGGAGGCGACGACGGCGTCCGGGCGCAGCGCGGCGAGCAGCGGCGCGGCGGCCCGGGCCTGTTCCCGGCCGAGGTCGTTGAGGGAGACGTCGGTCTGCCCCTGGACCCGGCTGGCGGCGTTCCAGTCGGTGTTGCCGTGCCGCCAGACGACCAGCCGGGTCATTCGGCGGCGGAACCCGCGACGTCGGCCTCGACCAGGTCGCGGTCGACGAACGGGAGCTGCGGGCAGTCCTTCCAGAGCCGGTCGAGGGCGTAGAACTCGCGCTCCTCGGTGTGCTGGACGTGGACCACGATGTCGACGTAGTCGAGCAGCACCCAACGGCCGCCCCGCTCGCCCTCGCGGCGGATCGGTTTGGCCTTCTCCGGCAGCTCCAGCAGCCGCTCCTCGATGGCGTCGACGATGGCGAGCACCTGCCGCTCGTTCGGGGCCGAGGCGACCAGGAACGCGTCGGTGATGGCGAGCTGGTCGCCCACGTCGATGATGACGATGTCCTGCGCCTTCTTGTCGGCCGCGGCCTGGGCTGCGACCATCGCCAACTCGTGAGCGCGTTCGGATACTGTCACCGTTCTCCTTCGATCAACCGTGCGACCCTGCTAGCGTCTCACACCCGGCGGGGAGACGACTTGCCAGTTCTGGTCGATTACCGGGACGAAGCAGTCGAAAACCGGCACAATCACCGCCGATAGAGCCGCCGTTTCGCGATGTACTGCACCACACCGTCGGGGACCAGGTACCAGACCGGCTCCCCCCGGCCCACCCGGACGCGGCAGTCGGTGGACGAGATGGCCATCGCCGGCACCTGCACCAGGCTGACCGTGTCGGCGGGCAGGTGCTTGTCGGTGAGCTCGAACCCGGGACGGGTCACCCCGATGAAGTGGGCCAGTTCGAAGATCTCGTCCAGGTCCTTCCAGGAGAGGATCCGCTCCAGGGCGTCCGCGCCGGTGATGAAGTAGAGCTGCACCTTCGGGCCGTACTCGTTCTGCAGGTCACGCAGGGTGTCGACGGTGTAGGTGGGGCCACCCCGGTCGATGTCGACCCGGCTGACCTGGAACCGGGGATTGGAGGCGGTGGCGATCACCGTCATCAGGTAGCGGTCCTCGGCCGGGCTGACCGGGGTGTCCGCCTTCTGCCACGGCTCACCGGTCGGGACGAAGACCACCTCGTCCAGGCCGAACCGGTCCGCCACCTCGCTGGCCGCCACGAGGTGACCGTGATGGATCGGGTCGAAGGTGCCGCCCATGATGCCGATCCGCCGGATGTCTTCCTCCACCCGATGATCGTAGGCCGCCGCCCGGCCCGCCCGGACCGGCCCGCCCGGACCGGGCCGGTCCGGTCGAGCCCGGCCGGTCGAGCCGGGCCGGTGGGAGTCGTAGGTGCCCCACCGGCCCGGCCCGGCCCGGCGCGGCGGTCAGGCGGCGGCTGCGGCGACCGCCGTCCGGGCGATCAGGGCCCGCCGCAGGTCGTCGTCGGCGTCGGTGACGGCCCGGCGCAGACCGGGCGTGAGGTCGTCGCGGGCCAGCAGGGCCGCGGCCGACTCCCGGGTGGGCTGCGCCACGGCGAAGCGGGGGAAGGCGAGGTGGGCGACCCGTTCGGCCGCCCACGGGGTACGCCGCCGCGCCGCCGCCGGCATCTCGGTGAAGTACCGCTCGACGTACGTCGCGGTCAGCTCGGACTGCTCCGGCTGCCAGAACCCCTCCGCCGCCGCCTCGACGAGCCGGTTGGAGAGCGTGGTGTCCCGGGTGATGATCTCCCAGGCGGCGTCCTTGGCGGCCAGCTCGGGTCGGGCCGCCCGGCACAGGGCCGCCCGTTCGGCCCCGGCGGCGCTCCGGTCGGCGGACGCCTCGGCCGCGATCTCCGCCTCGCCGGCCGCCCCCAGCACCACCAGCCGGCGCAGCACCGCCCAGCGCAGCTCGGCGTCGACGGCCAGCCCGTCGGGCACGTCGCGGCCGGCGAGCCAGCCGATGAGCAGGTCGGCGTCGGCGGTGGCGGCGATCAGCCCCCGCGCGGCGGCGAGTTGCAGCGAGCCACCGGCCGGGGCACCGGCGAGCAGCGTGGCACAGGCCCCGGCCGTCCGCAGCAGCGCGGCGTCCCGGGCGAGCGGATCGAGGTAGCGGTCGACCAGGTTGCGGCTGCGGGTGAGCACGCTCTCCGCGATGGCCACCTCGGTCTCGGTCGGCAGGGCCGCCGCGAGCAGCGCCACCAGAGCGGCCACCGGCCGCTCCCCGTCGGTCGCGGCGTCCAGCGCCTCCTCCCAGAGCAGGGCACGGGCCAGCGGGTCGGCCAGCACGGGCAGCACGGTGGGGACCGCGTCCGCCGACGCCGGATCGAGGCGGATCTTGGCGAAGGTGAGGTCGCCGTCGTTGGGCAGCAGCAGCCCGGTGGCGGGCCGACCGGCCAGCGCGGTCAGCTCGGTACGCCCCCGGTCGGCGGCCGGGTCGAGGTCGATCTCGACCCGGTCCGCCGCCCCGTCGGCGGTGTACCGGCCGACGGCGATCCGGTGCGGCCGCAGCACCGGGTACGCCTCCGGCGCGGTCTGCACCACGGCCGCCGACGCCCAGCGGCCGTCGGCGTCTACCGTGGTCTCCATCCGCAGCGTGTTGACCTGCGGCTGACGCAACCAGCGGGCGGCCCAGTCGGTGAGGTCCCGCCCGCTGGCGGCGCTGAGGCTGGCGAGCAGGTCGGCCAGGGTGGCGTTGCCGAACCGGTGGGCGGCGAAGTGGGTGTTGAGCCCGGCCAGGAAGGCGTCGTCGCCGAGCCAGGCGACGAGCTGGCGGAGCACGCTGGCGCCCTTGGCGTACGAGATGCCGTCGAAGTTGAGCAGGGCCTGGGCGGCGTCGGCCACCTCCTCCGGGGCGACCGGATGGGTGGACGGGCGCTGGTCGGCCGCGTACCCCCAGGCCTTGCGGCGGATCCCGAAGGTCGTCCACGCCTGGTCGAAGCGGGTGGCCTCGGCGGTGACCCGGGTGCCCAGGTACTCGGCGAAGGACTCGTTCAGCCAGAGGTCGTCCCACCAGCGCATGGTGACCAGGTCACCGAACCACATGTGGGCCATCTCGTGGGCGATGGTGGTGGCCCGCAGCTCCCGCTGGGTGTCGGTGACCGCCGACCGGAAGACCTCGTCATCCCGGATGGTGACCAGCCCGGGGTTCTCCATCGCCCCCGCGTTGAACTCCGGCACGAACGCCTGGTCGTACTTGGCGAAGGGGTATCGCACCGCGAAGAGCTGGTGGAAACGGTCCAGGCACTGCTTGGTGACGGTGAGGATCTCGTCCAGCTCGGCGTCCAGGTGCCCGGCGAGGGAGCGCCGGCAGTAGACGCCGAGCGGAATCCCGTCGTGGTCGTCCCGCCGTACGTGCCAGGGGCCGGCGACCAGCGAGACGAAGTAGGTGGCCAGCGGCGCGGTGGGGGCGAACTCCCAGCGCCCCGGCGTCGGGTTGGCGGCCAGCGGCCCGTTGGCGGCGACCGTCCACTCCGGGGGCGCGGTCACCGACAGGGTCACCGGGGCCTTGAGGTCCGGCTGGTCGAAGGCGGCGAAGATGCGCGGCGCCTCGTCCAGAAAGGACATCGCGTACAGGTAGGTCTCGCCGTCGGCCGGGTCGACGAAACGGTGCATTCCCTCCCCGGTGTTCGAGTAGGCCATCTCGGCGGCGACGGTGAGGGTGTTCTCCGCCGCCAGGTCGGCGAGCGGGAAGCGGCCGTCGGCCAGCGCGGCCGGGTCCAGATCACGGCCGTTGAGCCGGACCCCGGCCAGGACCGCGGGCTTGACCTCGACGAAGGTCGCCGCCCCGGCGGTGGCCCGGAACCGGATGGTGGACGTCGAACGGAAACGCTCGCCGCCACCGGTCAGGTCGAGGTCCACCTGATAGGACTCGACGGTGATCAGCGCGCGACGCGCGGTCGCCTCTACACGGGTCAGGCTCGGCATCCGCTTATCCTGCCCGACGGGGAGCCGGCCGGGCTTCCCATAACGCGCGGCGATGGAGGATCAACAATGGGTCAGCACCCCAAGGGCGATTTCGACCTGTCCCGGGCGGTCTGGCAGCGAGCCGACGGCGACACCTCCGACAGCGCGGTCGAGGTGGCCTTCGTGGACGACCTGATCGGGATGCGCAACTCTGCCGAGCCGGACGGTCCGGTGCTGGTCTTCACCCAGGCCGAGTGGGACGCGTTCGTCGCGGGCGCCCAGGACGGCGAGTTCGACCTGGACTGAGCCGTCCGGGCCGGCCCCGGGCGGGACTCCACGGTCCACGCCCGGCGGCCGGCACCGGGCCGCCGGGCGGCCGACACCCGGCGGCAACCTGCGGAGCGACCGACCGGTGCCGGTACGCCGGCTCACCCGTCCCCCTCGCCCCAGCCGAGACCGCCGGGGCCGGGGGCGTGGTGGAACCCGGGATGGCCGGCCACGTCGGCGCAGCGCTCACCGTCGGGGCCGACGGCGTCGCAGAAGAGCCGTTCGGCCCGGTGCCAGGCATCGGCCGGGGACAGGGCGGCAGCGGCGAGCGCCAACTCCGGGCGGAGCAGGCTGAGCGCCTCGGCGTACGCCACCGCCAGCTCCCGGGCCTGTTCCGGTCCGTCCGCCGTGAAGCCCAGGTGGGCGGTGAAGTGCCGGGGTGGCCGGGGCGCCCGCCGGGGCGGCGCGACCAGGGGCGGGTCCGGCGGGCGAAGTCCGTCCCGCCCGCCGAGTGCCTCGACCACCCGCCGCTGCCGCCAGTGCGGCGACCTGTTCTCCCGCATCCGTCCTCCCCCGTCGTCGACGCCCACCCGACTCCCCGGTGGGGCCGGTGCACCCGAGGGAACCAGGTTTTCGCCGGCCGGGGAGGGGCCAGCGAACGGCCTGCCGGCTGGCCCACGCCCGGCGACCAGCCGGAGCGCCACCGAGCTGAGGAAGCGGGCGGTCACCCTGGCCGACGGGATGGGGGCGGAGTGGCCCGGTTTGACCGGCGGGAACCCGGGGATGCCCGGGCACCACCGTCACCGGGAGGCACCGTTGCCCGTCATCGACGTCCGCCGGCACCAGCGCGGGGAGGGGCCGTGAGCGCCCCCACCGGCTCCGCCCGGCCGGTCCGGGCCGCGTCCCGCCCGGCCGCCGCGCCGGGCGGCGGGGTCGGCCCGGTGCGGCTCCCCGTCGAGTACGTCCTACCGCTGCGCCGGTCCACCGACACCGGCCTGGACGAGCTGACCGGCTACCTGCGCGGGCTGCGCGGGTTGGTCGACGTGACCGTGGTCGACGGGTCGCCACCGGAGCTGTTCGCCCGGCACGCCGCGTGCTGGCGGGGGCTGCTCCGGCACCTCCCACCCGACCCGGCGGTGCACGGGGTCGACGACACGGCGCGCGGGGTGCTGACCGGGGTGGCGGCGGCCCGGCACGAACACGTGGTGATCGCCGACGACGACGTCCGGTACGACGCGGTCGGGCTGCGTGCGGTGCACCGGTGGCTCGACCGGGTGGACCTGGTCCGCCCGCAGGACTACTTCGACCCGCTGCCCTGGCACGCCTGGTGGGACACCGGCCGGACGCTGCTCGACCGGGCGCTCGGCGCGGACCACCCGACGGGCACCCTGGCGGTGCGCCGGAGCACCTTCCGGGCGATGGGCGGGTACGACCCGGACGTGCTCTTCGGGAACCTGGAGCTGGTGCGGACGGTGCGGGCGTACGGCGGCACCGAGGCCGCCCCGGCCGGGCTGTACGTCCGCCGGTTGCCGCCGACGGTGCCGCGCTTCCGGGACCAGCGGGTCCGCCACGCGTACCACGACCTGGCCCGGCCGGCGCGGCTGCTGGTCTCGCTGGCGGTGCTGCCCGGGGTGGTGGCCGCGCTGGCGGCCCGCCGACCCGGGCTGCTGCTCGTCGCGGCGGCGGCCACGGCGGCGCTGGCCGAGTCCGGCCGACGCCGGGCCGGCGGCGCGGCGGTCTTCCCGCCGGGCACCTCGCTGGCGGCCCCGGCCTGGCTGCTGGAACGCGGCGTCTGCGGCTGGCTGGCGGTGGGCCGCGGGGTGTTCCGGGGCGGCCTCCGCCACGCCGGGCGACGGGTCCGCCGCCCGGCCCACTCGGTCCGGACGCTGCGCCGCCGGCTCGCCCCGGTCGAGCCGGACGACCTCACCCGGTGGCTGGACACCGACCCGGGGTCGGTCCGGCACTGACCGGCGGACCGCCGCGCGGCTCGTCGGTGGGACGCTCGACCGACCCGGGCCTGATTCGCTGTTTCTCCGCTTCGCGGCCCCCACCCGGACCAGAATGTGAGGATCATCCGGCTCCGCCGGGCAGCTTCCCTGGAGGTGACAGCGATGGCCCGTGACCTGCGGGAGCGCGCCCCGGCCGGCCCGAAGCCCCGGATCCAGGCGGTCGCGGCGGCCGTCGCGGCCGTCTTCGTCCTCATCGGCGTGCTCGGCTTCGTCCCCGGCGTCACCACCGGGTACGGGGAGCTGGCCTTCGCCGGCCACCACTCCGGCGCGAAGCTGCTCGGCCTGTTCCAGGTGTCGGTCCTGCACAACCTGCTGCACCTGCTCTTCGGCCTGGTCGGCCTGGTGCTGGCCCGCCGGATCGGCGGCGCGCGGCTCTTCCTCGCCGGCGGCGGCGCCAGCTACCTGGCGCTGTGGCTGTACGGCTTCGCCGTCGACCGCAACGCCACGGCCAACTTCGTCCCGTTCAACGACGCCGACAACTGGCTGCACCTGGTGCTCGGCTTCGGGATGCTCGCGGCGGGCCTGCTGCTCTTCAACGGCGTGGGCACCGGCGGCCGGCTGGACGTCCCGGTCGGCCGCCCCTGACCCGCGCCGCCGGCCGGGCCCCGCGGTCGCGCGGAGACCGGCCCGGTGCCGGGCCGACCCGCCCCGGTCAGGCCGCCACGGGCAGCCGCTTGGCGAAACAGACGCTGTACGGGTTGTCGGCGTACTCGCCGTAGACCGGGATCGGCTGGTAGCCGCACGAGGTGTAGAGGCCGACGGCGGCCGGCAGGTAGGTGCCGGTCTCCAGGCAGACCACCGAGTGGCCCTGCTGGAAGGCCAGCTCCTCCAGCGCGGCGAGGAGCTGGCGGGCGATCCCCCGCCCCCGGTAGGCCGGCCGGACGTACATCCGCTTCACCTCACCGGTGTCGGCGTCCAGTGACTGGATCCCACCGCACGCCACCGCCCGGCCGGCGACCACCACCGCCAGGTAGCGGATGTCGTCGTGGGTGACGGTGACCTGCCCGGCCAGCCCGCCGTCGGCCTCGCGCAACTCGCGTTGCTGGGCGACGACCAGGGCGGCGACCTCCGGATCGGTGGCGGGGCGGGACTCGATCAGCATCAGCCCACGCTATGCCGGGTCCGTTTCGCGGAGGTTTCTGGAGAACGACCCGGACCCGACCGGAAGGGGGCTATTCCTCGTCCTCGTCGTCCACGCTCTCCTGCGGGGCCGCCGCCAGCTCGTCGTCGGGACGCTGCCGGCGGGCCTTGCGGGCGGCCAGCCGGTCGGCCGCCGACACCCGCGACGACTTCTCCTCCAGCCGGACGTCGGTGCCCCGGTTGCCCGGTACGAAGTCGACGCCGGCGTAGAGGGTGGGCTGCCAGTCGAACTCCCGCTCGCCGATCCGGACCAGGTCGCCGGGGTTCGCGCCGGCCTTGGCCAGCTTCTCCTCCACGCCGAGCCGGGCCAGCCGGTCGGCGAGGAAGCCGACGGCCTCGTCGTTGTCGAAGTTCGTCTGCCGCACCCAGCGTTCCGGGCGGACCCCCCGCACCGTGAAGGAGCCGTCGGAATCCGCCTCGATGGTGAACCCGGCGTCGTCGACCGCCTTGGGCCGGATCACGACCCGGGTCGGCTCGGCCGGCGGCGCGGCGGCGCGGGACTGCTCGACCAGCTCCGCCATCGCGTACGTCAGCTCCTTGAGCCCCTCCCGGGTGGCGGCGGAGACGTCGAACACCCGGAAGCCACGGGCCAGCAGGTCGGGCCGGACGATGTCGGCGAGGTCCTGCCCGTCCGGCACGTCGACCTTGTTCAGCGCCACCAGCCGGGGCCGGTCGGCGAGGCCGCCGTACTCGGCCAGCTCCGCCTCGATGGTGTCGATGTCGGCGAGCGGGTCGCGGCCGGGTTCCAGCGTCGCCGTGTCGACCACGTGCACCAGCACGGCGCACCGCTCGACGTGGCGGAGGAACTCCAGGCCCAGCCCCTTGCCGGTGGCCGCGCCCGGGATCAGGCCCGGCACGTCGGCCACGGTGAAGGTGTGGTTGTCGACCCGGACCACGCCCAGGTTGGGCACCAGCGTGGTGAACGGGTAGTCGGCGATCTTCGGCTTGGCGGCGGAGATCACCGAGATCAGCGACGACTTGCCGGCCGACGGGAAACCCACCAGGCCGACGTCGGCGACGCTCTTGAGCTCCAGCACCACGTCCAGCCGGTCACCGGGCTCCCCCAGCTCGGCGAAGCCGGGCGCCTTGCGTCGGGCGTTGGCCAGCGAGGCGTTGCCCCGGCCGCCCCGGCCGCCCCGGGCCGCCTCGAAGGTGGTGCCCGCGCCGACCAGGTCGGCCAGCACGGTGCCGTCCATGGTCTGCACGACGGTGCCGTTGGGCACCTTGATGAACAGGTCGTGGCCGTTGGCGCCGTCCCGGTTCGAGCCGGCACCGCCCTTGCCGTTCTCGGCCTTGAGGTGCGGGCGGAAGTGGAAGTCCAGCAGTGTGGTCACCTGCGGGTCGACCACCAGCGAGACACTGCCGCCGTGCCCGCCGTTGCCCCCGTCCGGGCCACCGAAGGGCTTGAACTTCTCCCGGTGGATGGAGACACAGCCGTGCCCGCCGTCGCCGGCCTGCATGTGCAGGACGACCCGGTCAACGAACGTCGTCACGACGCCAATCCTTCCAGCGGGGCAGCCCCCGCACGCGAAAAAGCGAAGCGGGCCGGGACCCGAGGTCCACGGCCCGCGACGCCTTCGAACTACTGCTGCGGCACGATGCTGACGGTCTTGCGACCACGCTTGGTGCCGAACTGGACCGAGCCGGCGGCCAGCGCGAAGAGCGTGTCGTCGCCGCCCCGGCCGACCAGGTCACCGGGGTGGAACTTGGTGCCACGCTGACGGATGAGGATCTCACCCGCGCTGACGACCTGACCACCGAAGCGCTTCACGCCGAGCCGCTGAGCCGCGGAGTCGCGGCCGTTACGCGAGCTGGACGCACCCTTTTTGTGAGCCATTGGAGGACGACCTACTTCCCGCTGGAGATGCCGGTCACCTTGACCTGGGTCAGCGGCTGGCGGTGACCCTGGCGCTTGTGGTAGCCGGTCTTGTTCTTGAACTTGTGGATCTTGATCTTCGGGCCCTTGGTGTGCGCGGCGATCTCGCCGGACACCGCGACCTTGGCAAGCTTCGCCGCTTCGGTCACCAGGTCGTCACCGTCGACGAGGAGCACCGCGGTGAGCTTCACCGCGTCACCGGGGGCACCGGTGAGCTTCTCGACCTCGATCACGTCGCCCTCGGCGACCTTGTACTGCTTGCCGCCGGTCTTGACGATCGCGTACATCGGAGGCGGACTCCCTGTCGTTGAGGCTGCTGGCGGTCGTTCCCACGGCGACTCGCCGGGTAGCAGTGACACCGGCGGCGCGGGCACGCGGGAACTCGGCACACCAAAGTGCGCCGCAGGAAAGACTACGCCATCACCCGCCCGCTGCCCAAACCGGCCCCGCCGGTTCGGGCCCGACGTCACCGGGCGCAGAGCTGGTCCAGGCGCTGCTGGAGCCGGTCCAACTCGGTCTCGTCGATCGAGTCGACGTCGGTGCCGAGCGTGCCGACCTCGGTGGCGAGGTCGGTCAACAGGGTCTTGAGCTGCGGGTCGGTGGCCCGGCCGGACTGCTGCCGCAGCGCGGCCCGCCAGGTGGTCAGCGCCGACTCCGCCCGCTTCCGGGCGGCCTCCGCCGCGGTGCTGTCGTTCGCCCCGACCGCCGCGATCATCTTGCCCAGTTCCTCGACGTAGGTGCGGACCGCCGTGGTCGAGGCCGCCTCGGCCTCCGCGCAGACCTGCGGGCCGTTGCCACCCGCCGGGGAGCCGCTCACCGCGACGGACGGCACCACGGCGGCGGGGGTGGACGTGCCGGAGGCGGCCGGGGCGGCCGAGTCGTCGGGCCGGTCACCGGAACAGCCGGCGCCGGTCAGCAGGACGGTGGTCACCACGGTGGCGGCGAGCAGGCGGCGCATCTTCTTCTCCTAGCCCGGGGGGTGACCGATCGTATCGGGGGCCCAGGAGGCCGCAGGGCCCCTCCCACCGGCATCGTGCCGGGGAAGGGACCCTGCGGGGGTGTCGCGCTGGTCAGGCCGTCACGGGCGGGTACGCCGCCGGGCGCCGCCCCGGCGGGACCGCCGTCGGGCGGTGCCGCCCTCGCCGCCCTCCTCGTCGGATTCGGCGTCGCCGAGCGCGTCCGGGTCGTCCGCGCCCGCCAGGCGGGCCGACTCGCCGGGCTGGGCGTCGGCGGCCGCCGCGGTGGCCGGGGTCTCCGCCTCGTACCGGGACAGGTCGTAGCCCATGGTGTCGTGGTACTCGGCGTCGACGGCCGGGTCCACGACCTCGGGGGTCTCGGTGGTCTCGGCCACGGTCCGCTCCACCGCGGCCCCCTTGCGGGAGCGCCGCCGGGCGGACGCGCCGACCGGCTGCTCGGCGGCCGGGGTGGTGACCGCCGTGGCGACCGCCTTCACCCGGTCGCCCGGGCCGCCGGTACGCGGCTTCTCCGGCACCGGCTCGGTGTGGATGATCAGACCCCGGCCCTTGCAGCACTCGCAGGTCTCGCTGAACGCCTCCAGCAGGCCCGCGCCGATCCGCTTGCGGGTCATCTGGACCAGGCCCAGCGAGGTGATCTCGGTGACCTGGTGCTTGGTGCGGTCCCGGCCCAGGCACTCGGTGAGCCGGCGCAGCACCAGCTCACGGTTGGACTCCAGCACCATGTCGATGAAGTCGATCACCACGATGCCGCCGAGGTCACGCAGCCGGAGCTGACGGACGATCTCCTCGGCCGCCTCCAGGTTGTTGCGGGTGACCGTCTCCTCCAGGTTGCCCCCGGAACCGGTGTACTTGCCGGTGTTGACGTCGATGACGGTCATCGCCTCGGTCCGGTCGATCACCAACGAGCCACCGGAGGGCAGGAAGACCTTGCGGTCCAGCCCCTTGATAATCTGCTCGTCGATCCGGTACTCGGTGAAGACGTCGGCGGTGCCGACGTACCGGCGCAGCCGGGCCACCAGGTCGGGCGAGACGTGCGACAGGTACGACTCGACCATGTCGTACGACTGCTCGCCCTCGATGACCAGATCGCGGAAGTCCTCGTTGAACAGGTCCCGGACCACCCGGATGACCAGGTCGGGCTCCTCGTAGAGCAGCACCGGGGCACCGCCCTCGGTCGCCTTGGCCTGGATGTCCTCCCACTGGGCCTGGAGCCGCTTGACGTCCCGGGCCAGCTCGTCCTCGCTGGCCCCCTCGGCGGCGGTCCGGACGATCACGCCCGCGCCGTCCGGGACCAGCTTCTTGAGCACGTCCCGCAGCCGCTTGCGCTCGTTGTCGGGCAGCTTGCGGCTGATCCCGGAGGCGTTGCCGTTGGGCACGTAGACCAGGTGCCGGCCGGAGAGCGCGATGTGGCTGGTCAGTCGGGCGCCCTTGTGCCCGATCGGGTCCTTGGTGACCTGCACCAGCACCGAGTCGCCGGAGCGCAGCGCCTGCTCGATCGAGCGGGCCCGCCCCTCCAGACCGGTGGTGTCCCAGTTGACCTCACCGGCGTAGAGCACGGCGTTGCGCCCGCGCCCGATGTCGACGAACGCCGCCTCCATGCTGGGCAGGACGTTCTGCACCTTGCCCAGGTAGACGTTGCCGGCCATGGTGCCGGAGGAGTTCCGGGTGACGTAGTGCTCGACCAGGACGCCGTCCTCCAGGACCGCGATCTGGGTACGGTCGCCGCGCTGGCGGACCGCCATCACCCGGTCGACCGCCTCCCGGCGGGCCAGGAACTCCGACTCGCTCAGGATCGGCGGGCGGGTCCGGCGCTGCTCACGGCCGTCCCGGCGGCGCTGGCGCTTGGCCTCCAGCCGGGTCGAGCCGGAGACGCCCTGCACCTCGTCGACGACCTTGCGGGGCTCCCGGATCTTGACCACGGTGGGCACACCGTCGTCGGCGCCCCCCTCGACGTCCCCGGCGCCCCGGCGGCGACGACGGCGACGACGGCGGGTCAGCCCGTCGCCCTCGCCCTCCTCCTCGGCCTCCTCGGACTCATCGGCCTCGGCCTCGGCCTGGGCGGCCTCCTCGACCTCGTCCTCGTCGGTGTCATCGGCGCCACCCTTGCCCCGGCCCCGGCCCCGGCGACCACGGCGACGGCGACGGCGGGCGGCGGTCTCCTCGTCCTCGTCCTCGTCCTCGTCGCCCTCGGCCTCGATGCCCTCCTCGGCCTCGCCGGTGGGCTCCTCCTCGACCTCGACCGGCTCGACCTCGCGGCGGCCACGACGCCGCCGCCGGCCGGTCTCGGCCGGCTCCTCGGCGACCGGCTCGACGACCGGACCGGGCTCGACCACCCGGAAGACGGGCAGCTCCTCCGGCTGCGGGGCCATGAAGAGCACGGTGGGTGCGGCGATCGCGGCCCGCCGACGCCGGGTCCGCGGCTGCGGCTCGGCCGGCTCCTCGGTGCCCGGCACGGCGGCACCGGGTGGGACCTCGCCGGCCCGGCTCCCGGCACCGGCCCCGGCCTGCTCCGCCGCCTCGGCGGCCGGCTCCTCGTCCTCGGCGGCCGGCTCGTCGGCGACGGTCGGCTCGGTGGGGGCAGCCGCCTCCACGGCGGGCTCCTCCACGGCGGGCTCCACGGCCGGCTCGGCCGGGACCTCGGCGGCCGGCTCGGCCGCCGCCGGGGCGGCGGCCTTCTTCCGCCGGGTACGGGTCACCTTCACCGGCGGGACCAGCTCCGCGGTACCCTCTTCCACCCCGTCGGCGACCACCGGTTCCTCGGCCGCCTTGGCCGGGGTGGCCTTGCGTCGACGCCGGGTGGTCTTCGGCGCGGTGTCGAGGTCACCGGCGACCGGGACGATCACCTCGGCCTGTTGCGACTCGTCGGTGGCCGCGGGAGCGGTGGTCGACGCCTCCGCGGGCGCTCCGGTCAGCTCCGGTTGGCTCAGCGGCGCGGCGCGCCGCCGGGTGGTACGCCGGCGGGTCGGTGCCGCTGCCTCCGTCGGCGCGGCGCCGGTGGCGCCGTCCGTGGCGGCGGCTCCCGGGCCGCTGTCGGTGGTGCTGTCGGCGGTTTCGCCGGCCGGCTGTGAACCGGTCCGTTCGCCGCCCTCGGGCTCGTTGTCGAGCATGGACGTTCTCCAGTTCTGGCGGCCCCGGGCGCGGGTGAGCGCTGCCACGCAGGGTCGCCGCAAAAGTGTTTCCGCCGGGCGCGCGTGGTGCGCGACCGCCGAAGTCTGCCTGCCAGAACGCTGACCGACGGTCAGCGTTCTCCGATGGCTGCCCCGTCGCGATCCGCGTCGAACGGATCCACGATCGCACCCTGCGCGGTCAACGTGCCCTGCGCCAGCCGGATCACCCTCGGGGAGACCGGCGGCTCCAGGGCGGCCACCACGCGGAGGCCGGAAAGGACGTCATCGGGTCGCACGGACGGGGTGACCTGCCGCACGACCAGTTCGAGTATCGCACATGACGAGTCCGGCGCCCCGGAAGGCGTCTCCGCCGGGGGCAGCACATCGACGCGGGTGACCGCGCCGCGCGCGTCGAACGTGCGTCGACCCTGCTTGGTCATCCGCTCGACCTGCACCTCGTCGGCGGCCAGGAAGGCGGAAACCGCCCGTTGCGCCACCGTCGGGTCGACTTCGGGCAGCTCGATCCGCCAGTGCGACGCCTCGATCCGGTCGGCGAGGCTCCCCCCGGACGCGACCACCACGTCCAGCACGTCGAGGCCGGGCGAGAGCGCCGCGTCGAGAGCGAGCCGTAGCTGCTCCGGGTCGACCGGCGCCTGGAGGCCGACCTCCAGGTACTCCGCCTCGCTGGCGACGCCGGTGGGGGCGGCGCTGGCGTACGAGATCTTCGGGTGCGGGGTGAAGCCCTGGGAGAAGGCCACCGGCACGGCGGCCCGGCGCAGGGCGCGCTCGAAGGCGCGGGCGAAGTCCCGGTGGGAGGTGAACCGCAACGGCCCGCGCTTGGCGTACCGGATCCGGACACGCTGGACGACCGGCGCCTGCCCGCCCTCCGGCTGTGGTTTCCTGCTGATCGTCGTGCTCCTTGAGGTCAGAACCGGTTGATCATGGAGTTGGTGCCGGCTACCCGCCGGGCCCGTGACGGCAGCTCCATGATCACCGGAGTGGGGCGGGCGGCATGCCCGCCCCCGACAGTCACTGCTGGGCGGCGGACGGGACCTTCAGGCCGGAACCACCGATCGGGGTCAACGGCAGGAGCTTCTTCCCGGTGGGGCCGATCTGGATCTCGGTGTCCATGGCCGGACAGACACCGCAGTCGAAGCACGGGGTCCACCGGCAGTCGTCCTGCTCGTACTCCGACAGCGAGTCCTGCCAGTCCTGCCAGAGCCAGTCCTTGTCCAGCCCGGAGTCGAGATGGTCCCAGGGCAGGACCTCCAGCTCCTCGCGCTCCCGGGTGGTGTACCAGTCCAGGTCGACGCCGAAGGCCGGCAGCGCCTCGGCGGCGGCCTCCACCCAGCGCTGGTACGAGAAGTGCTCGCTCCAGCCGTCGAACCGGCCGCCGTTCTCCCACACCTTGCGGATCACCGCGCCGACCCGGCGGTCGCCCCGGGACAGCAGGCCCTCGATCAGCGACGGCTCACCGTCGTGGTAGCGGTAGCCGATCGCCCGGCCCAGCGAGCGGTCCGCGTTGATCGCCTGCTTGAGCAGCTTGAGCCGGTGGTCGATGACCTCCGGCCGGGCCATCGACGCCCACTGGAACGGGGTGTGCGGCTTCGGCACGAACCCGCCGATGGAGACGGTGCAGCGGATGTCCCTGCTGCCGGTGGCGGCACGGCCGGCCCTGATCACCTCGTGCGCCATGTCCGCGATCTCCAGGACGTCCTCGTCCGTCTCGGTGGGCAGGCCGCACATGAAGTAGAGCTTCACCTGCCGCCAGCCGTTGGTGTACGCGGTGACGACGGTGCGGATCAGGTCTTCCTTCGACACCATCTTGTTGATGACCTTGCGAATCCGCTCCGAGCCGCCCTCCGGGGCGAAGGTCAGCCCGGTCCGCCGGCCGTTGCGGGACAGCTCCTGCGCCAGGTCGATGTTGAAGGCGTCCACCCGGGTCGACGGCAGCGAGAGCGACACGTTGGTGCCCTCGTACTGCTGGGCCAGGCCGGAGCACATGTCGCCGATCTCGGAGTGGTCGGCCGACGACAGCGACAGCAGGCCCACCTCGTGGAAGCCGGAGAACTCCAGGCCGTCGCGGACCATCTGGCCGACCGTGGTGATCGAGCGCTCCCGCACCGGCCGGGTGATCATGCCGGCCTGGCAGAACCGGCAGCCCCGGGTGCAGCCCCGGAAGATCTCCACCGCGTACCGCTCGTGCACCGTCTCGGCGAGCGGCACGAGCGGCTTCTTCGGGTACGGCCAGGCGTCCAGGTCCATCGTGGTGCGCTTGTGCACCCGGAACGGCACGTCCGCCCGGTTCGGCACGACCCGCTGGATCCGGCCGTCGGGCAGGTAGTCCACGTCGTAGAAGCGCGGCACGTAGACGCTCTCGGTGCGGGCCAGCCGCAGCAGCAGCTCGTCACGGCCACCCGGGGAGCCCTCGGCCTTCCACTCCCGGACGATCGTGGTGATCTCCAGGACCGCCTCCTCGCCGTCGCCGAGCACGGCGGCGTCGATGAAGTCGGCGATCGGCTCCGGGTTGAACGCGGCGTGCCCACCGGCCACGATCACCGGGTCGGCGTCGGTGCGGTCGGCGGCCAGCATCGGGATGCCGGCCAGGTCGATCGCGGTGAGCAGGTTGGTGTAGCCCAGCTCGGTGGAGAACGAGACGCCGAACACGTCGAAGTCGCGCACCGAGCGGTGCGCGTCGACGGTGAACTGCGGCACGTCGTGCGCGCGCATCAGCCGCTCCAGGTCCGGCCAGACCGCGTACGTCCGCTCGGCGAGCACGTCGGGCAGCTCGTTGAGCACCTCGTAGAGGATCTGGACGCCCTGGTTGGGCAGGCCCACCTCGTACGCGTCGGGATACATCAGCGCCCAGCGCACGGTCGCGGCGTCCCAGTCCTTGACCACCGCGCCCAGCTCGCCACCGACGTACTGGATGGGCTTGGTCACCTGGGGCAGCAGCGGCTCCAGCCGGGGCCAGACGGAATTGGCCGCGGCGGGGCGCGGCGTCGTGGACGGGGCACTCATGATGCCCAAGGGTACGCCTCCACCGGTGGGACACCGCGCCGCACCGCCCGCCCGCCGGGGACGCCCGGCCGGGCGGCACCGGACCACCCGGGCGGCGGGTTCGTCGGCGGTGGCGCACCGGTACTAACCTCGCAACGGCGCGAGAGGAGATTGCCGCGATGCCGGAGCCGCAGCCGGGAGCAGGCCGGCCGGCCGACGGGAGTACCCCGACCCCGGGTGGGGACGCGGATCCGGCGGTCACCGCCGGACCGACCGACCCCCCCGTACCGTCGTCCGCCGAGCCGCCCACCAGCCCGGACGACACCCCCGCCCGTGGCTCCGCCGCCGTCCCGCCCCCGGCCACGCCGGCCGAACCGACCCCCGCCCGGCCCGACCCGACCCGGCTGGACGTACCGCCCGACCCGACCCGGCAGGAGCCGGCAGCGCCCCGGTGGAGCGGTTCCGCCGCCGTCCCTCCCCCACCGCCGCGCCGACCCGCTTGGGGCGAGTCGGCCGAGCCCACGCCGGTGCCCCCGCCGGCACCGCACGAGCTGCCCGAGCACCGCACCCCGGTGGACCCGTGGGCGGGTGCGGACACCGGTGGCTGGGAGCTGAACCATCCCGAGCTGCCCCCGACGCTCCCCTACCCGACGCCGCCGCAGACCCGGCCGTACCAGTCCGGCCCGGCACCGGCGGCACCGCCGGCGCTGCCCTACCAGCCCAGCGCACCGCCGTACCAGCCGACGCCACCGCCGGTGGCCCACCCGGCACCGCCGGCCCCGACGCCGACCCGGCCGTACCCGGTCGCGCCGGCGCCCGCCGCGCGGCCGGTGTCGCCGCCCCCGCCGCCGGCCCGCCCGGCGTTGCCGCCCGCCCCGCCCCGACCGCCGAAGCAGCGCCGGAGCCGGCCGGAACCGGTCACCCCACCGCCGGACTGGAAGCCCCCCAAGGGGTACGTACGCCGCAAGCGCCGCCGTTGGCCCTGGGTGCTGCTGCTCAGCCTGGCCTGCTGCTGCGGCTGTCCGGCCTGGTTCGGCACGCCGATCTGGCAGCAGTACCCGGCGGACGCCGCGCTGCCCGGTCAGGTGGCCGACCTGACCCTGCGCGAGGACTCCGGCGGCGAGGTCCAGCGGCTGGAGGCCGAGGTCCGCAAGGCGAACCTGCTCGCCGAGGACGTCTTCGCCGGGGTCTACGGCACCGACGACGGCAAGCGGGTCACCGTCTTCGGCGACACCGGCTTCCGGTTCAGCCCGGAGTCGGACGCCGACGACGCGATGACCCGGCTCACCGACACCTTCGCGCTGGGTGCCCCGCAGCCGGTGGACACCGGGGTCCGGGGCCGGTACGAGCGCTGCGCGACCGGCAGTTCCGAGGGCACCGACGTGGTGGTCTGCACGTCGGTGGACCACGGCAGCAGCACCACGGCGGTCTTCACCCGGCTGTCGGTGGACGACAGCGCCCGCCTGCTCGCCATCCTGCGCGAGCAGATCGTCACCCCGAAGCAGAGCTGACCGCCGGCACCGGCGGAGCGGCCCGGCGACGGCCCGCCGTGACCCGGGTCAGGCCGAGGGCTCGCCGCGCTTGGGGGCGTAGCGGGCCACGTACTCCTGGCCGGTGAGATTCTGGATCTCGGCCATCAGCTCGTCGGTCATCTGCCGCAGCGAGCTGCGGTCGTCGGAGCGGCCGGTGAAGTCCAGCGGCTTGCCGAACCGGATGGTGATCTTCGCCTTGCCGGGCCGGGGCACCCGGGTCCCGATCGGCTGGGCCTTGTCGGTGCCGATCACGCCGACCGGGATGACCGGCACGCCGGCCGCCACCGCCAGCCGGGCGGTGCCCGTCCGGCCCCGGTAGAGCCGGCCGTCCGGCGAGCGGGTGCCCTCCGGGTAGACGGCGACCAGGTCGCCGCCCTTCAGCGCCGGGATGGCCGCGTCGAACGCGGACAGCGCCGCCCGACCGCCGGCCCGTTCCACCGGGATCGCGCCCAGGCCGGTGAGTACGAACTTGGAGAACACGCCCTTCGGACCGGTGCCCGTGAAGTACTCCGACTTGGCCCAGAAGGCCAGGTGCCGGGGGACCACCGTGCCGAGGAGCAGCTCGTCGGCGACGGAGAGGTGATTGCCCGCGAAGATCGCCCCACCGCTCGCCGGAATGTGCTCCAGCCCCTCCACCGCCGGGCGGAAGGCCACCCGGATCGCGGGTGCCACGGTGAGCTTGCCGATGGTGTAGAGCAGGGGCACTGGTCCTCCGGCGGTCGTGCAGTGAACAGGCGGTGTCACGGTAGCGGACGGATGCCCGTCCGCCCCACCGGGTGGCCGGGACGCCCGGCTGGTGGTCCGGCGGCGGTTCCGCCGCCGGACCACCCCGGTCAACCCGTCATACCCGCCGGACGGTCACCGTCACCCGCTCGCCGTCACCGACCTCGCCGGCGAAGCCGTCGAGGCCCTCGGCGAAGTCGACCGTGTCGGCCAGCACCTCCCGGGCCACGAAGCCGGCGTACCCGGACACCGCCGCCCGGATTTCCTCGGAGGCGGACACCGACACCACGATCCGGTCCGAGACGTCCAGGTCGGCGTCCCGGCGGGCCTGCTGCACCACCCGGACCACGTCGCGGGCCAGCCCCTCGGCGGCCAGCTCCGGGGTGACCTCGGTGTCCAGCACGACCACCCCCTCGCCGCCGGGCAGCGGCGCGGAGTGTTCGGCGTCGGCGGCGACCAGGCGCAGCTCGTACTCGCCCTCGGCGAGGGTGATCCCGGCTGCGGTCGGGGCGCCGTCGACCAGCTCCCACTCCCCCGCCTTGACCGCCTTGATCACCTGCTGCACCTGCTTGCCGACCCGGGGGCCGAGCGCCCGGGGCACCACGGTCAGCACCTGCCGGCAGTAGCTGGACACCTCCTCGGAGAACTCCACCGCCTTCACGTTGACCTCGTCGGCGACCAGGTCGGCGAAGGGCCGGAGCTGGGCCGCGACCGGCGAGGCCACGGTCAGCCTCGACAGCGGCAGCCGGACCCGCAGCCCCTTCGCCTTGCGCAGCGACAGCGCCGCCGAGCAGACGTCCCGGACGGCGTCCATCGCGGCGACCAGGTCGTGGTCGGCCGGGAACTCGTCGGCGGACGGCCAGTCGGTCAGGTGCACCGACCGCTCGCCGGTGAGGCCGCGCCAGATCTCCTCGGCGGTCAGCGGCGCCAGCGGCGCGACCACCCGGCAGAGCGTCTCCAGCACCGTCCACAGCGTGTCGAACGCCTCCGCGTCGCCGGACCAGAACCGGTCCCGGGAGCGACGCACGTACCAGTTGGTCAGCGCGTCCAGGTAGGACCGGACGGTGGCGCAGGCGCCGGAGATGTCGTACGCGTCCATCTGGCCCTGGACCGTCTCGACCAGTTCCCGGGTCTTCGCCAGCACGTACCGGTCGAGCAGGTGGGTGGAGTCCACCCGGCGGCGCGCCTGGTGGCCGTCCGCGTTGGCGTAGAGCGAGAAGAAGTACCAGACGTTCCACAGCGGCAGCAGCACCTGGCGTACCGCGTCCCGGATGCCCGCCTCGGTGACCGCCATGTCACCGCCGCGCAGCACCGGCGAGGACATCAGCATCCAGCGCATCGCGTCCGAGCCGTACGCGTCGAAGACGTGGTAGACGTCCGGGTAGTTGCGCAGGCTCTTGGACATCTTGCGCCCGTCCGAGCCGAGCAGGATGCCGTGGCTGAGGCAGTTGCGGAACGCCGGCCGGTCGAACAACGCGGTGGCCAGCACGTGCATGGTGTAGAACCAGCCCCGGGTCTGCCCGATGTACTCGACGATGAAGTCGCCCGGGTAGTGGTGCTCGAACCAGTCGGCGTTCTCGAACGGGTAGTGCACCTGGGCAAACGGCATCGAGCCGGACTCGAACCAGCAGTCCAGCACCTCCGGCACCCGGCGCATCATCGAGCGCCCGGTCGGGTCGTCCGGGTTGGGGCGGACCAGGTCGTCGACCGCCGGCCGGTGCAGGTCGGTCAGGCGTACGCCGAAGTCCCGCTCGATCTGCTCCAGCGAGCCGTACACGTCCACCCGGGGGTGGTTCGGGTCGTCGGACTTCCACACCGGGATCGGCGAGCCCCAGAACCGGTTCCGGCTGATCGACCAGTCCCGCGCGTTGGCCAGCCACTTGCCGAACGAGCCGTCCTTGATGTGGCCGGGCGTCCAGTTGATCTGCTGGTTCAGCTCCACCATCCGGTCCCGGAACGTGGTCACCGCCACGAACCAGGACGACACCGCCTTGTAGACCAGCGGGGTGTCGCAGCGCCAGCAGTGCGGGTACGAGTGGGTGTAGGTGTCCTGCCGGAGCACCACCCCCCGCTCCTTCAGCTCCCGGATCACCGGCTTGTTGACGTCGAAGACCTGCTCCCCGACGTACGGCGGGACCAGCGCGGTGAACCGGGTGTGGTCGTCCACGGTGACGATGGTCGGGATGCCGGCGGCGTTGCAGACGTTCTGGTCGTCCTCGCCGAAGGCGGGGGCCAGGTGGACGATCCCGGTGCCGTCCTCGGTGGTGACGAACTCCGCCCCGAGCACCTGGTACGCGTTCTCGCCGGCCTGCTCGGCCAGGAAGTCGTAGAGCGGGGTGTAGCGGCGGCCGACCAGGTCCGCGCCGCGCACGGTGCCGACCTGCTGGTAGCCCTCCAGCTCCTTGGCGTACGCGGCCAGCCGGGCCGCGCCGACCAGGTACCGCTCGCCGTCGCGCTCCAGCACGGCGTACTCGATGTCGGGGCCGACGGCGAGCGCCAGGTTCGACGGCAGGGTCCACGGCGTGGTGGTCCAGACGCCCAGCTTCACCGGCCCCCGCACCAACTCCGGCGCGGACTCGTCGCCGGCCAGCCCGAACCAGACGGTCAGGGTCGGGTCGTGCCGGTCCCGGTAGACGTCGTCCATCCGGGTCTCGGTGTTCGACAGCGGCGTCTCGCACCGCCAGCAGTACGCCAGCACCCGGAAGCCCTCGTAGACCAGGCCCTTGTCGTGCAGGGTCTTGAAGGCCCACATGACGCTTTCCATGTAGTCCAGGTCGAGGGTCTTGTAGTCGTTGGCGAAGTCGACCCAGCGGGCCTGCCGGGTGACGTACCGCTCCCAGTCGTGGGTGAACTCCAGCACCGAGGTGCGGCACGCCTCGTTGAACCGGGCCACCCCCAGGTCGAGGATCTCGGCCTTGCTGGTGATGCCGAGCTGCTTCTCGGCGACCACCTCGGCGGGCAGGCCGTGGCAGTCCCAGCCGAACCGCCGCTCGACGTGCCGACCGCGCATGGTCTGGTAGCGCGGCACCACGTCCTTGACGTAGCCGGTGAAGAGGTGGCCGTAGTGCGGCAGGCCGTTGGCGAACGGCGGGCCGTCGTAGAAGACGTACTCGTTCCTGCCGTCCGCGCCGGTCGGCCTGGCCTCGACGGACGCCTCGAAGGTCTTGTCGGCCGTCCAGTGCTCCAGGACCCGGCGCTCGACCGCGGGCAGGTCCGGGCTCGCCGGGACACCGGCGTCGGTCGGGTCGTGCAACGGATAGACCATCGGGGGTCGCTCTCCTCGCGTTACGACGGCTCCGGCTCGGCGCGTCGCTGACGCCGCGACCCGGAGTCGTCGAGCTCACTCAACGTGGGTCTGCGAGGACGAGCCTTCTCGGGTACGCCGTCCGGCGCCCCCGGGCAGGCCCGCGGTACCACCCCGCTTGGCGGTCAGGATCGACCGCCCGCTCGTCGGCCGGCTGTGACGGGCCGCCCCGTCCGGTTCTACTCGGGTGTCGCCACCCTTTCTTCCGGAGGCTCGCCGGTGATGGCCGGGTCGTCGCCTGTGCCGGCAAGGATACTCGACCCGGGGTGCCGTTCGCCGCCGAGTAATGGGTGTGCGACCGCCTTTCCATCACCACGGGTTCGGCCTTGCGCAGAAATCACCGCCATCGGGGCACGCCCCACCTCCCAGGTTCGTTGCCTCGCCAGCCGTGACGGCTACGATCAGCGACTGTCGACTCACCATGCGACTCTCCACGGCGAGAGGATCATGTGGAGACGCACCTTGCAGGCGACGATGCAAGGGCCGTCTCGCGGCAAGTCCGATGACGCATCAGGATGAGACAGGGAGAATGGTGCCGATGAGCGAAACGGGATCGACGGTGCCCAGGCGTGAGCTTGGCCGACTCCTGCGGCAGACCCGGGAGCAAGCGTCCGTCGGGCTTGAGGCCGCCGCCACCGATCTTGAGTGGTCGCGCGCCAAGATGTACCGGATTGAGTCTGGGCAGTCGCCCGTCCGGACCCCGGACGTAGAGGCGATGTGCCGCCTCTACCGAGCGTCGTCAGAGATGACCGAAGTTCTTGTCAGCCTCGCCAAGGAATCCAAGAGCAAGGGCTGGTATCACGCTTACGGGGAGGTCATCCCCCGATGGTTCGAGCTGTACGTCGGTCTGGAAGCGGCGGCGAGCCGCATCCGCAGCTACCAGCACGCGCTCGTGCCGGGGCTGCTGCAAACGGCGGACTACGCTGCCTCGCTAGCCCGCAGCCGTCCCGGAGCCACGACTGCTGAGGTTCAGAAGCAGGTTGCTTTGCGGATGGAACGACAACGGATACTGACTCGATACCTGCCGGCCGCTCCTCTCTTGGAGGTCATCATCGAGGAAGGACTCCTTCACAAGAGGATGCCCGACATGGCGGGGCAGGTTCACCGTCTGGTCAGTGCATCTCAGGAGCCGAATGTGAGCGTCCGCATCGTGCCGTCCGAACGGACTCATGCTCACTTCGCGGTTGCTGGTAGCTTCGTCATTCTTGAATTCCCGACCAGAGGGGCCCGGTCGGCGGAGCCGACGACGGTCTACAAAGAGGGTCTGACCGGCGCCCTGTACCTGGATCGCACTGAGGAAGTGCGTAGCTACGCGGAGGCGTGGGCCGCCTTGGCCGGTGACGCGCTGAGCGAGGATGAGTCTCTAGCACTGCTGACGGAGATCAAGGAGAGAACACATGCATGACCTGACTGGCGCCCGCTGGCGCAAGAGCGCCCGTAGCGGCGGGCAGGGCGACTGCGTCGAGGTGGCCGACAACCTTTCCGGCGTGGTCGCCGTCCGAGATTCCAAGGACCCGGAAGGCCCGGCGCTGACCTTCCCGCCAGCGGCATTCTCGGCTTTCGTTCACGCCGCCAAGCAGGACCGCCTAACCGCCTGAAAGCCCCCAGAAACACGGGAAGGCCCCGGAGCCCTACTGGTTGTAGGGCTCCGGGGCTTCGTTCGTTTGGTAGCTCTCAAGGGCTTCGGGAAGCCCCGCGACAACGCCCGGGCCGGCGGTCACCGGCCCGGGCATCGGAACGGCCCAGCCTGAGGAACCCGTTGGCCGGGCGTCGCGGGCGGGTCAGCCCAGCGCGGGGAACCAGAGGGCGATCTCGCGCTTGGCGCTGTCGACGGAGTCCGAGGCGTGCACCAGGTTCTCCCGGTTGGACAGCGACAGGTCGCCGCGGATGGTGCCGGCGGCGGCCCTGCGGCCGTCGGTGCTGCCGATCATGCCGCGCACCACCTCGATCACCTGGTCACCGGAGAGCACCAGCGAGACCAGCGGCCCGCTGGTCATGAACGCCTTCAGCGGCGGGTAGAACGGCTTGTCCACGTGCTCGGCGTAGTGCTGGTCGGCGAACGCGCCGTCCAGCGTCCGGGTCTCCAGCGCGTCGATCCGCAGGCCCTTGCGCTCGAAGCGGGAGATGATCTCGCCCACCAGACCACGGCGCACCGCGTCGGGCTTGATCAGTACGAGCGTGCGCTCATCCGGGCTGCTGCTGGACACGCTGGGTTCCTCCTGTGCGCGGAAGGCGGTTCGGCTGGGTACGGTCAGCCTAGCGACCCGGTCCCGGCGTCGGCGCGGCGGCTGCGCCTTCCCTCGCTTGCCGTTGCGGCCTAGCCTGGCTCTGACCCCTGGGAGGTCCACTGTGGCGAATGGCGGGAACCGCACCATCGCGCCGGTACGCAAGTTGATCGCCACGGTGCTCGGCACCGTGGCCACCTTCGTGGTCCTGTTCGGGCTGGGCATGACGAGTTGGGCGATCGTCGCGCTCGGCGTGGCCCTGGTGGTGCTCGCGGTCGCCCTGGCCACCGTGCGCGGCGGCGGGCGCACCTGGGTGGTCGGCGTCGGCCACGTGCACAGCGCCTCCGAGCCACCCACCCAGTACGCCTTCGGCCGCTGCGAGCTGCAACTGGTGATCGACGCGCCGGGGTTGCCGCCCCGCTCCAAGAAGATCATCGAGCCGCGGGTGCCGGTGGCGAAGTGGCCGTCCCTGGGGCAGGCCCTGCCCATCCGGGTGGCCCTCGACGACCAGCGACACGTCCGGGTCCTCTGGGACGACGTGCCGACCCACGCCGAGAGCGCCACCACCGTCGCCGACCTGCCACCCGAGTACGCCGGCGGCGAGCCGCTCGACGACCTGCTGATCCAGCAGGAGGCCCCGCCGTGGGCCGGCCGGACGGCCGACGACGACTTCCGCGACGACCGCCGCGACGACTTCCGCGACGACCTGCGCGACCCGCCGCCGACCGACCCGCTGCGCTCCGACCCCCTCCGGTCGGACCCACTGCGCTCGGACCCGCTGCGCTCCGAGCCGCTCCGGGACGACGTCGAGGTGCTGACCGACGAGCGGGAGCCGGTGGTGGTGCACCAGCGGCCCGGCGGCCCGGTGGTGCTGGAGGGCACCGTGGTCGAGCAGCCGGTCGCCGGCCCGCTGCCCCGCCGGGCGACACCCGCCCCGCGGCCACCCGTCGAGGAACGGTTCGACGAGCCGATCCTCGACCCGGTCGACGTCCCGCTGGACGAACCCGGCGCGGCGGCCGACCGGCTCGGCCCGGAGGAACTGGACGAGGCGATCTTCGGGCCCGACCCGACCGCCGCCCCGGCGGACCCGGGCGGGCTGGCCGATCCGGCCGCCCCGATCAGCGGCGTCGGGCTCACCCTGCTGGTCACCGACCTGTCCCGGTCGCTGGACTTCTACCGCGACGTGCTCGGTTTCGACGAGTTCGACCGGGGTGCCGGCAACGCCGTGCTCGCCTCCGGGGCCACCCGGCTGGTGCTGCGCGAGGTGACCGGCGCAGCCCCGATCAGCCGCCGGCTGGTGCACGTCAACCTGGAGGTGGACGACATCGACGCGGCCTACCAGCGGCTGAAGGACTCCGGCGTACGGTTCACCTACGCGCCCCGGGTGGTCAACCGGGGCAGCCGGCTGGAGGTGTGGGCCGCCGCCTTCCGCGACCCGGACGGCCACGGCATCGCGCTGACCCAGTGGCGGGAACGCGCCGACGCCTGAGCCGGTCAGCCGAGGATGACCCGCCGCACGTGCAGCGCGTACGCCCACACCAGGGCGAAGATGACCCCCAGCCCGAACAGCGACCAGTGCAGCAGCCCGGCCAGCAGCAGCAACCCCTGCAACACCGTGCCCGCGGGCCAGGCCCACGGCCGGCGGATCAGGCCGGCCAGCAGCACCGCCGCCACGGCCAGCGCGACGGTGGCCGCGATCGCCGCACCGCCGAAGTGCCCGCCGACCACCCGGATCGGCTGGATGGCCAGCAGCAGGACCAGCGCCTCCAGTCCGAGCGTCCCGGCCCCGAGGCCACGCACGGCGGCCTCGGGGTTACGCAACCCGGACCGCCGCTGACCCGGTACGCCCTCAGCCCCCGCCGGCCCCGCAGCCCGCTCCGACTCCCGGTCCGGGCCGCTCATCGCTTCAGCAACCGGCGGGCGTCGGCCACGGTCACCACCGACCCGGTGACCAGCACACCCACCCCGGCCAGTTCCCCGGGCACCTCCGACTCGGCCTCGGCGACGGCCGCCTCGATGGCGTCCGGCATCTCCTCGGCCACCTGCACCCGCTCCGGCCCGAAGACCTCCCGGGCCAGCTCGGCCAACTCCTCGGCCGGCATCGCCCGGGGCGAGCTGTTACGGGTGACCACCAGTTGGTCGAGCACCGGCTCCAGCAGCTCCAGCAGGCCGGCGGCGTCCTTGTCACCGAGCACGGCCAGCACGCCGACCAGCTTGCTGAACGCGAACTCCTCCTGCAGGGCGGTGACCGTGGCGGCCATCCCGTGCGGGTTGTGCGCCCCGTCGAGCAGCACCGTCGGGGCGGACCGCACCTTCTCCAGCCGGCCCGGGGAGCTGGTCGTGGCGAAGCCCTCCCGGACGGCCTCGATGTCGAGCTGCCGTTTGGCCCCCGCACCGAGGAACGCCTCGACGGCGGCGAGCGCCACCGCCGCGTTCTGCGCCTGGTGGGCGCCGTGCAGCGGGACGAACACCTCCTCGTACACCCCGCCGAGGCCCTGGATGGTCAGCACCTGCCCGCCGACCGCGACCGACCGGCGCAGCACGCCGAACTCGGCCCCCTCCCGGGCGACGGTGGCACCGACCTCGGCGCACCGTTCCAGGATCGGCCGGGCGGCCTCCTCCTCCTGGGCGGCGGCGATCACCGTCGCCCCGGGGTGGATGATGCCGGCCTTGTGCAGGGCGATGTCCTCAAGGGTGTCGCCGAGCCATTCGGTGTGGTCGAGCCCGATCGGGGTGAGCACGGCGACCCCGGCCTGGAGCACGTTGGTGGCGTCCTCGGCACCGCCGAGCCCCACCTCGACCACCGCCACGTCGACCGGCGCGTCGGCGAACGTCGCGAAGGCCAGCGCGGTGGTCAGGTCGAAGTAGGTCAGCGGTTCGGCCGACCGCTGGTCGACCAGCTCGGCCAACGGCTGCACCTCGCGGTACGTGGCGACGAAGCGCTCCTCGCTGACCGGCTCCCCGTCCAGGCTGATCCGCTCCCGGACGGTCTCCAGGTGCGGGCTGGTGTAGCGGCCGGTGTGCAGCCCGAAGGCCCGCAGCAGCGAGTCGATCATCCGGGCCGTGGAGGTCTTGCCGTTGGTCCCGGTCAGGTGGATCGACGGGTACGCCCGCTGCGGGCTGCCGAGCAGGTCGAGCAGGGAGCCGATCCGGTCGAGGTCGAAGACCATCCGGGTGAAACCCCGCCCGGCCAGTTCGGCGTCCACGGCGGCGAATTCGCCGTCGCCGTCACCGCGCCTTGTGCGGCCGGCGGTGCGTTCGGTGTGTGCGGTGCGGTCGGTCACGAGGGCAGCGCCTCCAGAGCGGCGTCGATCCGGATCAGGTCGGCCTCGGCCACCGCCAGCCGGTCGCGGATCTTCGCGACCACCGGCTCGGGGGCCTTCCCGACGAAGGCCGGGTTGTCGAGCTTGCCCCGGGCCTGCGCGACCTCCTTCTCGGCGGCCACCCGGTCCTTGGTGAGCCGGGCCCGTTCGGCGGCGACGTCGATCGAACCCCGGGTGTCCAGCTCGACGCTGACCTCACCGGGCATGGCGAGGGTGGCGCTGGCCTGGAAGTCGCCGCCGGGCGCGTCGAGCCGGACCAGCGAGCGGATCAGCGGCTCGTGGGCGGCGACACCGGCCACGGTGAGCCCCTCCAGTCGGGCGGCCACCCGCTGCGTCGGGCGCAGCCCCTGGTCGGACCGGAACCGCCGGATCTCGGTCACCACCCGCTGGACGGTGCCGACCTCGCGCTCCGCGGCGTCGTCCACCCCGGTACGGTCGGCGACCGGCCAGGCGGCCGTCATGACCGTCTCGCCGCCGGTGAGCGCGGTCCACAGCTCCTCGGTGACGAACGGGATCACCGGGTGCAGCAGCCGCAGCAGTTGGTCCAGCACGTGCCCGAGCACCCGGCGACTCGCGTCGGCGGCCGGCCCGCCCTCGGCGAGCACCGGCTTGCTCAGCTCCACGTACCAGTCGCAGACGTCGTCCCAGGCGAAGTGGTACAGCAGGTCGCAGACCTTCGCGAACTCGTACGACTCGAACTGCTCGTCCACCTCGGCGGTGACGTGCGCCAGCCGGGACAGGATCCACCGGTCGACGGTGGAGAGCTGGTCGGCGGCGGGCAGCGGACCGTCGGTGTGCGCGCCGTTCAGCAGCGCGAACCGGGTGGCGTTCCAGAGCTTGTTGCAGAAGTTGCGGGAGCCCTGGCACCACTCCTCGCTGACCGGCACGTCCTGGCCCGGGTTGGCGCCGCGGGCCAGCGTGAACCGGGTGGCGTCGGCGCCGAACCGGTCGATCCAGTCCAGCGGGTCGACCACGTTGCCGAACGACTTCGACATCTTCTTGCCGTGCTCGTCGCGGACCATGCCGTGCAGGGCGACCACGTCGAACGGCTGGACGCCGTCCATCGCGTACAGGCCGAACATCATCATCCGGGCGACCCAGAAGAAGAGGATGTCGTAGCCGGTGACCAGGACGCTGGTCGGATAGAACTTCGCCAGGTCCGGGGTCTGCTCCGGCCAGCCGAGGGTGGAGAACGGCCACAGGCCGCTGGAGAACCAGGTGTCCAGGACGTCCTCGTCCTGGTGCCAGCCCGCGCCGGTCGGCGGCTGCTCGTCGGGGCCGACGCAGACGATCTCGCCGGCCGGGCCGTACCAGACCGGGATGCGGTGGCCCCACCAGAGCTGGCGCGAGATGCACCAGTCGTGCATGTTGTCGACCCAGGCGAAGTAGCGCTTGGCCAGCTCGGCCGGCTCGATCTTCACCCGGCCGTCGCGGACCGCGTCACCGGCGGCCTTGGCCAGCGGGGCGGTGTTGACGAACCACTGGAGCGACAGCCTCGGCTCGACGGTGGTCTTGCACCGCGAACAGTGCCCCACCGCGTGCACGTACGGCCGCTTCTCCGCCACGATCAGACCCTGCTCGCGCAGGGCGGCGACGATCGCCGGCCGGGCCTCGTACCGGTCCAGGCCCTGGAACGGGCCGGGCGCGGTGATGATCCCGCGCTCGTCCATGATCGTCAGCGCGGGCAGGTCGTGCCGCTGGCCGATCTCGAAGTCGTTCGGGTCGTGCGCCGGGGTCACCTTGACCATGCCGGTGCCGAAGGCCGGGTCGACGTGCTCGTCGGCGACGATCGGAATCCGCCGGTCGGTGAGCGGGACGGCCACCTCGGTGCCGATCAGGTGCCGGTACCGCTCGTCGTCGGGGTGCACCGCGACGGCGGTGTCGCCGAGCATCGTCTCGGCCCGGGTGGTGGCGACCACGACGTCGTCGCTGTACCGGATCGAGACCAGTTCGCCATCGTCGTCGGTGTGCTCCACCTCGATGTCGGAGAGCGCGGTCAGGCAGCGCGGGCACCAGTTGATGATCCGGTTGGCCCGGTAGATCAGCCCGTCGTCGAAGAGCTTCTTGAACATGGTCTGCACGGCCCGGGACAGGCCCTCGTCCATGGTGAAGCGCTCGCGGTCCCAGTCGACGGCGTCGCCGAGGCGGCGCATCTGGCCGAGGATCGCCCCGCCGGACTCGGCCTTCCACTGCCAGACCCGCTCGACGAACTTCTCCCGGCCCAGGTCGTGCCGGGACAGGCCCTCGGTGGCGAGCTGCCGCTCGACGAGGTTCTGGGTGGCGATGCCGGCGTGGTCCATGCCGGGCAGCCAGAGCGCCTCGAAGCCCTGCATCCGCTTGCGCCGGTTCAGGGCGTCCATCAGCGTGTGCTCGAACGCGTGGCCCATGTGCAGCGAGCCGGTGACGTTCGGCGGCGGGATGACGATGGTGAAGGGGGGCTTGTCGCTCTGCGCCGACGCCCGGAAGTGGCCGGCGGCTACCCACTGCTCGTACCGTCGCTGCTCTACCTCGCCGGGCTGGTACTGGCCGGCAAGCGTCGGGGCGTCGGGGCGTCGGGCATCCAGTCTCTCGGTCACCCTGGAAGTCTACGGAGCGCTTCCCCGGACCTGACGTGCACCACCTCAGGTTCGCGTACGGTGGCGGACATGTCCGACGCACACCTCACCGAGCGTCAGCTCATCGAGGCACCCGACCCGGTCGAGTTGACCGACGAGCCGATCCGGTTGAGCAACCACGACCCGGAGAACGCCCCGCCCGCACGGGCCCGGGCGTCCCGGCGGCGGATCGCGCTGACCGTCGGCCTCGTGGTCGGGTTGGCCGGCGCCGCCGCGCTGGGCACGGCGGGTTGGCGGGTCGCCCAGGAGAAGGACACCCGCCTGAGTACGCCGGACCGGGTGGCCGGGCTCACCCGGGACGACTCGGACCGGGCCCGCAGCACGGCCGACTACCTGCGCAGCGGCTTCGCGGCGGACATCGACCTGGACCGCAGCTTCGGCACGGTCTACCGCGACCCGGCGGACGAGAAGCGGCCGGTGCTGCTCTTCGGCGGCACCACCCTGCTCTGGCAGCCGGAACGGGACCTGGACAGCCTGTTCGGGCTGATGGCCGACGAGACCGGCCGGGTGACCGGGATCCGCGAGGTGCCGGCCGGGAAGTTCGGTGGCGTGATGAAGTGCGGCACGAGCAGCGGCGACGGTGGCGACTTCGCGATCTGCGGTTGGGCGGACCACGGCAGCGTCGCGATGGCCATGCTCGCCAACCGGTCCGTCGACGACGCGGCCGGGCTGTTCCGCCAGATCCGCGACAACGTCCAGACCCGCGGCTGACCACCGCTCCGGCCCGATCGGCTACGCGGACACCGGCCCGTCCTGCGGGTGTGGTGGTGTCCAGTTCCGATGGTGGTGGTGTCCGGTCCCCGGTGGTGGTGTCCGGTCCCCGGGTGTGGTGGTGTGCGGTTCCGGGTGTGGTGGTGTCCGGTCCCGGGGGGGTGGTGCCGGTCCCGGTGGTGGTGGAAATGCAGTAGGCCCACCCCTTGTCAGGGGTGGGCCTACTGGAATGTTTGTCCGGCGGTGTCCTACTCTCCCACACCCTCCCGAGTG
>NZ_JBIVRQ010000021.1:0-73444 GCF_044755745.1 Micromonospora sp. NPDC092111
TACCCAACTGCGCCGTCTCCGACGTGAACCGATCACCGGTCAACTGCATACCATCGCCCGAATCACCAGCAAACCGGATCACCACCCGGTCCAGTTGACGGATCTGCTTGGTCACGCCTGCACCTCGCTTCGCTCAGCCCCGCCGCGCGCGCGGCTGAACATGATGGTGACCCCGCCTTGCCCGGCCACGCGACCTCCCTGGTGCGCCGCTGCGCCCGGTCCACCGGTTGGCTGGCCCGGTTCGCTGTCGTCTCTCCTCAAAGCCTACGTCCCGCGGTTAGGGCATCCTTGGTGGAGGTCCGACACCTGGGAACCGAATCGGCAGGCTTCTGTCCGGTTATGCGCCGTTTTGCGGTGGCCGCCGTAATTGAGATCACCGGATCGGGTCGCCCGGTGGATCACCTGGGCGTCCCCGCAAGGCGGTCAGTCCGTCGCGGGCGGGTCCGCCGCCGGCCCGCTCATCCGCCGCCGCAGCGAGGCGGTGGCCAGCGCGAGCGCCAGCACCACCAGCAGCCCGGAGACCGCGATCAGGACGACCGCGATCCGCTGCGCCGAGGACATCTCCCCGCCGCGGGCGGCGCGGCCGTCCGCCGCGATCACCCCCTGCGACCCGGTGGGCTGGGGGTTGCCCACCGGCGGGGTGGCCAGCGCGGCGGCGGCGGTGATCCGGAAGCTCATCTGCACCTGGCGGGCCCGTCCGCGCTCCGGGGCCAGCCGGCCCACCAGCGCCCCGGCCAGCGGTGCCTCGCGCTGGGCGTCCGGAGTGGCGGCCACCGTGAGCCGCAGTGTCTCGGTCTGCCCGGCCGGCACCGTGTCCAGGTCGCAGCGGGTGCGGGTCGGCGAGAGGGACACGCAGCCGGCCGGCGGGTTCAGCACGCTGACCCCGGCGGGCAGGACCACCTCGACCCGCCCGGCGGCGTCCACCTTGCCGGTGTTGCCCAACTGGGCCGCCAGTTCGGCGGGGCCGCCGCTGATGTCGAAGGCCACCCCGTCGGCGTCGAGCAGTATGCCCGGGACCGGCGGGCCGGGCGGGAAGAGGACCGCGAAGCCCTCGTTGTCCTGCGCGGTGTCACCGGCGTCCGGCCCGGTGGCGGTGACCCGGACCGAGCCGCTCAGCGGCATCTGCCGCCAGGCGGTGCCGTGGACCCGTACCCGGATCAGGCTGGTGAACCGCGCGCCCGGCTCGGTGGTCCACTCCCCGCAGTGCCAGCCGCCGCCGCCCGCCGCCGCGCAGCCCGGCGTCCCGGCGTCGGTGAGCCCGGCCGGCAGGGTGTACGCCAGGCGCAGCCGTTCCGGCACCGCGCCGGTGTTGGTGACGGTGACCCGCAGCGTGGTGACCGTGCTCTGGGTGCCCCAGTACCCGTCGTCGAGCGTGACGTCCCCGGTGGTGACCTGGACACCCACCCGGTCGCCGCCCTGCTGGCCGGGGTGCGGCCCGGGCGGCGGTGCCGGCCGGGTGGGCAGGGACGGCTGCGGGGCCGGGACGGTCGTCGGTGCGGTGGTGGCGACCGTCGGACCCGGTGCGCCCGGGGTGGTGCTCTGCGGTGCCGTACTGGTCGGGTCGGGCGTGGCGGTGCTCGGCGTCGGGTCCGGCGGCAGGGTCGGCGGCGCGGTGGTCGGGGCCGGCTCGGTCGCCGTCGGCGGCGTGGTCTCGTCCGTCGGATCGCCGCCCGGGTTGGTCACGTCGGTCGGGTCGGTGACCGCGGGTGCCGACCGGTTGACGGTGGGTGCCGCCGTCGCCAGTCCGGGGGCGACCCCGAGCGCGACCGCCAGCCCGGCCGCGAGTGACGCCGCGACCAGGACAGGGGTACGCCGGTCGAGGGCCCGCCGAACGGGCCGCACGTCCACGCGGGGCATCGGTCCTCCGTGACACTGGGTGAGGGTTCATTATTCGGTAACAGTTGCCAGGTGGCACTAGTCGCACCGGGAAACAAATCCGTAACGTGTTCGGCCCCCGCCCGCGCCGCCCGGACCGGCCCGGTGCCCGGTAGGCTGACCCACCGTGACCGGTTACCTGGGCTCGTACGCGACGCTCGGGCTCCTGCTGCTCGCCGCCGTGCTCTTCTTCGTCGCGGCGTTCTCGGCCAACCGGGTGTTACGCCCCAGACGACCGGCCGAGCCGTCCGGCAAGCGGGCCAGCTACGAGTGCGGTCTCGACCCGGTCGGCGGTGACTGGGCGCAGATGCAGATCCGCTACTACGTCTACGCCTACCTGTACGTGCTCTTCGCCGTCGAGGCGGTCTTCCTGTTCCCCTGGGCGGTGGTCTTCGACCGGCCCGGCTTCGGCGCGGTGACCGTCGCCGAGATGGGCGTCTTCGTGGCGATCGTGGCGCTCGGCATCCTCTACGCCTGGCGCAAGCGCATCCTCCGCTGGACCTGACCGCCAGACCAGGCCAGCCCGCGTCAGGCCAGTCCGCGTCAGGCCAGTCCGCGTCAGGCCAGCCCGCGTCGGGTCAGGGCCGGCGGCCGGTCGCCCCGCAGCGAGGCCACCATGTCGAGCACCCGGCGGGTGGGCAGCACCTGGTGGGCCCGGAACACCCGGGCGCCCAGCCAGGCCGACACCGCCGTCGCGGCCAGGGTGCCCTCCAGCCGTTCCCGCACCGGCAGGTCCAGCGTCTCGCCGATGAAGTCCTTGTTCGACAGCGCCACCAGCAGCGGCCAGCCGGTCCCGGAGAGCTCGTCCAACCGGCGGGTGATCTCCAACGAATGCCGGGTGTTCTTGCCGAAGTCGTGCGCCGGGTCGATCAGGATGCCGTCCGGGCGTACCCCCAGGGTCACCGCGCGGTCGGCGAGCCCGGTCACCGTCGCGACCACGTCGGCTACCACGTCGGTGAAGGCCGCCCGGTGCGGCCGGGTCCGGGGCGTCAGGCCGCCGGCGTGCGAGCAGACCAGCCCGGCGCCGGTCGCGGCGGCGACCCGGGCGAGCGCCGGGTCGGCCCCGGACCAGGTGTCGTTGAGCAGGTCCGCGCCGGCCGCCACCGCCTCCACGGCCACCTCGGCCCGCCAGGTGTCGATCGAGATGACCACCTCGGGGAAGGCGGCGCGGACCGCGGCGATGGTGTCCACCGTCCGGCGGATCTCCTCGGCCACGTCGACCTCGTCGCCCGGCCCGGCCTTCACCCCGCCGATGTCGATGATCTCCGCACCCTCGGCGACCGCCCGCTCCACCGCCCGCAGGGCGCTGTCCTGGGCGAAGGTGGCGCCCCGGTCGAAGAACGAGTCCGGCGTCCGGTTGACGATCGCCATCACCACCAGCTCGTCCGGGGCGAACGTCCGCCCACCGAGCCGCAGCGCGCCGGCCAATTCCGCCTCCCGCAGGTCACCGACCGGATCGCCCGGCCGGTGACGACGCTATCCGGTCGCCGGGCACCCGCCGGGGCCGGGACGGCCACCGAAAGATCGGTGACGATGCCGGTGGTTGGGGTCGCTCCGGGGGCGGTCCCCGTGCCACGATCTCTTCATGGGTCAGGTTCTGCTCGTTCTGGTCATCGCGTTGACCGTGGCCGCCGTCGTGTTCGGCGTGACGGTGCTGATCTCCGGGCGTGACGCCCTGGCGTCGGCCGAGCCGGACGGGACGGCCGTCCCGTTGCCCGGCAGCCGGCCGTTGCGGGAGTCGGACGTCGGCGCGGTCCGCTTCGACACCGGCCTGCGCGGTTACCGGATGGCCCAGGTCGACCAGGCGATGCGCCGGGCCGCCTACGACATCGGCTACAAGGCCGAGCTGATCGGGGTGCTGGAGGCGGAGGTCGCCGCGCTGCGGGAGGGGCGGACGGAGGACGCCGACGCGCTGCGCCGGACCCGCGAGGAGGCCGCCGGTGCCGCGTCCGCCGCGACGCCCGACGGCTCCCCGGTGGCTCCCGACGCCGACGGGTCGGGTCCGGCCGACACCGACCTGACGCCGGCCGAACCGGTCGGCACCGTCCGGCCGGCCGTGACCGAGCCCGCCGGGCACCCGACCGGGCCGGCCCCGCTCACCGGGACCGGCTCCGGCCCCACCGGGACGGTCTCCGCACCGACCGACGGGACGGCCGGCGCACCCACCGACGGCACCGCCGAGGCGCGGACCGACGACCCGACCGAGGCGGACCAGGAGGGCGGACGCCCCGGCAACGCGGTGGTCCGGTCGGAGTCGGTATGACCGGCCCGGACCGCGCGGAGGGGCTGGGCGAGGCGGCCCAGCGCGGTGCCGGCGAGTTCACCGCCACGGTGATCGTCGACGCCCCCGCCGAGCGGGTCTTCGCCGCGCTGACCGACTGGGAGCGGCAGTCCGACTGGATCCCGCTGACCCGGGTCCGGGTGGTCGAGGGTGACGGCGGGGAGGGCAGCCTGGTCGAGGCGGTCACCGCGCTGGGTCCGGCGGCGGTACGCGACGAGATGCGGGTGGTCCGGGTCGACGCGCCGTACGAGGTGGGCGTGGTGCACTGCGGCAGCCTGCTGCGCGGCCCCGGGGTGCTGCGCTGCACCCCGCTGGCCGACGACCGTACCCAGGTGGTCTGGCACGAGTGGTTCCACCTGCCCGGCGGGACGGCCGGCCGGGTCGCCTGGCCGCTGCTCTGGCCGGGTTCCAAGGCGAGCCTGACGCTGGCCCTGAAGCGGTTCGCCCGCCTGGTCGAGCAGGGCCGGCTGCCCTGACCCGCGCGGCGGCCGTTGTCAGCCCCCTGCCCTAGCCTGTACCGGGTGACTGACCTGGTGACCGGCCCTGACGGCCTGCCCCGCTGCGGCTGGGGCGCGAGCACCCCGGACTACGCGGCCTACCACGACACCGAGTGGGGCCGCCCGCTGCGCGGCGACGACGCGCTCTTCGAACGGCTCACCCTGGAGGCGTTCCAGTCCGGCCTGTCCTGGTTGACCATCCTCCGCAAGCGGCCGGCGTTCCGGCTGGCCTTCGACGACTTCCGGATCGAGCGGGTCGCCCGCTACGACGAGGCGGACGTGACCCGGCTGCTCGCCGACGCGGGGATCGTCCGCAACCGCGCCAAGATCGAGGCGGCGGTCGCCAACGCCCGCGCCGCCCTGGCGCTGCCCGACGGGCTCTCCGCGCTGCTCTGGTCGTACGCGCCGCCGCCCCGGCCGGCCCGGCCCGGGTCGTTCGCCCAGGTGCCCGCGTTGACCCCGGAGTCCACCGCGCTGGCCAAGGCGCTCAAGAAGCAGGGCTTCCGCTTCGTCGGCCCCACCACGGCGTACGCGCTGATGCAGGCCACCGGGATGGTCGACGACCATGTCGCGGGCTGCCACGTCGCCGCCGCCGGGGCCCGTGATGGGATGGGGGCATGACCGCGACCGACCACCGCAGCACCGGCAGCGTCGACGTCGACGGCGGGCGGGACGACGGGGCCTGGGCGGTGCTGCTCCCGGCCGGTCGGCACGACGCCGAACGCCTCGTCCACCACGACACCCTGGAGCTGGCCGCCCCGGCCGGTGCGACCGGGCCGCGCCCCGGCGACCCGGTGGCGGTGCTGGCGGATGCCCCGCCCCGGCTGGTGGCGTTGGGCCGGGTCGCCCGGCACGACGGCGGGTCGCTGCTGGTGGCGTACACCCGGCGGTCGTTCGACGCGCCGGTGCCGGTCGACCAGGTGGCGCTCACCGGGCCGGTGACCGCCCTGGACGCCGGGGTCTACCGGGAGCTGGCCGACCGGCTCGGCCCGCCGCCGCTGCGCCGTACCTGGCTGGTCAGCCTCGACCTGCCGATCGAGGCCGAGTCGCCGGCCGAGGCGGTCCGGCTCTTCTGGTCGTACGTGCAGGAGCTGGGCCCGGCCGAGCTGCCCGCGTTCGTCTCGCCCAGCGGCGACGAGCTGGCCATGCAGGCGTTCGTGCTGGGCGCCGAGGCCAACCAGGACCCGGAGGAGGACGACTAGCCGGAAGCTGACCGGGTAACCGCCGGCAGCCGGTCGGGACGGGTCGACCAGGAGCTTCCGGGCCGGGTTCAGTGCCCCTCGAAGACCGGCTTCTGCTTGGTGACGAAGGCGGCGGTGGCGGCCCGGTGGTCGGTGGTGGCCCCGCAGATCGCCTGGGCCTGCGCCTCGGCCGCGAGGGCGTCGGCGAGGGTGCCCGCGTCGGCGATGGAGAGCTGCCGCTTGATCGCCCCGTACGCGACGGTCGGTCCGGCGGCGAGCCGGGCGGCCAGTTCGTGCGCGGCCGGCAGCACCTTCTCGTCGTCGTCGACCAGCGTGTTGAGCAGGCCCAGCCGGCACGCCTCGTCGGCACCCACCGGCTCGGCGAGCATCAGCAACTCGACGGCCTTGGCGTGGCCGACCAGCCGGGGCAGCGTCCAGGAGGCACCGGTGTCGGCGGCCAGGCCCACCCCGGCGAACGCCATCAGGAACCTCGTCCTCGGCCCGCCGACCCGGAAGTCGGCGAGGAAGGCCAGCGAGGCCCCCGCTCCGGCGGCCATCCCCCGCACCGCGGCGACCACCGGCTTGGGCAGGTTGGCCAGCCGGGCGGCGATCGGGTTGTAGTGCGCCCGGACGGTGTCCAGCGGGTTCGTGGCGCCCGACTCCAGGGTCTGCACGTGCTCGCGGAGGTCCTGCCCGGCGCTGAACGAGCCGCCCGCGCCGGCCAGCACCACGGCCCGGCAGGACCGGTCGGTCTCCAACTCGGCCAGGGTGTCCCGGAGCGCCTCCTTGAGCGCCACGTCGAGGGCGTTCATCGCCGTGGGGCGGTTCAGGGTCAGGGTGACCACGGCGTCGGTGCGGTCGACGAGCAGGGGCTCGGTCACGTCTCTAACGACCCTTCTGTCGGACGGTGCGGTTGCCGGCGTCGAGGCACTGCTCGACGTACCGGTCGGCGGCCGGTCGGAGCCGGCTCGCGTGCCGGTCGAAGAAGCCGGCGGCGGCGGTGCCGGGCCAGCGTTCGGGGAGCAGCGCCGGAGGTAGCTGCGGGTCCCGGAAGAGGAAGGTACGCCACGCGTGCACCAGCCGGAACCGGGCCGCGTACGCCTCCTCGTCGCCGCTGCGCACGGTGACCCCGGCCAGCATCGGGCGCTGCTGGGCCACGAACCGCTCGTACGCCCGCCCGATCGCGCCGAGGTCCCAGGCCCGCCGGACCACGGCCATCGCCCCGGGTGTGCCGGCGGCGTGCGCGGCGGTGAACCGCTCGTAGCGCACCCCGGCCTCCTCCAGCAGCACGTCGACGTCCTCGCTGGTCCGGGTCGCCACCCAGGTGTGCTCGTCGAGGGTGCCGTAACCGAGGAAACTGAGGTTGGCGGCGAGCCGCTGCCGGTCCCGGCGGGCCGTCGGCGTGGTCAGGACCAGCAGATCGAACCGTCCGTCCCAGGTGATCCGCCCGGTGCGGTAGATCCGGGCGCCGGCCTCGTCGAGCCGCCGGGCCGCCTTCGGTGTGATCGAATATCCCGGGCCGGTGGCGAGCCGCAGCGGGTCGAGCCAGCCCTGGCGGACCATCCGGGAGACGGCGGTCCGCACCGCCGGGGGTGCGACGCCGAGGGGTGCCAGCAACCTCACCAGGGCGGCGACCGGCGCGCGCCCACCCCTCGACCGGAGGTAGTCGCCGTACAGGTCGAAGAGTGCCGACCGTGCCTGCATGACCGCACATTGTGACAGGCCTTCTCAAGATAAGCTAGATGCTGTTACATCAATGCTGCTCCGGTTTGGGTCCGGCGGTGTTCATCAGGGAAAATCGTGGTCGACGCCCCCGCGTACCTTGCGGGTGGTCATCACGAAGTGGCTGTGGGGCAACCCACCGACCCTGATGTAGGTCTGAGGGGAGACAACATGGCGGCGATGAAGCCGCGGACGGGCGACGGTCCGCTGGAAGTCACCAAGGAGGGTCGGGGCATCGTCATGCGAGTCCCGCTGGAGGGCGGTGGCCGGCTCGTCGTCGAGATGACTCCCGACGAGGCCAACGCGCTCGGTGACGCGCTCAAGGCGGCCGCCGGCTGATCGATCGACGATCCGCGCGGCGCCGCGCGGGCGGTCCGTCATGTCCCTGAGCCACCGGCGACGCCGGTGGCTCAGGGACTTCGTCTGTCACACGCGGGATGTCGAGGTCCCGCACCACGATCCTTCCCGGAGGTACGGTCCAGCGTGCTCGCCATCAGTCTCGCCGCCACCGTCGATCGGCCGGACGTCCTCGTCCTGCCCGTCCGCGCCGCCACCGAACCGGTCGGTGCCGCGCCGATGCTGGTCACCACCGCGCCACCGCTGATCGACGAGGTGCGGACCGAGGCGGCGGCGCTGCTGCCGGCCGGCCGGCTGACCGGCCGCGCCGGTGAGGCCCTGGCCCAGCTACGTCCCGGTCGTACCCCCGGCCGGCTGCTGCTGCTCGGCGTGGGCGACGGCGGCGACCGGGCCTGGCGGACGGCCGGTGCCGCCCTGGCCCGCGCCGCCGCGGATGAGACACATGTCACGCTGGCGCTGCCGGCCGACGCGACCGCCGGCCCCGTCCGGGCCCTCGTCGAGGGGCTGCTGCTCGCCTCGTACCGGTTCCGGGCGACCGACGCCGGAGAGGCTCCCGCGCTCACCGGGGTGACCCTGCTGGCCGCCGACCCGGACGCGCACCGGGACGCGGTCGAGGTCGCCCGCACCACCGCCCGGATGACCCGGCTGGCCCGGGACCTGACCAACACCCCCTCCTCGGTGAAGAACCCGCAGTGGTTCGCCGCCCAGGTCGAGTCGGCCGCCGCCGGCCAGCCCGACCTGCACCTGCGGGTACGCGGGCCGGAGGAGCTGGCGGCCGAGGGCTTCGGCGGCATCCTCGCCGTCGGCGGCGGCTCGGCCAGCGCACCCCGCCTGGTCGAACTGGACTGGCGTCCCGCCGACGCCCGCGCCCACGTCGTCCTGGTCGGCAAGGGGATCACCTTCGACACCGGCGGCATCTCGATCAAGCCGGTGCCGGCGATGAAGCTGATGCGCAAGGACATGGCCGGCGCGGCGGCGGTCGTCGCGGCCACCCTCGGCGCGGCGGCGCTGCGGCTGCCCGTCCGGGTCACCACCCTCGCCCCGCTGGCCGAGAACATGGTCAGCGGCTCCGCGTTCCGCCCCGGCGACGTCATCCGGCACTACGACGGTACGACCAGCGAGTCCACCAACTCCGACGCCGAGGGCCGGCTGGTGCTCGCCGACGCCCTGGCGTACGCCGCCCGCGAACTCCGGCCCGACCTGCTGGTCGACCTGGCCACCCTGACCGGGGCCAACGCGGTGGCGCTGGGCAAGCGGACCGGCGCGCTCTACAGCGACAACGACCAACTCGCCGCCGACCTGCTCGCCGCGGTGGACGCCGCCGGCGAGGCCGCCTGGCGGATGCCGCTCCCCGCCGACTACCTCGAACACCTCGGCAGCGACCTGGCCGACCGGCACAGCTCCCCGGACCGGGGCGCGGGCTCGGTGATGGCCGCCCTCTACCTGCGCGAGTTCACCGGCGAGCTGCGGGACCGCTGGCTGCACATCGACATGTCCGCGCCGTCCTGGGCCGACGGCGACGACGCCGAGCTGACTCGGGGCGCGACCGGCTGGGGCGTACGCGGGCTGCTGCGCTGGCTGGCGACGCTGGACTGAGCCGGCCCGTCGGGTCGGGTCGGCGGGGCGGGCGGCCTCAGCGGGTCAGCACTTCACCACGGCCAGCAGGCCGTGGCCGACCGGCAGCAGCGCCGGGATCCAGTGCTCGGACTCCCGGATCGCCTTGACGGTCTCCCGCACGGTCACCGTCTCCGCGTCCCGGGCGGCCGGGTCACCGATCCGCCCACCCGCGAAGGCGCCGTTGAGGGCGAGCACCCCGCCGGGGCGCAGCAGCCGCAGGGCGGCGTCGACGTACGCGGCGAAGCCGGTCGCCTCCGCGTCGACGAAGACCAGGTCGTACGCGCCGTCGGCGAGCCGGGGGAGCACGTCCAGCGCCCGGCCGGTGATGATCCGGGTACGCCCGGACGGGAAGCCCGCCTCGACGAAGATCCGCCGGGCGATCCGCTGGTGCTCGATCTCCAGGTCGATGGTGGTGAGCACCCCGTCGGCGCGCATGCCGCGCAGCAGCCACACCCCGCTGACGCCGGTGCCGGTGCCGATCTCCACCACCGCGCGGGCGTTGCCGGCGGCGGCGAGCAGGCGCAGGGCCGCCCCGGCTCCGGGGGTCACCGCGTCGAGGCCCACCTCCCGGGCGAGGCTGCGGGCGGTCCGCAGCACGACGTCCTCGCCGACGTACGACTCGGCGAACTGCAACGACTGCGCCGTCGGACTGCCGGAACTGGCGACCGTGGCGATGGGACACCTCCGGGCGGGTGGCGATGGTGCGAGGGGCGGGTTGGCGGTATGAGCCTAGAGGCGAGGCTCCTTCGGCGCAGCCGCGAGTCCACCCGTGGCGATCACGGCAGGGCAAGAGCTGACTCCGTCCGCCGCATCCGTGCAATCCTGGATGCGGTACCCCGTCCGCCGCGACCGCCACCCCCGGCCGCGGCTCGGGGATGCCGGGGGACGGACTGGGAGGCACCGACGTGACCGACGGCTGGGACTGGCGACGGCCCGGCGGGACTCCGGCACCGGCGGGACCGCCGGCCGGCCCGCCCCGCACGGGTCCGCCGACGGCGTCGTACGGCGCCGGGGGCGCACCGGCGTCACCCTGGTGGTCAGACGCGCTCGCCGACCCCTGGCGGGACCCGTACGCGCCGGCCGCGGTGATCCTGCCGACGATGCCCGCCGCCGGGACCGCACCCGAACCGGTCACCGACCCGGACGCGCCGGGCCGGCCGAAGCTGCGCCAGCTACTGCTCATCCCACTGGTCACCGCGCTGCTCGCCGGCACCCTGGGCGGTGCCCTCGGCTACGCCTTCGCGGTGCGCGGCGGGGTCGGGGGCGGGGTGACGCTGGGCGCGGGTCCGGCCGAGCCGCCGGCGCTGGCCCAGCGTCGACCCGACTCGCTGGCCGGGGTCGCCGAGAAGGTCCTGCCCAGCGTGGTGACCGTGCGGGTGGCCAGCCTGGGCGGCACCAGTGAGGGTTCCGGCTTCATCGTCAGCACCGACGGCTACCTGGTGACCAACGACCACGTGGTCGCCGGCGGCACCGGCCGGGCGTCGGTGACCTTCAACGACGGCAGCACCGCCCCGGCCACCGTCGTCGGCCAGGACCCGGAGTCCGACATCGCGGTGGTCAAGGTGAACCGCAAGGGGCTGCGCCCGGTCGAGTTCGGCGACTCCGAGGCGCTCGCGGTGGGCGACCCGGTGCTCGCGGTCGGCTCGCCGCTGTCCCTGGCGAACACGGTCACCGCCGGCATCATCAGTGCCCTGGACCGCACCATGCAGGCCGGGGAGCCCGGCGGCCCGGTCCGCTACTACGCCGCGATCCAGACCGACGCGGCGGTCAACCACGGCAACTCGGGTGGCCCGCTGGTCGACTCGGCCGGCCGGGTGATCGGCGTGAACTCGACGATCAAGTCGCTGGTGGCGGAGGGGCACGAGGCCGGCAACATCGGCCTCGCCTTCGCCATCCCGATCAACCAGGCGAAACGGATCACCCAGGACATCATCGGCACCGGCAGGGCCCGCCGTACGGTGATCGGCGCCGGGTTCGCCGGCACCGGCACCGCCACCACGCCCGGTGCCGGCGTACGCCTGGCGGCGGTGGAGCCGTCCGGCCCGGCCGCCGGGGCGGGGCTGCGGGCCGGGGACGTGATCCTCAAGCTCAACGGCCGGCCGATCAACGAGCCGACCGACCTGACCGCGCTGGTGCGCAAGTTCGCCCCGGGTTCGGTGGTGGCGGTGGAGTACCGGCGGGGCTCGACCCGGCGGACCGCCTCGGTGACGCTCGCCGCGGACGCGAAGTGAGGACCGGTCACCCCCTCCCGGATCGGGGCCTGACGTGCGTAGTCTTGGCCCGACGCGACGAGGAGGCCCAGCAGTGCTCGACAACCTGAACTGGTGGGAGATCGGCGTGCTGCTGCTCCTGGCACTGCTGATCTTCGGCGACCGGTTGCCCAATGTCATCACCGACGGCATGCGGATGGTGCGTAACCTGCGCAACATGGCCCGCAACGCGACCGGTGACCTGAGTCGTGAGCTGGGCACCGACATCCAGTTGGAGGACCTGCACCCGAAGGCGTTCATCCGCAAGCACCTGCTCAGCGAGGAGGACGAGCAGGCGATCCGGAAGCCGCTCCAGGGCGTGTACGACAACCTGCGCGCGGACGTGACCGGTGTGCACGAGGACCTCAAGGAGGTCGCCAACTCCGCCGACCCGCGCGCCGTCGCCCGCCAGGGCACCGCGACGGGCAGCGCGCCCGCCCCGGCCCCCCGGCCGAGCTACGACGACGCCACCTGACCGGCCCGGCCCAGCCCAGCCCGACCCGGCCCAGCCTGGTCCGGTCCCGGCCTGATCAACTCCGTTCGCGGCCGGTGGTGGTATCAGCCCAGGGCGGACACCACCGTTTGCCGGAAACGGAGTCGATCATCGTCGGCCGCGTTCCTCGTGGCGGGGTCGGCACGGCCGGCGGCCGGGAACGTCGGGGCGGTCAGCGGCCGGCGGGCTTGAGGCCCAGCGGCTTGCCGAGCAGCGACTCGCGGCGTACGGCCAGCCGGTCGGCGACCTGGTGCAGCGCCCTCGCGGCGGGGGCCTCCGGCTCGGACAGCACGATCGGGGTGCCGGCGTCGCCGCCCTCGCGCACCCGGGTGTCCATCGGGATCTGGCCCAGCAGCGGCACCTGCGCGCCGATCGTCCGGCTCAGCGACTCGGCCACCGCCTGGCCGCCACCGGCGCCGAAGACCTCCATCCGGGACCCGTCCGGCAGCTCCAGCCAGGACATGTTCTCGATGACGCCGACGACCCGCTGGTGGGTCTGCAGGGCGATCGCCCCGGCCCGCTCGGCGACCTCGGACGCCGCCGCCTGCGGCGTGGTCACCACCAGGATCTCCGCGTTGGGCAGCAGTTGGGCGACCGAGATGGCGATGTCGCCGGTGCCCGGCGGCAGGTCGAGCAGGAGGACGTCCAGCTCGCCCCAGTAGACGTCGCCGAGGAACTGCTGCAACGCCCGGTGCAGCATCGGGCCGCGCCACACCACGGCGGCGTTCCCGGGGGTGAACATGCCGATCGAGATGACCTTCACGCCGTGCGACTGCGGCGGCATGATCATGTCTTCCACCCGGGTCGGCTTGCCGTCCGCGCCGAGCATCCGGGGCACCGAGTGGCCGTAGATGTCGGCGTCGACCACGCCGACGGAGAGCCCCCGGGCGGCCAGCGCGGCGGCCAGGTTGACCGTGACGCTGGACTTGCCGACGCCGCCCTTGCCGCTGGCCACCGCGTACACCCGGGTCCGGGTGCCCGGCTGGGCGAACGGGATCACCGGCTCGTTCGCGGCGGCACCCCCGCGCAGCCTGGTCTGCAACTCCTGCCGCTGCTCCTGGCTCATCACCCCGAACTCGATCTCGACGCCCGTCACGCCGGGCACCGCGCCGACGGCGGCGGTGATATCGGTGCGCAGCTTGTCCTTCAGCGGACAGCCGGCGACGGTGAGCAGCAGCTCGACCCGGACCACGCCGTCCTCGCCGATCTCGGCGGAGCGGACCATGCCGAGGTCCGTGATGGGCCGGCGGATCTCCGGGTCGTTGACGGTGGCCAGGGCGGCCTGGATCGCGTCGGAGATGGTGCTGACGGGAGCTGACATGCGGGCAATGCTACGTCGGTGCCGGTCGGCCGCCGCCGGTGGCGGGGCCGGGTGTGAGCGAATCGATGACCCCCTCCGGGGCGTGCGCCCCGCCAGGCGAAGCCGGACGATCGGGTACGAAAAACCGCCCCGACCGCCTCGGCTTCCGGACGGCCGCCCCGACCGCCTCGGCTTCCGGACGGCCGTCCCGACCGGCTCAGCTTCCGGACGGCCACTCCGACCGGCTCAGCGTCCGGACGGCCGTCCCGATCGGCTCAGCCCTCCGGACGGCTGTCCCGGGCGGCGAAGTCGCCGTCCAGTTCGTCCCGGGGCTCGTCGAGCGGTGGTTCCCCGCCACCGGGGCGCGCGGCCTCCCGCTCCTGCTGCCGGCGCTCCAGCCGATGCCGGCGCTGCGCCGCCTCGTCCAGCTCCTCGGCGAGCCGGGCCAGCTCGGAGCGGAGGAAGTCCCGGGTGGCCACCTCGCCCATCGCGATCCGCAGCGCGGCGATCTCCCGGGCCAGGTACTCGGTGTCGGCCTTCTGCATGGTGGCCCGTCGGCGGTCCTCCTCCAGCGCCACCCGGTCCCGGTCGGCCTGCCGGTTCTGGGCCAGCAGGATCAGCGGGGCCGCGTACGACGCCTGCAACGACAGCACCAGGGTCAGGAACGTGAAGGTGTACGGGTCGAAGCGCAGGTCCGTCGGGGCCAACGTGTTCCAGGCGAACCAGAGCGTGATCACCAGGGTCATGTAGACGATGAACATCGCCGTGCCCATGCCCCGGGCGATCCCCTCGGACCACCGGCCGAACGCCTCCTGGTCGAGCCGGGGCAGCTTGACGCCCCGGGGCTCGCGCGGCTGGTCCAGCCGCTCGGCCCGCCGCTGCTCAGTCATCGGCGCCGTCCAGGCCCCCGGTGGTGGCGGCCGGGGTCGGTACGGCGTCCCGGTCCCGCCAGTCCCGGGGCAGCGAGTGGTCGAGCACGTCGTCCACGGTGACCGCCCCGACCAGCCGGTTGTTGCGGTCCACCACCGGCATCGCCACCAGGTCGTAGGTGGCCATCCGGCGGGTGATCTCCGGGAGCGGGGTGGCCGGCCGCAGCGGGTCGATGTCGTTGACCACCACCCCGCCGAGCAGGTCGGCCGGGGGCTCGCGGAGCAGCCGTTGGAAGTGCACCATGCCCAGGTAGCGGCCGGTGGGGGTGGTCATCGGGGCGCGGGTCACGAAGACCTGCGCGGCCACCGCCGGGGAGAGCTGCTCCTCCCGGATCCGGGCGAGGGCCTCGGCGACGGTGGCGTCCGGCGGCAGGATCACCGGCTCGGACGTCATCACGCTGCCCGCCGTGCCGGAGGTGTACTTCAGCAGTTGGCGGACCGGGTCGGCCTCGTCCGGCTCCATCAGGTCCAGCAGCACGTCCTGCTCCGGTGGGGGCAGCTCGTTGAGCAGGTCGGCGGCGTCGTCCGGGTCCATCTCCTCCAGCACGTCGGCGGCCCGCTCCCGGTCCAGCGCGGCGAGGATCTCCACCTGGTCGTGCTCGGGCAGTTCGCTGAGCACGTCGGCGAGGCGTTCGTCGTCCAGCGCCGCCGCCACCTCGTTGCGCCGGGCGTCGGGCAGGTCCTGGAGGGCGTTGGCCAGGTCGGCGGGGCGCATGTCCTCCAGCACGGCGAGCAGGTTGGCCGTACCCCGGTTGTCGGCGATGCCGCTGAGCCCGCGCACCCGGTCCCACTCGACCTGGTGCAGGTGGCCGCGGCGGGTCAGCCGGCTGGCCTGTTCGCGGACGGCGACCCGGGCCAGCGACCACTCGCCGCCCCGGCTGCGTTCCATGGCCACGTCGACCACCGTGCCGGGCTGGCCGGCCGGTTCGAGCTGCACCCGCCGGTCCAGCAGTTCCTGGAGGACGAGCAGCTCGTTGGGGCGTTTCTCGAACCGGCGCAGGTTGAGCGTGCCGCTGCCGAGGACGACCGCGTCCGCCTCGATGGAGGTGATCCGGTTGATGGACAGGAAGATCCGCCGCCGCATGGCCATCTCGGCCACCAGCCCCACCACCTCGGGCGGACGCTGGGTCGGCCGGAGCCGGGCCACCGCGTCGCGGACCCGCCCCACCTGGTCGCCGTTGGGGTCGAAGACGGCGACTCCGGCGAGTCGAGCGATGTAGACCCGGTTCGGCGTACTCACGGGCACCAGCCTAAGCGCCTAGTGTCTAACAACATGTCGACCTTGGCCTACGAGATCGTGGACGTCTTCACCGACCGACCGTTCGCCGGCAACCCGCTGGCCGTGGTGTTCGGCGCCGAGGCGCTGGCCACCGAACAGATGCAGGCGCTGGCGCTGGAGTTCAACCTGTCGGAGACGGTGTTCGTGCTGCCGCCGACCCAGGTCGGCGTCACCTACCGGGCCCGGATCTTCACCCCGGCCGAGGAGTTGCCCTTCGCCGGTCACCCCAGCGTGGGTGCCGCGGTGACGGCGAGCCGGCGGGGGATGTTCGATGCCGGGCCGGTCACCCAGGAGTGCCATGCCGGGGTGCTCCCGATCGAGGTGACCGGGAACGCGGCCACCCTGACCGGCGGCACCCCCACCCTCGGGCCGGAACTCGACCCCGAGCCGCTGCTGGAGATGGCCGGGCTCACCGCCGCCGACCACGCCGGCCCGGCGCCCCGGGTGGCCGGCTGCGGGCTGGAGTTCCCCTACCTGCCGGTGCACCCGGACGCGGTGGCCCGCGCCCGGGTCAACGCGGCGGCGGCACATCGGTACGGCGTGGAGCATGTCAGCGTCTTCTCCTGGGACGCCGACGCGCAAACCGCGCACGCCCGGGTCTTCGTGCCGGGGATGGGGGTGCCCGAGGACCCGGCCACCGGTTCGGCGGCCCTGGGGCTGGGTGTCTGGCTGGTCGCCAGCGGCCTGCTCCCCGGCGAGGGCCGTTCGACGTACGCCGTCCGGCAGGGCGCCGAGATCCGCCGCCCGTCCGCGCTGGCCTGCACAGTGACCGCCGAGGGCGGGGCGGCGGTCGGGGCGACCGTGGCCGGTCAGGTGATGCCGGTGGCACGGGGCGAGATCATGATCCCGCCTTTCGTCGGCTGAACCCCGGCGTCGGGGTGCCCACCGACCGGCGGGTACGAGAGGATGCCGGTGTGACGGACGAGGTGGACGCTGCCCGGTCGACGCCGCTGGTCGACGAGGCGATGAAGAAGGCCGCGGTGGCCTGGGTGAGCGTCGGCGACGGGCCGGCGACCGCGCTGTGGTGCGTACCCCTGGAGGGGGCGCTGTTCGTGGTCAGCGGGCCGGGCGAGCAGTCCGCGCCGGGGCTGGCCGAGGCCACCGGCGCGCGGGTCACCCTGCGCGGCGACCACGGCGGGCGGATCGTGACCTGGCCGGCCCGGGTGACCCGGGTGACGCCGGGCACGCCGGCGTGGGAGACCTCGGCGCCGCTGGTGGCGGCCAAGCGGCTGAACGCCTCCGGCCCCACCGCCGACCTGGTGGCCCGCTGGGCGGCCGACGGCTGTGCGCTGACCCGGCTCGTCCCGGACGGCACCCCGGCCGCCGGCGCGGAGCTGCCCGACGGCTCGCTCGCCGAGGTGCCCCGCGACGCCCCCGTGGTGCGGACCACCCGCAAGCCGTTCCGCCTGCACCGGGTCCGCCGCCGCTGACTCCGCCGGCCCCTGGTCAACAGCCGGCCGGCACCGCGTCCACCAGCTCGACCACCTCGCTGAGCGTACGCACCACCGGCCCCTCCCAGCCCTCGTCGGCGGCGAAGACCAGGTGCCCGGCCAGGTCCGGGGCGGCGAGCCGGACGGCGGTCATCCCGGCCCGCTGCGCGCCGGTCAGCTCGTGGCTGCCGCCGTCGCCGACGTACAGACAGTCCGCCGGCCCGACCGCGAGGCGGCGGCACGCGTCGAGGTAGAGCGCCGGGTCGGGCTTGCACCGCCCCACCTGGACGGAGAAGACCCGGACGTCGAGCAGCGGCGCGACCGCGAGCTGCGGCAGGAAGGCCGGCAGTTCGTGGGTGCAGTCGCTGATCAGTCCGGTACGGACCCCCCGGCCACGGAGCGCGGCGAGGGCGGGCACCGCGTCGTCGCGCAGCCGGGTGTCGGCGCGGACCGCCCGGTGCCGGGAGGCCACCGCGGCCCGGACCGCCGTGTCGGACGGGTACAGGCCGGCCTGCGCGCACACCCACCGCAGGGTCGCCTCGGCGCTGCCGTGCTCGCCGCTGGCCCGTTCGTAGAAGGTCCGGTCGAGCACGGCGGCGAGGGTGTCCGCCGGGCAGCCGAGCAGGTCGGCAGTGGTCTGGTGGGCCGAGCCGCGTTGCACACGGCGGGTCAGGGTGCCGAAGAAGTCGAACAGCACGGCCTGGTACCTGGGCATGGGGGAGTGCCTCCGGATGTCGAGGGGAGTCGACGGCGAGGGAGCCATGATCGTAACGGAGCGCTGACGTTCCGTGGTTCCGGGGCTGTGTGAGGATTGCTCTCCGTGTCCTCCACCCCGCACCGTCCACCGGCGGACCCGCTGACCGTCGGCGTCCTGGCGCTCGCCGTCGCCGCGGTCTCGTCCTCGGCACCCCTGATCGCCTTCGCGGCGGCCCCGGCGCTGGCCGTCGCGTTCTGGCGCAACCTGCTCGCGGTCGCCGTGCTCGGCCCGTTCTCGCTGGCCCGCCGCCGCGCCGAACTCCGGTCGCTGACCGTGGGGGCGGGCCGGCGGGAGGGCTGGTACTGCGTGCTGTCCGGGGTGGCGCTCGCCGCCCACTTCGCCACCTGGATGCCGAGCGCCCAGCTCACCTCGGTCGCGGCGGCCACCGCGCTGGGCGCCACCCAGCCGGTCTGGCAGGGGCTGATCGCCCGCTGGCAGGGCCGGCACCTGCCGTACGCCGTCTGGGCCGGCATCGCGGTGGCGGTGACCGGCGCGGTCCTGGCGACCGGCGCGGACGTCGCCGTCTCCGGCCGGGCCTTCGCCGGTGACCTGCTCGCGGTGACCGGCGGGATGTTCGCCGCCGTCTACACCGCGTTCGGCGAGCGCGCCCGCGCCACCATCAGCACCACCACCTACACCACCATCTGCTACGGGGTGTGCGCGGCGATCCTGCTGGTGGTCTGCCTGGTCGGCGGGGTGCGGCTGCACGGGTACGACTCCGACACCTGGCTGGCCATCCTGGGTCTGGTCGCCGGTGCCCAACTGCTCGGCCACTCGATGTTCAACCACGCGCTGCGCCGGGTGTCGGCGACCACGATCAGCGTGCTGGTCCTGCTGGAGGCGCCGGGCGCCGCGGTGATCGCCTGGGCCTGGCTGGGCCAGCTACCCCGCCCGCTCGCCCTGCCCGGGTTGGCGCTGCTGCTCGCCGGGGTGGCCGTGGTGGTGCTCGGCGGCGCCCGGGCCGGCCGCCGCCCCGTACCGGCCCCGGTGCCCGCCGACGCCGCCCCGCCGGCACCCTGACCGGCGGTTCGCCGCGAGTCCTCCCAAACCACCACCACGAGGCCCGCCCGCACGTGAGAGTGCGGGGGGAGGTGTGGCGATGTCGGGGCGGAACCAGGACGAGGACCGGGCCGGTGGTGGCACCGTGGTCACCCCGTCGGCCGAGTTCCCGCCGCTCGACCCGGCCGAGGTGGCCACCCTGCGCCGGATCGGCGAGCACTGGCGGACGGGCGTCCCGCGCGACCTGCCGGTGGACCCCACGCTGGGTCGGTACCGGGCCCGGCCCGCCCCGGGCCGGTTCAGCCGGCTGGCCCCGATCGCCCTGTTCCGGCCGGACCAGCCGGACGAACTGGTCGCCGCCGAACCGGCCAACCGGCCCGACTCCCGCCTCGGCCGGGGATTGAGCCGGGCCCGCCGGGCGGCGCTCGGCCCGCCGTTGACCAGCGCGGCCGTGTTCTACGAGCGGATGCGCAAACTGGTGGCCCTGCCGGTGCTCTCCTCGGACCTGCTCAGCTCGGTGGCGTACGGACCGGAGGCGCTGCTCACCGTGCTGGTGCTCGCCGGCAGCGGGGCGCTGGGCCTGACCCTGCCGCTCTCGGCCGGGCTGGTCCTGCTGATGGTGGCCGTCGGGATCTCGTACCGGCAGACCATCCCCGCGTACCCGCACGGTGCCGGGTCGTACCTGGTGGCGGGCGACAACCTGGGCGTCGGCGCGGGGCTGACCGCCGCCGCCGGGCTGATGCTGGACTACGTGCTGACCGTGTCGGTGTCGATCGCGGCCGGCGTGCACGCGATCACCTCGGCGCTGCCGGGGCTGACGCCGTGGACCGTGCCGATCGGGGTGCTGGTGATCCTGCTGCTGCTCGCCGGCAACCTGCGCGGGGTACGGACCGCGGGCAACATCTTCGTGCTGCCCACGTACGCCTTCGTGGCCGCCATCGTGGGGCTGCTGGCGGTGGGTTACCTGCGGGCGGCGGGCCGGGGGTTCGCGCCGGTGGCCCCGCCGGCCGTACCGGCGGCGGAGGGGCTGGGGCTGCTGCTGGTGCTGCGCGCGTTCGCCTCCGGCGCGGTGTCGATGACCGGCATCGAGGCGGTCTCCAACGCGGTGCCGGCGTTCCGCCCGACGGAGTGGCGCAACGCCCGGACCACGCTGGCCTGGATGGTGGGCATGCTGGTGGTGCTCTTCGCCGGGCTGACCCTGCTGATCCACCTGGACGGGTTGGTGCCCCGGGCGGGGGAGACGCTGCTGTCCCAGCTCGCCCGGGTCACCTTCCCGACCGGCCCCTGGTACGCCGTGGTGCAGACGACCACCGCGCTGATCCTGCTGCTGGCGGCGAACACCGCCTTCAACGACTTCCCCCGGCTGTTGTTCTTCATGGCCCGGGCCGGCCACGCGCCGCGCCGCTTCCTGCACCTGGGCGACCGGCTGGCGTTCAGCAACGGTCTGGTGGCGCTGGCCGGGACGGCGATCCTGGTGTTCGTCGCGTTCGGCGGGCACACCGAGAAGCTGATCCCGCTCTACGCGGTGGGGGTGTTCCTCGCCTTCACCCTGTCGCAGAGCGGCATGGTGGTGCACTGGCGGCGGCACCGTGGCTCCGGGTGGCGGCGGCGGGCGCTGGTCAACGGGGTGGGTGCGGTCCTGTCCGGCCTGGTGCTGCTGACCGCGGCGGTCGCGAAGTTCACCGAGGGGGCCTGGGTGGTGGTGATCGCGGTGCCGCTGCTGGTGCTGCTCTTCCAGCGGGTGCACCGGCACTACCGGACCCTGCACGCCGCGCTGGCCCTGCAACCGCCGCCCACCGGCCACGAACCCGGTGCCGGGCCGCCGCCCGCCGCTTCGGAGGCCGGTGCCGGGCCGCCGGCTGCCGGCCGGGCTGCCGGGGTCGGCCCGGCCGAGGGGGAGGAGCTGCCCCAGGAGGTACGGCACCTGGTGGTGGTGCCGGTGGTCCGGCTCAACCGGGCCTCGCTGCGCGCCCTGGCGTACGCGGTGTCGCTGGGCCGGCCGACGCTGGCGGTGCACCTCGCGCCGGAGGACTCGGAGGCGGACCGGTTCCGTGAGCAGTGGCGGGCCTGGGGCGACCATGTCCGGCTGGAGACGATCGTCTCGCCGTACCGGGCGGTGATCGGACCGTTGGCGCACTACCTGGAGGCGTTGCACGCCGCCGCGCCGGAACTGGTGTTGACCGTGGTGGTGCCGGAGGTGGTGCTGCGCCGACGCTGGCACCGCCCGCTGCACAGCCGTACCGAGCAGCGGCTGCGCAAGGCCCTGCGGGCGTTGCCCGGGGTGGTGGTGACCAGCGTCCCGGTGCACCTCCCCGGCTGACCATGCCGGTACCACTCACGCCGGAAGGAGAGGACCAGGCCGCGATCGTCACCGGCGGACTCTCCATGATCGACTCAGGGTGGGGGATGTTGCGGTATCCGCTTGCTCCGATACCGCTGGATCGGCGATGTTGCGGAGCCCAGCCGGGCTGCCCCCGCCCCGCCCACGCCTAGCTGGGGCGGACTCGCGACGGTGCGGGGTGGTCGTTCTGGTCGGCCTGACCGGGTGGTCAGGCCGGGAGGCCGACCGCCTCGGCGCTGGCCGTCCAGAGCCGGGTGGCGAGCTGCCGGTCGGCCGCCTTCGGCAGCGGTCGACGCGGCTGCCGGTCGGCGTAGTAGCCGCCGTCGACCAGCCGGGACGGGTCGGAGTTGGCGAGCCAGACCAGCGTCTCGGCGCCCTTCTGCGGGCTGCGGAACGGCAGGACCCGCATGCCGAGCGCGACCAGCCGGCTGTCGGCACCGAACCGGGTCCGCACCACGCCCGGGTGGAACGAGTACGCCGACACGTCCGGCCAGCGCCGGGCCGCCTCGGCGGCGAACAGGATGTTCGCCTGCTTGCTGGTGCCGTACGCGCGCATCGGCCAGTAGTGGCGCAGCGTGGCGTTGAGGTCGTCCGGGTCGAGGACCCCGCTGCGGTGCGCGCCGGAGGCGGTCACCACCATCCGGCCGATCCGGTCGGCCAGCAGGTTGCTCAGCAGGAACGGGGCCAGGTGGTTGGCCTGGATCGACAGCTCGAAGCCGTCGACCGTGGTGAGCGGCTCCAGCACGATCGCCCCGGCGTTGTTGGCCAGCACGTCGATCCGGTCGTACGCCGCCCGCAGCCGCTCGGCGAGCCCGCGTACGTCGTCCAGCACGGCGAAGTCGGCGCGGAACAGCTCCGGCCGCTCGCCGGCGGCCTCGCGTACCCGGTCACCGGCGGCCTGGAGGCGGGCCGGGTCCCGGCCGACCAGCACCACCCGGTCGCCCCGCCGGGCCAGATCCAGGGCGGCGGCCAGTCCGATGCCGGAGCTGGCCCCGGTCACCACCACGGTCCGCCGTCCAGTGAGATCTTCCACAGGTCCATTCACCCCGGTCACGGCACGAGGTTACCGTGGCGTCACAAAGCCCTTTGGGATCGTTAAGTTCCCGTCTTGTCCCGGTGGCGTCGGCGTGCCCGCCGGGCGCCGGAAGGAGCGCATCCATGGCCGCTGTCGGTCGTCCCCGCCGGTCCTGCCTCGCCGTGCCGGGCTCCAGCGTGAAGATGCTCGGCAAGGCCCAGGGCCTACCGGCGGACCAGGTCTTCCTCGACCTGGAGGACGCGGTCGCGCCGCTGGCCAAGCCGGACGCCCGGAAGAACATCGTGGCCGCGCTCAACGAGGGCGACTGGGCCGGCAAGACCCGGGTGGTCCGGGTCAACGACCTGACCACCCCGTGGACCTACCGGGACGTCATCGAGGTGGTCGAGGGGGCCGGCGCCAACCTCGACTGCGTCATGCTGCCGAAGGTGCAGGACGCCGCCCAGGTGCAGTGGCTCGACCTGCTGCTCACCCAGATCGAGCGGACCCTCGGGCTGGAGGTCGGCCGGATCGGCATCGAGGCGCAGATCGAGAACGCCGCCGGCCTGGTCAACGTGGACGCGATCGCCGCCGCCTCGCCCCGGGTGGAGACCATCATCTTCGGCCCGGCCGACTTCATGGCCTCGATCAACATGAAGTCCCTGGTGGTCGGCGCGCTCATCCCGGACTACCCGGGCGACCCGTACCACTACATCCTGATGCGCATCCTGATGGCCGCCCGGATGCACGACAAGCAGGCCATCGACGGTCCGTTCCTCCAGATCCGGGACACCGACGCGTTCCGCGAGGTGGCCAAGCGTTCGGCGGCGCTCGGCTTCGACGGCAAGTGGGTGCTGCACCCGGGCCAGATCGACGCGGCCAACGAGGTCTACTCCCCGGCCCAGGCCGACTACGACCACGCCGAGCTGATCCTCGACGCGTACCAGCACTACACCTCGGAGGCCGGCGGCAGGCTGGGTGCGGTGATGCTCGGCGACGAGATGATCGACGAGGCGTCCCGGAAGATGGCCCTGGTGATCGCCGCCAAGGGGCGGGCGGCCGGGATGACCCGTACGTCGCGGTTCACCCCACCGGCGCAGTGAGCGACCGGGCCGCCCCGGGCGACCCGGGGCGGCCCGCCGGGCTCAGTACGTGGTGCTGTCGTAGCTGGACGGGTCCTGGTTGGCCAGCCAGACGAAGAAGACCACGAGGACGATGGTGGCCAGCACCGCGATCGCGGTGGCGATCCAGCCGACGATGATGCCGGCGGTGGCGAAGCCGGCCCCGCCCTCACCGCGCTCCTTGATCTGCTTGCGGGACACGTGGCCGAGGATCGCGCCGACGATGCCGATGTAGCCGCCGAGCCCGTAGCCGCAGAGGCCCAGCGCGCCGATGATCGACACGATCATCGCGGCGATGGCGAGGCCGTTCTGCGGCGGCGCGGGCGGGTAGCCGTACCCGGGGTAGCCGGCCGGCGGCGGGTAGCCGGCCGCGGCGGCGTACGGGTCGGCCGGCACCGCCTGGGCGGGGATGACCGGCGCGCCCGCGTACGGGTCGGCCGGGGCGTACGGGTCCTTGCCGGTGGGCTGGGCGGGAACCGGCAGTGTCGGGTCGGGCTGCTGGCCCGACCACGCCGGGTCCTGCCAGCCACCGGAGGGCGGGGGATAGGTCATCTGATCTTCTCCGTCGCATGTAGGTGCGCCGTCAGGGTAGCCAGGCTCGGACAGCGGCGAGGCCCGCCGGTGGTGCGTCGTTGCCCGGGCCCGGTCGAGCGGGCAGGATCGCGGCATGGCAATCGACGCACGTGGGGCCGACCGATCCGGCAGCCGACCGAGGCGGGACGTGAGCCGCCCGGGACTGGCCCGGCGCACCCGCGCCACCGGCGGTGGCGGCCCGACCGGCCAGGACGAGCCGGTCCCGGTGGCCGATCCGGTGACCATGCGGCTGGACGGCCGGGTCGCCCTGGTCACCGGCGCGGGCAGCCCGGACGGCATCGGGTACGCGACCGCCCGCCGGCTGGCCGACCTGGGGGCCCGGGTGGCGATCGTCTCCACCACCCGGCGGATCCACGAGCGGGCCGGCGAGCTGGGCGTGATCGGCTTCGTCGCCGACCTGACCGACGAGTCGGAGGTCGGCGCGCTCGCCGACGCGGTCGCCGAGCAGCTCGGCGACGTCGAGGTGCTGGTCAACAACGCCGGGCTGGCGAGCCGGGCCAGCCCCGAGGTGCTGCGCCCGGTGGCCCAGCTCAGCTACGACGAGTGGCGCGGCGAGATCGACCGGAACCTGACCACCGCGTTCCTGTGCAGCCGGGCCTTCATCAGTGGGATGGCCGAGCGGGGCTGGGGGCGGATCGTCAACCTCTCGGCGACCGCCGGGCCGGTCAACGCGCTGCCCACCGAGGCGGCGTACGCGGCGGCCAAGGCCGGGGTGGTCGGGCTGACCCGGGCACTGGCGATGGAGATGATCGCCGACGGGGTGACGGTGAACGCGGTGGCCCCGGGCACGATCTACACAGCGGCCTCCACGATGGCAGAGATCAAGCAGGGGCTGGGCACTCCGGTCGGCCGGCCGGGCACCCCGGACGAGGTGGCCGCCGCGATCGCCTTCCTCTGTTCGCCGGCGGCGTCGTACATCACCGGGCAGATGCTGGTGGTGGACGGCGGCAACAGCGTCCGGGAGGCGCAGTTCCGCTGATCAGTAGGTGCTGCCGTGGTCGGCGCCGGCCCAGAGGGCGAAGGCCAGCCAGCCGCAGCAGGCGACCAGCCCGAACACGGTGAACACGTAGCTGAGCACCAGGCCCCAGGTGGCGAGCTGGTCGCCCTCCTCGCCGGTGCGCCGGATCTGCTGCCGGGCGAGGTGGCCGAGGACGATTCCGGCCGGGGCGAAGACGAAGGCGAAGACCAGGGACAGGATCGCCAGTACGTTGGTCCCGCCACCACTGCCGGGCGGCGGCCCGTACGGCCCGTACGGCCCCTGCGGCGGGTGCGGCGGCTGCTGCCCCCACTGCTGGCCGCCCGGCGGTTGCGGCTGCCCCCACTGCGCCTGGTCCGGCGGCTGCCCCCACGGCGGCTGCTCGGGCGGCTGCCCCCACTGCGGCTGCTCGGCCGGTCGGCCGGGTGCCGCCCCGGGCGGCTGGCCCCACTGCGGCTGGTCGGGCGGTGGCGGACCCCATGGTTGCTGCGCGGTCCCCGGCTGCTCGCCCGGCGGGCGGTACGGCGACTCGTACGGCGAGGGTGGCTGCTCGGGCTCACCCGGTGGCGTACTCACTCTCGCTCACCCCTCCGCCGCAGGTCAGTGGCGCTCTCTCTTGCGGACGCTACCCGTAGCGGTGAACCTTTTCACAGCGGTTGTGTGGACTGGTCACCTTGGCGCGGCAGGTCGGGAGCCCGATACTGACCGAGCGTTCAGTTACCTACGAGTAGTGCGCCGATCCCCGGAGGCTGAGATGGCCCGACTCGCCCAGACGCCCGGCCTGACCGACGTGCAGCGGTCGATCCTGGAAACCGTCCGGGAGTTCGCGAACAAGGAGATCATCCCGCACGCGCAGCGGCTGGAGCACGCCGACGAGTACCCGACCGACATCCTCGACGGGATGCGCGAGATGGGGCTGTTCGGTCTCACCATCGACGAGGAGTTCGGCGGGCTGGGCGAGTCCCTGCTGACCTACGCGCTGGTGGTCGAGGAGCTGTCCCGGGGCTGGATGTCGATCTCCGGCATCGTCAACACCCACTTCATCGTGGCGTACCTGATCTCCCAGCACGGCTCGGCCGAGCAGCAGGCCCGGCTGTTGCCGAGGATGGCCACCGGCGAGGTGCGGGGCGCGTTCTCGATGTCGGAACCGGAGTGCGGCTCCGACGTCTCGGCGATCACCTCGAAGGCCGTCCGTGCCGGCGACAACTACGTGCTCAACGGCCAGAAGATGTGGCTGACCAACGGGGCGTACTCCTCGGTGGTGGCCACCCTGGTCAAGACCGACACCGGCGCCGACTCGGTCTACGGCAACATGAGCACCTTCCTGTTGGAGAAGGAGCCCGGCTTCGGCGAGACCGCGCCCGGCCTGACCATCCCCGGCAAGATCGACAAGATGGGCTACAAGGGCGTCGAGACCACCGAGATGGTCCTCGACGGGGTGACCGTCCCCGCCTCGGCCGTGCTCGGCGGCGCGGAGCAGGTCGGCCGTGGCTTCTACCAGATGATGGACGGCATCGAGGTGGGTCGGGTCAACGTCGCCGCCCGCGCCTGCGGCATCTCGCTGCGCGCCTTCGAGCTGGCCGTGGCGTACGCCCAACAGCGGAAGACCTTCGGCCAGCCCCTCGCCCGGCACCAGGCCATCGCCTTCAAGCTCGCCGAGATGGGCACCAAGATCGAGGCGGCCCACTCGCTCATGGTCAACGCCGCCCGGCTCAAGGACGCCGGCCAGCGCAACGACGTCGAGGCCGGGATGGCCAAGCTGCTCGCCTCCGAGTACTGCGCCGAGGTCGTCCAGGAGGCGTTCCGCATCCACGGCGGCTACGGCTACTCCAAGGAGTACGAGATCGAGCGGCTGATGCGGGAGGCCCCGTTCCTGCTCATCGGCGAGGGCACCTCGGAGATCCAGAAGACGATCATCTCGCGTGGCCTGCTCAAGGAGTACAAGCTCTGACCCGTTACCGGTTGCCGTTGGAGCCGTACCAGGCGGGGATCCACAGCCCGGTCACCCGCCGGTCGACTCCGTGGTCGGCTCCGGCGCGCTGACCGGGCCGCCGGCCAGCACGTGCGGGCGTAACCGATACTCCTCGATCGCCGCCACCAGCCGCGCTTCCGGCACCGCCGTGTCCCGTCCGCCGATCACCGGTGCCGGCTCCAGGGGCTGCCACGTCGTCGGCCGCAGCCGTACCCCGTCGACCCGGCCGTCCCTCCTGTGCGCCACCGCCCGGTCGATGTCCGCCCAGGCGTGGAGCCGGCGGCCGTACCGCACCCCGCTGGCGGTGAGCGCCACCCGTCCGGTGAACCGCACCTCGTGGTAGCAGACCCGGCCAAGTGCCGCCGCCAGTACCACGATCAGCACCCGGCGGACGGGCAGGCCCCAATCCTGGTCGTCGGGGACGAACGCGATCCCCGCCAGCGCCGGCCCGCCGATCCAGATGACATCGGCGGCGAGGTCCACCCAGCCAGCCAGCGACCGACGGGCCGCGAGCCCGGGCTCGACGGCGTCCCGGCCGGCGATCCGCGCCAACCAGACCAGTCGGCCGGCTGGACGGGGCCACCAGTGCCGTACCAACTGGCGGGCGCCGAACGCCAGCCAGACCAGGCAGGCAAGCCCGTCGAACTCGAAGCGGGGATGCCTCAGCAGGGGCGTCGCCACCGCCCCGGCCGCCGCTGCCGCCACCGCGAGGCCCAGCAGCCGTCGCCCCCACAACCCGTCACCGATCGGGGGCATCCGAACCGTCGGCAGGACAGGCATGCGCGCAGGGTACGACCACCCGGCCAGCCGTCACCGTCCCGGCCGCGGGTCCGGGCCCGGTCCGGCGGTCAGCCGAGGCGGGTGAGGCCGGCGGCGGCCCGTTCGACGATCAGGCAGCGGTCCTCGACGTACTCCATCCCGGCCTCCCCGGCGATCCGCCGCGCCTCGGCCGAGACGATGCCGAGCTGGAGCCAGACCGCCGGGACGCCGATCGCCGCCGCCTGCCGTACCACCTCTACCGCGTCCTCGGCCGGTCGGAAGACGTCCACCAGGTCCACCGGGTGCGGAATGTCGGCCAGTGAGGCGTACGCCTGCTCGCCGAACAACTCGTCGACGGTCGGGTTGACCGGGATGATCCGCCAGCCGTACCGCTGCATCTGCGCCGGCACGCTGTGCGCGGCCTTGCGCGGGTCGCGGGACGCGCCCACGACGGCGATCACGGCGGAGTCGGCGAGGATCTGCTGTGCGGTCCGCATCCGCCGAGCCTAGCCCCGACGCTCAGGCCCCACCGCCGAGCGCGCCGTGCAACCGGGCCTGTTCGGCGGGCTCGGGTCGCTGGCCTGCCCGTGCCGGTACTCGTCGTGCCGATCGCCGGCTGGGCCGCCGGGTCGGCCAGGTGTTACCGGAGCGCGCCGACGAGCAGCGCGGGCGCGCCGTCCAGCCCGCCGCACCGGTGCGGCGGATCGCGCTGGGCAGCGCCAGCGGCAGGGGTGGCGTCGCTGGCGCTGCCCGATCGGGATGCCTCGTCCGGGGGAGCGGAGAGGTCTTCCCAGCGCTGACCTTCATTCGAACACGTGTACGAGTGTAGGGCAAGTGGCATGACGAAGGCCGGGCCCCGTGGACCCGGCCTTCGTCGGCGGTGTTCAGTCTGCGGTGCTCAGTGCTTGTGGTCGGCGAGCTGCTTGCGTACGTCGTCCATGTCGAGGGCCTGGACCTGCTCGATCAGGTTCTCCAGGGCCGACTCCGGCAGGGCGCCGGGCTGGGAGAAGACGATCACGCCGTCCCGGATCGCCATGATCGTCGGGATCGAGCGGATGTCGAACTTGGCGCCCAGCTCCTGCTGCGCCTCGGTGTCGACCTTGCCGAAGGTGATCTCCGGGTGCTTCTCCGACGAGCGCTCGTACACCGGGGCGAACCGCTTGCACGGGCCACACCACTCGGCCCAGAAGTCGACCAGCACGACGCCGTCGCTCGCGGTCACCTCGTCGAAGTTGGCCGTGGTCAGCTCAACCGTTGCCATTGCACTCTCCGATCAGCGCGGATTGTTTTTCGTCCGGTAGAACCAGGCGGGACCCCGTCGAATTCCCGGGCCGGGCCTGCCGAAACCGGACCGGGCCGGTCTGTCCGGATCATGCCCATCGATACGCATCTGTCGAGCGGGGCGTGCGGATCGCACTTGCATGACCCATTTGCGTGACCAGTAGTGATGGGAGCGTTTCCAGGGAGATCACCGTGCGCACGCACTACGAAACGGTAACTTCCACGCTGAAGAGCAGCTATCCCACCTGGGAAGATCGCTGCCGAGCCGAGGTTCAGTTACCGCGAGTAGTGTTACAAAAAGATAAATGTGACCTCCGTCTCTGTCCGTCCGCCGTCGGGCTGGGGCAGAATCTTGGGCATCAGAGCGTGGGCGGCGGGTGCCGGGGAGGGCCCCGCCGCTCATTGCGTCTCCCCTCGGGTGACGCCGGTGTGACGTTTCCTCACCACCCGCGCCCCTGTCATCTCCTTAACAAGCGGTAAGGCATGCTGTGCCGAACTCCATCGCCACCCGTCGAAGGGGACAAGGATGCAGTTCGGCCGCTACTACGAGGAGTTCGAGGTCGGCGCGGTCTACCGGCACTGGCCCGGCAAGACGGTCACCGAGTACGACGACCACCTCTTCTGCCTGCTCACCATGAACCACCACCCGCTGCACCTCGACGCGCACTACGCCGGGTCGGCGACCCACTTCAAGCGCAACGTGGTGGTCGGCAACTACATCTACTCGCTGCTGCTCGGCATGTCGGTGCCGGACGTCAGCGGCAAGGCGATCGCCAACCTGGAGGTCGAGTCGCTGCGACACGTCGCGCCGACCTTCCACGGCGACACCATCTACGGCGAGACCACCGTGCTGGACAAGCGGGAGTCCGGGTCGAAGCCCGATCGTGGCGTGGTCGCGGTGGAGACCCGCGGCTACAACCAGGACGGCACCATGGTCTGCGTCTTCCGCCGCAAGGTCATGGTGCCCAAGCGCGAGTACGCCGCCGCGGCGGTGCCCGAGGGCGTCGACCCGGAGCGGCCGAGCTTCCCCGAGCCGCGCTGAGCTTCGCGGTGCCCGTCGGACGGCGCTGAACCCGTCCGCCGCCGGACCCGCCGCGCGGAACCAGCCGGACCCGGCGTGCGGATCCGCCCCCGCCCGGCGTGCGGATCCGCCCGACCCGCCGCGCGGATCCGCCCGACCCGGCCCGACGACGCGGGGCATCCGGTGGCGGCCCGGCAGGCCCCGCCACCGGGTTCCCCGGGGACGGGGCCGGTCACCCGTTCCGGGGCATATGCTGGCGCCGGAGGTCCTGATGAGCCACTCCCTCGCCGGAGAGCCGCCCTCTGCCGGACGTCGTGCCGCACCGTTGACCACCGCCGTCTACTCCGCAGCCGAGTGGGACCTGCTCACCACCCTGCCGGGTCGGGTGCTCGTCGCCACCGCCTCGCCCGGCCCGGGCCGCCCGGCGCGGGGCGTTTCCGCCGGGCTCGCCGGGTTGGACGCGGTCGCCGCCGGCCGGGCCTCCGACAGCGACCTGGTGCGTGCCGTGGTCGCCGCGATCTACGCCCGGCACGACGGCTCGACCACCCCGACCGGAGGGCTCGCCGATCTGGTCGACCTGCTGGCCGCCTGCCGGGCCGCCGTCCGGCTGCTGCGACGCAGGGCCGACCCGGCCGACGCCGCCGCGTACCGGCAGTGGGTCGAGTCGGTGGCGGTCCGGGTCTGCGGGGCCGGCGGCGGCGTCCCGGCATCCCCGGCCGACCAGCGGATCCTGGACCGGCTCGGTGCCGCCCTGGGGCTGCGCTGACCGGGGCGGCCGGCGGGCCGTACCCTCTGGAGACCGTGACCGAGGACCAGCTCGACGTGGGTGTCGGACCGTGGCCCGGCGACCCGCCGGACGACCCGCGCTACGACCCCGAGCTGCTCGCCGACGGCGACCGGCGCAACGTGGTGGACCGCTACCGGTACTGGCGGCGGGAAGCCGTCGTGGCCGACCTGGACCGGCGTCGGCACGACTTCCACGTGGCGATCGAGAACTGGCAGCACGACTTCAACATCGGCACCGTCGTGCGCAACGCCAACGCCTTCCTCGCCGCCGAGGTGCACATCGTCGGGCTGCGGCGGTGGAACCGGCGCGGGGCCATGGTCACCGACCGGTACCAGCACGTCCGGCACCACCCGACGATCGAGGGGTTCGTCGACTGGGCCGCCGGCCTCGACCTGCCGGTGGTCGGCATCGACAACCTGCCCGGCTCCCGGCCGCTGGAGACCACCAGCCTGCCCCGGCGCTGCGTGCTGCTCTTCGGCCAGGAGGGTCCGGGTCTCTCCGACGCCGCCCGGACCGCCTGCGACCAACTCATCTCGATCGCCCAGTACGGCTCGACCCGGTCGATCAACGCCGGCGTGGCCAGCGGCATCGCCATGCACGCCTGGATCCGGACGCACGCCGGCCCGCCGCCGGCCTGAGCCGCCGGCTGCCCGCCCGTGCCGGCGCCGGGGTGAGTCGTCGGCCGATCCCGGCCCGGGAGTGGCCGGAGACCCGCCGGCCGGGTATCGGCGTGCCGGGGGAGGAAACCGGCGCTCCGCTTGACGGACCTCCGATGTGGGGCCACGGTGGGGATGTGAGTGTCGTGGTGAGTTGTCCGAGGTGTGCGGGTCAGGTGCGACCGCCGGATCTGATGCACCGGGAATCGCGGTGTGTCCGCTGCGGGCCGGTCGCCCCGCTGCACGTACCCGAGCACATCGACGCCGGGATCGTGGCCAGCGTGGTGGACCGGGTCGCCGGCGACACCGGGTCGGAGCGACCCGTGCTGCCGCTGTGGTGCCCGTGGCCGCTGCCCGCCGGCTGGACCGTCACCGGGGTCGCCTGGGCCGGCGACGAGCCCGGTGGGGTCCGGGCCACGGCCGTGGCGTGCGCCGGGCCGGCACCGCTCGGCGGGGGACCGGCCGAACTGGTCCTGGTGGCCGAGGAGCCCGGCGTCGGGCTGGGCACCCGGTTCGCCGGAGTGGCCGGCCCCGATCCCGGTCCGGAGTTGACGGAGGTGCTGGCCGGGCCCGGTCCGGGCCCCGGGCATCCCGAGCACGTCGAGCCGGCGCGGATCCGGGTGGGCGGCCATCCGACTCCACTGTGGTTGGTCAATTCGGCGACGGATCGAAGTGCGTACGCCGGCGAGGCTCGGGGAATGTGGCTCCATGCGATAGCCTGGCCGGCGAGCGCGGGTCACCTCCTCGCGGAAGATGTCGTCCTGCACGACCTCACCGAGTGGACTCCGCCCGAGCTCGTGTACGGCGCACCGTCCCCGTACCTGCACGGAAGGGCCTGAGAAACCCGCCGGGTCGGACAGGGATGGGACGCAGATATTCACTCTACGACATCATGCTGATACTCTGGGTGCCGCTGCGGTAAACGGACCCGGCGCCGCGCGAGAGGATGGCCCGCTATGGTCAAGAAGGTCCTCACCTGGGCCGGTATCGCATTCTTGATCTTCTTCGTTGCCTACCGGCCGAACTCCGCCGCGGACGTCTTCAAGTCGCTCGGCGGCGGCATCATGGACATCGCCCAGGGCTTCGGCGACTTCTTCACGAGCCTCGTCGCCTAGCCAGCGATGGGCAGCCCCTCCGGACCCCCCTTCGACCCGGACGATCCCGATCGGGAACGCCGGGAGCGAGACACCGAGCCGATCCCGAGGTACCGACCCGACGACGGGCCGGGCTTCGGGTCCGGCGCGGGGCTCTCCGACGGACCGTCCCTATCGGACGACGCCGGCTACGGCGACGGCCCGGGATACGCCGGTGAGGGGCGCTCGGGGCGGGCCTGGATCCGCGACCCGGAGGCGGGCTACCAGCAGCCGGTCATCTCCGAGGAGGAGCTGGCCGGGCTGCGCGTCGACTCGCAGGGCATGGTCCCCCGCCGGGTGCTCCCGCTGGAGGACGAGCCCAGCTCGCTGGTCGCCCGCTACCTCTTCCCCACCGAGCGTTACCGGGGCGAGTGGAAGCGGCACTGGATCCACCTCGCCACGCCGATCATCGTCGGCGTCGCGGCCACCTTCGTCCTCGGCTACCTGTCCGGCTTCCTCGCCGGGCGGGACGTCGGCGCGCTCACCACGATCGCGGTGCTGCTCTGGTTCGCGGTGATGGGCTGGGTCGCCTGGCGGGTCGCCGACTGGTGGTACGACCGGTTCATCCTGACCAACAAACGGGTCATGGTGGTCAACGGCATCATCACCCGCAGGGTCGCCATGATGCCGCTGGTCCGGGTCACCGACATGAAGTACGAGCAGAGCCCGACCGGCCGGGCGCTCAACTACGGCACCTTTGTGCTGGAGTCGGCCGGCCAGGAACAGGCGCTGCGCGAGGTCAAGAATCTGCCCAACCCGAACGAGCTCTACCTGCGGGTGGTCGAGGAGATGTACGAGCCGCAGGCGGTGGAGGCCCGGTTGGGCAAGGAGGCCGACGAGGCCAAGGCCGACGACGGCGCGTGAAAGTTTTCGTCCGTCCGTCGGACGAACTGCACACCTTCCGCCGTCGACCGGGTGCTCCCCGGCGTGGCAGCCTGCCAGGCAGGCCGGGGAGCGGAGGTGAGCGGTGGCCGACCGGGATCCACTGGAGGAGGAGTTCCGCGACTTCGTCGCGGCACGCTCCGGTGCCCTGCTGCGCACCGCGTACCTGCTCGCCGGTGACTGGGCGACCGCCGAGGACCTGCTCCAGACCGCGTTGACGAAGACGTACCTGGCCTGGCGGCGGTTGGGCGGGATCGACGCGGTCGAGCCGTACGCCCGGCGGGTGCTGGTCAACACGGCCACCAGCTGGTGGCGGCGACGCTGGCACGGTGAACGCCCCACCGAGGTGCTGCCCGAGCGGGCCGGCGTGGACGAGATCGAGCAGCAACTCGACCGGGACGCGCTCTGGCGGCACCTCCGGGCGCTGCCCGCCCGGCAGCGGGCGGTGCTGGTGCTCCGCTACTACGAGGACCTGTCGGAGGCGCAGACGGCCGCCCTGCTGGAGATCTCCCCCGGGACGGTGAAGAGCCAGACCTCCCGTGCCCTGGCCACGCTGCGCCGCCGGATGGGCGGCGAGGCGCTGCTCGACCTCACGACCGAGGCGGACGCCCGCCCGGCAGCCCTCCGCCGCCCGCAGACGCCCGGTCGGGCCGCACCCCAGCCGGCACCCGGTCGGGCCACCCCCCGGGCGACCCCCGAACGGGCCACCCCCCGACCGACGACCCCCGAACGGGCCACCCCACACCCGCCCACGCCTGGACGGGCAGCGCCGGTACGCCCCGGCCCGACGCCGGCCCGCGCCGTACCCGCGGGACGGATCGGGACCGGCGACGGCCCGGCACCGGCCCGGCCGGTCGGCACGGGTGCGCGCCCGGCCACGACGCCGGTCGCCGCGGAGACCCGATGAACCCCTCACCGATCCGGCCGGACAACCAGACCGGCGGTCCGGAGCGTCCATTAGCTGTGACGCAGGACGACGAGCTGGAGCAGGCGCTGCGGGAGACGTTCTCCCGCCGGGTCGCCGCGCTGCCCCGGCTGCCCGTCGACCCGGCCGGGCTGGCGCTCGGGCGGGCCCGGCGGCTGCGTCGACGGCGTACGGTCGCCGGGCTGGCGCTGGCCGGCGTCGCCACCGCCCTGGCCACCGGCGGGATGACGCAGCTCGGCGGGCAGGCCGGACGCCCCACCACCCCGACCGTGGTGCTCGGCGACCCGCGCGGGGTGGCCACCCTCTCCGCCTGGCCGGTCGCGCCCGCCCCGCCGGCCCGGCCGGCCGACGGCGGGGTGGACCTGGTCGTGGCCGGCGTCCTGGTCACTGCCGAGGGACAGCGGTACGAACTGGGCGTCGGGCCGGTCGAACGGGCGCAGCGGCTGCCCGACAACGGCGGCTGGCTGCTGACCGGCGCCGTCACCGCCGCCGGCCGTACCCTCTGGATCGTGCCCTCCGGCCGCGCCCCGCAGGCGCTGCTCGCCGGGGCCGAGGAGATCACACTGGCCCCGGACGGCCGGCAGGTGGCCTGGCGTGACGACGGCCGGCTCTTCGCCGCCGGCATCGTCGCCAGCCAGCTCGTCGCCACCGTGTCCACACCGGCTCCGGCCGGCGCGCTACCGGTCCGTTTCGTCGGCGACCAGGTCCTGGTGGACCTCCCGCAGGGCGGGCACCTGCTCTGGCGTCCGTCCCCGAGTACGCAGCCCGGCGCCGTCGCCCGGGACGTCCTCGACGTCTACGGGGTACGACCGGACGGCCGGCTGGTCGCCCGGGTCCGCTCCGGCGACCAGAGCTGCCTGGCCCTGCTCGGTGTCGACCTCACCCCGCTCACCACCCGCTGCGACCCGGCTCCCGCCGCCGACGGCCAGGGCGCGGTCTCCCCCGACGGACGCTGGCTGCTGGTCAACGGTCGGGTCGGCGGGGCGGACGGCGCACTGCTGGTCGACCTGGCCGGCGCGACCCCGTCGGCGCGGGCGGCCGGGCCGGTGATCGTCGGGGAGGTGGCGTGGACGGACGCGCAGCACGCGGCGTACGTCGACCGGGGTGGCGCCCTGGCCCGGCTGCGGCCCGACCGGGTGCTGGCCGGGGAACTGGCCTCCTCGACCCTGCTGTCCGGGGTCGAGGACGGCGTCCGGCCGGTGGTGGTGGGTGGTCCGGAGTGATCTCGCGGAGATCGTCGCGCCCCGACGCCCGGTAGCGTCGGGGCATGCTTCCCCGCCCGGCGATCGACCTGCACGCCCACTCCACCGCCAGTGACGGCACGCTGACCCCCGCCGAGCTGGTCCGGGCCGCCGCCGACGCCGGGTTGGCCGTCGTCGCGATCACCGACCACGACACCACCGCCGGCTGGGGCCCGGCGGTCGACGCGCTGCCGCCCGGCCTGACCCTGGTCCGGGGCGCGGAGATCTCCTGCCGCTGGCACGGGGTCGAACCGGCCATCCCCCTGCACCTGCTGGCGTACCTGTTCGACCCAGACCACCCGGAGCTGGTCGCCGAGCTGGCCCGGGTACGGCGGGCCCGGGAGGCGCGCGGCGAACGGATCGTCGAACTGCTGCGCGCCGACGGCATCGACGTGCGGTGGACCGAGATCATGGCCGCCGCCGACGGCGGGACGGTCGGCCGCCCGCACATCGCCGCCGCGCTGATCCGGGCCGGTCTGGTCGCCACCACCACCGAGGCGTTCGGCCGGGACTGGCTGGGCGAGCGGTACCGGCTGCCCAAGGAGGACATCGACGTGTTCCGGGCCGTCGCCCTGGTCCGGGCGGCCGGCGGCGTGCCGGTGTTCGCCCACCCCCGGGCCAGCCGGCGCGGTCGGGTCGTCCCGGACGAACTGGTCGTCGAGTTGGCCGCGGCGGGCCTGGCCGGCCTGGAGGCCGACCACGAGGACCACTCGCCCGCCGAGGCGGCGCACGTCCGGCGGCTCGCCGCCGAGCTGGGCCTGCTGGTCACCGGCTCGTCGGACTTCCACGGCACGCACAAGACCGTCCGGCTCGGCGCGCACACCACTGCGCCGGAGACGTACGAGCGGATCGTCGCGGCGGCCTCCGGAGTGACCGGCGTCGCTTCCGGCTGATCCGAGCGCCGCTCGCCAGCGGCACCGCTACCGTTGTCCGGTGGATCTCAAGCTCTTCGGGGAGGTCTTCGTGACCCTGCTGGTCATCGTCGACCCGCCGGGCATGATGCCGATCTTCCTCGCCCTGACCGGCCCGCTGCCAGCCCGTGACCGTAACCGGGCCGCGTGGCAGGCGGTCGCGTTGGCGCTCGGCGTCATCGTGGTCTTCGCCGTCGCCGGTCAGACCCTCCTCGCCTACCTGCACGTGGACCTGCCGGCGTTGCAGGCCGCCGGTGGCCTGCTGCTGGTGCTGGTCGCGCTGGAGCTGCTCACCGGCAAGGCCGACGACCCCAGCCAGCAGGTCACCTCCAACATCGCCCTGGTGCCGCTGGGCACCCCGCTGCTGGCCGGGCCGGGCGCCATCGTGGCCACCATGCTCTTCGTGCAGCAGGCCGACGGGGTGGGCCAGTTCTCGTCGATCGCCGCCGCCATCGTCGCGGTGATGGTCGCCGTCTGGATCGTGCTCCGCTTCTCCGGTGGGATCGTCAAGATCCTGCGTCCCGGTGGCATCGAGGTGCTGACCCGGATCGCCGGCCTGCTGCTGGCCGCCATCGCGGTGCAGCTCATCGCCGACGCGGTGGCCGCCTTCGTCACCCAGTACGTCAACATGACCTGAGCCGGGGCGTGCCGGCGCCGATCTGTCGGACCGGGCTGGCAGGATCTACAGCCGTGCGACGAGCCTCCTCCGCCGGTACCCCCCGGCCCCGCTCCGGCCAGCCCGAGCAACTCGGCTTCGAGGGCATGCCCGAACGACTCTTCGTCTGCACCCCCAGCAAACTCGGCGCGTACGAGGACTGCCCCCGTCGCTACCGCTACTCGTACGTGGACCGACCCGCCCCGCCGAAGGGGCCGCCGTGGGCGCACAACTCGCTCGGCGCCAGCGTGCACACCGCCCTGAAGAACTGGTACGCGCTGCCCACCGACCGCCGCCGGCCCGAAACGCTGCCCGCCCTGCTCAAGGGCACCTGGGTACGCGAGGGCTACCGCGACGACGAGCAGGAGCGGGAGGCCTACCGGCGGGCGCTGGGCTGGCTGGAGGCGTACGTCGAGACCCTGGACCCGGGGGCCGATCCGCTGGGTGTGGAACGGGTGGTCGCCGTCAAGACGGCCGTGCTGGCCTTCAACGGCCGCGCCGACCGGATCGACTCCCGCCCCGGCCCGGACGGCCCCGAGCTGGTCATCGTCGACTACAAGACCGGCCGCACCGGGCTGGACGGCGACGACGCGCGCGGCTCGCAGGCGCTCGCCCTCTACGCGTACGCCGCCGAGCGGACCTTCCGCCGGCCCTGCCGCCGGGTCGAACTGCACCACCTGCCCACCGGCACGGTCGCCGGGCACGACCACACGGCCGAGTCGCTGGGCCGCCAGCTCAGCCGGGCCGAGGACACCGCGCGGGACGTCATGGCCGCCGAGCGGGCGGTGGCCGACGGGGCCGACCCGGACGAGGCGTTCCCCACCGTGGCCGGGCCGCGCTGCGGCTGGTGCGACTACCGCCGTACCTGCCCGGTGGGCCAGCAGACGCCCGGCCGGGACCCGTGGTCGGCAATGGATCGCCCTGCCCCCAACTGATCCCTTTCCCGTTGCCCCTTCGTCCCTGCGTCCCCTCTTCGCTTCCTTTCCCTTCCTTTCTGCCTGCCTTCTGGGCCTGCCGCTGGGTGTGTCGCCCGGGTGCAGTTACGGATCTTGGAAGGGTCGGCCCCCTCGGCGGCCGTTTGCCACCAAGATCGGGCTGGCGGGTGAGAGCGCTGGCGGGTCATTTCGTTGGGGTGATAGCGCTGGCGGGTCAGAGCCTTTGGGGGTCATAACGCTGGCGGGTCATAACGCTGGCGGGTCATAACGCTGGCGGGTCATAACGCTGGCGGGTTATGACGCTGGGGTCAGAGCGTTGGCGGGTCAGGGCGGGGCGGGGCGGGCGGGGTGGGCGGGGTGGGTGGCGCGGGCTTTGGCGGCCTGCTGGAGGGGACCTTCCCGCCAGTCGCGGGGCAGCGCCGCCAGGGCCAGCCGCAGCGCCCGTACGCCCAGGTCTGCGGAGAGCGCGGTGGTGGGCAGCCCCAGGCCGCCGTACAGCCGCAGCGCCCACGGCGGCAGCAGCCCGAGCGCGGTCCCGGCGACCCCGAGGTACGCCCAGCGCGGCGGCCCCAGGCTCAGGCCGAGCCGGGCCGGCAGGCTGAGTTTCCACGGGATCGGCGGGGCGGTCAGGAACAGGGCGGTCTCCGCCGCCTCCTTCGTCATCCGCAGCTCGGGCCGTACCGTCTGGTAGTAGTCGGCCACCTCGGCGGCGCTGCCGGGCACCTCGGCCGGGTCCAGCCCGACCAGCGCGGCGGCCCGCCGCTGCTCGGCGTAGTAGCCGTCCACCTCGGCGTCGGTCAGCGACACGCCGGCCCGCCGGGCGGTGCTGACGAACGACTCGACCTCGGTGACGTGTACCCAGCGCAGCAGGTCCGGCTCGTCGATCCGGAACTCCTCGCCGGTGCGCGGGTCGGTGGCGCGCATCTGGGCGTGCCGGATGCGCAGCCGCCGGCCGGCCCGCTCGGCCTCGGTGGTGGTGCCGTAGACGACCGTACCGACGTAGGTGGCGGTGCGGACCAGCCGGCCCCAGGCGTCCGACCGGTAGTTGCTGTTCTGGGCCACCCCGGCCATCGCCCGGGGGTGCAGGGCCTGGAGGTAGAGCGAGCGTAGGCCGGCGACGATCAGGACCGGTTCGTCGTGCACCTTCCAGGTGACCGAGCCGGGACCGAAGAGGCCGAGGTCGTCGGAGTCCACCACCCAACAGTGCCACGCCCGGCGGTCCGTCCGCTCCCAGGCCGCACTGCTCCTGGCCCGCCTGCCCGGCTCGGCTCGGCCCGGCCCGGCCCGGTCCAGCGCTCCCGGTCCCGGCGTCCTCGGTCCGGCGGCCCGGCGCGGCGGGTCGGTCGGCGTCGGGTACGGGGGCGGTCAGCGGTCGGCGGAGCGGCGGGCCTGGCAGTTGGGGCAGAGACCCCAGAAGGTCACTTCCGCCTCGTCGACCTCGAAGCCGTGCCCGATGTTCGGGGCCAGGCAGGGGGCGCCGCCCACCGCGCAGTCGATGTCGGCGATCTCGCCGCAGCCCCGGCACACCACGTGGTGGTGGTTGTCGCCGACCCGGGCCTCGTACCGGGCGGGACTGCCGGCGGGCTCGATCCGGCGGGCCAGGCCGGCCCGGGAGAGCGCGCCGAGGACGTCGTAGACGGCCTGGGTGGAGACCGAGTCGAGGCGTTCCCGCGCCCGCCGGGTGATCTCGTCGACCTCCAGGTGCCCGCCGGCGGCGAGCACGTCCAGCACGGCGAGGCGCGGTCGGGTGACCCGCAGGCCCCTCGACCGGAGAAGTTCCTCACCGGTGGACATGAGGCAATGACAGCACGGTACCGGCGAGCCGACAAGCGAGCCCGGTGGCGCGGTGGCCCCGACCACAGGATCCACCACCGGGGCGAACCGGATCCGCGACCGGCGTGAACCGCGACGCCGACCACCGCGTGTACGCGTACGGAGGCGTGCCGCGACGAACGGATCGCCGTACGCTGACTGGCGCGGAAACGCATCCACTGTCGGAGGTGTCGGTGTTCAAGGAGATCAACGGTCTGCCGGGTCACGTCCTGGTGGTCCATGCCGTGGTGGTGTTCGTTCCGCTGCTCGCGCTGCTGGCCAGCGCGTACGGGCTGATGCCGCGCTGGCGGCCCCGGCTCGCCTGGGCGGTGGTGACCCTGGCCGTGGTGACCCCGGTGCTCGCCTGGGTGGCGACCGAGTCGGGGGAGGCGTTCGAGGAGGCGCTGGCGGCCAAGGGCTACCCGCCCAACCTGCTCGCCGAGATCCGCGAGCACGCCGACTACGGCGAGACGCTGCTCTGGTTCACCGTCGGGCTCGCCGTGGCGGCGCTGCTGCTGCTGGCGCTGACCAGCGGCCGGGTGCGTACCCCGAACCTGCCCGGCTGGACGACCTGGGCGCTGACCGCGGTGGTCGTGGTGTTGGCGGTCGTCGCGCTGGTCTACGTCTACCTGACCGGGGACAGCGGCGCCGCCTCGGTGTGGGGCAACACGTTGTGACGACGTCCGGTCCCGCCGGCCGCCCCGGCGGGACCGGACCTGCCGCCGCGCCGGGTGGTACGTGGCGTCGTCCCCGCCCGGTCGGTGCCGGGCGGATCGTCTCCCTGCCCGAGGTCGGTGCCGGGCGGCGCGCCTCCCTGCCCGGTGCGGGACGGTGCGTCGTCCTCGACCGACGAGGGTGCCGGGCGGAGCGTCGCCCTGGCCGAGGTCGGTGCGGGTCAGCGCGTCGTCCGCTGTTAGAGGCGTCGTCCGCTGCTAGAACAATGCCCGGGAGCAGAGCAGGCAGAGCAGCACCAGCAGCACCGCGCCGGCCACCGCGCCGACGCTCCAGGTGAGCCGCTGGGCCTGCTGCTCCGCCGCGTCCATCGCCTCCATGTCCTGCGCCGGCAGGGCGCGCGGTGGCGCCACCCTCAGGTGTACGGGAGGCCGCCAGCCCGGCGGCGGTGGCGTGGACGGCGGTGGCCCGGCGTAGCCGCCCGGCCCCGGCTGTCCCTGCACCGACCCGAGCGGCGGAGTGCTCGCCGTCGTCCCTGGGGTGGCCCAGGGCGACGGGGGCTGCCAGGTCGGCGGGGCGGGCGGCGGCGACCCGATGAACTTCCCGCTTCCGGGGTCACCGGCCGTCCCGGCCGGGCCCGGCGGCGGGTGTGGCTCGTCGATCGTCCCGGCCACCCTGCCGAGTCCGCCGGACGGCCCTGCGGGGTGGCCCTGCGATCCGGTTGGGCCTGCTGGTTCGGGGTTGGCGTGCGGTCCGGTGGTGCCTGCTGGTTCCGGGGCGGCTTGCGATCCGGTTGGGCCTGCTGGTTCGGGGTTGGCATGCGGTCCGGTGGTGCCTGCCGGTTTCGGGTCGGCCTGCGGATCGGGCCTGCCTTCCGCCTGCGGTTCACCCACCGGCCGGGGCTGACCGGTCGGGTTGCCGTCGCCGGCCGGGTCGGGGCGGTCCGCCGGGTTGGTGCCGTCCGCCGGGCTGGTGTCGCCGGCCGGGTTGGTGTCGCCTGCCTGGGCAACTTCGTCGGCCGGGGGCGCAAGCTCGGCGGCGGTGGGGGGCGGGCCCGGTCGCTCGGGTGGGCGTCGCCAGTACTCGTCCTCGGGGCTGGCACCGCTGGGCGTCGTCACGCCGTCCGACGCTACCAACGCCGCGACCCACTGGCCGGCCCGACGCGGCAGCGGGCGGGTCCGGCCGCCGCCGTGCGGGTGGGCGGCCCGGGACCAGGCCGCGCCATCCGCCGTGCCACGACGTGCCGCGGTGACCAGGTCGAGGTGTTTGTCGTCCACCGCAGCGGAGCCGAGCGGTGGACCGACCGGGGTCCGCCGCGGGTGGTCCGGGGTCCGCCGCGGGTAGTCTTGCCGCTCGTGAGCACCGAGGATCCGGCCCGGCAGGGCGTGCCCGGCGACGCCGACCGCGCCGTCGACTTCCGCGATGCCGACCGCGCCGTCGACTTCCGCGATGCCGACCGTGCCGTCGACCTCGGCGATGCCGACCGCGCCGTCGACCTCAGGGACGACTTCGTGGTGCTGCCCGAGCAGACCGTCGACGACACCGACTTCGGCTGGGGTGAGCACCGTGGCGGCAACGACGACTGGCTGCTCGCCGAACGTCCGCCGCACTGGGGCTGACCGCCGGCGGGCGGCGCGGGGAAGATCGACTCCGTGTCGGCGATGTGGCGGTATCGGGGGCTCTCGGATACCGCCACATCGCCGAACCGGAGATGATCACCAGCCTCGGCGGCCACAGCGGCGTGCCGTCAACCCCGGACGACGACGCTGAACCTGCTGCCCTCCGGCTGGCCGACGGTCCGGTGCGCCTGGTCGGGGCGGAGTGCCAGGTAGAGCGCGGCGGACCCGTCGACGCCGTCCCCGCCCACCACGTCGAGCACCAGCGCCCCGGGAGCCAGCAGGACCGCCTCGGTGGCCGTCCGGCCGGCCGGTACGACCAGCAGGTCGACCCGCGCGCCGGGCCGGAGTACCGCGAGGGCGGCGGGTTCGGCCAGGCGCACCGGGACTCCCACCGATCCGCTCGGCAGCGGCAGCGCCGGCGGGCCGCCCCCGGCGGCGGATCGGCCGCTGTCCTCCCCATCCGGTCGGGCGGCCTGGCCGGCGTCCGCCGCGCCCGGTCTGCCTGCCGGGTCGGCCGCCCCGGCGTCGGAACGTGCTGCCGGACCCGCTTCCCCGGCGGGGAGGACACCGGCCGGGTCGGTCTTCCCGGCGGCGGGACGCCCTGCCGGGCCGGGTGACCCGGATGCCGGACCGGCCGGCGGCGGGGTCGGGGTGGGGCAGCCAGCCGGGGTCTCCAGGACGACCACCGCCAGGCCGAGCAGGGCGGCGACCAGTGCTGCCCGCAGCAGGGTGCCCCCGCCGGGGCGTCGTGGCCAGCGCACCGGCCGCAGCGAACCCCCGTCGTCCGGCTCACCGACCGCCATGCCGCCCACCTCCACCGCCGCACCCGGATGCCGTGGCGGCATCCCGGGTCAGCAGGCTAGGTGGGCGGGGGCCGGCTCACCGACCCCCATCCACAGGCTGTGGACAACCGGTTGGGCTGTGGACAACGCCCGCCGGATCGGCCGATCTGCTACCGGTCACGGCCACCGGCACCGGAACTCCGGACGCCCGTGGCCCCACGGACGGGGGCAGGGGCGTCCGTGGTCACCGACACGGAGCGCGCGTCGCAGGTGGGAGTACCGGTCCGTGTGAGCCCCCTGCGGGCCGACGGATGGGGCAGGGGTCGCCGGTACCGGGACGCCCTGCGGGCCGACGGACCGGGGGAAGGGGTCGCTGGTACCGGAAACGCCCCCGCGACCCGGACGGGCGGCAGGGGCGTTCGTGGCCTGGGATCAGGAGGAGGTGCTGGAACCGGACGTGCTGGCGGCCGAGGCCTTGGTCGACCCGCCGCCGGACGAACCGCCCGACCCACCACCAGCCGAGCCGGACGACGACGTCGACGAGGACGAGGACGACGACGAGGAGGACGTCGAGGAGGACGACGACGAGTCGCCGCCGGAGGACGAGCCCTCCGCCTTGGCCGGCTTCGCCGTACCGCCGCCCTTGCCCTCGGCGCCAGCGGAGCGCGAGTCGGTGCGGTAGAAGCCGGAGCCCTTGAACACGACACCGACGGAGTTGAAGACCTTTCGCAGCCGCCCCTCGCACGCGGGGCACTCGGTCAGCGGCTCGTCAGAGAACGACTGCACCGCCTCGAGCTGGTGGCCGCACGCGGTGCAGGCGTACTGGTACGTGGGCACGTTCTCCTCCGGATCTGGCACGGCCGGTTGGCACTCGACGTATTCGAGTGCCAATGGTGCGTCATCGGACCCGGGTTCGTCCAGCCGACGTGTGAGGATCGACATCCGGCGCGTCGGGAAGCGTACGCAGGCCGCCGGACGGGGTGAGCACCGCGCGTACCGGCCGGTCGTGGGGCTGGGCGGGCAGCGCCTCCACCAGCTCGCCGTCGTGCAGCAGCGCCACGGTGAGGGTGGTGGCCGGCACCCGGGCCAGCGCCCGGTCGTACGAGCCGCCGCCGCGCCCCAGCCGCAGGCCGCGCCGGTCCACCGCCAGCCCGGGTACGACCACCAGCGCCGCGTCGGAGATCGCCGACCGGCCCAGCCGGGGTCCGTCCGGCTCGCGGATGCCCCGGCCGGCGGCGACCAGGGTGCCCGGCCCGGCGTACCCGGCCCAGTCCAGGTCGAGGTCGTCGCGGAGCACCGGGAGCAGCAGCTCCGCCCCGGCGGGCAGCGCGGCACGGAGCACGTCGGGCAGCTCCGGGCCGCCCGGTTCGGAGCCCACCGGCACGTACCCGGTCATCCGGGCCGGGCGCAGCCGGCGTACCAGCTCGGTCAGCCCGGCCTGGACGCGCGCCGCGGCGGCGGCCCGCTGCGGGGCGGTCAGCGCCCGGCGGCGGGCGAGCAGCGCGGTCCGCGTCTCACGTTTCGTCGGGTGCGTCCCTTCCGCTTCATCAGAAAAATCGGGCACGCAACACTCCTGACGCAACGCTTGTCTCCCGGTCGCTCTGTGTCAGCATCGCAGGTACGGGCCTGGAACTTCCGGGGGGAAGCGTTGACGCTACGCGGGCGGTTGACGGCGGCCTTCCTCACGGTGGTGCTCGGCCCGGTGCTGCTCGGCGCGGTCTTCGTCGGCACCACCGTGGCGGCGGTGGACCGCAGCCGGTCCGTCGATCGCCTCGGGCTGGCCGCGTCGGCCGTGCGCACCTCGGTCGACGCGCTCTGCCAGCAGCTCCGGGCCGCCGCCGACGCGGTCGCCCTGCGCCCCGACCCGGCCACCCGGGCGGGAGCGGCCGGCCAGGTGGTCAGCCGGGGGCTGGCCGCCGCCGTGCTGGTCACCGATCGCACCGGCGCCACCACGTACGCCACCCCGGGCGCGCCGCAAGCCCCCTGGCGGGACTGCGCCGGTGGGTGGGCCGACGGAGGTCCGGTGCGGGCGCTCAGCGCCCGGGTGGACCTGCGTGACCCGGCCGGCGCCCCGCTCGGCGCGGTGGCCGCCGCCCAGCTCGTCGACCCGGCGTTCGTGGCCCGGCTGGCCGCCGCGACCGGCGTCGCGGTCACCCTCCTCGACGACAGCGGCCCGTCCGGCCGGGTCACCCACACCACCGAGTCCCGCCGGGTACGCGAGGCGGTGCTCGCCGCCGCCGGCACGGTGGACGGCGACCGGGTCACCGAGACCCCCGGTGGCCGGTACGTCCGGCGGCTCGGGCCGGGTCCCGGGCAGCCCCTGCCGCTGGTCCTCTCCGTGGCCGGTGAACAGCCGCCCGGCCTGCCGGCCGCCCTGGTCGGCGCGGTGCTGCTGGCCGCCGTGCTGGCCGTGCTGACCGCGTGGCGGCTGGCCCGGGTCACCACCCGGCCGCTGGTGGAGCTGGCCGGCGCGGTGGACCGGGTGGCCCAGGGTGACCTGACCGCCCGGGTGCCGGTGCGCAGCCGGGACGAGATCGGCCGGCTGGCCGCCGCGTTCAACCGGATGACCCGGGAGACCGCCGGGTACGTGACCGCGCTGACCAGCAGCCGGGACCAGTTGCGCGGCCACCTCGGGGTGCTCGGCGACACCCTGGCCAGCACCCACGACCTGCAACGCATCCTGCGGGTGATCCTGCACAGCGCCATCGCGGCCACCGGCGCGCGGGCCGGCGCGGTGCTGCTGCTCGACGCCGGTGGCCTGCTGGTCGGGCAGTGCGCCGAAGGGCTGGCGGGGCGCTGCCCGGCCGGGACGGAGCCGGACGCGCTGCGGGTGCCGGTGGGCACCGGTGTGGTCGGCACCGTCGCCGCCACCGGGGAGCCGCAGCGCGGCCGGGTCATGCCGTCGGCGACGCCGACCGGCGAGCCGTGGTGCGAGTCGTACGTGGCGGTGCCGTTCACCGCGCCGGGCGGGGCCGGTGCGGACGCCGCCGGCCGGGAACCGGCGGTCGGCGTACTGGCCCTCTACGACCGGCTCGGAGCCGACGAGTTCGACGACGACGACCTGGCCACCCTGCGGACCTTCGCCGGGCACGCGGCGGTGGCGGTGGAGAACGTGCGGGTGCACGAGGAGGCCCAGCGGCTCTCGCTGACCGACCCGCTGACCGGGCTGTGGAACTACCGCTACCTGCGCGAGTCGCTGCGTCGTGAGGTGGAACGGGCCAGCCGGTTCGGCCGGATGCTCAGCATCCTCGTCCTCGACCTGGACCGGTTCAAGATCGTCAACGACACGTACGGGCACACCGCCGGGGACGCGGTGCTCGCCGAGTTCGCCCGCCGGGTACGCGGCGAGATCCGCGAGGTGGACCTCGCCTTCCGGCAGGGCGGCGAGGAGTTCGTGGTGCTGCTGCCGGAGACCGACGCCCGGGGTGCGGCGATCGTCGCCGAGCGGTTGGGCGCGGCCGTCCGGGACACCCCGATCACGGTGGACGGACACGCCGGCACGGTGGCGGCGATCACCGTGTCGGTGTCCATCGGCATCGCCGTCTACCCGGACCACGCCAGCACCGGCCAGGAGGTGCTGGACGCCGCCGACGAGGCGTTGTACGCGGCCAAGGGCGCCGGCCGCGACGGGTACCGGGTGACGACGGCGCGGCCCCGGCCGGCGGCGGCCGAGGAGATCGCCGTACCGGCGGGAGCGGCCAGCCCGGAGGACGGGCTGCCGAGGGCCGGGCCGCCCGCCGGACACGAGCCCGGTCGGCACGCCGTCAGCGCTCCCGGTGTGACGCAGCCGGGCGGCGCGTCTTCCGGTCCTCACCCGCCGCGGCAGAGCCGTGGCCGATAGTCTCGCGACATGTCGGAGCACTCAGCGAACCCCTCAGCGGCCGCCGCAACCGGCCGTCCCCGTGCGGTCAAGGCCGTGATCCCGGCCGCCGGCCTGGCCACCCGGTTCCTGCCGGCCACGAAGGCGGTGCCCAAGGAACTGCTGCCGGTGATCGACCGGCCGGTGCTCCAGTACATCGTCGAGGAGGCCGCCCAGGCCGGCATCGGCGACGTGCTGCTGATCACCGGCCGGGGCAAGACGTCGATGGTGGACCACTTCGACCGCCGTCCCGACCTGGAGGCCCGGCTGGAGGCGAAGGGCGACGCGGAGCGGCTTGCCGCGGTGAAGCGCCCCAGCGAGCTGGCCGAGATCTACACCTGCCGGCAGCCGGAGCAGCTCGGCCTCGGCCACGCCGTCGGGTTCGCCGAGTCGCACGTCGGCGACCAGCCCTTCGCGGTGCTGCTCGGCGACGAGTTCGTCAAGCCGTCCGAGCCGCTGCTGCCGGCCATGTTGGAACTCCAGGCCCGCACCGGCGGCGTGGTGCTGGCCTTCTTCGAGGTCGACCCGGCCGAGACCAAGCGGTACGGCATCGCCTCCGTCGAGCCGGCCGAGTCCGCGCTGACCGACATCGGCGAGGTTGTGAAGGTCACCGGCATGGTCGAGAAGCCGAAGCCCGAGGACGCCCCGAGCAACCTGGCCGTCCTCGGCCGGTACGTCCTGCCGGGGCGGATCTTCGACGCGATCCGCCGTACCGAGCCGGGCAGCGGCGGCGAGATCCAGCTCACCGACGCGATGGAGCTGCTGCGCGGCGAGGGCGTGCCGGTGCACGCGATCGTCTACCGGGGCACCCGCTACGACACCGGCATGCCGCTGGGCTACCTCCAGACAGTCGTGCAGATCGCCGCCGAGCGCGAGGATCTCGGCACCGAGTTCCGCACGTGGCTGACCGAGTTCGTCAACAACGGCGACGAGACCGTCACCGCGGCGATCCTCAACGGGGTACGCGACACGTCCGGCGGTGCCGATACATGACCTCGACGGCCGACGCCGAGGCGGCCGCGAACGAGTTGACGCCGCTCGCCGACTACCTGGGCAGCGTGCTGCGCAGGTTACGCGCGCTGCCTCCGCTCGACCTCGACCTCACCCAGGCGTACGGCAACGTCCTCGCCGAGGACGTCGTCGCGCCGCACTCGTTCCCCGCCTTCGACCAGGCGGCGGTGGACGGGTACGCCGCGCGCTGGGAGGACCTCGTCGGGTACGGCCCGGTCCCGTCCGCCGGGCCGGGCCGTCCGGTACGCCTCAACGTGGTCGGCGACCTGGGCGCGGCGAGCTGGCGTCCGGTCCGGCTCACCCCCGGCTCGTGCTTCTCGGTGGCTGCCGGGGCGCCGCTGCCGATCGCCGCCGACGTGGTGGTCCCGGTGGAGTGGACCGACCAGGGCATGGCCGCGGTGGAGATCTTCCGCACCCCCAAACGCGGGTACGGCGTCCGCCGCGCCGGTGAGGAGTTGCCCGCCGGTACGGTGCTCGCCCGGGCCGGCACCTACGTGGCCCCGGCGCTGGTCGCCGTCTTCGCCGCGACCGGCATCGGGCACGTGGTGGTGCGCCCCAGCCCCCGGGTGGTCATCGTGGCCACCGGCGATGAACTGGTCGACGTGGGCCGGGGCAGCCAGCCCGGTCAGGTGGTGGACGCCAACTCGCACGCGTTGACCGCCGCCGCCGCCGAGGTGGGCGCGCTGGCGTACCGGGTGGGTATCTGCGACGACGACCCGGAGGGGCTGCGCGGCCTGCTGGAGGACCAGACCCTGCGGGCCGATCTGATCATCACCACCGGCGGTACCGGCACCGGTCCCGGCGACATGGTCCGCCGGATCCTGTCCCGCCGGGAGGGCGGCCGGGCCGGGCCGGTCACCTTCACCGACGTGGCGCTGTACCCCGGCACCGCGCTCGGGTTCGGTACCGTCGGCGCCGAGGAGGTGCCGGTGGTGTGTCTTCCCGGTGAGCCGGGCGCGGCACTGATCGGTTTCGAGGTGCTGGCCCGGCCGGCGATCCAGTTGCTGGCCGGCGCGGAGCCGGTGTTCCGGCCGAGCGTGCGGGCGCACCTGCTGGAGACCATCAAGTCGCCGGGCGGGCTGCGGGAGTTCCGGCCGGCGCACGTCGCCGAGCGGCGCGGCGGCGGTTACACTGTGCAGCCGCTCAGCGGTGGGCCGTTCACCCTTTCCGGCCTGGCCGAGGCGAACGGCCTGATGGTGCTCGGCGAGCGGGTCACCACCGCCGCCGCCGGCTCCACCGTGGACGTCCTGCTGCTGGACCGGCGTCGGTGAGCCGGTGCGGGCCGGCCGCTGCCACGGTCGAGAGCGGGAGGCGGGCACGGTGAGCTGGTTCGGGCGGGCGCCGGGGTGGCCGGTGGTGCTGATGGACGGTCCGGTGGTGCTGCGGCCGTACCGGCGGTCGGATGCCGTCGCCTGGTCGGAGGTACGCCGGGCGAACCGGTCCTGGCTGGCCCCCTGGGAGTCGCACCTGCCCGGCGGCTGGGACGAGGTGAACTCGCCGGCCGCGTTCCGCTACGTGCACGCCGACCAGCGGCGCTCCGGGCGTACCGGCGAGGGGATGCCGTTCGCGGTCTGCCTGCGCGAGGACGGCCGGGAGCGGCTGGTCGGGCACCTGAACGTGGGCAGCATCGTCCGGCGGGCGTTCTGCTCCGGGTACGTCGGTTACTGGGTGGACTCCCGGGTGGCCGGTCGCGGGGTGATCCCCACCGCGATGGCGCTGGCCGTGGACCACGCGTTCGGCCCGGGTGGGCTGCACCGGGTGGAGGTGAACATCCGTCCGGAGAACAAGCCGTCCCGGCGGGTGGTGGAGAAGTTGGGCTTCCGCGAGGAGGCGTACCACGTGCGCTACATGCACATCGACGGGACCTGGCGGGACCACATCGGATACGCGATGACCAGCGAGGAGGTGGCCGCCGAGGGCGGTCTGCTGGCCCGCTGGCACCGGCTGCGCCACGGCGTCAGGTGAGCCGTCCCACGGACGGGATCGGCGCGGCGTGCCGGCATCCCGATCGGTGGCCCGTAACCTCAAGTAACTGCAAGCTGCGGCAAGCGCTGCCCGGCCGCAGGATCTGCGCCGAGGGCAACCCTTACGTGAAGATCCTGCCGTCGATCGGCGGTTGTCCCGAATTTCGGTGACGGGAGGGGTGAGGGTGCCGACCTCGGTGCTCCTCGCCGTCCTCGCCGCTGCCGGCCTGCTCGCCCTCGCGCCGGCACTGGTCCGCCGGTACGACGCCACCGAGCGGCTGGTGGCGGAGCGGGCGCAGTCGACGGCGCGGGTGCTCCAGCGTCGCCGACGACGTCGTACTGTCCCCGGCCGTCGCCCGGTCAACCAGTCCCGCGCCCTCGTCGTCACCCTCAGCGAGGATGCCGCCACCGGAAATCTCGGCGCCCCGGTCTCCGCGCCGCCGGCCCCCGCCCGCCGCTCCGGTCGGCTGCGCGCCGTGCCGCCCGCCCCCCGTCGGGCGCGTCGCCGGCCGCCCAAGCGCCGGCACCACACCCCCGCCGTCTACCGACGTCGCCGGGTGCTCGCCGCGCTGCTGCTGCTCAACCTCGTCGAACTGGTCGGCGTGATCGTGGTCAGCCCCGGCTTCTGGATCAGCTTCTCGGTCACCGCCGCCCTGCTCGTCGCGTACGTCGTCCACCTGCGGGGGCGGGCCCTGGCCGAGCGCCGCAAGCGGCGGCTGCGGGCCCGGGAGGCGGCCTGGCTCGCCACCCGGCAGGCCGAGGTGCGCCGCGAGCAGGCCCGCCGGGCGGCGGCCCGCCGGGAGGCGCAGCGCCGCCTGGCCGCCCAACGCGAGGCGGTACGCCGCAGCGCCATGGGCCTCGACCGGCCGACCGACCTGCCGGCGGCGGCCAGCGGGGGCGGCTCGGTGTCGTACCGCCGCTCCGGCGGCCTGCGTGGCCGCCCCTACCAGTCCGGCCGCGGCTCCCAGGGCGCCTGACCCCCTGGTCGCCCATGCGGCGCGCGTGGCGCGCGGCGATCTTGGAGGGAGATGGCTCCCCTGGGGGCCGAAATTCTCCAAGATCGCCACGTGCAGGGGGGTGATTCGCCCGGGGGGTGGGTGGGCTGTTAGTCTTGGCGCCGGCCCGCCCGGTGTAAGCCGGGTGGGACCGAGGCCGGTCCGCCGGCGGAGGGGCTGTGGCGCAGTCCGGTAGCGCACCTCGTTCGCATCGAGGGGGTCAGGGGTTCGAATCCCCTCAGCTCCACCCCAGTTCAAAGGCCGTTTCCGCTAGTCGGAGACGGCCTTTTTCGATCTTGCGCAGCAGTGATGCGAGCGAACTAGGCCCGGCCCGTCAGATGTCGAGGAACCGGCGCCGCGCTGGCCGTGTGGCCCGGTCGGCCGAGGTCGACGGTGTCCTCGTCGATGTCCCGCAGCATCTCCATCGCCAGCGGGAGTCGATCTCGGCGGGCCGGCGGCGGGCGATGACGGCCGAGCTGGCGGAACTGGCCGAGCTGGTGGGCTGCGCCGGCTGACTAGTACATCTCGTACCACCGTCGCCGCTGAGCCTGCTGTGGCTGGTGATGAGGTACCTGGTTCCTCGACCACCCAAGCCGCCACTCTGGGTGCTGGGCGCTCAAAGGGTCATCAAGCAGGACCGTTGCAGTAGCAAGATCAGCCCCCCACCTCTAGCGGTGGGGGTGCTTTTGTGTGCGGAGCCATACGACCAGGCCAAGGCAGGTTCAAGGGGAGAAATCTTGGACCTACTCGATTCGATCTTGCTGGCCGGCGCCTATGGTATCGCCGACTTGGTTGACGCAACCGAGCGGTGATCTGGCCATCGAAGGTCGCTACGCGGCGTGTAGATCAACCCGATTCCCAAGCTGGGGGTAGGCGCTATCTGCGATGATGTCCGTGCCTCACTGGTCTGAGACTGCGCGCGTCGCCGAGGAGCAGGGCGACTGGGACCAAGCAATCGCGGTGGTCGGTGCTGTTGCGGAGTGCTACAGCAGTGACCACGAGCGGCATGACGCACACCTGTGGCACATGGATCTGCTTGCTCGCGCCGGCCGTCATGTCGAGCTTGCGGCTCTCGCTCGATGTGATGCGCATGCTCGCAGGCGGCTGAACCGGCTGCTCTACGAGGAGGGCCGGTTGGAGGATCTGCGACAGCGAGCGCGATCCGGAGATGACGGAGCGCAGTACCTCCTCGGACGTCCAACCGGAGATCAGGATGGTTCGGGTGCCGAGTAGGTGGGTGACTAGCTGGGTGACGACGGGCACGAGCGGCTACGGACGTCCACGGACTCTGGCGGCGCCCTCACCTTCGCCCGTCGGCATCAGCCGGTGTGGTCCTGGCAGCAGTGGCGGCGCATCCGTCGCTGCGGAGCCGACCTGCCCTGTCGTAACGACGCGCCCAGAATCTACAAGCGAGGGGTCCTCGACGCGCGACGTGTCGGGGTACCGTCCGACGGGATGGCGGCCGGGTGAGGTCGCCTAAGCTCTTGAGCTTGGAGCGGCGCTATGGCCTCGTCCGTCGATCCGCGCTTCGGTGTAGCTCTGCGTGAGTTTCGGGAACGGCGGGGTTTGTCGCTTCGATCCCTTGGGCAGCTCGCCTATCGGAGTAAGAGCCATCTGCACGAGTTGGAGGCAGGGCTCAAGGCTCCAACACTCGACACGGCGCGTCACCTGGACCGGATTCTCGATGCGGGGGGCGTGCTTGCTCGGTTGGTGGATGCGCCGATCGACCACGCGGCCGAGGCCGGTGAGCTGCGGGCGAGAGTCGCCGCCAGTGATGTCAGCAAAGAGGTGCTCGATCGGATCGAGCGGGGCGTTGACGATCTTGCCAGTTCCTATCCGACGATGGCCCCGGCGGATCTTTTGCCGTTGGTGCGGCAGCACCTCGCCTATGTGGGGCGGTTGTTGGATGGACGGGTGACGCTTGCTCAACAGCGGCGGTTGTTGGTTGCCGGTGGTTGGTTGGCAGTGCTGCGGGCGACCGTTCACATCGACCTGCGGCAGCGGACTGCTGCGGTTGCCCACTTGCGAGCCGCTCGTGATCTTGCCGAACATGCTGAGCATGGCGAGATCCAGGCATGGTGTCTCGAAACCCGGGCCTGGGACGTGTTGACTCAAGGTGACTATCGGACGGCACTCGATCTTTCCCGTCAAGCTCAGCGGGTCGCCCCGAAGGGGAGTTCCGCCCGCATCCAGGCGACTGCTCAGGAGGCTCGTGCGTGGGCGCGAATCGGGGATGTCGGTGCGACCCGGCGAGCGTTGGACCGGGTGGAGCGGCTGACGGCGAACCTGCCCGTTCCTGAGCGAGCCGAGCACCACTATCGCTACGACCCGGCCAAGGCCGCCGCATACACGGCCACGACTTTGGCATGGGCGGGTGACCCCGGTGCCGAGCAGGTGGCGCGGGCGGTATTGGTCGATCTGGACCCGCGCGGCGATGGGGGAGCGCGGCCCCGCCGGTCCGCGTCGGCCCGTCTCGACCTTGGTCTCGCCCTGGTCGCCGCCGGCCAGCCGGATGAGGCGGCTGCGTTTGGGGCGCAGGCGGTGACGTCCGGGCGGGTGGTGCCGTCGAACTGGTGGCGGGCTGCGGAATTGCTGGCGAAGGTGGAGCAGTCGGGGGCACCAGAGGCGGCGACATTGCGTGACGCGTGCATCGAGTACGCACCGGGACGGCGACCACCAGCGGACAGCACACCTGGTTAGCGGACAGTCACCCTCTGGATCGGTGGCGTGCCCGGCATGACGCTGGACCTCACTGCACCCGGGCGCGGAACGAGGCACATCAGCAGGTGGCCCTCCGTGCCCTAAGGACGGAGGGCCGGACACGTGACGGTGACTACTGGACTCCTACGGCGAATCGTCAGCCGATACTTCCCGTCGCCGCCGGATGTCCCCGGCTTCGGAGTACGGATCCAGGCAGTGGAGCAAGAGGCCGCTCGACGGCGGTTGTTGGACCATGCGCGAGGCGCACAACAGCACCCGACATCGAGCGGGGATGCCTTGTCGTTGAAGCGGCGCGTTTCGTACGACGAGTATCTGTCGGCCACCGCCCTGACCTTCGCGCGCCGGCATCGGCCGGTCTGGTGTTGGCGGCGATGGCGGCGCGTCTGCCGGTGCGGAGCCGACCTGCCCTGTCATGCCCGGCACCGGGTCCCGATCAATCGTGGCCACTGGCCGCAGGAAGGCGAGCAGTGAACGGCAGCCAGGAACAGACGATCCTCGCGGTGCATGTCCGAGGGCTCGATGGCATGTGTGTCGGCTGCCACCGCTGGTGGTCACGGTTGGTCCCGTATCCGTGCTGGCAGGTGAACTGGGCGACCAGCCGTCAGGCCCGCACGATCACCGTCCAGTTTCTGGGTGGTGCGCGGTGAGCACCCACGGCCCGGTCCTGCCGATCTGGAGCTGTGGCGGCTGCGACCTGCCCTGGCCCTGCCTCACCCGTAAACGGGAGCTGCGGGCGGAGTACGCCGACGCCCCGGTGTCGCTGGCCCTCTACCTCGGCTCCTACCTCGTCCAAGCCGCCGAGGACATGCCCTGGGCACCGGCCGGCGCACTACACCACCGCTTCATCGGCTGGACCAGACAAACGACAGCAGCACAGCAGCGAAGCACCGCGACCGTGCCCGCCGGACCGTACCGGAACGAGCGCCAGCAGGCCGGATGACCCCGCACGACACCAGATCCGACCAGCCTGCCGCCAGGTCGCCGCGCCCCCGTCACGCGTCGCCGGGGTGTGCGAGGTGGTCCTGGAGCCGGGCGTGGCGGAACTGGTAGACCGCGCCGGCCTGGCGCAGCACCCCACGCTGGTAGGCGTCGGTGAGGAAGTAGTGCACCCGCCAGGGGAGACGGCCGGTCAGCGGCAGTCGTAGCCGGACGAAGAAGAGCCAGTGCCCCCAGGCCGTCGCGGTCGCGACGGTGGCGGCGATCCCCAGGCCGAACACCGTCCCGAAACCCGCACCGGTCGACACGCCGGTCGCGAACCCGACCATCAGGCCCGCCGCGCCGGCCGCGATGAGCGCGTTCCTGCGGTCGACGGCGAGGGATTCCGAGGCGGAGGGCGTGGCGGTGATGTCGATGGCGTGCACCAGGTCGCTGCTGAAGATGAAGAACGTCGCCAGCGCGACGGCGATGGAGACGGCTGCGGCGGGGCCGAAGAAGAAACTGCCCCAGAGCCCGGTCAGGGAGCAGATGACGACGCTGTCGACGAGGGGTCGCTCGTTGCCACGAATGCGGAGCCGAAGGCGTCCGGGCGGCAGTGCGCCCCTTCTCTTCGCGGACGCCCCGATCGCCAGGCCGAGCGCGGTTCCCACGACAACTGCCATCAGTCCGAGAGTGATGAATTCCGTTCCGGCCCACGCGCTCGCGCGGGCGACCTGGAACGTGGCGCCGAAAGTCGCCCCGAACAGGACCGGTAGCAGGTACGGCAGCAGATGCGGCAGGCCGCGCCGGTTGCCGGTCACGGCGGTGCCCAACTGCCACCAGGCCAGGTCGCGGGTGCCGAGCCGGTCGAGGTGACGGGCGAGGTGGCTGAACCAGTGCCGCACCTGCTCGGGCTCCCAGCCGTGCCGGGCCGTGGCGTGATCCTGGTAGACGGCGGGAAGGTAGCCGCCGAGCAGGTGTGCCTCCACTGCCTCGACGGTCGGGAAGCGGTGGGCGTCCAGCAGCTCGCCCGGATCGCTGCCCGGGGCGTCCGAGTAGACCGTGCGGGCCAGGAACACCATTAGCGGGTTCGACAGCACCGACCGCAACAGCGTCGCGCCCGGGGCCAGCGGCTGGTGCCGTAGCTGCTCCAGGACCGGGTCCCAGAGCCCGGCGGCGTTGTCCCCGGCGCGACGCCGGGTGGTGCGGGGCAGGTAGTTCGCGAGGTCGGTGAGGGAGAGGTCGGCCAGTTCGATGCCGGCGGCTGCGGTGAGCACGTCGCCGTCCCGCACCACCGCGGCGTACTCGTCGCCCCGGCTGGTGATGATCAGGGGCAGGTCGGCCAGGGTGTTGAGCTGCCGCAGGGACAGGTGCCGCAGGCCGGGACCGATCTCGTCGAACCCGTCCAGGATGGGGAGGATGCGGTCGCCGGTGAGCAGCGCGGTGGCGAGGTTCGACCCGTTGGCGGCGGCCGTCAGGCCAGGATGGTCGCGGCGCAACTGGCCGGCGAGCCAATCCGGCAGGGTGGTCGTGGTGGGGTCCCACGAGCCGACGTTGAATATCACCGGTACCGCACCGCCGGTCGGCCGGTCGGCCAGCAGGTCCAGTAGCAGCCGGGCGGCCGTCACCGTCTTGCCCGCTCCCGCCCGGCCCAGGATGATCAGCCGGCCGGACGGGATGCGCCGGTAGACGTCGGCGATCTGCTCCAGCCGTCCCGCCACCGGCAGCGGCGGGGTGGCCGTGCCGGCGGGGCTGCGGCGGATGTTGGCCCAGTGGTCGACCAGGTCGTCGGCGGCGGCGTTCCAGCGCACCGGGATGGCGATGGGGTCACCGACCCGGCGGTGCCGTTCCTCCTGGCGCCACTGGCGGCCGACGGTCTGGGCGAGCTGGTCCGCGACCGAGCCCAGGTCGGGGGCCGATGGTTCCGGTGTCTCGATGCGCCGGTGGGCGACCTCGACCAGGACCGACGCCCCGACGAGCAGGCCGACCAGGGTCCAGACCAGCGGGGGCCACCAGGACGCCTTGGGCTGGACCGTGCCGGTCGCGAGGTTACCGACCAGGGCGAGGCAGGCGCCCACCGCCACAGTGGTCACCGCCGATGGCCGTCGCCGCACGTTGGTCTCCAGGGTGATAACCGGGAAGGCGGCTATCCGGTACTCACTCTAGGGATCCGGTGCGGCCGGTCCTCCACGATGGAGGCCCTTGAGTCGGAAGGTCGTCAGTTGTCCGACCGGGCGCGAGCGGCCCGACCGGCGTACGCGGCCCGCCGGCCGCCGCGAGGGCGCCCGCAGGACTGTGCGGGGGGCCGTACCGCCGGCGGTACGGCCCCCGGCGCTCAGGGGATGGTGACGCCGTACGCGGCGAGGATCTCGGCGATCGGCTGGTAGAACGACGTGCCGCCGCTGGTGCAGTTGCCGCTGCCACCGGAGAGGATGCCGAGGATCATCCCGGTCGCGGCGACGTAGAGCGGTCCGCCGCTGTCGCCGGGCTCGGCGCAGATGTTGGTGCGGATCAGCCCGGACACGCTGCCCTGGGCGTAGTTGACCGTCTGGTTGAGGCCGGTCACCGTGCCGCACCGGACGCCGGTGGTGGAGCCGCTGCGGCAGACGGCCTGACCGACGTACGGGGTGCCGACGCCGTTGATGGTGACCAGGCCGGGATAGGTGTAGACGGCGCTGGGGTGGCTGACCGTGCCGGTGTAGCGGACCAGGCCGTAGTCGTTGGTGGGGAAGCTGCTGCCGGTGCGGCTGCCCAGCACGGTCGTCTGGCCGCTGTCGGCGTACCAGGTCGCGGCGCCGGTGGTGCAGTGCCCGGCGGTGACGAAGTAGTAGGTGCTGCCGCTGCGGACGTTGGCGCCGAGCGAGCACCGCGCGCCGCCGCCGTAGATGGCCTGCCCACCGGCGATCAGGATGCGGAGCTGGCCGGGTTCCCGGCGGAGGTCCGCGCCGACGCGGGCGGCGGTGGCCCGCAGCGACCGCACCTGGTCGGGCGGGACGGTGTCGTCCACGGTGAGCGTCATCCGTCCGGTCGCCGGGTCGAGGCCCCAGGCGGTGCCGGTGGTGCGGACGTCGTGCAGCGTCGGCGCGGCGGCCGGTCCGGCCGCGTCGGCGTACGCGGCGGCCGGGGTCGCCGGCAGCAGGACGACGGCCATGGCCAGGGTGACGAGCGAGAGACGACGCATCCCCCACCTCCAAATCGATCGGCGTAAGTCGATGCGTTCCAGCATCCGCCGGTGTCGCGCCCGATTCAAGGCGGCAGCGATCCCGGTCGCGCCACCCGGGCGTCCGGACGGGCGCGGGCCGCGGCCGACCGCGTCCGTCCGCAACGAGGGCGGGCCGGCTCCCGTCAGGGGAGCCGGCCCGTCACGGGACCCGGGGCGTCACGGCTTCCAGGAGCCGGCCGCCTCGAACTTGTGCTGGTACTCGACCACGCCCTTCTTGTCGGCCACGTCGAAGACGACCGCGCCGGAACGCTTGCTGCCGGCCCGGATGTTGCTGCCCGAGTCGAGCATGTCGCCGCCGCAGCCGGAGAGCGCGCCGGCCAGCCCGTTGACCGTGGTGCCGTCGTCGGCCACCCACTGGAAGTAGAACGGGTTGATCGACGCCTTGCCCTTGGTCACCGTGGCGGTCACGTCGGCGATCAGGTACATGCCCTTGTCCGGCGGCGGGGCGAACGACCGGCACCCCTTGGTCGAGGTGCTGAAGCCCCGGACGGTGATCTCGATGGTGCCGTCGTCGTCGCTGATCACCAGCGTGTCGCCGGGCTTCATGTTGAACGTCTCGTCACCGGCGGTGGACGACGGCGACGACGACGGCTTGTCGCCCGGCAGCGCCGGGGCGACCGTGGTGTCCGGGGTGGGCAGCGAACGCTCGATCTCCTGGGCCGCCTCGTTGGCCTTCTTGCCGCCCGCGACCACGGCCGCGATCACACCGCCGCAGCAGAGCAGCAGCGCCACGGCGACCACGACGCCGATGATGACCCAGGTCTTCCGGTTCGACGACGGTGCGGCCGGCTGCGGCGGACCCAGCGGATAGCCGGGCGCACCCGGGCCACCCGGTGCCGGCGGGTAGCCCGCGCCCGACACCGGCGGATATCCCGCGCCGGAGACCGGCGGCTGCGCCGCGCCCGGCTCGTACGACGGGTACGGCTGGCCCGACGTCGGCGGGTACGGCGGCTGCGGGGCGTACGGCGACGGCGGGGCGTACGGGTCGGGGTACGGAGGTTGCGGGGCACCGGAGACCGGGGGCAGCGGAGCCGTCGGGTCGGCGGGGTACTGCTGGCCGGGTGCCGTCGGGAACGGCTGCGGGGGCCCGGGGTGCGGCTGGTTGGGGTCCTGCGGCCCGTAGGGGGGCTGGGGCTGGCTCACCGTACTCCTCGGCACGTTCGACGGAGGTAACTCTTGGAAGCTAGTGGGTGGCGGCAACCGGCTCAGCGTAGGGGCAGTACGGCCGCCGTGCGGACCAGGTCGTCCTCGATCACGAACCGGCCGGTGACCACCGACGGCGGGTCGGCCACGGTGGCCGCCGCCAGCCGGGCCGGGTCGATCCGGGCGGTGAAGACGCCGGCGTCCGGGTCCAGCTCCACGGTGGCGTCCAGGAAGTCCAACCAGGAGCCGACCACCGGGTGCCAGACCTTGTAGACGGTCTCCTTGGCGCTGAACACCACCACCGGCCAGCTCACCCCGGCCGGCAGCCGGGCCAGCCGGTCCTCCTCCTCCGGGCGCAGGATCACCCGGCGTACCCCCGGGTTGAGTTCCTTGTGCTGCTCGGCGTCCATGCCCACGGCGCGCAGGTCGGTGCGGCGGGCGACGGCGGCGGCGCAGTAGCCCCGGGTGTGGGTGATGGTGCCGACCAGGCCGGCGGGCCAGACCGGCGAGCGGTCCGGCGCGGCCGGCACCGGTGTCGCCGGCAGGCCGAGGGCGTCCATCGCCCGACGGGCGCAGACCCGGCCGGCGGTGAAGTCCCGCCGCCGGCTCTCCACCGCCCGCTCGCCCAGCCCGGCGCGTTCCGCCGGGAGCAGCTCACCCACCCAGTCGGCCGTCTCGGCCACCACCACCGAGACCGCCGCCGGCAGCAGGTCACGCATCACCCACCCCTTTCCGGTACGACCACAGCCGCGCCCGGTCCACGCTGGGTTCGGCACGGCCATGGCTGGTGAACGTACCGCAACGAGGAGCCGGCGGAGGGTCCCGATAGTGCGGTCCCGGCGACCGGCGGTGGCCGCCCCGCGCCGGGACGGCCACCACCCGGGGTCAGGGCCGGCGGGGCCGGCGGGTCAGCGCGAAACCGACCACCCCGGCGACGGCGGCGAGCACGCCGCCGACGGCGCTCCACGCCCACCGCGAGCCGAGCGCGGGCAGCCAGTCGCCGCCGAACCAGTCGTCGTCCTCCTCGGCCGGGGCCGCCGCCGGTTCCCCGGTCAGCAGCGCCCCCGCCTTGGTGTTGGGCACCAGGGGCGCCTTCAGCTCGCCGTCGTCACGGGAACCCTCGCCGTCGGCGCTGACCAGCAGCTCCACCTCGACCGGGAGCCCCAGGTCGGACTCCGGCAGATCGGTCACCGACAGCCGGACGTAGTAGGTGCCGGGCAGCGGGTCCGCCGACCAGGGTTCGGCCCAGGAGCGCACCTGGCGCAGCGTGCAGCCCAGCGCCACACTGCCGGTCGAGGCGTCCACGGTGGGGGTCTGCGCCCCGGCCGTGCACGCCTGCCGGCGGCGCAGCCCGTCGAAGACCTCCACCGTCCAGGTGGACGCCCCGCTGCGGGCCTTCGGGAGGGTCACCGTCGCGCCGATCTCGTGGCGCTGCCCGGCCGAGGCCGGGAACGACCAGTACAGGTAGTCGCCGGTGGAGGCGCCGACCCGGACCGGCTGGCCCGCCGCGATGCCGGTGGCGGTGAGGAAGGACGTGCCGGCCCGGGTGACCGGGGTGGCGCCGGGGGAGGGGGTGGGCGCGGCCGTGGCCGGAGCCGGGGTGGCGAGCAGGGCCAGTCCGGCGGCGGCCAGCGCCGCCCCGGTCCGGATGATCGGGGTACGCATCGTCAGTTCGTCCTCCACGTCGCGACCCACCAGCGGGTGAGCAGCCCGACGACCAGCCCGGTGAGCAGGCCGGCCAGGGTCAGCAGGAGCAGCAGCACCCAGCCGCGACCGAGGTCCGGCGCGGCCGGGGCGGGCGAGGAGGCGACCACGTCGACGGTCAGCTCGACCGGCATGCCGGGCTCGGCCCGGGTGCCCGACCGGGGGGAGAAGGCGTTGCTGACCACCAGGCAGACCGTGGTGGCCGGCACCGGTGCGTCGGTCGCCGACGGGCTGGGCGCGGCCCCGTCCTCCGTCGCCGACCAGCGCAGCCCCGCCGACACCACGTCGGTACGGCCGCTGCCGGCGTCCACTCCCCGGACCAGTTCCCGGCCGTCGGTGGCGGTGGCCCGCAGCAGCACCGCGTGGTCGGGGTTCACCGGGCGGTCCAGCGCCACGCTGACCGAGGCGCGCAGCTCCTGCCCCGGCCGGACGGGCACCCGGTACCAGCGGTGCTCGGAGAACGCCTCCCGGTCGCTGTAGACGCCCGGGGCGAGCAGCGGCGCGTTCGCGCACTCCGCCTTGCCGGCCACCACGGTCGGGGCGGCGGTGTAGGTGTCCTTCGCCCGGTCGACGAGCTGTTTGATCCGACCGGTCAGCTCGTCGGCGCTCTGCGCGGCCGTGTACGTGCCGCCGGTCGCCCCGGCGATGCAGAGCAGTTGCTTGCGGACCTTCTCGTCCGGGGCGAGGCCGAGCGTGTCGACCACCAGCTTGGTGCCCTGCGCGGCCAGCTCCCGGGCCACCTCGCACGGGTCGGGCGGGGCGCAGGTGTCCTCGCCGTCGGTGATCAGCACGATCCGCCGGGCGGTCGTACCGGTGCCGAGGTCCTGGGCGGCGGAGCGCAGGGCCAGCCCGACCGGGGTGAAACCGGTCGGCCGCAGCGTCGCCACCGCCGCCTTCGCCGCGGTCCGGTCCACCGGCCCGACCGGCACGATCTGCTGGGTGTCCAGGCAGCCCTGCTTCTTGTCCTTGCCCTGGTAGGTCGCGCCGAGTACCCGGATGCCGAGTTGGGTCTCCGCGGGCAGCGCGTCGACCACCTCGTTGAACGCCTGCTGGGCCACGGAGATCCGGCTTCGCCCGTCGATGTCCTTGGCCCGCATCGAGCCGCTGACGTCGAGCACCAACTCGACCTTCGGCGGCTCGACGGGCTCCTCGTCGTCGGCGAGGGCCGGCGCGGGACCGGTCAGCGCGGTCGCCGCCAACACTCCGATCAGGACGGCCGTGGAACGTCGTCTCTTGTTGATCACCGGGCGAAGTGTAGTGAAAATCCACTTCGGACGATCGACCGGGTGGGTGGTCGAGCCCGTTCCGGGGCGCTCGGTCGGCAAGGGATGACTGTCCGTTAGGTGCTAGATGTAAACCTTTGTGAGGCGACGCATCCGTCGGAAATCTGACCGAAGTCGACCCGTTGTGCCGGTGGCACAACCTGGTTAAGCTCTCCTTGCGCGCCCCAATCGCCCGCTTCCCCCGTGGCAGGCGATCGGGGCGCGCTCTATTTCAGCGGCACCTGACTCTGCGGTGCCCGTTGCCGTCCTGCCGGGCCACCCCGCCGCCGGTGTCGCGCGGTGCCTCAGATCCAGCGGCCGTCCAGCCACATCCGGGCGGACCAGTCGTCGTACTGGAGCAGGTTGCCGACGAAGATCGGGTAGAAGTAGGCGAAGCAGAGCGCCACCAGCAGCACGTACGCGCCCACGACGACGCCGCCGACCAGCCGGCGGTCGGCGTGCTGCTCGGCGAGCGCCGCCGGGTCCGGCGGGGCGGGGCCGTCCGGCACGGTCGGGGTGACGATCGCGCCGAGCACGTAGACCACCGCGAGGATCAGGAAGGGCAGCGCCGGAGCGGCGTAGAAGGAGAACATCGTCCGGCCGTCCAGGGCGAACCAGAACCAGGGCAGTAGCCCGGCGGCCACGGCCACCAGGATCGCCCCGGCCCGCCAGTCCCGGCGGGCCACGCCGAGCCAGAGCGTCGCCCCCAGGGCCGGCAGGAACGACCACCAGAGCAGCGGCGTGCCCAGCAGCAGGATCTCCGCCGCGCAGGTCGGGGCCCCGCAGGCGCCGTCCCCGGACCAGTAGAAGGCCACCGGCCGGCCCAGCAGCAGCCACTGCCAGGGCCACGACTGGTACTTGTGGGCGGTCTCCAGCCCGGTATGGAAGTCGAACGCCGCCTTGTGGTACTGGAACAGGTTGTTCAGCGCCCCGATGACCGGGGTGTCGCTCAGTCCCGGGACGTTCGGGTACCGCTCCGCCAGCCGGTAGTAGCCGTCGTCGGAGAGCAGCCAACCCGACCAGGCCAGCACGTACGTGCCGACCGCCAGCAACCCGGCGAGGACCAGCCAGGGCAGTTCGTCGAGGAGCGCGTCGCGCCACGGCCGACGGACCCCGGCCGACCGGCGTACGCCCACCTCCCAGAGCAGGACCAGCAGCCCGAAGGCCGGGACGAAGTAGACCCCGCTCCACTTCACCGCGCAGGCGCAGCCGAGCAGCACCCCGGCGAGCAGCCGCCACCACGGCCAGGTCCGCCAGCCGCCCGCCGGGCGTCCGGCGCGGCCGGCGACGGTCGGGTCGAGGCCCTCGTCCAACGCCCGCGCCCAGCGCCGCCGCCGGGCGTCCCGGTCGAGCACCAGCGCGCCGAAGGCGGCCAGCACGAACAGCAGCAGGAAGATGTCGAGCAGCGCGGTGCGGGAGAGCACCAGGTGGAAGCCGTCCAGGGCGAGCAGCAGGCCGGCGGCGCAGCCGAGCGTGGTGGAGCGGAACATCCGGCGGGCGATCCGGGTCAGCATCAGCACCGAGACGATGCCGGCGACCGCCGCCGCGATCCGCCAGCCGAACTCCGGGGCGGTGGTCATCAGGTGGCCCGGGACGGAGATGTTGGTCTCCGCGTCCTGGTAGCCGAAGGCCCACTCGCCGAGCCCGATCAGCCACTTGCCCAGCGGCGGGTGGACCACGTACGACGGGCCGTTGTCCTTGTAGTTCCACTCGACGCCCTTGTCGATCAGGCCGTAGCCGTCCCGGGCGTAGTAGATCTCGTCGAAGATCTTGCCCTTCGGGCTGCTCAGCCCGAGCAGGCGCAGGACGGCGGCGATCGTCACCACCACGGCGGTGGCGATCCACGAGTTCACGTCCAGCCGGGCCTCGCCGGTGGCGAGCCGCCGGCGGACGATCGCCGGCACGCCGTCGCCTCCCGTCTCGGGCGGGGGAGCGCCTTCGTCCGGCCGGTCCGCGCTCGCACTCTGTGCTGTCGACGCACTCGTCACCCGGCGATCGTAGGCTGCGAAGGTGCCCGGTGGCGCCCATCGTCTCCGAGATTGGTACGACTGTCGATGAAGGAGCGCAATTCGTGGGTGAAATGTCCGAGATTGGGCGCCTGATTCTGCTCGGCGCACCGCTGGGCAATCCCGCCGACGCGTCCGCCCGGTTCCGCGAGGTGCTCGCCACCGCCGACGTCGTCGCCGCCGAGGACACCCGCCGGCTCACCCGGCTCGCCCGCGACCTCGACATCACCGTCGGCGGCCGGATCGTCTCCTACTTCGAGGGCAACGAGGAGCGGCGCACCCCCGAACTGGTCGACGTGCTCCGCGAGGGGTACCTGGTCGCGCTGGTCACCGACGGCGGCATGCCCAGCGTCTCCGACCCCGGCTACCGGCTGGTCACCGCCGCCCTGGACGCCGGGCTGCCGGTCACCGCCGCCCCCGGGCCGAGCGCCGTGACCACCGCCCTGGCGCTGTCCGGGCTGCCCTGCGACCGGTTCTGCTTCGAGGGCTTCCTGCCCCGCTCGCCCGGCGCCCGGCGGGCCCGGCTGAAGGCCCTCGCCAGCGAACCGCGCACCCTGGTCCTCTTCGAGGCCCCGCACCGGATCGCCGCCGCGCTGGCCGACCTGGCCGCCGCGTTCGGCGCCGACCGGCCCGCCGCGCTGTGCCGGGAACTGACCAAGACCTACGAGGAGGTCGTCCGCCGGCCGCTCGGCGAACTGGCCGACTGGGCCGCCGAGGGTGAACCGCGCGGCGAGATCACCCTGGTGGTGGCGGGTGCGCCGGACACCCCCGCCGAACGCCCGGACGACGACGCGCTGCGGGCCGCGGTGGCCGACCGGGAGGCCGCCGGGCTGTCCCGCCGGGACGCGATCAGCGAGGTGGCCACCGGGTACGGGCTGCGCCGCCGGGACGTCTACACCGTCGTGCACCGCTGACCGGTCCACCGCGCCCGGCGCGGCGAGGCGGCGGGGCGGGGCGGCGGGGCGGGGCGGGGCGGCGGGGCGGCGGCGGTCACCAGGCGGCGATCAGGAAGCCCAGGGTGATCAGCGCCGGACCGGCGTACCCGCCGGCGGTCGCCCAGCGGCGCTGCCGGTGGTCGGCGAGCCGGGTCGCCCCGGTCCACCGGACGATCCCCGCCCCGCAGCCGGCCACCGCGAGCAGGCCCAGCAGCCAGCGCAGGTGCCGGCCCGCCCCGGTGTCCACGTACGCCGTGTCCGCGCCCGCCCCGGTCACCCGGGCCGGCAGCGCCGTGCCGGTGCCGTGGTGCTCCGCCGGTACCCCGCTGACCCGCAGGCCGTGGGTCAGGAAGCGGTCCCCGTCCCCGGCGAAGATGCCCCGGCAGCGCTGGGTGAGCCCACCCCCCGAACACTCGGTGATCACCACCGTCCCCGCCGTGGCGTGCCCGACGGCCAACCAGAGTGGGCCGGCGCTGACCCAGGCGAAGAACGCCGCCACCAGGCTCAACGACAGCAGCACGGCGAGCCCGCGGACCGGGTCGGGCGGGTGACCGGGGTGGCTGGTGCGACGCCGTGCCGGCCCGCCGGTCGATGGTCGTCGTCCCCGCCGTCCGGACTGCTCCCGCAGCGGCGTGCCGTCCCAGTGCACCTGTTCGATCGGCGCCCAGAAGAACGAGTCGTCCTCCGGCGTGCTGCCGGCGGGGGCCTGGTCGGCGCGCGGGCCGCGTGGCTGGCGGACCGGCACCCGCCGGGGTACGGCGTCGACCGGTGCCCCGGTGGTCGGCTCCACCTCGACGGGCGCCTCGTCCCGGCCCGGGACCACCCGTGGCTGGGGGGCGACCGTGCCCGGTCGACCGTCGCGCGTGCCCGGACCGCCGCCGCCCGGGGCGGTCGTACCGGCGTCGCCGTGGGCGGCCGACCCGCCGCCGGAGCGGGGTGCCGGGGTCTCGCCGCCGCCGGCCGGCGGCGTCCGGGGGCCGAGAGGCGACTCGTCGTGCCCCGCTCGTCTGCCAGTCACGCCAGTCATTGGACACCGGGTGGCGGGCCGTGACGGTGAGCTGACTCCGCGTGTCGGCGACAATTCGGACGAAGGGTTGGTTCCTGTCGGTCCGGCCCGGTGAGCCCTATTGGTTCGCGGGCCCCCCACGACGGTCACTAGGCTTGCTGGTCATGAGTCACGTTCTCGCCGCGGTCGCCTGGCCCTACGCCAACGGTCCGCGCCACATCGGCCACGTATCCGGATTCGGCGTTCCCTCCGACGTCTTCGCCCGGTACATGCGGATGGCCGGCCACGACGTGCTCATGGTCTCCGGCACCGACGAGCACGGCACCCCGATCCAGGTGCAGGCCGACGCCGAGGGGGTCACCCCGCGCGAGCTGGCCGACCGCTACAACCGGGTGATCGCCGAGGACCTGCGGGCGCTCGGCCTGTCGTACGACCTGTTCACCCGCACCACCACCCGCAACCACTACGCGGTGGTGCAGGAGCTGTTCACCGGGCTGCACCGCAACGGCTACATCATCCCCAAGGTCACCACCGGGGCGATCTCCCCGTCCACCGGGCGGACCCTGCCCGACCGCTACATCGAGGGCACCTGCCCGATCTGCGGCTACGACAGCGCCCGCGGCGACCAGTGCGACAACTGCGGCAACCAGCTCGACCCGATCGACCTGCTCAACCCCAAGTCGAAGATCAACGGTGAGACGCCGGAGTTCGTCGAGACCGAGCACTTCTTCCTCGACCTGCCCGCCCTCGCCGACGCGCTCCGCCAGTGGCTGGACGCCCGCGAGGGCTGGCGGCCCAACGTGCTGCGCTTCTCCCGCAACCTGCTGGACGACCTCCAGCCCCGGGCCATCACCCGGGACCTGGAATGGGGCGTGCCGATCCCGCTCGACGGCTGGCGGGAGCGCGGCGACAAGCGGATCTACGTCTGGTTCGACGCGGTGATCGGCTACCTGTCCGCGTCCATCGAGTGGGCCCGGCGCACCGGTGACCCGGACGCCTGGCGCAAGTGGTGGTCGGCCGACGGGGAGGGTAAGGACTCCCCGAGCTACTACTTCATGGGCAAGGACAACATCGTCTTCCACTCGGTGATCTGGCCGGCGTTGCTCGGCGGCTACTCCGGCGCGGGCGCGCACGACGGCCAGCCCGGCGAGTTGGGTCGGCTCAACCTGCCCACCGAGGTGGTCTCCAGCGAGTACCTGACCATGGAGGGGCGCAAGTTCTCCTCGTCCCGCAAGGTCGTCATCTACGTACGCGACTTCCTGGAGCGCTACGACGCCGACGCGCTGCGCTACTTCATCGCCGTCGCCGGGCCGGAGAGCAACGACACCGACTTCACCTGGGCCGAGTTCCTCCGCCGCAACAACGACGAGCTGGTCGCCGGCTGGGGCAACCTGGTCAACCGCTCGGTCTCGATGGCGGCGAAAAACTTCGGGGCGATCCCGCCGGTCGACCCGGCCGGGCTCACCGAGGCCGACGAGGCGCTGCTCGCCACCGCCCGCGCCGGCTTCGCCGTCGTCGGCGACCTGATCGCCCGGCACCGGCAGAAGCAGGCCATCGGCGAGGCGATGAAGGTCGTCGCCGAGGCCAACCGGTACCTCTCCGAGCAGGCCCCGTGGAAGCTCAAGGCCGAGGCCGAGAAGCCCCGGATGGGCACCATCCTGCACGTCGCCCTCCAGGTGGTCAGCGACGCCAACACGCTGCTCACCCCGTTCCTGCCGCACTCCGCGCAGCAGATCCACGAGCTGCTCGGCGGCACCGGTGTGCACGCGCCGATGCCGGTCATCGAGGAGGTCGACGACCTCGACGGCGGGCCGGCGTACCCGGTGCTGACCGGCGACTACACGGTCGGGGCGCGCTGGGAGTCCGTACCGCTGGCGGCGGGTCGGCCGCTCGCCGCGCCGAAGCCGGTCTTCCGCAAGCTCGACCCGTCCATCGTCGACGAGGAGCTGGCCCGGCTCGTCGGCTGACCGGCGCCGACCGGCCGGGCGGCATCCCGGCACCGACGCCGACGCGGCCCCGGGTCTGCCCGGGGCCGCGTCGTGGGCGGATCAGGCGCGGGCCATCGACGGCGCGCCGATGAACTCCTTGATCGCCTTGTTCACCTCGGTCGGGTGTGTCCAGGGCGTGCCGTGCGGCGCCCCCTTCAGGGTGACCAGCCGGCCGTCGGGCAGCATCGACTGCAACCGCTGACCGGTCTTCGGGTACGGCAGCACGTTGTCCTTGTCACCCTGGATGATCAACACCGGGACGTCGATCCTCGGCAGGTCACCCCGGAAGTCGGTCTGCCAGGCCTGCACCGAGTCGTAGGTGCCCTTCGCCGACGCCTGCGCGCCGATCTGCCAGTGCGCCCGGTACGCCTCCTCGCTCACCCACTTGCCCTTGTTCTCGCTGTAGTTGAAGAACGCGTCGCAGAACTGGGTCAGATAGGCGAACCGGTCCGCGACGATCGCCTGCTGGAACCCGTCGAACAGGCTCTTCTCGACGCCCTCGGGGTTGTCCTTGGTCTGGAGCAGGAACGGGGCCAGCGGGGCCAACAGCACCGCCCGGTCCACCCGGTTCGACCCGTACGCGCCCAGGTAGCGGGTCACCTCACCGGTGCCCATCGAGTGGCCCACCAGGATCGCGTTGCGCAGGTCCAACTCGTTCATCAGCACGTCGAGATCGGCGGCGAAGGTGTCGTAGTCGTACCCCATCGCCGGCTGCGCGGAACTGCCGAAACCCCGCCGGTCATAGGTGATCACCCGATACCCCGCCGAGAGCAGCGGACCGGAGATCTTCTCCCAGGTCGCCCCGTTGAACGGGAAACCGTGGATCAGCACGATCGGCTGACCCTGGCCGTGGTCCTCGTAGTAGAGGTCGATAGGGGCGGAGTTCTCCGTCCCCACGGTGATGAAGGGCATGCTCGTCTCCTGAGGTCGGGCTCGGTGAGTGCCTTTACGCCGCGCGCATTCCCGCCCGACTCCCGGCTATGCCCGACCGTCACACCAGGTACGACAGGTCCACCACCTGGTCGTCGGTCACCTCGGGGGCCGGCGCCCAGGTCTCGTACACGCCCCGTTCATGGCATTGCGCACCGGTATCCACCACCGCATCCGGATCTGGCCGGCACAGCCGCAGCCGCAGCCAGCCCGCCTCCTCACGGAGCACCAGGCAGGGCACGCCCCGCCACCGCGCGTACCGCAGCCGGCGGGCCACCGAGTCCACCGGGAACCGGGCCGCCCGGGTCATCGCCAGCACCCGGAACCCGCCCGGCAGGTCCGCCACCGCCTCGTACTCGCCGCCGGCGTAGCTGCCGACCAACTGGGTGGAGCGGGGCACGTCCCCGGTCGGGACGTACTCCTGGTCCGGGGAGAGCCCCGGCACCGCGGCCAGCAGGTGCCGCCACTGCGGTCCGACCATCCGCAGCCAGCCCCGCTGCTCCGCCTGGTAGGTGTAGAGCACCACCTCGGTGCCCTCGGCGGTGTACGCGAGCAGCGAGGCGTTGGCCGGCATCGGCAGGTCGGCGAAGTCCCGGGTGACGAACTCGGGGATGAGCTGCGCCGAACTCGGCACGAAGCCGGTGCCCAGCACCGGCGGGCCGAGCCGGTCCCGGGGCGGCAACGCCAGCAGCCCCCGGTACGTCTCCCCGACCGGGGCGTCGAAGTCGCCCGGGTCGGCGGCCCGCCACCGCAGCGCGTACCCGATGTCGGTGCCCTCCCGGCCGCTCGTGCCGTCGCCGCGCAGCACCGCCAGCCCGGCCGGGGTACGCAGGTGGGCGATGTCGTGCTCCCGGTAGCAGAAGCCGTGCGGCAGCCAGCCCCGCACGTACCCGGCGAGCTGCCGTCCGGTGAGCACCTTGACCATCCGGGTGCCCCGCCGTACCGTCGCCGAGCCGCGTACCGCCGCCAGTGTCGGGTCGTCGGCCGCCGCCGGCTGCTGGCTGAGCTGGTGCACCGACGACCAGCTCCGGTTGCGGTGCAGCGGCACCAGCAGCGGCGCCTCCGGCTCCTCGGCCGGCTCGTTCCCGCCCTGCACCTCGGTGACCTCGGTGACGTGCACGAACCGCCGCCACGGCCAGGTCGTGCCCGGCCGGGGCGCCCACTCGAAGCCGGTCGCCTCGTCGGCGCTGAACAGCTCGTAGGCGGCTCCCCGGGCGATCTCCTCCGCCGGATAGACCACCCCGTCGTACGTCACACGCAACCCGGTCCGCTCGGAGGCGGCGCCGCTGGCCTGGGGGGTGACGCTCACCCCGGCGACGCTAAGCCGACCAGATGCCGAACCGATGAACGTCCGGTGGCCTCGCGGGAACGCGACCGGCCCGGGTGTGTGATGCTGGCGGCGATGACTGGACCGACCGAATCCCGCAAGCAGCGCGCCGCCCGCCGGGCCGGCGAGTTCCCGCCCGCGCCGGAGCCGCTGCCCCGTCCCGTGCTGGACAGCCACACCCACCTCGACATCACGGTCAGCGAGGCCGGGGTCCCCGGCGGCGGTGACGCCACCGACCCGGTCGGCACCGCCATCGCGGTGGCCGCCGCCGTCGGCGTGGACCGCCTCGTGCAGGTCGGTGTGGACGTCGGGTCGTCCCGCTGGGGCGCCGACGCGGCCGAGCGGTACCCGGCGGTGCTCGCCACCGTGGCCTTGCACCCCAACGAGGCACCCCGACTGGCCGACCTCGACGCCGCGCTGCGCGAGATCGAGGCGCTCGCCGGAAGGGACCGGGTGCGGGGGGTCGGCGAGACCGGAATGGACTTCTTCCGCACCGGCGACGAGGGGCGCGCCGCCCAGGAGGAGAGCTTCCGCGCGCACGTCGCCATCGCCAAGCGGTACGGCAAGGCGCTGGTCATCCACGACCGGGACGCCCACGCCGACGTGCTGCGGGTCCTCGACGACGAGGGCGCCCCGGACACGGTGGTGCTGCACTGCTTCTCCGGCGACGCCGACTTCGCCCGTGAGTGCGTCCGCCGGGGCTACCTGCTCAGCTTCGCCGGCACGGTCACCTTCGGCAGCGCCACCGCACTGCGGGAGGCCGCCGCGCTCACCCCGATCGACCAGATCCTGGTGGAGACCGACGCGCCGTACCTGACCCCGATGCCGTACCGGGGGCGGCCCAACGCGTCGTACCTGATCCCGCTCACGGTGCGATCCCTCGCCGAGACCACCGGCGTGGACCTCGACGAGCTGTGCGCGGCGATCTCCGCCACCGGTGACCGGGTCTTCGGCCCCTGGGCCTGACCCGCCGCGCCGACCCAGCACGGACCCGCACGGACCCGCACGGCAGCGTGGCCCGGCACCTCGTGCACGCCGCGACCGGCCGTCGACGGTGGACGGTCCCGTGCTGCGGCAGCCCGCCTCACGCGGGGCCCTCCAAAAGATCTGGGGCCGGTCGAGAGCCCGGCGACCTCCCTCGGCATCGCCCGCGACCGCTGCCGGAGCACCGAGCCGCCGCTGGTCGCCGGGGCCGGCGGCAGCCTCGCCGCCTGCCACTTCGCCGCCGACCCGAAGACGCCGGTCGGCTGAGCCGGCCCGCGGGCGACCCGTACCCTGTCGGGTTATGGCCGCAGACCTGCTCGGACCGGCGGAGATCCGGGAACTCGCCGCGCGCCTCGGCGTGAACCCGACCAAGAAGCTCGGCCAGAACTTCGTGCACGACCCGAACACCGTCCGCCGCATCGTCACCGCCGCCGGCCTCACCCCGGACGACGTGGCGCTGGAGGTCGGCCCCGGCCTCGGCTCGCTCACCCTGGCCCTGCTGCCGGCCGCCGCGCACGTACACGCCGTCGAGATCGACCCGGTGCTGGCCGGGGCGCTGCCGGAGACCGCCGCCGGACACGCCGGCCCGGAAGCCGGCCGGCTCACCGTGCACCGGGCCGACGCGCTCCGGATCACCGCCACCGAACTGGCCGACCCGCCGCCCACCACGCTGGTGGCGAACCTGCCCTACAACGTCGCCGTGCCGGTGGTGCTGCACCTGCTCGCCGAGCTGCCCACGCTGCGGCACGGCCTGGTGATGGTGCAGAAGGAGGTCGCCGACCGGCTGGTCGCCGGCCCCGGCTCCAAGGTGTACGGCATCCCGTCGGTCAAACTCGCCTGGTACGCCCGGTCCCGGGCCGCCGGCCGAGTGCCACCGAACGTGTTCTGGCCGGTACCGAACGTCGACTCCGGCCTGGTCGCCTTCACCCGCCGGGAACCACCCCGCGACGACGTCGCCCGGCAGGCCGTGTTCGCGGTGGTCGACGCCGCGTTCGCACAGCGTAGGAAGACCCTGCGGGCGGCGCTGGCCGGCTGGGCGGGCGGCCCCGACCGGGCCGCTGCGGCGCTCACCGCCGCCGGCGTCGACCCCGGTGCACGCGGGGAGTCACTCACCGTCGAGCAGTTCGCCGCGATCGCCGCGTCGGCCCCGTCCGCCGGGTCCGCCGCACAGTAGGCTGGCGCCGTGCCCGCCGAGGGTGCGCCGCACGTGCGCGCGTACGACCTGGTTGCCGGCCGGTACGGGCCGGCCGCCGACTCCACCGAGGAGCTGATCGTGGAGATGCCGTTCGATATCCGCCTGTGCCCGTGGGACGTCACCCGGTGACCGAGGCCTGGCGACCGGACGACGACGAGCGGCGCGGCAGCAGCGGACCGGTCCGGGTCCGGGTCCCCGCCAAGGTCAACCTGCACCTGGGGGTGGGCCCGCTGCGCCGGGACGGCTACCACGAGCTGAACACCGTCTACCACGCGATCTCCATCTACGACGAGCTGACCGCCCGGCGGGGTGACACGCTCACCCTCACCATGGAGGGCGAGGGCGCCGGTGAACTGGCCCTGGACGACTCCAACCTGGCGATCCGGGCCGCCCACGCCCTCGCCGGGTACGCCGGTGTCATGCCGCACGCCCGACTGCACCTGCGCAAGCAGATCCCGCTCGCCGGTGGGCTGGCCGGCGGCAGCGCCGACGCCGCCGCCGCCCTGGTCGCCTGCGACGCGCTCTGGGGCACCGGGCTGTCCCGGGACGAGTTGGCCGGCATCGCCGCCGACCTCGGCTCCGACGTGCCGTTCCTGATCCACGGCGGCACCGCGCTGGGCACCGGCCGGGGCGAGGCGGTCAGCCCGGTCCTCGCCCGCGCCACCTCCTGGCACTGGGTGGTGGCGGTCGCCGACGGTGGCCTCTCCACCCCCGCCGCCTACCGGGAGCTGGACGAGCTCCGGGCCGCCGGCACCGCCGGCACGCCGCTGGGCAGCACCGACGGGCTGCTCGCCGCGCTGCGCCAGCGTGACCCCCGGGTGCTCGCCGCCAGCCTCGGCAACGACCTCCAGGACGCGGCACTGGCCATGCGCCCGACCCTGGCCGACACGCTGAAGGCGGGGGAGGCCGCCGGGGCGCTCGCCGGCATCGTCTCCGGCTCCGGCCCGACCTGCGTCTTCCTGGCCCTCGACGCCGCCGACGCGGAGCGGATCGCCGCCGGGCTGGAGGCCGCCGGGGTGTGCCGGGAGGCCCGGGTCGCCCACGGCCCGGTCGCCGGCGCCCGCGTCGGCTGACCTCCCAGCCCGGCCCGGCCCGGCCCAGCCCAGCCCGTTGCGGCCAGTGGGGGGGGGGGGGGGGGGCGCGCCCCCCGGGGGGCCCCCCCCCCCCCCCCCCCGGGGGGCCGCCCCCCCCCCCGCCCCCCCCCCCGCGGGGGCGGCCCCCCG